>NZ_JBVIST010000021.1:0-147253 GCF_055575375.1 Streptomyces sp. NPDC034111 | reverse complement strand
TGCCGCACCCCCCGCAGCTCCACCCCCTTCGCCTGCGCCTCCTGCCGCATCTGATCAACCGCCTGAGCCGCCACCTCCGACAGATCCACCGGCTTCTTGTCCACGACCTTGTTCTCACTGCGCGCCAGCAGCAAAAGCCCCTCCACCAACTGCTCACTGCGCTCATTCGTCGCCAGCAACGTCTTGCCCAGCTGCGCCAGCTCCGGCGAAGCATCCGGGTCGGCGAGCTGCACCTCCAACAGCGTGCGATTGATCGCCAACGGCGTACGCAGCTCATGCGAGGCATTGGCAACAAACCGCCGCTGCGACTCAAACGCCCGGTCCAAACGGTCCAGCATCTCGTCGAAGGTGTCCGCCAGCTCCTTGAGCTCATCGTCCGGCCCACCCAGCTCGATCCGCCGGTGCAGATCCGACCCCGCCACCCGCTGCGCGGTCCGAGTGATCCGCCCCAACGGCGCAAGCACCCGCCCCGCCATCGCATAACCGAACGCGAACGCCACGACGGTCAGCCCGAGCAGCGCCAGCAGTGAGCGGTTGAGCAGGCTGTTGAGGGCCACCGCGCGCTGCTGCTGGAGGCACTGGTTGACGGCTTCCTGGAGCAGCGGTCCGGAGGTCTGGGTGGGCAGGTCGCAGATGTCGCTGGTGGACTCGAACTTGCCGCCCAGGATCTTCAGCGGCAGCGCGCTGCCGTCGTGCAGCGCGTCCGCGGCCAGCATGTAGATGATCGTGAGCAGCACGATGCCGGCCATCAGGAACATGCCGCCGTACAGGAGCGTCAGCCGTATCCGGATCGTGGGGCGCAGCCACGGGAACGGCCGGACGTTGACCGGGCGGGGGTCCCAGGTGGGCTTGGGCGGCATGGGCGGCGGCGGGGCGGCCGCCTTGGAGAACGAGGGCAGGGAGGGCATCGCCGGTCAGATCCGGTATCCCGAGCCGGGGACGGTGACGATCACCGCGGGCTCGCCGAGCTTGCGGCGCAGCGTCATGACCGTGACGCGTACGACGTTGGTGAACGGGTCGGTGTTCTCGTCCCAGGCCTTCTCCAGCAGCTGCTCGGCCGAGACGACCGTGCCCTCGCTGCGCATCAGGACCTCCAGCACCGCGAACTCCTTCGGCGCGAGCTGGACCTCCTTGCCGTCGCGGAAGACCTCGCGGCGGTTGGGGTCGAGCTTGATGCCGGCCCGCTCCAGGACGGGCGGCAGCGCGACGGTCGTACGGCGCCCCAGGGCGCGTACCCGGGCTGTGAGCTCGGTGAAGGCGAAGGGCTTGGGGAGGTAGTCGTCCGCGCCGATCTCCAGGCCCTCGACGCGGTCGCTGACGTCGCCGGAGGCGGTGAGCATCAGGACGCGGGTGGGCATCCCGAGCTCGACGATCTTGCGGCAGACGTCGTCCCCGTGGACGACCGGAAGATCACGGTCGAGCACGACGACGTCGTAGTCGTTGACCGCGATCCGTTCGAGGGCGGCGGCGCCGTCGTAGACCACGTCGACGGCCATGGCCTCCCGGCGTAGTCCGGTGGCCACCGCATCGGCGAGCAGCTGCTCGTCCTCGACGACGAGAACACGCACGTCGCTAGTCCTTCCTCACAGCCCTCTCGGGCAGGCACAACAAAGTCTCAGAGCCCTTCCATCCTGCCCCGAACAGCCGTAAACCGGCGGTAAGAGCAGGTACGGAGGGGTGGAGGGCAGGCCCGTGGAGCGCGCTCGACAGGATTCCTGGCCGGGTTGAGGTTTCCCTGAGGGTCCGCATGGGGAGGACGAGTGCACACCCGCGATCACGCCCTGTTCATGTGGCGACCCGAATTGCCATGTAACTGAACCATCGCAGGGATCACGCCGTGATCGACCCACCCGTCGGCACACCCCCGTGCCACCGACCCACGACGAGGGGGCGCACATGGACGCGTTCACCGCAGGCATTCTGCAGCGCATAGAGAAGACCGAAGCCGAACTGGACCAGGCCCGCGCTGCGGGAGATGACTTCCTCGCCGAGGTCGAGCAGGCCGAACTCGAAGACCTGCAGCGACTGGCGAGCGAGCACGGCGTGCGGTACGGGGCGGTAAGCAACGCCTGACCGCCCGCCGTCGTACGGCGACAGCGCCCCGGCATCCAGGGGATGGTGCCGGGGCGCTGGCACGCCCGGGGGCGGCCGGGTTCAGTCGTGCCAGGCGCCCAGCTCGTCGAGCAGCGGCTGGAGCTGCGCGAAGAGGGCCGGGGAGGCGGCCAGGGTCAGCTCGTGGGAGGCGTCCCGGCCGGGGCGGCCTCCGGTGAGCGCACCGGCCTCGCGGGCGATCAGCGCGCCGGCCGCGAGGTCCCAGGGGTTCAGCCCGCGCTCGTAGTAGGCGTCGAGCCGTCCGCAGGCCACATCGCACAGGTCGATCGCGGCCGACCCGGCCCGCCGGATGTCGCGGACCTGCGGCAGCAGGGTGCGCACCACCTCTGCCTGGGCGGCCCGGCGGTCCGCCAGATAGCCGAAGCCGGTGCCGAGCAGCGCCTGGGAGAGCGGCGGCGCGGGCCGGTGCCGGACCGGCTTGCCGTTGTTGAGCGCCCCACGGCCCAGGACGGCCTGGTAGGTCTCGCCGCGCATCGGGGCGGCGACCACCCCGACAACGGCCTCGCCGTCCTTCTCCGCCGCGATGGACACGGCCCAGGACGGCAGGCCGTAGAGGTAGTTCACGGTGCCGTCGAGGGGGTCGATCACCCAGCGGATGCCGCTGGTGCCCTCCGTACTGGCGCCTTCCTCCCCCAGGAAGCCGTCGTCGGGGCGGCGCTCCCCGAGGAAGCCGGTGATCAGCTTCTCTGAGGCGATGTCCATCTCGGTGACGACGTCGATGGGGCTGGATTTCGTGGCGGCCACATCGAGGTCGGCCGGCCGGCCGTCGCGCAGCAGCGTCCCGGCGCGGCGGGCGGCCTCCAGGGCGAGGTCGAGAAGTTCGTCGTACAGCGCGTCGTTCTGCGCCGGATCGGAGTGCAGCGGGTCGGGCACGATGCTCCTTGCTCGGACGAGCGGTGGGCGGGCGGGAGGTGGGGGCGTACGGGCTTATGCGGGGGCGTCCGCGACCGGGCCCCGCCAGTCGGCGCCCGCGGCGGCCGGATGCGGCGCACGGGCCGGGCAGCAGCCGACCGGACAGAGGTCGTGGCTCGCGCCGAGGGCGCCCAGGGCGCAGCGCTCGGGGGTGCGGCCCCGCTCGGTCGCCGCGCGCTCCAGGAGGAGGTCGCGGACGGCCGCGGCGAACCGGGGGTCGGCGCCCACGGTGGCCGATCTGACGACCGGCAGGCCGAGCTCGGCGGCCTTGGCGGTGGCCTCGGTGTCGAGGTCGTACTTGACCTCCATGTGGTCCGAGACGAAGCCGATGGGGGCCATGACGACGGCGGGGACGCCCGCGGCGTGCCGCTCCTCCAGGTGGTCGCAGATGTCCGGCTCCAGCCAGGGGATGTGCGGGGCGCCGCTGCGCGACTGGTAGACGAGCCGCCAAGGGTGCGCCACGCCGGTCTCCTCCCGTACGGCGTCGGCGATCATCCGTGCCACATCCAGGTGCTGGGCGACATAGGCGCCGCCCTCGCCGCCCTCGGTGTGGTCTTCGGGGGTGCCGGAGGTGTCGGCGGCGGCGGTGGGGATGGAGTGCGTGGTGAAGGCGAGGTGGGCGCCGTCCCGCACCGGCGCCGGCAGCTCGGCCAGGGACGCCAGCACCCCGTCGATCATCGGCCGCAGGAAGCCGGGGTGGTTGAAGTAGTGCCGCAGCTTGTCCACCTGGGGCACCGGCAGCCCCTCCGCCTGAAGGGCGGCGAGCGCATCGGCGAGGTTCTCGCGGTACTGCCGGCAGCCCGAGTACGAGGCGTAGGCGCTGGTCGCGAGGGTGGCGATCCGGCGGTGGCCGTCGTTCACCATCGTGCGCAGGGTGTCGGTCAGGTAGGGCGCCCAGTTGCGGTTGCCCCAGTAGACGGGCAGATCCAGGCCGTTCTCGGCGAAGTCCTTGCGCAGTGCGTCCAGCAGCTCACGGTTCTGGGCGTTGATCGGGCTCACGCCACCGAACAGGAAGTAGTGCTGCCCCACCTCCTTGAGCCGCTCGCGGGGGATGCCGCGGCCGCGGGTGACGTTCTCCAGGAACGGCACGACGTCGTCGGGGCCTTCGGGGCCGCCGAAGGAGAGCAGCAGCAGGGCGTCATAGGGGGCGGGATCGCACTGTTCGGGCATGCCATCGATCCTGCCACCCTTGCTCCGGGCGCGGTGGGCAGGCCCCGGGGCCGGGGAGGGCGGCGGGGGCCACCGGCACTGGCGGAAATCCGGAGGCGCCGGGAGCGCTCCGCCCGTAAGCTGTGTCGGCTACAGACATTGCTTACCCCCCATTGCTTACCGATCTTCGGTCCTGATCCGGCGGAGCGCCCCCGTTGCCCAGTCCCTACCGCGCCCTTTTCGGCCGCCCCGGTACCAAGTCCTTCTCGGCTGCCGGACTCCTGGGCCGGATGCCGCTGTCGATGATGGGCATCGGCATCGTCACGATGGTCTCCCAGCTGACCGGCCGCTACGGCCTGGCGGGCGCGCTGTCGGCGACCCTCGCGCTGTCCGCGGCGGTCATCGGGCCGCAGATATCCCGGCTGGTGGACCGGCACGGCCAGCGCCGGGTGATGCGCCCGGCGACGCTGGTCTCGCTCGCCGCGGTGGCCGGTCTGCTGTTGAGCGCGCAGCAGCGCTGGCCGGACTGGCTCCTCTTCGTCTTCGCGGCCTGCGTGGGGTGCGTACCGAGCGTCGGCTCGATGGTCCGGGCACGCTGGGCGGAGCTCTACCGTGGCTCCCCGCGCGAGCTGCACACCGCGTACTCGTGGGAGTCGATCGTCGACGAGATGTGCTTCATCGTCGGGCCGATCCTGTCCATCGGGCTGTCCACCGCGTGGTTCCCGGAGGCCGGTCCGCTGCTGGCCGGCGGCTTCCTGGCGGCCGGGGTCTTCTGGCTGACGTCGCAGCGGACGACCGAGCCGGTGCCGCATCCGCGGGCGCAGCACGCCACGGGTTCGGCGCTGCGCTCGCCGGGCCTCCAGGTGCTGGTGGGGACGTTTGTGGCGACCGGCGCGATCTTCGGGGCGATCGACGTGGTGACCGTGGCGTTCGCCGAGGAGGAGGGGCACAAGGCGGCGGCCAGCCTGGTGCTGGCGGTCTATGCACTCGGCTCATGTGTGGCCGGTGCCGTCTTCGGGCTGCTGCACCTCAAGGGGCATCCGGCGCGCCGCTGGGTGGTGGGGGTCTGCGCGATGGCGGTGAGCATGGTGCCGCTCCAGCTGGTGGGCTCGCTGCCGCTGCTGGCGGTCGCGCTCTTCGTCGCGGGCCTGTCCATCGCGCCGACGATGGTGACCACGATGGCGCTGGTCGAGGAGCATGTGCCGCGGGCGCAGCTGACCGAGGGCATGACGTGGACCAGCACCGGTCTGGCGGTCGGGGTGGCGCTGGGTTCCTCGGCGGCCGGCTGGGTGGTGGACGCCGCGGGCGCCGCCCGCGGCTATCTCGTACCGGTGACGGCGGGTGTGCTCGCCGCGCTGGTGGCGTTCGCGGGCTACCGCAGGCTCCGCCCGGGGCCGGTGCCGGCCGTGGCGGGCCGGACCGTCGCCGAGGGGCAGCCGGATCCGGCCGGCGTGGCAGCCGAGCGGCAGGGCGAGGAGAGCGTCGCGTAGGGCGGTTCCGAGCGGACCCGCCGCCTCCGGGTTACCGGCGGTACGAGATGTCCGGGAGCCGGGCGATTGCGGCCGATTTCCTTGATCGTGTGATTCCCGTCACCCCCTGTGGATGTCGCGTCGGTGACTGACATCATGCGCTCACACCAACGGCGGCCGAACCGGCCGGCCCGCGCGGAGGAAGGGGACGTCACCATGGCAGTCAGCAACGCCGTCGGCGGCTCGGGAGGGCGCGGCCCGAGTGCCGGACCGTGGCGCAACTGGGCCGGCAACGTCACCACCCACCCCGCCCGGAGCGCGGCGCCCGCGAGCACCGAGGAGCTGGCGTCCGCGATCCGTACCGCGGCCGCGGACGGACTGACGGTCAAGGCGGCCGGCACCGGACACTCCTTCACCCCGGCCGCCGCCACGGACGGGCTGCTGATCCGCCCCGAGCGACTGACCGGCGTACGCCGGATCGACCGCGAGGCCGGGACGGTGACAGTGGCCGCCGGTACGCCCCTCAAGCGCCTCAACGAGACCCTGGCCGCGCACGGGCTGTCGCTGACCAACATGGGCGACATCATGGAGCAGACCGTCTCCGGGGCGGTCAGCACCGGCACCCACGGCACCGGCCGCGACTCGGCCTCGATCGCCGCCCAGCTCACCGCCCTCGAACTGGTCACCGCCGACGGCTCGGTGCTGACCTGCTCCGCCGAGGAGAACCCGGACGTCTTCGCGGCGGCCCGGCTGGGCCTGGGCGCACTGGGCGTGATCAGCGAGCTGACCTTCGCCGTGGAGCCGGAGTTCCTGCTGACCGCCCGCGAGGAGCCGATGCCCTTCGACGAGGTGACCGGCCGGTTCGACGAGCTGATCGCCGAGAACGAGCACTTCGAGTTCTACTGGTTCCCGCACACCGGCAACTGCAACACCAAGCGCAACAACCGCAGCCAGGGCCCGGCCGCGCCGCCGGGCAGGGTCAGCGGCTGGATCGAGGACGAGCTGCTGTCCAACGGGGTCTTCCAGGCCGCCTGCACCGTAGGCCGGGCGGTGCCGGCAGCCATACCGGGCATCGCCAAGCTCTCCAGCCGCGCACTGTCGGCCCGTACGTACACCGACATCCCGTACAAGGTGTTCACCTCACCGCGGCGGGTGCGGTTCGTGGAGATGGAGTACGCGCTGCCCCGTGCGGCCGCGGTCGCCGCGCTGGGTGAGCTCAAGGCCCTGGTGGAGCGCTCGGACTTCAGGATCAGCTTCCCCGTGGAGGTGCGCACCGCGCCGGCCGACGACCTCCCGCTGTCCACCGCTTCGGGCCGGGACACCACCTACATCGCCGTGCACATGTACCGGGGGACGCCGTACGAGGCGTACTTCGCGGCCACCGAGCGGATCATGACGGCGCACGAGGGGCGCCCGCACTGGGGGAAGCTGCACACCCGCGACGCCTCCCGTCTCGCCGAGGTCTATCCGCGGTTCGGCGAGTTCACCGCGGTCCGCGACCGGCTGGACCCGGAGCGCCGGTTCGCCAACGCGTATCTGCGCCGGGTCCTGGGGGACTGACCGACGCCGGCCGCGGCCCGGCGCCCCGGAAGGGGGCACCGGACCGCGGCCGTTGCGGAGCCGTACGGACGGCCGGTCCGCCCGGGTCAGGAAGCGCCCGGGTCGGGGGCCTGTGCCCCGGGATCCTGCTGGCTTCCGGGGCTCTCACCGCCGGTCGGGCCGTCACCGGTCCCGGCGTCACCGCCGCTGTCCGAGGATCCGCTCGGCGACGGATCCGGGGACGATGAGGTGTCCGGGTCCGGCGAGCTCTTGCCGCCGTCGGACGGGTCCGGGTCCGGGGTGCCGTTGTCCCTTCCCCTGTCCTGACCGGTACCGCTGTCACCGGACCGGCCGGGGTCCGGGGACGCTCCGTCGCCGCCGCCCTGCCGGCCGCCGTGACCCGGCGCATGGCCTGGGTCGGGCGATTCCGGTGCGCTGGGCTGCTGCCGGCTCCCCCCACCGTTGTGGGTGAGGTTGCCGAGCGTGGTGCCCTTTGCCCCGCTGGGCGTCTGCCCCGTCAACAGCTCGGTCGCGGTGACCCCACCCATCGCCAGTACGAAGACCACGAGCGCGCCGAGCGCCGGCCGCTTCCAGCCGCGCAGCCGGGTGCCGTACGTCGCGGTGCTCACTTCCTCGGGCCTGCCGGCCGTGGGAAGCACCGTGGTGACGTCGGCCGGGCGGGCGGCCGACCGGCCCGGTGCCATGGTCCGCTCGTCGAGGCGGGGCACCAGCTGGGTCCGGTCCATGGGGTGGGCGCTTGCCGGATCGCGGCGACGGGCCTGTTCGGCCCGCGGGATCAACTGGGTGCGCGCCGTGTCGGACGGGGGTGTCCGGGCGGCGACGGAGGTGACCGGGTCCTCCGTGCCCTGTTTGTCGAAGGTCGGCAGCACCCGCGTGGGGTCCTGCCTGGTCTGCTGGGTGGTGGATCGAGTGCGGGAGGAGAAGCGGCGGGGCCTCGGTCTGGTGGCGACCGATGCCTCCTTGATCTGTTCGCCGGTGCGCCGGAAGAGGTGCTGGAATATCGAGCCACCTGTCGTGGCCACGACACTGACCACACCTGCGCCGATGATGGTTCCGTACACACCGAGCTGCCCCGCGAGGAACGCGGCGGCGGCCGCAGCGAGCGCGCTGCCGGCAACCTGAGCCACGCTCAGGTCGATCCGCTTCTCCTTCTCTTTCGTGGCGGTTTCGGTTTCCTTGTCCATCTCCTACCTTTGATAGCCCCTTCGATCCATCTTGCATGGAGAAGTGACCAATTGGCGGAGTCTTTAGTTCCGATTTTGGGGAATCTGTGAAACTTGCCACCTCTGTGCCTGGTAGAGAGATCGACAAGGCGACCGAACCCCGTTGCCCGCCCAGAAGTTCAGCGGCGCGGCGGTCCACCTCAGTGGTCCGAATGGAGTACTGTGGCGAACCCTGGCCCCGGTTCCCGTCCGGCTGCCCGGAACCCGCGGGAGGGGGCCCAGCAGGCGGCACTCACCCTGGGGCGCCGCCGCTCGGCACGGGTGACGGCGACAGGACAAGCGGCATGGTCACTGAGCGTTGCAAACTGGTAACCGTGTCATAACGGCGTTTGGGGGCCAAGCCTCGACACGCCGGGCAACTCGGCAATGTTGTGGCAGGCTGCACCCGGGCAGGCCACACTCGACTAGCGGAAGCAGCGACGCACGTGACGTCGGCAGGCACCACCCGGGAGGTCCCCATGCCCGAACTGCGTGTCGTGGCCGTCTCCAACGACGGCACACGGCTGGTGCTCAAAGCTGCGGACAGCACCGAGTACACGCTTCCGATCGACGAACGGCTGCGCGCCGCCGTCCGCAACGACCGTGCGCGGCTCGGCCAGATCGAGATCGAGGTCGAGAGCCATCTGCGTCCGCGGGACATCCAGGCGCGGATAAGAGCAGGTGCCTCCGCCGAAGAGGTCGCCCAGCTCGCCGGCATCCCCGTCGACCGGGTGCGCCGCTTCGAGGGCCCGGTGCTCGCCGAGCGCGCCTTCATGGCCGAGCGGGCCCGTAAGACACCCGTGCGACGGCCCGGCGAGAACACCGGTCCGCAGCTCGGTGAGGCGGTCGCGGAGCGGCTGCTGCTGCGCGGCGCCGACAAGGAGAGCGTCCAGTGGGACTCCTGGCGCCGGGACGACGGCACCTGGGAGGTGCTGCTGGTCTACCGCGTCGCGGCCGAACCGCACTCGGCGAGCTGGACCTACGACCCGCCGCGCCGGCTCGTCCAGGCCGTGGACGACGAGGCCCGGGCGCTGATCGGCGAGAGCGACGACACGCCCGAGCCGAGCTTCCCGTTCGTACCGCGGATCGCACGGCTGCCGCGTGACCGGCCGCTGGACCGTGCCCTGGACCGGCAGACGTCCGAGCGCGGTGAGCGCGCGGCGCAGTCCGGCGGCGAGGAGAGCGAGCCGCGGGGTGCGGAGGAGGCCGTCGGTGAGCGGGAGCGCGAGCGGGATTCGCTGACCAGCCTGCTGGAGGCGGTGCCCAGCTTCCGTGGCGACATGGTCGTACCGGAAAGCGCCAAGGCTCCGCAGAGCGACGAGGACTCCGAGGCCGAGGTCGAGGAGCCGCCGGCCCCGGCGGCCAGTGCGGGCGCGGGTTCCGCGTACGCCGATGTGCTGATGCCGCGGGCGGTGGCCGGCCACCGAGACCGGCTGACCGGGACGACGGACCGGCAGGCGGAGGCGGACGGTGTCCGGCCAGGGCGCCGGGCGGCCGTGCCCAGCTGGGACGAGATCGTCTTCGGCACCCGGAGGAAGAAGCCGGAGTAGCACCCGTAGACACCACCCGCCCGTCCCTCCTTCCAGGGGGACGGGCGGACGGCGTCGTGCGGAGCCCGGACGGGCTCAGCCGGGCTGCGGGCCGGTGGCGACCGGGCGGGACGGGTCGGCGGACCATTCGCTCCACGAACCGACGTACAGCGCCGCGGGGATACCGGCGACCGCGAGGGCCAGCACCTGGTGGGCCGCGGAGACCCCGGAGCCGCAGTAGACGCCGACCTCCCTGTCCGGTGTGACGCCCAGGGCCGCGAACCGCTCGACCAGCTCGGACGCGGGACGGAAGGTCGTGCCGCCCTCGGCGACGTTCTCGGTGGTCGGTGCGGAGACCGCGCCGGGGATATGGCCGGCGACCTTGTCGATGGGCTCCACCTCGCCGCGGTAGCGCTCGGCGGCGCGCGCGTCGAGGAGGACACCGCGACGGGCCAGCGCGGCCGCGTCGTCGGCCCTCAGCAGCGGCAGCGCGCCGGGCATCGGCGTGAAGTCCCCCGCCTCGGGGGTCACTTCGCCGGCGCTCAGCGCACCGCCGGACGCCTGCCAGGCGGCGAGACCGCCGTCCAGCACCCGCACCTCGGGGTGGCCGCTCCAGCGCAGCAGCCACCAGGCACGGGCCGCCGCCCAGCCCTGGCCGCCGTCGTAGACGACCACCGGGCGGTCCGCGCGGACGCCGGCGGCCCGCATCGCGTCGGCGAAGACGTCGAGGTCGGGGAGCGGGTGACGGCCGACCGGGCCGGGCGGACCGGCCAGTTCACCGTCGAGATCGACATAGACCGCGCCGGGCAGATGACCGGCCTCGTACTCGGGGCGGCCGGGCGGCCCGCCGAGCTGGTAGCGGACGTCCAGGAGCACCGGCGGGGTGGGTCCGGCCAACTCGCTCGCGAGTTCGGTAGCGGTGATGATGGCATTCATGGGTCTCATCCTTGCGTAGCGGCGACTACGTACAGAAGGCGGGTGCCCACCCTCCGTATGACGCAGTTGCGCCCTGTCGCAACACCGCCGAAAAGGATGGGAAATACCAAAACGGATATTCTCCCTCGTGAACGCGCCGTGGACGGCGCGGCCGGGGCGCACACCGGCACACAGGGTGCGAGCATCTGCACGGGACCTGCGCCCGTACCGCACGTACCGCACATGGTCAGCACCCCGACGCTCCGAGGAGAAAGTGACGATGACGACCGAGGCCGCGACTCGGCGGATGCCCGGCGCGCCCTGCTGGGTGAGCCTCCTGGCCCACAGCCTGTCCGCGACGCAGGAGTTCTACGGCGCGCTGTTCGGCTGGGAGTTCCGTCCGGGACCGCAGCATTTCGGTCCGTACGCCCGGGCCTTCCTCGACGGCCGGGAGGTCGCCGGGGTCGGTGAGCTGGCACCTGACCGTAATCTGCCGGTCGCCTGGACCACCTATCTGGCCAGCGACGACGCCGATGTGACCGCCGAGCAGATTCGTTGCTGCGGCGGGACGGTGGGCGTCGGGCCGCTGGACGCGGACGATGACACGGGCCGGATGGCGATCGGCTCGGACCCGCAGGGCGCGATCTTCGGCATCTGGCAGGGCAGGTCGATGATGGGCACCGCGATCACCGGGGATCCCGGGACGCCGGTGTGGAACGAGCTGGTCACCCAGGACACCGACTCCGTAGGCCCGTTCTACGAGCATGTCTTCGGCTTCGAGGCGGAACCCCTGGGTGCGGACGGCCCGGCGGACCTCGACTATCTGACGCTGCTCCTCAAGGGCCGTGCGGTGGCCGGCATCCACGGCGTGGGCAACGCCCTCCCCCGCGACCGCGGCTCCCACTGGATGACGTACTTCGCCGTCCCCAGCACCGATGCCGCCGCCCGCCGGGTCACCGAACTGGGCGGCCGGGTACTGCACCCCGCCCACGACTCCCACCACGGGCGCCTGGCGACGGTCACCGACACCGAGGGCGCGGTCTTCACCGTCATCGAGCCGAACTGAGCACGTCCGCCTCCGCGCCCACAACGAGCCGCATGCGGACGTAGTCGGCTTTGCAGGGGAGTTGAGGGCGCGCGCCCACGCCTCTCGCCGGCGCGCCACTCCATCGGGAGGATCGATGTCCGACGCGGACAGCCCGCCGGTCCGGTAGTACGCGGTGCGGGCCCGGGTATGCAGCTCCACCATTGCGTCGAGATCGCTGTGGTCGGGCCTCTGCAACAGGAGGTGAGAGGGCGTCATGGCGAGGGGGACGCATGCGGTGCGAGCGGGGTTCCTCGCGCCGCTGGGGGCAGCGCCCTTTCCGCCGAGCTCCTCGGTGGCGGCACCGTTTCGCTACTTCTGACGGGCGGTCATCTCGTCGTGGTGGCCGTCCGGCCGGGCGGAAGCCTCGGGTGATGACATAGGCAGGACGTCCGGCGACAGTGCGCCGGCGCGGGCCGTGGCGCTGGTCATCCTGCGGCGGTGGTGGCGACGGCAGAGAACTTCGTAACCCACCTCGTCGCACGCCTGGTTGACGTCGCCCACCACCACCTGGGCGCCCTCGACCACCATCTCCCCGCCCACCGTACGGGCGTTGTGCGTGGCCCGGGCGCCGCACCAGCACAGCGCTTCCACCTGAAGCGACTCGACGCGGTCGGCCAGCTCGATCAGGCGCCGGGAGCCCGGGAACAGATGGGTCCGGAAGTCGGTGGTGATGCCGAACGCGAAGACGTCCAGTTCGAGATCGTCGACGATCCGCGCGAGCTGGTCTATCTGCGCGGGGGCGAGGAACTGGGCCTCGTCCACGATCACGTAGTCGGCCCGGCCGCCCTGGGAGAGGTGGTCGACGACGTAGGCGTAGAGGTCCATCCCCTCGTCGGCCTCGACGGCATCGGTGACCAGGCCGAGCCGTGAGGAGAGCCGGCCCTCGCCCGCCCGGTCGTCACGAGTGAAGATCACGCCTTGGAGGCCACGGGCCGACCGGTTGTGCTCGATCTGTAGCGCCAGAGTACTCTTCCCGCAATCCATGGTTCCGGAGAAAAATACCAATGCGGACATGGGTGAGGGATGGCCTTTCGCGTCGGAGTCGGCGGCATTGCAGCGGACGGCGCCCACGGGGAGGCCGTCGGGCGTCTCGGGCGTACGGGGAGGGTAGGACGGACTACCGTCAGGTGCGGACTTCCAGGAGCGGCACCAGCTGCTCGATGGGCGTCATCGAACCGTGCATCCCGACCATCTCCGATTCGCGGGGCTCCTGTTCGGTCGCGATGATCACCATATCCGCGTGTGCGGCGGCCACGACATCACCGATCCGGGCCCGCACCCGGTCGTCGACCTGCGGCCCGAACCACCCTGCCGCGATGGCCTCGTCGCGACTGGCGACCCACATCTGCTCGCCGACCACCTCGCGCCATACGGCGAGCACATCGGCGGCCGCGCCCCGGTGGGCGTACACATGCCGGGCCCGGCCCTCGCCGCCCAACAGGCGTACGCCGGCGCGCAGTTCCCAGTCCTCGTCGAAGTCGATCCGGGACTCGGGGCCGAAGGGGATGTCGATCATGCCGTGGTCGGCGGTGATGTAGAGCGCGCTGCGCGGCGGAAGCTGTTCGGCCAGCCGCTGGGCAAGCCGGTCGACGTACATCAACTGGCCGCGCCAGGCATCGGAGTCGACGCCGTAGCGGTGCCCCTTGCCGTCGACCTCGGAGTAGTACGTGTAGACCAGCGAACGGTCTCCGGCGGCAAGCTGCTCCGCGGCGAGGTCCATCCGCTCCTCGCCGGAGAGCCGGCCGTGGAAGGTGCCGCCGCTGAGCGCGACCTTGGTGAGCGGGGTCTGTTCGAAGTTCGGTGCGGAGACCTGACAGGTGTGGACGCCGGCCGCGTGCGCGAGCTGGAAGACCGTCGGGTACGGCTGCCAGACGTACGGGTCGGTCCACGGATACCAGCGCAGCTGGTTCATCAACGTGCCGGTGGCCGGGTCCTCGCAGGTGTATCCGGGCAGGCCGTGGGCGCCCGGCGGCAGTCCGGTGCCGACCGAGGCGAGGGAGGTGGCGGTCGTGGAGGGGAATCCCGCGGTGAGCGGGCGGCCGCTGCCGTTGAACGACGTGCCCAGGAGCGAGGTGAGGAACGGCGCCTCCTCCGGGTGGGCACGCAGCAGCTCCCAGCCGAGGCCGTCGATCAGGAAGACGCAGGCCCGGTCGGCCGGGGCCAGCTCCATGCCGGTGGTAAGGCCGGGCACGCCGAGACCCGCGGCGATGGTGGGCAGCAGTTCGGCGAGCGAGGCGGTGCCGTAGCGGGGCACCGGGGCGTCGAGCGGGTCGAGCGGTGCGGGTTCCGGCCAGGCGGCGATGTCGACCATCAGCGGGGAGTGGTGGCCGCGGTGGCCTCGGAGAGTGCCTGGGCGAAGGCGAGCGTCTCGCGTACCGAGTCGGGGCCGTCGCCGGCCTCACTGACCCGCAGCGAGAGGTCGTCAGCGGTGGAGGAACCGGTGTAGCCGTGGTCCGCCTCGCAGTTGGGGTCACCGCAGGCGGCGGGCTCCAGGTCCAGCCGGGCGACGGCGCCCCAGCCGATGGTCAGCACGACCTCGCGGGGCAGCTGACCCGGGGTGTACGACTCGGGGTTGGCGACCACGCGGCTGAGGACCACGGAGGAGATCCGGCCCAGCTTGACGGACTCGGTGGAGGTGGTGGCGTACGGGGAGGGGGAGGTGGCGTCGGCGGCCTGCTCGTCGGTGTGGCTGACGATGAAGCGGGTGCCGGTCAGGACCAGGACCGTGACGTGGCGGCGGACCTCGTTGGCATCGAAGGTCGTCTCCTGATGCACGAGGTACGACACCACCGGCTCGCCGCCGACCGCCGCCTGCACCGCCTCGGCCACGAGCGTCGGGTAGTAGCCACTGCGCTCGATCGCCGCGCGCAGCCCCTGGGTCGTCGTACCGGTCTTAGCCATGGGGTCCATCCTACGGGCCCGGCCGGGGGGTACGGGCCCAGTGGGGGCGAGGTGGGGGCCGCTAGTAGGCGGGCAGGCGGCGGGGGCCCAGGTCGGTGGTGGCGGGGGCCCTGGCCAGCCGGACGGCGGCGCCCAGGACCGAGAGGCCGTGCGGGGAGACGACGACCGGTTCGAGGTCGACCCCCACCACTTCGGGGTGATCGTCGACGAGCCGGGAGACCCGCAGCAGCAGTTCCGCCAGCGCTGCGGTGTCCACGGGCTGGGAGCCGCGCCAGCCGAACAGCAGCGGAGCGGCCCGGATCGAGCGGATCTGTTCGGTGACGTCACGGTCCGTTGCGGGGATGAGGCGGTGGGCGACATCGCCGAGCAGTTGGGAGGGGGCGCCGGCCAGACCGAAGGAGAGGACCGCGCCCGCTGCGGGGTCGATGGCGGCCCGGATGACCGTGTCGACGCCCCGCGGCACCATCGCCTGGACGACCGGGCGCAGCTCCGCGGGCGAGCCGAGGAAGTCGGTCAATTCGGTGTATGTGCGACGGAGTTCGGCCTCGCCGGGGATGTCCAGGCGGACCCCGCCGAGGTCCGGTCGGTGCCGTAGGTGGGGAGCGGTGGTCTTGAGGGCGACCGGATAGCCGAGGCGGGCCGCGGCGCGCACGGCGGCGTCCGGATCCGGGGCCGGGAGGGCCGGGAGGGTGTGGATGCCGTAGCGGGCCAGCAGTGCCTCGGCGTCCTCGCCGGGCACCGGGACGGAGCGGCCGCTGGGGGTATCCGAGGCGAGCCGGTCGAGGAGACGCTCGATGTCCGCGCCGGCCGCCGCCTCCTGGATGTCGTCGTACTCGGGCACCCGGCCGGGCTCGGCGGCCTCGCGGCGCCAGGCGGCGTAGCGGACCGCCTCGGCGAGTGCACGGACGGCACGTTCGGCGGCGGGGTAGGCGGGGATGCGGAGGGGGTCGCTCCGGCGCCGGGGCGGGGCGGCGGCGGCCTCGGTGTCCCCGGCCGGAGGCGCCTGACGTGCGGAAGGGGGCGGGCTCGGGGGGATCGGGGGGCGCGCGGGGGCCGTCCGGTGCGGGGGGTTCGGCGGGAAGGGAGGGATCGGTGGGGTGGACGGGTTCGATGGGGTGGACGGATTCGGTGGGGCCGAGGGGGCGTCCTGGGGGGCGGGGGCCGAGGGAGCGCCGTCCCGGTGCTCGGGGTCGTGCTGGGCATCGTGCTCGGCGGGGGCCGGTGCGGCGAGCGTCTCGGCGAGGTCGTCCATCGCCAGGTGGACGACGGTGACCGGCTTGTGTGGATGGGCCGCGGCCGCGTTGCGCAGGGCGGCCGCCAGCGCGGTGCCCTCGGTGCCGCCCGGGGAGACGCCGTCCTGCTCCCCCACCCAGGGAATGGCCGTGACGATCACGGCATCGCAGCCGTCAGCGGCCAGCGTCTCGGCGAGCGCGGCGCGGAAGTCCTCCGGCGTCGCCGCCGAGGCCAGCACACGGGGGCGCAGCGGACGCAGCCGCTCGGTGAGACAGGCGTCGTAGGCGAGCAGCGCCAGCGATTCGGAGTTGCCGAGGATGGCGATGCGCGGACCGGTCGGCAGCGGCTGGGAGGCCAGCAGCAGCCCGGCGTCGATCAGTTCGGTGACCGTGTCGACCCGGATCACCCCGGCCTGGCGCATCAGGGCGGCGACCGTGCTGTCGGGGACCCGGACCGTGGGCACGGCATGGCCGGGCGGGGCGGTGCCGTTGTGCCGGGCGCCCCGTGCGACCACGACCGGCTTGACCGCGGCGGTACGGCGGGCGAGCCGGGCGAACTTGCGCGGATTGCCGATGGACTCCAGATAGAGGATCACGACATCGGTGTCCCGGTCGTCGTACCAGTACTGGAGCAGGTCGTTGCCGGAGACATCGGCGCGGTTGCCGGCCGAGACGAAGGAGGAGATACCGGCGATGCCGCCGTCGCCGGGGCCGCGCGCATGCAGCCCGCTGAGCAGGGCGATGCCGATGGCGCCGGACTGGGTGAACAGGCCGATATGGCCGGCGCCGGGCATCCGGGGGGCGAGGGAGGCGTTGAGCCGGACGTCGCGCGCGGTGTTGATCAGCCCGAAGGCGTTCGGCCCGATGAGCCGCATGCCGTACGAGCGGGCCTGGCGCAGCAGCTCACGCTGCCGTTCCCGGCCCTCGGGGCCCGCCTCGGCATATCCGGAGGACAGGATGAGCAGGCCCTGGACGCCGTGTTCGCCGCAGTCGCGGACCACGTCGGGGACGCTCGCCGCGGGAACGGCGATCACCGCGAGGTCGACCGGCTCGGGGATCTCCCGCAGGGCGCGGACGGCGGGTACCCCTTCGGGTTCGAGCCGCCGCAGGTCGTCGGGGAAGGCGTGGTTGACGGCGTGCACCCGCCCCGTGAAGCCGGAGTCGAGGACGTTGCGCAGGGCGGTACGGCCGATGCCTCCGGGGGCGCGGCCGGTTCCGATGACGGCGACCGAGCCGGGGGCGAGCAGGCGCTGGACGGAGCGGGCCTCGGCGCGCTGCTCGCGGCCGCGCATCACGGCCATGGACTGCTCGGTGGGTTCGAGGTCGAACTCCAGCCGGACCACGCCGTCTTCGAAGGTGCGCTTGTGGGTGTAGCCGGCGTCCGTGAAGACCTTGATCATCTTGGAGTTGGCGGGCAGCACCTCGGCGGCGAACCGCCGGATGCCGCGCTCACGGGCGACGGCCGCGATGTGCTCCAGGAGCGCGGAGGCGACTCCGCGGCCCTGGTGGGCGTCCTGGACGAGGAAGGCGACCTCTGCCTGGTCGTCCTCGGGGTTCTTGGCAGGGAGCCCCTGGTCGTTGATCCGGTCGTAGCGGACCGTGGCGATGAACTCGCCGCCCACCGTGGCGGCGAGCCCGACCCGGTCGACGTAGTCGTGGTGGGTGAAGCGGTGCACGTCGCGGTCGGACAGGCGGGGGTAGGGCGCGAAGAAGCGGTAGTACTTCGACTCGTCCGAGACCTGTTCGTAGAAGGAGACCAGCCGCTCCGCGTCGTCGGGGGTGATGGGGCGGATCCGCGCCGTGCCGCCGTCGCGCAGCACCACGTCGGCTTCCCAGTGGGTCGGGTACGCGTGGTCCGGCGGCTTCTGCATGCGGACAGCGTACGACCGGGCACTGACAACGGCCCGTACGCGTACGCTCGGGGTCAGTCGGAGGCTTCTTGAGCACTCCCGGCAGCGTGAGAGACTGGTCTAGACAACTGTCACGACTTTGAAGGGCAACACCATGGCAGAGCGCCGCGTCAATGTCGGTTGGGCCGAGGGCCTGCACGCCCGCCCCGCGTCGATCTTCGTCCGTGCGGCCACCGCCTCCGGCGTCCCGATGACGATCGCCAAGGCTGATGGCACCCCTGTCAACGCGGCCTCCATGCTCGCGGTCCTGGGCCTGGGCGCCCAGGGTGGCGAGGAAATCGTGCTGGCCTCCGACGCCGAGGGCGCCGAGGCCGCGCTCGACCGCCTGGCGAAGCTCGTCGCCGAGGGTCTTGAGGAGCTCCCCGAGACCGTCTGAGCCCTGGTCCGCAAGGACCTCTTGCAGCATGCGGCGGCCCCGCCGCGGTGACCGGGAGACGGTCGCCGCGTCGGGGCCGTTCTGCGCTGTTGGGCGATTTCCGCACACCGGGAAAGAAAAGGCGCGCACCGTCCGGCGCTCAGGCGTGGTAGCGGAAAATGGGCACACAAATAGGCACCGTAAATAGACGCGCGAATAGGCGCGCGATGAGGCGCGGCAGCGCAGGCCGGAAATCCGACGCGATACGAGACATCGGCCCACCACTGGGCAAATGCATTCCGCGCCCCGCACCCCTTTGTATACGGGGCGATTGTTAAGAGCGGGCGCGCGCCGTGTTGACGGACCGTTTCGGATCGCTCACCTCGGGCTCGGCGGGGCGCCGCAGCCGGTACACCGGGAGGGAGCGCTCGATGTGGGCCGCCATCAGGGCACGGGCCCGTTCCGCGTCCCCCCGGGCCACCGCGTCCAGCACCGCGCCGTGTTCGTCCCACGACTCGCCGGACCGGGCCGGGGGCTCCACGGCATACATCCACTCGATCTTGCGCCGCAGCTGGGTCAGCAGCGCGGTCAGGCTGGGACTGCCGGCCGCCTGGGCGAGCGTCTCGTGGAACCAGCCGTCCAGTTGGCGCAGGTCCGCGGGGTTGCCGTGGCGGGCCCGCTCGCGCCCGAGCCGCACCAGTCCGCGCAGCACCTTCAGATGGGCCGGGCTGCGGCGGGCGGCGGCGCGGGCCGCGCCCAGCGGCTCCAGCAGGGCGCGGATGTCGAGGAGGTCGGCGGCCTCCTGCTCGGTGGGCTCGGCGACGCACGCGCCCGCGTGGTGGCGGGTGGTGACAAAGCCCTCCGACTGCAGGGTGCGCAGCGCTTCGCGGACCGGGACTCTGGAGACGCCGTAACGCGCCGCCAGGATCTCCTCGATCAGCCGGCTCCCCGGCGCCAGTGCACCGGAGACAATGTCCTCGCGAATCGCCGTGCACACTGC
The DNA here is from genome assembly GCF_055575375.1 of Streptomyces sp. NPDC034111. Classification (NCBI taxonomy): domain Bacteria; kingdom Bacillati; phylum Actinomycetota; class Actinomycetes; order Kitasatosporales; family Streptomycetaceae; genus Streptomyces; species Streptomyces sp. NPDC034111. The sequence continues at coordinate 127,920 of NZ_JBVIST010000021.1, read as the reverse complement.
ATGCGCGGAAATATGGCCTCGCATCGTCCGTGCCTCCGCCGTAATCCCCTGGAAACGCCGCCGGTTGGCGGCATTTCCGTGACTCTATTCGACCGGGACGGCTTTTCCGACGGACTCCTGTTATTCATGGATATATTTTGGCCAGCGCACGGGTCCGTCATCGGGCGATCCGGTGCGGCGGGTGCGGCGTGCGGTCCGTCAGACGTTGACGCCGTGCGAGCGCAGATAGGCGGTCGGGTCGATGTCCGAGCCGTAGTCCGGCGTGGTGCGGGCCTCGAAGTGCAGATGCGGGCCTGTGACGTTGCCGGTGGCGCCGGAGAGGCCGATCTGCTCGCCCGGTGTGACGGTCTGGCCGACCGAGACGCCGATGGACGACAGGTGGCCGTACTGGGTGTACGTACCGTCGTGCATCTTGATCACGACGTTGTTGCCGTACGCGCCGCCCCAGCCGGCCTCGACGACGGTGCCCGCGCCCACGGCGTGGACCGAGGTGCCGGAGGCGGCGTGGAAGTCGATGCCGGTGTGGCTGCCGGAGGACCACAGGCTGCTGGAGGCCTTGTAGCCGGTGGAGACGTAGGAGCCGGCGATCGGGGCGACGAAGGCGTTGAGGCGCTTGCGCTCGGCCTCGCGGGCCGCGCGCTCCTTGGCCTCGCGCTCGGCCTTGGCCTTCTTCCGGGCGGCCTCGGCGCGCCGCTTGGCCTCGTCGGCCTGCTTCTTGGCAAGGGCCTCGGCCTTCGCCTTCGCGGCGGCGGCCTCGGCGGCGGCCTGCTGTGCGTCGGCCTGGGCCTCGAGGCGGTCGGCGGCCTCGTCGCCGAGGACCACGGCCCGCTGGAGACCGGTGTCGTGTACGGGCGCCTGGTCCGTGGCGGCCAGCGCCGGCGAGGCCACGGAGGCGACCACGCCGGAGGCCGCCAGGCCGGCTATGCCGGCGATCTTGCGGGTGGAGCGAGCGGAGCGGCTCGCACCGCGGTGCTTCCCGGTGGCACGGATGAACGCCATGTACTGGCTGGTCCTTTCCTTCCTTCTCGCCTACCGGGTTAGCTGACGGGTTCGGAGCAGGAAGGTCTCCTACGGGCTCCTCCGGAGAGGAGTCCGATTCACCCCAAGGGACGTGTGGGTCCCCGGCTCCCCTGGCTCGCGCCGTACGGGGACTCGGCGATGACTGTCCGGTGCCACTGTTGTGGCGGACTTGTGACGAACAGCCGGACCGACGCTAAACGGGGCAACTTTCAATCGGCAAACAGAACCGGTTTTTTGTGCGGGATGCCACAAGAACCGCCGCAACCAGCCGCCATAAAACGGACATACGGCGGATCCCGTGGCGGGCGGGCGCCACGGGATCCGCATGCGTAACTGACTTGCCGTCAAGTGAAGGTGCTAGCCGCTGACGACCGTCACCTCGCCGATGCCCAGCGACCTGACGGGCTCGGCGATCTGCGCGGCGTCCCCGACCAGGACCGTCACCAGCCGGTCCACCGGGAAGGCGTTGACCACCGCCGCGGTCGCCTCGACCGTGCCGGTCTCCGCGAGCCGGGCGTACAACTGCGCCTGGAAGTCGTCCGGTAGCTGCTGCTCCACCTGGTCGGCGAGCGTGCCGGCGACGGCCGCCGCGGTCTCGTACTTGAGCGGCGCGACCCCGACGAGGTTCTGTACGGCGACATCCCGCTCGTCGTCCGTCAGCCCCTCTGCCGCGAGGGTCCGCAGCACCTTCCAGAGGTCGTCCAGGGCGGGGACCGTGGAGGCGGTGTCGACCGAGCCGCTGATGGCCAGCAGCGCGGCGCCCGTGGCCCCCTCGGGGGACGAGGGGGCGGTGGAGCGCAATACCTGACCGAAGGCGCGCACCCCGTAGGTGTAGCCCTTCTCCTCCCGCAGCACGCGGTCCAGACGGGAGGTGAGGGTGCCGCCCAGGCAGTACGTGCCGAGGACCTGGCCCGGCCAGACCCGGTCGTGCCGGTCGGCGCCGATGCGGCCGATGAGCAGCTGCGTCTGGACGGCGCCGGGGCGGTCCACGATCACCACCCGGCCGGTGTCGTCGGCGGTGATCGGCGCGGCCTTCAGCGGCTCGGCCGTGGAGCCGCTCCAGGCGCCGAGGGTGCCGGCGAGCGCCGCGTCCAGGTCGACGCCGGTGAAGTCACCGACGATGACCGCGGTGGCCGTGGCGGGCCGGACATGGGCGGCGTAGAAGGCCCGGACGGCCGCGGCGTCGATACGGGCGACGGTCTCCTCGGTGCCCTGCCGGGGACGCGACATCCGGGACGTGGCCGGAAACAGCTCCTTGGACAGCGCCATGGCGGCGCGCCGGGCCGGGTTGGCGAGCTCGTGCGGGATCTCGTCGAGGCGGTTGCGCACCAGCCGCTCGACCTCGCTGTCCGGGAAGGCGGGGGCGCGCAGCGCGTCGGCGAGCAGGCCGAGCGCCCGGGTCAGCCGGGAGGCCGGGACCTCCAGGGAGACCCGTACGCCGGGGTGGTCGGCGTGCGCGTCCAGGGTGGCGCCGCAGCGCTCCAGCTCGGCGGCGAACCCCTCGGCGTCGTGCTTGTCGGTGCCCTCGGACAGGGCGCGCGCCATGATCGTGGCGACGCCGTCCAGGCCCTCGGGCTCGGCGTCCAGCGGGGCGACGAGGTTGATCTCGACGGCGACGACCTGCTGGCCGGGGCGGTGACTGGTCAGCAGCGTGAGCCCGTTGGGCAGTTGGCTGCGCTCCGGGGCCGGGAAGGCCCACGGCTTGGGCGCGCCCCCCCGGGGCTGGGGGTGGAAGTCCATGGTGCTCATCGCGGAGTCTGCGCGGGTCGTGGCGTCGCTCACTGGTCCGCCTCCCCTTCCTCGGTGTCGGCGGCGTCGGTGGGCTCAGCGGTTTCCGTGGGCTCGTAGACCAGCACCGCGCGGTTGTCGGGGCGCAGCCGGGCCTGGGCGACCGCCTGCACCTCCTCGGGGGTGATGTCCAGGACGCGCTGCACGGCGGTCAGGGCGAGCTGCGGGTCACCGAACAGGACGGCGAAACGGCACAGTTCGTCGGCGCGGCCGCTGACCGTGGCCAGCCGGTCCAGCCACTCGCGCTCCAGCTGGGCCTGTGCGCGCTCCATCTCCTCCGGGGTCGGGCCCTCGGCGGCGAAGCGGGCCAGCTCCTCGTCGACCGCGCGCTCGATGTCGGGGACCGCCACCCCGCCGGAGGTCTTCACGTCCAGCCAGCCCAGTGAGGGCGCGCCGGCCAGCCGCAGCAGGCCGAAGCCGGCGGTCACCGCGCTGCGGTCGCGGCGCACCAGCCGGTTGTACAGCCGGGAGGACTCACCGCCGCCCAGGACGGTCAGCGCCAGGTCCGCGGCGTCCGCCTCACGGGTGCCGTCGTGCGGCAGGCGGTAGGCCGCCATCAGGGCGCGGGAGGGCACATCCTCCTCGACGACCTCGCGCAGTTCGCCGCCGATGACCTCGGGCAGCGTGCCGTCGCGGGGCGGCTGCTTGCCGTCGTGCGAGGGGATCGAACCGAAGTACTTCTCGATCCAGGCCAGCGTCTGTGCGGGGTCGATGTCGCCGACGACCGACAGGACGGCGTTGTTGGGCGCGTAGTACGTACGGAAGAAGGCCCGGGCGTCCTCCAGGGAGGCGGCGTCCAGGTCGGCCATCGACCCGATGGGCGTGTGGTGGTACGGGTGGCCCTCCGGGTAGGCCATGGCCGTCAGCTTCTCGAAGGCCGTGCCGTAGGGGACGTTGTCGTAGCGCTGGCGGCGCTCGTTCTTGACGACGTCGCGCTGGTTCTCCAGCGACTCGTCGTCGAGCGCGGTCAGCAGCGAGCCCATCCGGTCCGCCTCCAGCCAGAGCGCGAGCTCCAGCTCATGGGCGGGCATGGTCTCGAAGTAGTTGGTGCGCTCGAAGCTCGTGGTGCCGTTGAGCGAACCGCCGGCGCCCTGGACCAGCTCGAAGTGGCCGTTGCCCGTCACCTGGGCGGAGCCCTGGAACATCAGGTGCTCGAAGAGGTGAGCCAGGCCGGTACGGCCCTTGACCTCGTGGCGGGAGCCGACGTCGTACCACAGGCAGACCGCTGCGACGGGGGTCAGGTGGTCCTCCGAGAGCACCACGCGCAGGCCGTTGGCCAGCCGGTGCTCGGTTGCTGTCAGGCCGCCGGAGCCGGCTTGTTCTGTGGCCGTGTGACCCATGGGCATGTACGTCCCTTCGATCCGCTTGCGAGGAAGTTCTGTCACTGTATGCAACCGCATCGGCATCTGGCGAAGTTCTCGTGCGCGCGGACGCCCGGCGTGCGCCCCTGCCGGCCCGCCGAGGACGGTGAAAGGGGAGTCGCGGTGGGCGTTGTCAGTGGGGAGGTCCACAATGGTCCGCGTCAGACTCAGAGATACCCGCCGGTTGATCCCCCAGCTGATCGACCCGACTGATTGACCGACGTCGCCCTGACGTCCTATCCCGACATCGGCAGTAGACGCAGCAGAAGGAGCCGCAGCCGCGATGGCCCGCCGCAGCACGAAGACCCCACCGCCCGGGGGTACCTCCGGGGGAGACTTCGAGGAGAGGATCCTCGACATCGACGTCGTCGACGAGATGCAGGGGTCCTTCCTCGAGTACGCGTATTCGGTCATCTACTCGCGCGCCCTGCCGGACGCCCGCGACGGCCTCAAGCCGGTGCACCGCCGCATCCTTTACCAGATGAACGAGATGGGCCTGCGGCCCGACCGCGGCTACGTCAAGTGCGCCCGGGTCGTCGGCGAGGTGATGGGTAAGCTCCACCCGCACGGCGACGCGTCCATCTACGACGCGCTGGTGCGCATGGCGCAGCCGTTCTCGATGCGGGTGCCGCTGGTGGACGGGCACGGCAACTTCGGCTCGCTGGGCAATGACGACCCGCCCGCCGCCATGCGTTACACCGAGTGCCGGATGGCGTCCGCGACGTCGCTGATGACCGAGTCCATCGACGAGGACACCGTCGACTTCGCACCGAACTACGACGGCCAGGAGAAGGAGCCGGCCGCCCTCCCGGCGGCTTACCCGAACCTCCTGGTCAACGGCGCCTCCGGCATCGCCGTCGGTATGGCGACGAACATGCCGCCGCACAATCTGGGCGAGGTGATCGCCGCGGCGCGTCATCTCATCAAGCACCCCAACGCCGATCTCGACACCCTGATGCGCTTCGTGCCGGGTCCCGACCTGCCGACCGGCGGCCGGATCGTGGGCCTCGGCGGCGTACGGGACGCGTACGAGAAGGGCCGCGGCACGTTCAAGATCCGCGCGACGGTCACGGTGGAGAACGTCACCGCCCGCCGCAAGGGTCTGGTCGTCACCGAACTCCCCTTCACCGTCGGCCCCGAGAAGGTCATCTCCAAGATCAAGGACCTGGTCGGCTCGAAGAAGCTCCAGGGCATCGCGGACGTCAAGGACCTCACCGACCGCGAGCACGGGCTGCGGCTGGTGATCGAGGTCAAGAACGGCTTCAACCCCGAGGCCGTGCTGGAGCAGCTCTACAAGCTCACGCCGATGGAGGAGTCCTTCGGCATCAACAACGTGGCGCTGGTGGACGGCCAGCCGCTGACGCTGGGCCTCAAGGAGCTGCTGGAGGTCTATGTCGACCACCGCTTCGAGGTGGTCCGCCGGCGCAGCGAGTTCCGGCGCACCAAGCGGCGTGACCGGCTCCACCTGGTCGAGGGCCTGCTGACGGCCCTGCTGGACATCGACGAGGTGATCCGGCTGATCCGCTCCAGCGAGAACAGCGCACAGGCCAAGGAGCGGCTGATCGAGCGCTTCTCGCTGAGCGACATCCAGACGCAGTACATCCTCGACACCCCGCTGCGCCGGCTGACCAAGTTCGACCGGATCGAGCTGGAGTCGGAGCGCGACCGCCTCCAGGAGGAGATCGAGAAGCTGACCCGGATCCTGGAGTCGGACGCCGAGCTGCGCAAGCTGGTCTCCGGCGAGCTGGCCGCGGTCGCGAAGAAGTACGGCACGGACCGGCGGACGGTCCTGCTGGAGTCGGCGGGCACGTCGGTCGGGGCGGTGCCGCTGGAGGTCGCCGACGACCCGTGCCGGGTGCTGCTGTCCTCGACGGGCCGGCTGGCCCGTACGGTCACCGGCGAGCTGCCCTTCGACGTCGACGCCAAGCGCGTCAAGCACGATGTGATCGTCTCGGCGGTGCCGGCGACGACCCGCGGCGAGGTGGGCGCGGTGACGTCCCTGGGCCGGCTGCTGCGCCTGTCGGTGATCGATCTGCCGCAGCTCCCGGAGACCGCGGCGGCGCCCAACCTCTCGGGGGGTGCGCTGCTCTCGGAGTTCCTGACGCTGGAGGACGGCGAGGAGCTGGTCTGTCTGACGACGCTGGACGAGTCCTCACCGGGCCTGGCGCTCGGGACGGAGCAGGGCGTGGTCAAGAGAGTGGTGCCCGACTACCCGTCCAACAAGGAGGAGTTGGAGGTCATCACCCTCAAGGAGGGCGACCGCATCGTGGGCGCGGCCGAGCTGCGCACCGGTGAGGAGGACCTGGTCTTCATCACGTCCGAGGCGCAGTTGCTGCGCTATCCGGCGTCGCAGGTGCGGCCACAGGGCCGGCCGGCGGGCGGTATGGCGGGCATCAAGCTCGGCGAGGGCGTGAAGGTGATCTCGTTCTCGGCGGTCGATCCGGCCTCCGAGGCCATGGTCTTCACGGTCGCCGGTTCACACGGCACGCTCGACGACTCGGTGGCGACGGCCAAGCTCACCCCGTTCGACCAGTATCCGCGCAAGGGCCGGGCGACCGGTGGTGTGCGCTGCCAGCGGTTCCTGAAGGGCGAGGACTGCCTGACCCAGGCGTGGGCCGGTCCGGCGCCGGTGCGGGCCGCCGATGCCAAGGGCACCCCGGTCGCCCTGCCGGAGGTGGATCCGCGGCGGGACGGCTCGGGCGTGCCGCTGATGAAGCCGGTGGCCGCGCTGGCGGGGCCGGTGTAGCCGCCGCGCTGATGCAGAGGTGACGGACGCCGTCGGACCGGTGAAGAGCCGGACCGGCGGCGTCAGTTGTCCTCGCCGGCGGCGGGCACGTACCGCAGCACGCCCCACATGCTGTTCACATCGGCCTCCGACGGTCCGGTCTCCCGGCAGTCGTCCAGCTCCTTGCGCAGCGCCGGGGCGTCGATACCGCTGCCGATCATGACGAGCTGGGTGCACCGCTCCTCGCCCTTCGGCCAGGGCTCGGGGTAGAAGCGCAGGAAGTCGCCGACGGCGTGCAGCGTGAACCTCTGGCGGTTCTCCGGGACGTCGAAGTGGACGAACCCCTTGATGCGGTAGAGACCGGCCGGACGGCTGTCGAGGAAGTCCATGAGCCGGCGCGGGTGCATCGGCTCGGACGAGGTGAACTCGACGCTCTGGTAGGCGGCGTGGAGATGGCCCGCGTGGCCGGCGTGGTCCGGGTCGCCGCAGTCGCCGTCGCAGTGGTGGTCGTCGTAGTGGTGGCCGTCACGGTGGTGGCCGTCGGCGTGCGGGGCGGGGGCCTCGTTCGCCGCGGCCTCCCGCAAGAGGTCCTCGAAGGAGAGCTGGCGTACGGGCGCCTCGCGGTCCTCCCCCGCTCCACGGTCGAAGAACAGCTCGGGGTCGACCCGCCCGTACGCCGTACAGATCACCGGCCGGCCGGGCGCGAGATCCGCGAGGGTGTCCATCAGGGCCTGCCGCGCCGCGTCATCGATCCGGTCGGCCTTGTTGAGTACCACGATGTCGGCGATGCCCACATGCCGGTCCAGTTCGGGGTGCCGGTCCCGGGTGCTGTCGAACTCGGCGGCGTCCACGACCTCGATCAGACCGCCGTAGACGATCCGGTCGTTGTCGCTGGCGAGGATCATCCGGATGAGTTCCTGAGGCTCGGCAAGCCCGCTGGCCTCGATGACGATCACGTCGATACGGGCGGCGGGGCGGGCCAGCCGCTCCAGATACGTGTCCAGTTCGCTGGTGTCGACCGCGCAGCACAGACATCCGTTGCCGAGCGAGACCATCGAGTCGACCTGACCGGCGACGGTCATGGCATCGATCTCGATGCTGCCGAAGTCATTGACGATCGCCCCGATACGGGTCCCGTCACCGGCGCTGAGCAGATGGTTGAGGAGGGTGGTCTTGCCCGATCCGAGGAAGCCCGCGAGCACGACGACCGGGATCTGTTGCCTGACCAAAGGACGCCTCCATGGTGCGGGTGGCGGGCCGCGTGGCCCGGCGGCGGACGAGCTGTCGATCGTAACGGACCGCCGGCACCACGGGTCCGGCCGCTAGCGCGGCGCCACGGCCGGGACCGGCTGCGGCGGGGGCGGGCCTACGTAGCGGGCCGACGGGCGGATGATCTTTGAATCCTCGGCCTGTTCCAGGACGTTGGCGCTCCAGCCGACGACCCGGGCCGCGCAGAAGGTGGGCGTGAACATCTCCCGCGGCAGTCCGCACAGCTCCATGACGACGCCCGCGTAGAACTCCACATTGATGTGCAGCTCACGGCCCGGCTTGAGCTCGGCCAGCAGCGCCTCGACCCGCTCCTCCACCCGGACCGCGAACTCCACCAGCGGGCCGCCGAAACCCTCGGCGATACCGCGCAGCATCCGCGAACGCGGGTCCACGGTGCGGTAGACGGGGTGGCCGAAGCCCATGATCCGGTCGCCGCGCAACACGCTGTCGCGGACCCAGGCGTCTATGCGGTCGGGGCTGCCGATGGCGTCGAGGGTGTCCAGTGCGCGGCTTGGCGCGCCGCCGTGCAGGGGCCCGGAGAGCGCGCCGATGGCGCCGACGAGACAGGCCGCGAGGTCGGCACCGGTGGAGGTGATGACGCGGGCGGTGAAGGTCGAGGCGTTGAAGCCGTGGTCGATGGTGGAGATCAGATAGGCCTCGATCGCCCGGACCTGCTCCGGCTCGGGCTCTGCGCCGGTGAGCATGTAGAGGTAGTTGGCGGCGTGGCCGAGGTCCGCGCGCGGCTCGATGGGCTGCTGTCCCTGGCCGAGCCGGTGCAGCGCGGTGAGCAGGGTCGGTACGGCCGCGCAGGCGGCGAGCGCGTCGGCCCGTCGCCGGTCGGCGTCGATGTCGTACAGCGGCCGGAAGCCGGACGTCGCACCGAGCAGCGAGAGCGCGGTACGCAGCCCGGCCAGCGGGCCGGCGAGCGCACCGGCGTGGGCGAGGGCGGGCAGTGCGTCGCGCACGGCGTCGGGCAGGGTGCGCAGCGCGGCGGTCTCGGCCCGGAAGGCCGCGAGCCGTGCGGCGTCCGGGAGTTCACCGTGGAACATCAGGTACCAGACGTCCTCGAAGCTGCGGTTCATGGCCAGCTCGACGGCGGAGTACTGGCGGTAGTGGTAAAAGCCCTCGCGGCCCCGGACGTCGCCCAGTCGGGTCTCGGTGACGATGACGCCGGCAAGCCCGCGGGGTGCGTCGAGAGGTGCGTTCGCCTCGGCAATCGGCATGGCGGATCTCCTGTCCTGCCTTCGTGGATATTGATTCGACTATCTATGATTGACTCAAAGCTCGTCAATGTTGATTGAATCAATGTGTATAGGTTTGGATACGGTGGTCTCATGGCGGATCAAGACACGGCGCAGGACCCGGGCGGGCGGCGACTGAGCACCCGGGAGGCGGCCGACCGGCTCGGCGTGAAGCCCGAGACGGTGTACGCGTACGTCAGCCGCGGCCAGCTCACCAGCCGTCGCGAGCAGGGCGGCCGGGGCAGCACCTTCGACGCCCAGGAGGTCGAGGCACTGGCCCGCCGCGGCGGCCGGCGCGAACCGTCCGGCTCCAGCGGCGAGTTGGCGGTGCGCACCGGTATCACGCTGATCGACCGCGACCACTGCTACTTCCGCGGCGTCGACACCTCACAGCTCGCTGCCCACTACAGCTACGAGGAGGTCGCCGAGTGGCTGTGGACCGGTGAGATGCGCCGCGGCATCCGCTTCACCGCCCCACAGGACGCCCTCGCCGCGGCTCGCCACGCCGTGGCGGCGCTGCCCGCCCACAGCGGCCCCATGGACCGGCTGCGGGTCGCCGTGATCGCCGCGGCGGCCGCCGACCCGCTGCGCTTCGACCTGTCCGAGGGAACCGTCCTCGACACCGCCCGCAGCCTGATCCCGACCCTCGTCGACGCCCTACCGGCCCAGGCTCCCGAGCAGCACCCCGCCGACTCGCTCGCCCCGCGCCTCTGGTCGCGCCTGACCCCCGAGCCGGCCGACGCACCCTCCCTCCGTGTCCTGGACGCCGCGCTCGTCCTGCTCATCGACCATGACCTCGCCGCGTCGACACTCGCGGTCCGGGTCGCCGCCTCCGCACGCGGCCACCCGTACGCGATCGTCTCGGCCGGCTTCGGGGCGCTGGACGGCGCGCTGCACGGAGCGGCGAGCGGACTCGCCCACCGCATGCTGCTGGAGGTGCTGGACCGGGGCAGCGCGGCCGCCGTCGTCGCCGACCATCTGCGGGCCGGCCGCCGGGTCCCCGGCCTGGGACACCGCCTCTACCCGGGTGAGGATCCGCGGGCCCGCGCCCTCTTCGGGCTCCTGGAGGACGTACCTCAGGCCCGCCCCGCCCTCCAGGCCGCCCGCGACGTGATCACCACCACCGCCCGGCACACCGAACTGCACGCCAACGTCGACCTCGCCCTGGCCGTCCTTACGGTCGCGACGGGAATGCCGGCCGAGGCGGGAGAGACCGTATTCGCCCTCGCCCGTACCGCCGGCTGGATCGCCCACGCCCTGGAGGAGTACGGCGAACCACCCCTCCGCATGCGCCCCAGCGGCCAGTACGCCGGCCCTCGCCCACCCCAGCCACTGCCCTGAGGGACGGGCCGCCGCGGGCACGGCGCCAGGCTGTTGGAGTGCTCTGGCCCGCGCGCGGACCTGAAGGGGGCCGGGACCGACCGCCCGCGACGTCCGGCCAGCTGGCCTGGCCTGGCGTGCCCGGGCCCCAGGCGTAGTCGTACGGCCACAGCCCCGCCCCGACTCGGCCATTTACGTACGGCCCCCGGCCACGGACGCCCCACCGGGCAACCGACTGCCACCAGATGAGGTTAGGCTCACCTATGTGAGTCTCTGCGCCACCGCCTCCCGTGAAACGGCCGAACCCCTCGCCGGCACCGCGGCCACCGCACGGACCTGGCTGCTCATCGAGCAAACCGGGCCGTGGGGAGCCCACGCGTTGACGGACAGTCATCTCGACCCTGCCCTCGGCCGGGCTCTGGAAGCCGCGGCGGAGGGCACCGGCGTCCGCATCGCCCTCATCCGCAGGCCGGGCCGCCACGCCGACCGCCATGGCGTCTCCCGACGCCGCCTGTTCCTCGCCCACACCGCCCCGGGACGCTCCTGGATCCGTACGACCACCGTCACCGACCCGGCGGCGGCCCTCGGACTGAACTTCACCGCCCTCGGAGCGGGCGAGCACCACGGCCTCTGGGAGCCGTACACCGGTGAGCCGCTGGCCCTCGTGTGCACCAACGGCAAGCGGGACCGGTGCTGCGCCCTCCTCGGCCGTCCGCTCGCCGCCGAACTCGCCGCCGCCGGAACCGAGGCGTGGGAAGTCACCCACATCGGCGGCCACCGCTTCTCCCCCACCCTCTTCGTCCTCCCCTACGGCTACGCCTATGGCCGCTCCTCCGCCCACCTGGTCAAGGACGCCGTGGTGTCGGCTCGCGAGGGCCGGATCGCCCTCGACCGCTGCCGCGGCCGCTCGGCATGGGACCGCCCGGCCCAGGCCGCGGACCTCGCGGTCCGCGAGCTGATCGGGGAGGACCGCGCGGACGCACTCGACGTCATCAGGACCGACCGGGTACCGCCCGCATCGCTGCCGGCCGACGGCCCTGCGACCGGCCGCCGCGCCGTTGCACAAGGCTCGCCCGCGTGGGCCGTGACCGTCGCGCACTCCGACGGCCGCACCTGGCGCGTGACCGTCGAAGAGCGAACCGACGGCGCCCCGGCGCCCGCCAGCTGCGGCGCCCCCCTCGGTCCGCCCGCGCGGATGGCGGTCGCCTCCATCACCGCCGGCGATGGTGTCCCCCACCTTGCTCCGGAAAAAGTCCATTGCTGATCCCCCTGTCTGCGCTCTCTGCTCCGTTCCGCGCGCCCGTCCGGCCGAGCTCTGACCTGCGCCAGCCCCAGCCCCGCCGGACGAACATCACTCTGCGAGATTAAGTGCGCACAATCCGCGACCGAAAGGCCTGTGGATAACTCCTCGCGGCACTCCCCAGCCGTCCCCGACCGCGCTACGCGTCATCGCGCGGACACCCTTCGAATTCGCCCGCTCAGGTATTACCGACGCGGCCACAGCGGCGCTTACTGTTCGTTCGTATGGGCGAGAAGGAAGCGTCGATTCCGCGCCCGAGCGCCGACAGGTCCTCGGGTCCCCCGCCGTTTCCCGCCTCCCCACCGACCGCTGGCGCGGCCCCCAGAGCGCGCCTGATGCGACCGCGGCTGGGCTGGCCGCGACGGGTGTTCTCCCAGGTGCTGATGGTGCAGCTGGCGATCGCCACCGGCGTCACCGCGCTGGCCACCGGGCTGTTCCTCGCCCCGCTCAGCGCACAGCTCGACGACCAGGCCATGCGCCGGGCGCTCGCCATCGCCCAGACCACCGCCGCCGAGTCACGCCTCGACGACGCCCTGGAGTCCTCCCGCCCGTCCCGCCACGGCCCCGTGCAGAACGAGGCCGAACGGATCCGCGCCGCCACCGGTGCCGAGTACGTGGTGATCATGGACAAGCGCGGGGTGCGCTGGTCCCACACCGACCCGGACGAGATCGGCCACCACGTCTCCACCGATCCCAGTGCCGCACTCTCCGGCCAGGAGGTCATGCAGATCGACGAGGGCACCCTCGGCCGCTCGGCGCGCGGCAAGGTCCCGCTGCGCGACGAGACCGGCAAGGTCATCGGCGCCGTCTCGGTCGGCATCGCCTACGAGAGCGTGCAGCAACGGCTGCTCTCCACCGTTCCCCAGCTGCTCGCCTATGCGGGCGGAGCGCTCGCCGTGGGCGCAATCGCCGCCTATCTCGTCTCCCGCCGCCTCCAGCGCCGCACCCATGACCTGGCCTTCTCCGACATCTCCGCGCTGCTCGCCGAGCGGGAGGCGATGCTGCACGGCATCCGTGAGGGGTTCCTCGCCCTGGACGGACGCGGCCGGATCCGCCTGATGAACGACGAGGCGCAGCGCCTCCTCGACCTGCGCGCCGAGGACACCGGCCGTCCCCTGGACGCCGCCCTTCCACCGGGCCGTACCACCGACGTACTGGCCGGCCGTGTTTCCGGGGCGGACCTGCTCGCCGTCAGTGGACACCGGGTGCTGGTCGCGAACCGGATGCCCACCGACGACGGGGGCGCCGTGGTCACCTTGCGCGACCGCACCGAACTGGAGCGGCTGGGCCGCGAACTGGACGGCACCCGCGGCCTGATCGACGCCCTGCGCGCCCAGGACCACGAGCACGCCAACCGGCTGCACACGCTCCTGGGCCTGCTCGAACTGGGCCTGCACGAAGAGGCCGTGGAGTTTGTGACGCAGGCCGTGGGCGTCCACCGGGCGACCGCGGAGCAGGTCACCGAGCGCATCCACGATCCGCTGCTGGCCGCCCTCCTGGTGGGCAAGGCCACCGTCGCCACCGAACGGGGCGCCTCCCTGCGCATCGCGCCCGATACCCGGCTGCCCGACCGCCTCGTCGACCCGCACAGCCTGGTCACCGTTCTGGGCAACCTCATCGACAACGCCCTGGACGCCACCTCCGGTGAGCGCGACGCCCAGGTGGAGGTGCAGGTCCGCACCGAGGGTCGGACGGCCGTCGTGACCGTCAGCGACAACGGGCCGGGCGTCCCCCCGGAACGGCGCGCGGAAATCTTCACCGAGGGCTGGACGACCAAGGAACCGCCCGCCCACGGGAAGCGAGGCATCGGCCTGGCCCTCGTACGGAGGCTCGCCGAGCGCTACGGGGGCGGCGCCGAGGTGGCCGAACGCCCCGGTGGCGGTGCGGTGTTCACCGTGACGGTCCCCGACGCGCTGTCCGAGGAGCTGCACGGACCGGCGGAAGCGCCCCTCGGAGAAGCGACGGTCGGCTGCTGCGCCACCGGACAGGCCGCCGACGCGACCGAGGACGCTCGCCGCGCCGGAGACACCACGGAGGCCGGGCGATGATCGACGTGCTGGTCGTGGACGACGATGTGCAGGTGGCCCGGATCAACGCGGCATACGTCACCAAGGTCCAGGGTTTCCGGGTCAGTTGCCTCGCCCACAGCGCCGGTGAAGCCCTTGCAGCCCTTGAGACGCACCCGGTCGATCTGATCCTTCTGGACCACTACCTGCCTGACAGAACAGGGCTCCAGCTCGTCGCCGACCTGCGGCGACGCGGTCTGCTCACCGACGTGATCATGGTGACGGCGGCCCGCGACATCGCCACCGTCCAGGCGGCGATGCGTCATGGCGCACTGCAATACCTGGTCAAGCCGTTCACCTTCGCGGGCCTGCGCTCCAAGTTGGAGGGCTATGCGGCGCTGCACCGTACGTTCGCGGGTGGCGGGCAGGCGGAGCAGTCGGAAGTGGACCGGATCTTCGGGGCGTTGGGCGCCGCCAACGCCGGTCCGGCGGAGCTGCCCAAAGGACACTCCACCGCCACCGCCGACCGTGTGCGCGCGGTACTGCGTTCCGCGGACACTCCGCTGTCGGCACAGGACGTCGCTGTCCAGGCGGGGTTGAGCCGGCAGACGGCCCAGCGCTACCTCAAGCTTCTGGAACGCGCGGGCCGGGTGCGCCTCACCCTCAAGTACGGCGAGACCGGCCGCCCGGAGCACCGCTACCACTGGGTCTGAGGCGTGCCCGTACCGCACTCGGAACGGCAGTGCAGCGGCCGTGCCCGGCACCGACGACGTGCCCACCACGAGGCAAACACCAGGTCAGAGCCTGTCTCCGGCGAGTGTGACAGGCCTGAGCAATGATCGCGATACGCCTGAAACAAGACCTCGGGACGGCCGCAACAGGGGCTGACTAACTTGCGGGGCGTGGCGCCTTCCAGCGCCCCGACCAGGTCCGAGTGGTCTCGGACGCCACACGCTTCCGCAAAGGAGCAATCATGCCCATGAAGGCCATGCCATCCGCCCGGCGGTCCAAGCGCGGCCTGCGCACCGCCCTCGCCGTCGCGGTGACCGGCACCGCGCTCGCCCTTCCGGCCGGCACGGCGTTCGCCATGCCCACGGACTACGTCAAGGAGGTCAAGGTCGGTAACGGCGACACCGTCACGCTGGACGCCAACACCGAGACCGCCAGCGTCGAGGATTCCGAGCACGGCGTCGCGGGTGTGATGTACCGCGACAAGCCCGGTCCGGTGCAGAGCCAGATGGACCCGAACGGGACGTACACGCTGACCTTCCCGAAGCCCGCGGCGCAGGCCGACGCCACGCCCAAGGTCGTCTACAAGCACGACGGCAAGACGGTGAAGACCTTCGACTTCCCCAAGGCCCCGGCTGACGACGGCTGATCGTTCCGGCACACCGGCGGCTCCCGGCTCCACTCTCCAGCCGGGGGCCGCCTCGGCGTACGGGCAGGCGATCAGGCTCGCCCCTCGGACAGCTCCTAAGCCGCCCCCGCCCCCGTCAGCGACCGCACCTCCGTCTCCGCATGCCGGGCCTTGTCGGCGGCCTCCGGGGAGAGCACCGTTCCCAGCCAGCCCATCAGGAAGCCCAGCGGAATCGATACGACGCCGGGGTTCTCCAGCGGGAAGAGGGCGAAGTCCGCTCCTGGGAAGAGCGATTGCGGGCTTCCGGAGACCACCGGGGAGAGGGCGACCAGGGTGATCGCCGGGATCAGCCCGCCGTAGACGGACCACACCGCCCCCCGGGTGGTGAAGCGGCGCCAGAACAGGGCATACAGGAGCGCCGGCAGATTGGCCGATGCGGCAACGGCGAAGGCCAGGCCCACCAGGAAGGCGACGTTCAAGTCCTGGGCCAGCAGTGCCAGTCCGATGGCGAGCGTGCCGACGACGACTGCGGCGATGCGGGCCCCGGCCACCTCATTGCGCGGTGTGTCCTTCCCCCCGTCGTGTCGGCGCCGCAGCGAGGGGTAGAGGTCGTGCGCGACCGAGGCCGACGAGGCGAGCGTGATGCCGGCGACCACGGCCAGGATGGTGGCGAAGGCGACCGCGGCCACCACGGCGAAGAGGACCGTTCCTCCGGTCGAACCGGCGCCGCCTCCCAGATCGAGCGCGAGCAGCGGCACGGCGGTGTTGCCGGCCGTACTGGAGGCGCGGACCGCATCGCTGCCCAGTACGGCGGCCGCCCCGAAGCCGAGCACGATGGTCATCAGGTAGAAGCTGCCGATCAGTCCGATGGACCAGACGACGGAGCGGCGGGCGGCACGCGCCGTGGGGACCGTGTAGAAGCGGGACAGGATGTGCGGCAGCCCCGCCGTGCCCAGGACGAGTGCGAGCCCGAGGCTGATGAAATCGAGCCGTGCGGTCCAGCCACCGCCGTATTTGAGGCCCGGTGCGAGGAAGTCCGTTCCGTGGCCGCTGCGTTCCGCTGCGGTGCTGAGCAGTGCGTTGAGGTCGCCGTGGAAGCGGATCACGACCAGGACGGTCAGGGCGATGGCGCCGCCCATCAGGAGCACGGCCTTCACGACCTGGATCCAGGTCGTGGCCCGCATGCCGCCGAAGCCGACATAGACCACCATCAGGGCGCCGACCCCGATCACCATCCAGGTACGCGCCTGCTGTCCCGCGCCGCCGATCAGCAGGGCCACCAGGCTGCCGGCGCCGACCATCTGCGCCACCAGGTAGAGCACGGACACGGTGACGGACGCCGTGCCGACCGCGATCCGGACGGGGCGTTCCCGCATCCGTACGGCGACGACATCGGCGAGCGTGAACCGCCCGCAGTTGCGGACCAGTTCGGCGACGAGGAGCAGCACGACGAGCCAGGCGACGAAGAAGCCGACCACGTACAGCAGGCCGTCGTATCCGAAGAGGGCGATCAGTCCGGAGATGCCGAGGAAGGACGCCGCGGACATGTAGTCACCCGCGATGGCGAAGCCGTTCTCCATGGGCGAGAAGAGCCGGCCGCCGGCGTAGAACTCCACGGCGGAGCCACGTCTGCGGCGGCTCACCCAGGTGGTGATCGCGAGCGTGACGGCAATGAAGACGCTGAAGAGGACCAGTGCGAGGGTCTGATGGTCGCCGGTCACCGGGCGTTACCTCCGGTCAGTTCCTGGGTTTCCCAGCGGATGTCGAGCGCCGCGGCGTCCCGGCGCAGCCGCGCATGGCGCGCGTATGCCCAGGCGAGCAGGAACGTGGTGACGAACTGGCCGAGTCCGGCGAGCAGCGCGACGTTGAGGGCGCCGGCGACGCGGTGCGCCATCAGGTCCGGCGCGGCGACGGCCGCGATCACGTAGGCGAGGTACCAGAGCAGAAAGCCCATCGTGGCGGGCACGACGAAGCGCCGGTAGCGGCGGCGCACCTCCTGAAAGGCCCCGCTTTGCTGCACCGCCAGATAGATCTCGTCGTGCGTGGCCGACGGCGGTCGCGTGACGGGCGGCGACTCCGGTGTGCTGACCTGCTCACCCACCGTGTCAGCCGCGTCGTCCAGCTCGCCCCACCTGAAGGCGAGAGTGTCGTACCAGGGGTCGTCGAGCCGTACGGCCCCTGGTTCTCCGGCCGCGCGGCCGTCCTGCTTGTCCACCGAACTCTCCTTGTTGCACGGGTTGGTTGTCCGTGCGGCCCAAGGGTGGACAGAAAGGAAGATCCCGGATGGCCCATTCCGAACCCTTCACCCCATCAGGTGACGAATTATCCGGGTGGCTGTGCGAGGCCGTGGCGGTAGGCGTAGCGGATGGCCTGGGCGCGGTTCCGCAGTCCCGCTTTGGCGAAGAGATTGTTGATGTGGCTCTTCACCGTCGCGGTGGAGACGTGCAGCGTGCGCGCGATTTCCGGGTTCGACTGCCCCTCGGCGACCAGCCGCAGCACCTCCACCTCCCGGGCGGTCAGTCCGGCCGGCGGCCCGTCGGGCGGCTGCGGCGCGTTCCCCACCGGTTCCGTGACGTGCTCCAGGAGCCTGCGCTGGATCTGCGGCGCGAGGCCGGCCTCTCCGGAGAGCACATCGGTGACGGCGCGGACGATCTCGTCACCGCCCGCATCCTTGGTCAGATAGCCGCGGGCGCCCGCCTGAAGGGCGGGGAAGAGCGAGTCGTCGTCGGCGTAGGTGGTGAGCACCACGACCTGGGTTCCGGGGTGTTCGGCGCGGATCCGGCGGGTGGCCTCGACACCGTCGCAGCGTGGCATGCGCAGATCCATCAGGACGACGTCGGGCGCGCATGCGGCGACCATACGGACCGCTTCCTCGCCGTCCTCGGCCGATCCGACGACCTCGATCCCCGGCAGCAGTCCCAGCAGCATCACGATCCCCTCGCGCACCACCGTCTGATCATCGGCGACCACGACCCGCGCCACCACACCTGCCGTCATGCGGGCACCCGCAACCGCACCACGAAACCCTCCTCATCGGGGCCGGACCCAAGCGTTCCGCCGAGGGATTCGGCGCGCTCCCGCATCCCGGGCAGACCGTACCCGGAACCGCTCCTGGTGAGCCCCGCCTCGACCACCCCGGGCGGCAGAACGCGCGCCTCACTCGCCACGTCCAACCGAGGCCCTCAGCGGCGGTCAGACGGCACAGGAAGTGCTCGACCGGGCCCAGCTCCCCCGCAAGGGGGAAAGTGCCTCACAGGCCCCCTCAAGCCCTTCAGAGGCCGTCCCACGCCACGCCGCCACCAGCTCCACAAGCTGGCCCGGTCCGCTCCAGGTCGGTACCGCGCCCCGTGCGCCGCCGCGCCTCTGGGATCGGAGCCGGGGCGGGGCTCAGCCGGAAAGGCAACGGGCGCCTCTCCACCTCTGGGTGGAAAGGCGCCCGTGGGAAGACGGGGCGCGGTCAGGTGTCGATGCGCGAACGGTCCAGGGTGGATGCGGAGTTGGTGATGAACTCCTTACGGGGGGCGACCTCATTGCCCATGAGGAGGTCGAACACCTTCTCCGCCGCTTCGAGGTCGCTGATGTTGATGCGGCGCAGGGTGCGGTGCCGCGGATCCATCGTGGTCTCCGCGAGCTGGTTGGCGTCCATCTCACCCAGGCCCTTGTAGCGCTGGATGCTGTCCTTGTAGCGGACCTTCTTGGCCTCGAGCTCGAGCAGCGTCTGGCGCAGTTCGTTGTCCGAGTAGGTGTAGATGTACTTGTCCTGGCCCTTTTTGGGGTTGGTCAGTTCGACCCGGTGCAGCGGCGGAACCGCGGAGTAGACCCGGCCCTGTTCGACCATCGGCCGCATGTAGCGCTGGAAGAGGGTCAGCAGCAGGGTGCGGATGTGAGCACCGTCGACATCCGCGTCGGCCAGGAAGATGACCTTGCCGTAGCGGGCCGCGTCGATGTCGAAGGTGCGGCCGGACCCGGCCCCTATGACCTGGATGATCGCGCCGCACTCGGCGTTCTTGAGCATGTCGGAGACCGACGACTTCTGGACGTTGAGGATCTTTCCGCGAATCGGCAGCAGGGCCTGGAATTCCGAATTCCGCGCCAGCTTCGCGGTGCCCAGCGCCGAGTCACCCTCGACGATGAAGAGTTCACTGCGGTCGACGTCGTCGCTGCGGCAGTCCGCGAGCTTGGCCGGCAGCGAGGAGGACTCCAGCGCGGTCTTCCGCCGCTGGGCCTCCTTGTGCTGACGCGCGGCGATGCGCGTACGGGCCGCGGCGACGACCTTCTCCAGGACGGCCCGCGCCTGCTGCTTGGCGTCCCGCTTCGTGGAGGTCAGGAACGCCTTGAGTTCCCGGCCCACCACCTGGGCGACGATCCGGGAGGCGGCGGAGGTGCCCAGCACCTCCTTGGTCTGACCCTCGAACTGCGGCTCCGCGAGCCGCACCGTCACCACCGCGGTGAGGCCCTCCATCGCGTCGTCCTTGACGACATCGTCCTCGGCGACGCGCAGCAGCTTGCTGGACCGCAGGACCTCGTTGACGACCTTGGTGATGGAGCGCTCGAAGCCGGACACATGGGTGCCGCCCTTGGGCGTGGCGATGATGTTGACGAACGACTTGACCGTGGAGTCGTAGCCGGTGCCCCAGCGCAGCGCGATGTCGACGCCCAGTTCGCGGGTGACCTCGGTCGGTGTCATATGGCCGCGGTCGTCGAGGACCGGCACGGTCTCCTTGAACGAGCCCTGGCCGGTCAGCCGCAGCACATCGCAGACGGCCTTGTCCTGCGCGAGGTACTCGCAGAACTCGCTGATGCCGCCGTCGTAGTGGAAGGTCTCCTCCGTCTTGCCCGCACCGTCGATGCCGCGCTCGTCACGGACGACGAGGGTCAGGCCCGGCACGAGGAAGGCCGTCTGGCGGGCCCGGGCGTGCAGCGTCTCCAGGGAGAGCTTGGCGTCCTTCAGGAAGATCTGGCGGTCGGCCCAGTAGCGCACCCGGGTGCCGGTCTTCGTCTTGGCGATCCGCTTGCCCTTGATCAGGCCGTTGCCCGGGTCGAACGGGGCGTCGGGGCCCGATTCGGTGAAGATGCCGGGGACGCCGCGGCGGAAGCTGATCGAGTGCGTCCTGCTGCTGCGGTCGACCTCGACGTCGAGCCGTGCGGAGAGGGCGTTGACGACCGAGGCACCGACGCCGTGCAGACCGCCGGAGGCCGCGTACGAGCCGCCGCCGAACTTTCCGCCGGCGTGCAGCTTGGTCATCACGACCTCGACGCCGCTGAGGCCGGTCTTGGGCTCGACATCGACGGGGATGCCGCGGCCGTTGTCGCGGACCTCCACCGACCCGTCGTCGTGGAGGATCACCTCGATGTGGTCGCAGTAGCCGCCCAGCGCCTCATCGACGGAGTTGTCAATGATCTCCCACAGGCAGTGCATCAGGCCGCGACTGTCCGTCGAGCCGATGTACATGCCCGGGCGCTTGCGGACGGCCTCAAGACCCTCGAGGACGAGCAGATGCCGCGCGGTGTAATTGGATCCGTCCCGGTCTGCCCCGGTCAGCACTGCGGTGGACGGCACGGACATCTCGGCGGTCACGCGGTTCGCTCCTCGCTGAATTTCTGGCAGCCCGCATTCCGCGGACTCGGTTGTGGCGGTGTCGCCGGTCAGAGCGTACCGAGGCCTGGTAGAGCCGATGTGACGCCACCCGTACGCATGCTCATGGTAGTAGAATTTCGCTCGTACGTTCGATCGCTCGTTGGGGTGACGTCCGAGTGACGTGCACATCACGTTCCCTTCGAGGCATGAACCATTTAGGCTCCGGGCACGTCCTCATCAACAACCGGCAAGCCAGCCGGGGGGACCGACCAGCAACCAACGTGAAACAGACCACCACGCAATACGGCTCATTCGCCGCCACCCGGCAGCACCCGGCCCCCTCGGAGAATTTTTTTCGAGGAAAAGGCACGAGCGGGAACGTTTTCGGCCTGGTTGGATGTTGACCCTGGTACGACAGCTCGTCGAGCTAGAGAAGAGGCGACGTGACTACTGTTCTGACACCCGCGAGCCCGCTGACGGCCGCTGACCGCTGCGACCGCTGCGGCGCCCAGGCATACCTGCGCGTCGTCCTGATGTCCGGCGGAGAACTGCTCTTCTGCGCCCACCACGGTCGCAAGTTCGAGCCAGAACTCAAGAAGATCGCCGCGGAAATACAGGACGAGACGGAGCGGCTGACCGCTTCTCCGGCGTCCGCGTCCGACGAGGAACGCTGACACTTCGCATCCACGACGAGCGAGCAGCGGCTCAGGCCGTGCAGCGGGCGGTCCCCCGACACCAGCGGGGAGACCGCCCGCACTCGTACGCTCCCACTCCCGCCGGCTCCCCTTTGGTCAGCCGGCCCCGTGTGCCGACACCGCCGGCAGCAGCGCGGAGGCTCGCGTATACACGCCGGGGCGGCCCGCCTGGCCGCAGCCGGTCCCCCAGGACACCAGCCCCACGAGACGTCCGCGGACGACCAGCGGTCCGCCGCTGTCCCCCTGACAGGCGTCCCGGCCGCCCTCCGGCTCACCCGCGCACAGCATCGACCGGGAGCGGTACTTGCCGTCCGCACTGCCCGGATAGGCCCGCGCACAGACGGCATCACGCAGCACATTGACCCGCGCCGACCGCAGTCGTGACGCATAGCTGCCCTCACCGGTGGTGTCCCCCCAGCCATAGACCGTGGCCCGGCTGCCCGGCCGATAGGCGGGATCATCGCGTCTGGCTATCGGAATGGGCTGGTTCAGGACGGGCTTGTCGAGCGTGAGAACGGCCATGTCGCCCTCGTTCGTCCAGGTGTCATAGCGGGGGTTGACCCAGATCTTGGCGGGCTTGAGCTCCTGGCCACCGCCGCCGGTGAGGTTGTCCCGTCCGATCACGACCCGCAGATCCCGCACCTGCCGCCACGGGACGCCGAGCACCTCCTTGCTCAGACAGTGCGCGGCCGTCACGACCGTGGAGTGCCCGACGAGGACACCGCCGCAGAACTGTCCGGACCGCTGGGCCCCGAAGCGGTCGTGGGACGCCAGTGCCACCGCCCAGGGGCTCTGGGAAAGCTGGGCGGGCTTTCCGCCGATCACCGAGCCGTCCGCGGCCGCCGGCGCCGGCAGGGCGAGGACCAGCGCGAGGGCTCCGAAAGCAGCGCGTGCGGTCGGACGCATACGGACTCCTGACTCTGGGACAGCGTTCGCCCACCCAGAGTGACCCCAATCGGCCCCGCCGCGCACTCGGACGCGCTACGAGCCCGGCCCCTCCACACTGGAGGTGCCGGGCTCGTGGCGATATTCAGGCCGGTTGGACTAGTCGAGGTAGTCGCGCAGCACCTGGGAACGGGACGGGTGACGCAGCTTCGACATCGTCTTCGACTCGATCTGACGAATCCGCTCACGCGTGACGCCGTAGACCTTGCCGATCTCGTCCAGGGTCTTGGGCTGGCCGTCCGTGAGGCCGAAGCGCATGGACACCACGCCGGCCTCGCGCTCGGAGAGGGTGTCCAGCACCGAGTGCAGCTGCTCCTGAAGCAGGGTGAAGCTGACCGCGTCGGCCGGGACGACGGCCTCGGAGTCCTCGATGAGGTCACCGAACTCGCTGTCGCCGTCCTCGCCGAGCGGGGTGTGCAGCGAGATCGGCTCGCGGCCGTACTTCTGGACCTCGATGACCTTTTCGGGGGTCATGTCGAGTTCCTTGGCCAGCTCCTCCGGGGTGGGCTCGCGGCCCAGGTCCTGGAGCATCTGGCGCTGGACGCGGGCCAGCTTGTTGATGACCTCGACCATGTGGACGGGGATACGGATCGTACGGGCCTGGTCGGCCATGGCGCGGGTGATGGCCTGACGGATCCACCACGTCGCGTAGGTCGAGAACTTGTAGCCCTTGGTGTAGTCGAACTTCTCGACCGCACGGATCAGACCGAGGTTGCCCTCCTGGATCAGGTCCAGGAAGAGCATGCCGCGGCCGGTGTACCGCTTGGCCAGCGAGACGACCAGACGGAGGTTGGCCTCCAGGAGGTGGTTCTTGGCCCGGCGGCCGTCCTCGGCGATGATCTCCAGCTCACGCTTGAGCTTCGGTGCGAGCTTGTCGGAGTTCGCCAGCTTGTCCTCGGCGAACAGGCCCGCCTCGATGCGCTTGGCGAGCTCGACCTCCTGCTCGGCGTTGAGGAGCGGGACCTTACCGATCTGCTTGAGGTAGTCCTTGACCGGGTCGGCGGTGGCGCCGGCCGCGGCGACCTGCTGCGCGGGGGCGTCGTCCTCGTCGTCGTCGGACAGGACGAAACCGGCGCTCTCCGCGCCCTCGGCGGCCTCAGGAGCGTCCTTGCCGGGCGCCGCGGTCTCCTCGGTCACCTCGTCGTCGAGGAGCTCGTCGACGTCCTTCTTGGCCGCGGTCTTCTTCGCGGTGGCCTTCTTGGCCGTGGTCTTCTTCGCGACCGTCTTCTTGGCGGTCGTCTTCTTCGCCGCTGCCTTCTTCACGGGCGCGGACTCGGACTCACCGGCCGACGCGTCCGCCACAGGGGCGGGCGCCGCGGCGGCGGTGGTCTTCTTGACCGTGGCGGTCTTCGCCGCGACGGTCTTGGTGGCGGTGCGCTTCGCCGGACTCTTCGCTGCGACGCTCTTGCGGGTGCGCTTGGGCGCCTCTGCGGCACTGACCATCAGCGTCACACCCTCCTCGTCGAGGATCTGGTTGAGGCTGCGCAGAACGTTCTTCCACTGGGTTGGCGGAATCTGGTCAGCCTCGAAGGCCCGACGCACGTCATCGCCGGCGATCTGCCCATCTGCCTTTCCCCGCTCGATGAGCGCCATCACAGACTCGGACTCGGCGATCTCCGGCGGGAGCGTACGGGATGTGCTGGCCGACACGAACAACCTCTCGGAACGATGGAAACGGCTTCCGACCCCGTCCAGTGTGGATCGGAGCCGACGACCGCCGGTGGGGATGGACCGACGGCGCAGGGGCAACCGGGGAGTTGAACAGCGTCACGAACGCCGTCCTTATTCCCTCCTCGGCTATCACCTCTTAAGTCATCGCGCTTCCCTGAAGAGCGTTACGCCCAATCTGCGTGGCCCGAGTCACACCTCATAACGACCTATTCCCGGTCATATGACATGCAACCCTCCCAAGGTCTGCCGCCGGATCCGGTCGACGCCCCGGATCCGGCGATCTCGTGCGCCTTCGCCGCGTACGGCGTGCCCCGTCCGAGGGGTGCACGGGGCACGGGGGCCGCGCGGCGCCTACGTTCCGTACGCGGTCGAGTACGGGCCTTCAGTGCTCGCGGGGCGCGGGGACGACGTGGTCCACGGGCGTCCCGGAGCCCTGGCCGAGGACCTCACCATGGGCGGCGAGGAGCTGACGCATGGCGGATTCGGCCGCCGAGGCATCGCCGGCGCCGATGGCGTCGACCACTCTCATGTGCTGGCCCACGGACGTCTCCACCGGCCGCTCACAGCCGCCGCTGGAGCCGCCGGAGACATGCAGTGCGGAGGAGACGATGCCCGAGAGGTGCTCGAGCATGCGGTTGCCGGCGAGCTGGAGCAGCAGCGAGTGGAACTCTGCGTCAGCCCGGGAGAAGGTCATGGTGTCGCCCTGGGCCGCGGAGTGGCCCATGATCTCGACCATGTCGGCGAGCCGCTGCTGGATGTCCTCGCGGCCGTGCCCTGCCGCGAGCCGGGCGGCCAGCGGCTCGATCGTCCAGCGCAGCTCACACAGCTCCCGGCGCTGGTCGTCGCGCTGTGGCCCGTAGGCCCGCCATTCGATGATGTCGGGGTCGAGGAGGTTCCAGTCGCTGACCGGGCGCACCCGGGTGCCCACGTTGGGGCGCGCGCTGACGAGGCCCTTTGCCTCCAGGACGCGCAGCGACTCACGGACGACGGTGCGGGAGACCTCGAAACGCTGGCCGATCTCCTCGGGGACGAGCGGGCGGTCGGCGCCGAGATCGCCGGAGACGATCATCTGGCCGAGCTGCTGGACGAGTTGGCCGTGCAGTCCTCGGCCGCGACTGCCGGCCGCCCGTCGGCCGACCCGGCCGATATCTGCTTCGGAGCCGTCCCAGACCTGCGGAGCGCGCTCGGCACGCTCCGGCCCGGCTGCGTTGTTCGCGTTCGCAGCGTTGGTGGCGTTGGCGTAGGGGTAGCGGTCAAGCTCGCCCGGGCCTGCGAGGCCGGTGTCGCCGGGGCGAGCCGCGGTCATCATGGTGTGCGCAAGGGTACTCACGCATCCTTTGTCGGCGACACCCTGAACACCCTTGAGGTCTTTGGTGAAAAGCACACGAAAGGGTGATCGCCCCCCATCTCTGAATTGACGCTTTATCGGAAAGAAATGGGCTCTCCGCGGCGAGATATGAACAGCCGCCGTAACAACGCAGCGCCAAAACAAGGGTCTTACTCGGTCAGAACGCGAAGCCGTCCGGCACCACGGTCACATTCCCGCAGCTCAGAGCCGGTCGGAGCCAACGTCCGGACGTGTCTTGAGAATTGGCTCGTGCGCCGTCGCACGACCGAAATGCCCCGGTCGATTCCGGAGGGCCACTTGACGCCTGTCCAATGATCGCTCTTCCGGAAGGCGGTGGATTCGAGGGCAGCGGGCGCCTTGGCCAATCCATGGCGAGGGACCGGAGCGCGGCGAAGCCACGGCTACGGCCGGGGCGCGGCGATCACCGATATGGGAAAGGCAGTTGAGGGCGCCGGAACCAGGTGCGCGGAGGCTGCGCCCCGGCCTCAGACCTCCGGGCGGAGCATCGGCGGGTTGAGCAGCGTCGCGCCGCCGGCCCGGAACAGCTGGGCGGGGCGGCCGCCCTGGCGGGTCGTGGTGCCGCCCGTCGGGACCAGGAATCCGGGGGTGCCGGTCACCTTGCGGTGGAAGTTACGGGGGTCCAGCGCCACGCCCCAGACCGCCTCGTAGACCCGGCGCAGCTCGCCCACGGTGAATTCGGGTGGGCAGAAGGCCGTGGCGAGCGAGGAGTACTCGATCTTCGAACGGGCGCGCTCGACACCGTCGGCGAGGATCTGCGCGTGGTCGAAGGCGAGCGGGGCTCCCTGCTCGCCCTCACGGGCATGGGTGTCGTCCTGCTCCAGCAGGGTCTCCACCGGTGCCCAGCGCGCGCTGTGGGCATCGCCGCCGGGCGTCGGGGCGGGCAGGTCGGGGGCGAGCACCAGGTGCGCGACGCTGACCACCCGCATCCGCGGGTCGCGCTTGGGGTCGCCGTACGTGGCGAGCTGTTCGAGGTGCGCGCCGTATGCCGGCGACGGGCCCTCCGGGGACTGGGCGTGCAGTCCGGTCTCCTCGGCAAGCTCCCGGGCAGCCGCGGCCTCAAGGTCCTCGTCGGCCCGGACGAATCCGCCGGGCAGGGCCCAGCGGCCCTGGAACGGCGGCTCACCCCGGCGCACGGCCAGCGCGCACAGCGCATGGCGGCGCACGGTGAGCACGACCAGGTCGACGGTGACAGCGAAGGGCGGGAAAGCCGACGGGTCGTAGGGAGGCATGGCGTGATCATAGTCGTCCGCCTGACGATAAACAGGACCGCGCGGCACCTCATGAGCCCAGTTGGAGACCTTCCGCCGCCGCCTCCACCATCCCCATCCCGAGCCGGCTGATCCGCAGGGCGAACGGCTGCTCCGCGACGCTCAGGCCGGTGAGCTGTATCGCGCCGAGCGGGGCGGCGGCGACCGGCCGCAGCGACACCATCCTGGCGGGGACGTCGGGCCGCAGGCCGGCGAGCGCGACGAGGAGGTGGACCGCACCGCCCGCCGCAACGGCCGCCGGGCGGCAGGCCGCCGGGTGCGGAATCGGGGCGTCGTCGGCGGTGCGCTGCTCCCCCGCGTACATCTCGGGGAGGCGGTATCCGAAGCTCTCGGCGGCGTCGAGGATGCCCTTGGTCAGGGCGCCGGCTGCCCGCTCATGGCCGGCCGCCGCCAGTCCCGCCGCGGCGATCACCGTCTCGTGGACACGGACCGCGCCACTGCGGTGGCCGAAGGGGTTGTAGCCGCTCTCCCTGGCGCCCAGCCCTCGCAGCCCCCATCCGGAGTCCATCGCGGGGCTGCCCAGCAGTCCTGCCAGCTGGTCGGTCTGTGCGGCATCCAGCAGGCCGGGAGCGAGGGCGCCGCCGCCGAGCAGACCGGTGTCGAGCAGATGCGCCGCGGTGGAGCCGAGGTGCGGGACGGGCCTTCCGTCGGCGGTGAGCAGAGCGGCGGGCCTTCCGCCGGCGCGGTCCTCGATCCAGAAGTCCGTACGGAACCGGGCGCGCAGCTCCGCGGCCCACTCGCGCAGCGCCACCGCATCGGACGAGCCGAACGCCTCGAGGAGGTCGGCGCCGAGGAGGGCGGCGCGATGGGCATGGGCCTGGGTCTCGCAGCGGTACGGTCCCCCGGGCGCGGGGTCGGGCACATAGCCGCCACGGCCGCCGCCCCGTGCCTCGGTGGCGATCCGCAGCCATCTCAGGCAGCGCTCCGCGGCGGGCAGCAGCCGCTCGGTGTCGTGCTCGGGCAGTCCCCAGCGGCGCGCCTCCGCGAGCACGGCCGGGAACAGCAGGGTCGCCTCGATGCCTGTGCAGCTCGGTGGGGCGTGCGGTCCGGCGTCCCGGAGAGCGCCGGCGATACGGCCGAAATCCACCCCGGGGGCGGCCTGTTGGCCACGGGCGAGCGCACGCAGCGTGCCCGCGGCGAGCCGGGTGCCCAGCGGCAGCAGCATCCGGGCTGCCCACAGCGCCTCGGCCGGAGCGAGGCCGCACCGCCAGGGGAATCCACCCGCGACATACACGTCCGCGGGCGCGGCCGGGTCACGCATGGCCAGGCCGTGGAGGTCGTCGAGGCTCGTCGCCATGAGGGCGTCGGCCCGGGGGTCGTCACACTCCAGCCGGGCGGCCGCCCAGGGGCGCGGTGGCCGGTCGGGCCGGGGCCGCGGCCCGAGCCCTCCGTTGCGCGGGCCGGGGATAAGGGCCGTGCCGGAACGCCGGGGGCCGGCCGGAGGGCCGCCGCCCGGTCCACCGGAGGGCCGTTCCAGTCCGGCGCGCAGTTCGATCGTGCGACGCCCGCCCGGCGGCAGCTCCAACTCCCAGCGCAGCAGCCCGGCCGAGGCCAGGACGTCCTCGGGGGTGGGCGTTGCGGTGACCACCGCATGCACCCCGGGCCCGGACCAGCGCAGCCCGGAGCCGCGCACCGCGGCGCTCAGTTCGGGACCGGGAAGGCCTATGGCGACGGCCCCGAGTTCGGCGAGATCCGTGCCCAGCCGGATCTCGACCGGCAGCCGAACCGGCCGTGCCGCGCTGCTGCGGAAGGTGATCCGCTCGGTGCCGTCGGCGAATCGCAGCTGCTCCACGCTGATCTCCGGATCGGGACCGCGCTCCCCGGCCCGGCGGACCGTCCCGATGAACCGGGCGCGGTCCGCACCTGCCAACCGCCCCTGGACGACGAGGGGTTCACTGCCCGCGACCCGTAGTTCGCAGCGGGAGAGCACCCTTCGGCCGTCACGGTAGAAGCCGTCCACGCCGTGGCCGGTCAGCTGTCCCGAAGGAGGGGACACCGCCAGGGCCGGCAGGGCCACACAGACCAGGGAGGAGTGAAGAGGCTGCGGCTGTGGGGCCCGGGGCGGCGCCGGGCGGCGCTCCTCGGCCGGCCGCCGGGCCGGTTGGGTGGTGGGGACGATGCCTGGCACGCTCTGCGCTCCCTGCGGGGGTCGGGGCTCCGTTCGGCCTACGCCATACAGGTGAACGGCCGGGCCGGCGCCCAGGTCACGCCGGCCGTGCAGGGTCAGTGCGCTCACCGCCTGCTCCGGTCGTCGTCGCGGCCGGCCCGGCGCCTGCCGCGGCCGTCGGTCGTACGGGCGCCGGGACCGGTGCCGCCGCGCGGACCACGGGGGCGGGCGACGGGCCCTGGGCGGGCCGGTCCCGGGCGCTTGGCGGACCGCGGCGCCTCCTTGGCGGTGAGGGCGGGCCTTTCATCAGGCGTGGGCGCGCCGGCGGGCGGGGTCCCGGTGTCGGCGCTCACCGCCTCCCGGTGCTGCTCGCGCAGGCAGCGGCGCAGCGGTTCCGGATCGAGGCCCTCGTTGATGGCGCGGTGCAGCAGCTGGGCGAAGGTGTAGTCCGGGTCGATGCCCAGGGCGAGGCTGAGGGCGACCCGCGCCGACGGTCCGTCATTGGTGGACCAGCAGACCCAACCGGCGAGGGTGAGGGGGGCCACCGCGTGTTCCGCATAGCTGCCGGCGCAGCGGCGGGCGAGCGCGCGCCAGAGCCGGAGGGCCGGAGCGGCAGCGGAACCGTCCATCCACTCTGCCGCGCGGTCGCGCGTGATCCGGTCCTGGAGGCCGAGGATGAGATCGGCGGCCTCCGCGTCGGTGATCAGCGCGTCGTCACAGGCGTCCCGGGCCCGGTTGCTGCCCGAGGGGGTGTCCTGACGGAACCGGTGGATCATGGCACCGGCCAGGTCGAGGGTGGCCCGGCGGACCGCCACGGCACCGTCCTGCCGGAGCATCCTGGGGACCAGCGCGCCGGCGGCCGCGTCCAGCGCCTTCTCCTGCTCGACGGCGCGCGGCCCGGTGCGGGGCTTGAGCCGGGCCTCCATCTCCTTGAGCGAGCCGCGCACGTGCATCCCCGCGTACGCGGCGGCCGCGGCCATCACGGACGTGCCCGGCATGACCATGGGTGTGCCGTCGGCGGGGCAGCAGCGGAAGTCGGGGCAGCAGTAGGACCAGAAGCGGCCGTTGGAGATGCACAGCGCTTCGAGGACCGGTACGTCGAGCGCGCCGCAGGCGGTCCGCAGGCGCTGGGCGAGCGGACGGAGCCGGTCCTTGACGTCCGCGCCGCTCTCGCCCGACGCGGGCTCCTGGCAGAGGTAGACGATGATCGCCGCGGGCTGGGCGGCACCTTCCTGACCTGCGGAGATCAGACACTCGGCAAGCTGATCGGCGACGTCCGGCCACAGCGCGGTGTCGGCCGGGATACCGAGCCGGACCCGGCCGCCGAAACGCCCGCGCTCGCCGTGGAGCGCCACCATCACGATCGAGTCATCGGGATAGAAGCCCATGAGATACGGGAGGGCATCGGCAAGTTCCGCGGGCCCGCGGAGGGTGACCTGGGCCTCGGCGGCTGGGGCGGTGGTGTCCGCAGCGGTGAAGGAGTGGGAGGGGCTGGAGGGATGGGAGGGAAGAGTGGTTTTCGCGGGTTCGGAGGGGTCGGGGGCGTCGGCGTTGTCGATGGCGTCGATGTGGTTGGGAGGGTTGGTGTGGTTGAGGGGGTCGGTGCGGTGAATGCGGTCGGTCGTGGAGGCGGACGGGGTGGCCTGGGGCTGCGTGGAGTCGGTGGTGGAGTCGGTGGAGTCTGCGGACGTGGGGGAGTCCGTAGGCGTTGCGGGGTCTGAGGGATTCTTCGCGGGCGGGACGGCCGGGCCGGTCGAAGGGGATGCCGATGAGTCTGCGGAGTTGATGTCGGTGCGGTGCTTGCGAGGTTCGCTGTGCGGATTCATGGCTCGAAGATCCCGCGGCCGGCCGCCGCTCCGCGACCCCTGTGGATAACTCGCGGGTGACGTGGTTATCCACAGCTTCGGGCGGGAGTTCGCGCGTTGTCAGTGGCATCGGGTTGCATGGGGGCATGAGCAACGAAGATCTGCGTGCCGCAGCCGACGCCGTCCTGTCCCGCCTCGTCGGGGATCCCGGCGGCGAGACCCGGCTGCGCGAGGATCAGTGGCGGGCGATCGAGGCGCTGGTCGCCGATCATCGCCGTGCGCTGGTCGTGCAGCGCACGGGCTGGGGCAAGTCCGCGGTCTATTTCGTCGCGACGGCGCTGCTGCGCGAGCGCGGCAGCGGACCGACCGTGATCGTCTCTCCGCTGCTCGCACTGATGCGCAACCAGGTCGAGGCGGCCGCGCGGGCCGGGATCCGCGCGCGCACGATCAACTCCGCCAACACCGAGGAGTGGGACACCGTCCAGGCCGAGGTGGCGGCCGGCGAGGTGGACGTCCTGCTGGTGAGCCCCGAGCGGCTCAACAACCCCGATTTCCGCGATCAGGTGCTGCCCAAGCTCGCGGCGGCGACCGGCTTGCTGGTGGTCGACGAGGCGCACTGCATCTCCGACTGGGGCCATGACTTCCGGCCGGACTACCGGCGGCTGCGGACGATGCTCGCCGATCTCCCGCCGGGCGTGCCCGTGCTCGCCACGACCGCCACGGCCAATGCCCGGGTGACCGCCGATGTCGCCGAGCAGCTGGGGACGGGTGAGGGCGCTGCCGAGACCCTGGTGCTGCGCGGGCCGCTCGACCGGGAGAGCCTGAGCCTCGGTGTACTGCCGCTGCCGGACGCCGCGCACCGGCTCGCCTGGCTTGCGGACCATCTGCACGAGCTGCCGGGCTCGGGGATCATCTACACGCTCACCGTCGCCGCGGCCGAGGAGGTCACCGCCTTCCTGCGCCACCGGGGCCACACGGTGGCCTCGTACACGGGCAAGACGGAGAACGCCGACCGGCAGCAGGCCGAGGAGGATCTGCTCGCCAACCGGGTCAAGGCGCTGGTGGCGACCTCCGCACTGGGCATGGGATTCGACAAGCCCGACCTGGGGTTCGTGGTGCACCTGGGTTCGCCGTCGTCCCCCATCGCGTACTACCAGCAGGTGGGCCGGGCCGGCCGTGGGGTGAAGCACGCCGAGGTACTGCTGCTGCCCGGCCGTGAGGACGAGGCGATCTGGAAGTACTTCGCCTCGCTGGCGTTCCCTCCGGAGGCACAGGTGCGGGAGACCCTGGACGTCCTGGCGGCCGCCGGAAGGCCGGTGTCGCTGCCGGCCCTGGAACCGCAGGTCGAACTGCGCCGTTCCCGCCTGGAGATCATGCTCAAGGTGCTCGATGTGGACGGCGCGGTGCAGCGCGTCAAGGGTGGCTGGATCGCAACGGGCCGGCCGTGGGCGTACGACACCGAGCGTTATGCCTGGGTGACGCGTCAGCGCGAGGCCGAACAACAGGCGATGCGGGAGTACGCCACGACGACGGGCTGCCGGATGGAGTTTCTGCGCCGGCAGCTGGACGACGAGGAGGCGGTGGCGTGCGGCCGTTGCGACAACTGCGCCGGGGCGCGGTTCAGCACCGAGGTCTCCGCCGCCTCGCTGGATGCGGCGCGCGGTGAGCTGGGGCGCCCGGGGGTGGAGGTGGAGCCGCGGCGGATGTGGCCGACGGGGCTGCCGGCGGTCGGTGTCGACCTCAAGGGGCGCATCCCGGCGGGCGAGCTGGCATCGACCGGCCGGGCGCTGGGACGGCTCTCCGACATCGGGTGGGGCAATCGGCTGCGGCCGATGCTCGCGCCGCAGGCACCGGACGGCCCGATTCCCGACGATGTGGCGTCCGCGGTCGTCACGGTGCTCGCCGACTGGGCCAAGGGGCCCGGGGGTTGGGCATCAGGTGCGCCGGACGCACCGGCCCGCCCGGTAGGCGTGGTCTGTCTCTCCTCACGCAGCCGCCCGCAGCTGATCCGGTCGCTCGCCGAGCGGATCGCCGCGGTCGGCCGGATGCCGTTCCTGGGCACGGTGACCTCCGTGGACGACGGTGCCGAGGGCCGGATTCCGCGCAGCAACAGCGCCCAGCGGCTGCGGCACCTGCACAGTTCGCTCGGTGTCCCGCCGGAGCTGGCGCAGGCCCTGGCGTCGGCGGGTGGCCCGGTGCTGCTGGTGGACGACTACGCCGACACCGGCTGGACGCTGGCAGTGACCGCCCGGCTGCTGCGCAAAGCAGGTGCAGAGGGGGTGTTTCCGCTGGTCCTCGCCGTACAGGCCTAGCGGCACCATGGCGCGCTCCCGGCGCAACGGGCAGGGACATTTGCGATGTACGCGGTGATTACCGGCAAGTGCGGAAATTGCTCGTTGCCCGCATGCCAGTGCGACCGCGAGAATTGGAGGTGATTCCCCGTACCGGCCATCGTGGTCAGGCAGGGCCATGTCCTGGTGCACTGGCGCACCCTGTCACGGCCGACGCGCTGACGCGTAGACGAAGGGAGGAATGTGACCTTCGGCTTCGCCCCGCCCCCGCATACGCACCCGCCTACGTCCGCCGATTCCGCCGCCCGACTGGGCCGCATGCTGGAGCCCGCCGAATGGGCTTCCGCCGGTATCCCGTTGCTGCGCAACCCCCGTGAGGTCGTCGCCGGCCTGTACGACCGTCATCGGCCGGGGCCGTCCACGGCCATCGTGGCGGTCCTCGATCCGCTGGAGCGGCTGACGGCCAGCGCGTCGTTCACCGAGCCCGCGGCGGCTCCCGACGGCTGGGAGTACCGCAATGCGCTGCTGACGCATCTGCGCCGGGTCATCCCGCACGATCTGCGACTGCGCGCCCCGGTCCGCACGGCTGTGCTGCTCTACTGCCGTGAGGGCGAGCCCCGTTGGACGGAGGCCGACGGCGCGTGGATGTGGGGCCTGCGTGATGCCTGCACGCTGCACGGGCTGCGCTGCGGGGCGTACATCACGCTGACCCCGGACCGCTGGCAGGTGCTCGGAGAAGGCCGCGGGGGCCGCCGTCCCGGCTCGGTTCCTACGGACCGTCAGGGCCCGGAACGACGCCGTACGGGGACGGCTCGTCCGGGCGCCCCCGGCACGACCGCGGTGCGCCGGAACTCCCCCCGTATGGCCGCCGCCGTCACACCGGCCCGGCCGGTGCCTCGCAGCACCGGCGGCGGCGCCCCGGAAGCCCACCGGCACACGGCAGCACGCTGACCGGACCGAGCCGAGGGCCCGCCGCCGGGAGGGCAGGCGAGCCCGGCGGCCTGGGGCCGACGGGCTGCCGCGCGCCGCAGGTCAGGCGTTCGCGCCGAGAACGGTGTTGATCCGCTGCGGGTCGCCGCAGACGATCAGCAGCGCTCCGGCGCGGGCCATCGCCGAGGGCAGCGCCTGCGCGGTGACCTCGTCCGTGCCGCCGTTGACGGCGACGACCACGACGGGCCGGCCGGTGGCGCGCTCGGCAGCGGCGTCCGCGTAGAACACATCGTCCGCGGCGTCGTGTTGGGCCCAGTACGACGCCTCGCCGAAGGACAGCTCATGCGCGGCCCACGGGTGGGGATCACCAGTGGTCAGCACCAGGATGTCGCCCGGGGCGCGCCCGGAGTCCAGCAGCAGATCGACGGCTTCGTCGGCGGCGTCGATGGCGCCGGCGACGGGTGCCGGGATCAGCTGGAGCTGCGCTCCCGCGGTGCCGGTCTTGCCGGCCGGGGGCTGCGACGAGCCGGTGCGCTGCGCCGGCGGAGCGGCGACCGGCCCACGCGGCGGGGCAGCAGGTCCGGGCTTGCCCGGACGGGCGCTGGCCGCGGGAGCACCGCGCGGAGGCGCGGGGCGGGGACCGGGGCCAGGAACAGGACGGGGGGTCGACGCGATACGGCCGGCGGCCGGAGTTGCGCGGGGACCCGGGACACTCTCGTGAATCTGAGGCTCCTCGGGGATGAGAGGCATAAGACGATGTCTATCAAACATAGGTGCGGGACATGTCATCGGGTACCGAATTGATGCCCGCACCGCTCAGAAGTCGAAGCCGAGTTGGCCACCGGCTTCCAGAGCGGCTGCTTCCGGGGTGATGCGTACCTTCTTCAGATGCCGCCACCGGGGCAGGGCGTCCATGTAGGACCACGACAGCCGGTGGTGCGGCGTGGGACCGTACTCCTCCAGGGCGATGCGATGGGTCGGCGAGGGGTAGCCGGCGTTGGCCGCGAAGTCGAACTTGGCGTATTCCAGGCCCATTTCGGCCATCATCGCGTCGCGTCGCACCTTGGCGATCACGGACGCGGCGGCGACCGCGATGCAGGACTGGTCGCCCTTGATGACCGTGCGGACCCGCCATGGCGTGCCCAGGTAGTCGTGCTTGCCGTCGAGAATGACCGCGTCCGGCCGGACCGGCAGCGCGTCCAGCGCGCGTACGGCCGCGAGCCGCAGCGCCGCGGTCATGCCCAGCTCGTCGATCTCCTCCGGAGAGGAATGCCCGAGGGCGTACGACGTGACCCAGGTGCCGAGCACTTCGCACAGTTCGGTGCGGCGCTTCTGAGTCAGCAGCTTGGAATCGGTGAGTCCGTCGGGCGGCCTGCGCAGACCGGTGATGGCGGCACAGACGCTGACCGGGCCGGCCCAGGCTCCGCGTCCGACCTCGTCGATCCCTGCAACGATCTTGGCGCCCGTAGTGGCGCGCAACGATCGCTCGACGGAATGGGTGGGGGGCTCGTACGGCATGGCGCAGCCAGATTACGCCTATTCGGTTCAGCCGTCCGCATCGGATCCGAACCTGGGGACATTCCCTGCGCGAGACGGTCCGGGCGAGGCCGGGCGGCGAGGCTACCGGCCGGTACGCGGAGGGGAGGGCAGGCAGCCGACGACACACGCCCGCCACTGTCTGCGCCGGTCCCGTGAGCGCCATGCAGGGGCGAAGTGGCAGTGCCGCTCCGCCCGTTGGCGGCATGGGCGCGTGCGGGAGCGGAGGCGGAAAAGTCAGCTCGTGACGGGGCGGACGAGCGCGGCGGCGCGGTGGTGCGGCGCGTCAGTCGGCACGGGTGGGGGCCCAGGACGGCAGCGGCTCGGTGCCCGCCAGCCAGGCCTCGGGCGGGGCGCCGGCAGTGCCGGCGGCGACGATGCCGCCGACGATCGCGCAGGTGGTGTCGACATCACCGCCGGCCTGCACGGTGGTCCAGAACGCCCGCTCGTAGTTGCCCAGGTGCCGGGCCGCGGCCCAGAGGGTGAAGGGCACGGTGTCATGGGCGCTGGTGCGCCGTCCGCAGCCCAGGACGGCGGCGACGGTGCCGGAGTCGGCGTAGTCGAGCATGTCGCGGGCCCGGCGCAGACCGGCTTGTACGGCGCTGCGCGGGATCAGCTCCAGGACGCCGTCGAGCAGCTGCTCGGGGCCGGTCTCGCGGGTCGGGTCGGCCACCAGGGCGGCCGCGGCGGCCACGGCCATGGCGCCGACGACGGCCTCGCGGTGCTGGTGGGTGGTGTAGGCGGAGATCTCCGCCTGATGGGTGGCCTGCTCGGGGTCGTCGGCATACCAGGCGCCGAGGGGGGCGATGCGCATGGCGGCGCCGTTGCCCCAGGAACCTTGGCCGTTGAAGAGCGCGGACGCCAGCTCCCGCCAGTCGCCGCCCTCGCGGATCAGCCGGAGCATGCGGTTGACGGCGGGACCGTAGCCGCGGTCGAAGTCGTGGTGCTCGGCGAAGGAGCGGGCCAGCGCGTCCTGGTCGATCCGGTCGTGGGTGGTGAGCACGGCCAGGACGGAGCAGGCCATCTCGGTGTCATCGGTCCACTGCCAGGGGGTGGGCGGCAGCTCGCGGCGCTTGAGAGCGCGGTAATTGGCGGGGACGAAGAACTGGGATCCGAGGGCATCGCCCACGGACAGTCCGCGCAGGCTCGCCAGAGCCCGCGCACAGCGGTCTGCGTCACGATGGTCGAGGGTCATCGCTGTGCACTCTAACCGGTGACGCCATAAGGCTCGGGTACACACCAGCGCTCGAAGGGCCGGTCGAGGGTGTAGCGCCCGTCCGGGCCCAGCAGCAGGGCGCGCCACTCGGCGTTGCCGGGGTTGGACAGCGACTCGAATTCGGCCCCGTCCAGTGGAACCAGCGCATACAGAACAGCCGCATGGTGAGGCCGTGCGTGACGATCAGGACATTCGGCGGGTGCTGTGGGTCCTCGAAGCTGCGCCACAGGCTCTCCAGGAACGCCCCGACCCGGTCGTAGACGTCCGCGCCGGACTCGCCCTGGGCGAAGCGGTAGAAGAAGTGGCCGTAGGCGTCGCGGTAGGCCTTCTGCCGCCGTACGTCGTCGCGGTCCTGCCAGTTGCCCCAGTCCTGCTCACGCAGCCGGGGCTCCTCGCGGACCCGGACCTTGCGGGGGTCCAGGCCGAGCT
The DNA here is from genome assembly GCF_055575375.1 of Streptomyces sp. NPDC034111. Taxonomy (NCBI): domain Bacteria; kingdom Bacillati; phylum Actinomycetota; class Actinomycetes; order Kitasatosporales; family Streptomycetaceae; genus Streptomyces; species Streptomyces sp. NPDC034111. The sequence goes on along the minus strand of NZ_JBVIST010000021.1, from coordinate 90,693 downwards.
CCTGGAAGGTCTGGTGGGTGCGGCGGTAGGGCGAGACATAGGCGGAGATCCGCTCGTCCCCGAACATCTCCCGCAGCGCGCCTCCCGCCTCCTCCGCCTGGCGCCGCCCGGCCTTCGTGAGGGCAAGCGCATGATCGGGTTCCCGCTCGTACACGGTGTCGTCGATGTTCCCCTCCGATTCGCCATGGCGGATGAGAACGATGCGTCGGGGCCGAGCCATGCCGCCAGCCTAGGGCCTGTCCGGCGGATCGGCCGCGGAGCGTGGGGGCCTGGCCCTTGCCCCCTGGGTGCTCCGCCCCCTGACGAGTCGCGCAGGGGCGCCCCGGAGGAGGACAAGGCTTCCTGGCGGCGGTCCGGGCGGACGTGAGGGTCCGGCCTGCGGCCTTGTTCAGTGGGCGACGAGAGCCGGGCGGCCGTCGCGTATCTCGTAGGGGCGGCCGCCGAAGCGACGGCGCAGCAGGCGGTCGTGGGAGACCATGACGAGCGCACCGGGCCACGCTGCCAGCGCCGTTTCCAGTTCTTCGACGAGCCCGAGCGCCAGGTGGTTGGTCGGTTCGTCGAGCAGCAGCAGATCGGCGGGGCGGGCCAGCAGCCGGGCCAGGGCGAGCCGGCGCCGCTGACCGGCCGAGAGCGATCCGACGGGCACGTGGAGGTCGCGCTCGCGGAACAGCCCGAATGACAGCAGAAGGGCGGCCAGCTCTTCCTCGTCGCCGGTAAGGCCCGGGCGGAACGCGGCCAGCAGCTGCTCAGCGGGACGGGAGACCGGTATGTCCTGAGGGAGGAAGCCGATCCTGCCCCGGCGCAGTACCGTGCCGCGCTCCGGTGCGGTGACGCCGGCCAGGACCCGCAGCAGTGTGCTCTTGCCCGCCCCGTTGGCGCCGTGGATCAGCAGACGTTCACCGGCGGCGACGGTGAGGGAGTCCACCGCGAGCCGGTCTCCCACACGCACTCCGTCGAGCCGGACGAGAGTGCCCTCGGCCTCGCCGGTCTCCGGCGCCGCCCGGAAGCGCAACGGCTCGGGCGGCCGGGGGACCGGGCTCTCCCGGAGTCTGCGCAACCGCTCCTGGGCGTTGCGCACCCTGCCGGCCACGGATGCCTGGACGCGGCCCTTGTCCCGGTCGTACGCCATTTTGTTGCGGTCCTTCATGGCCCGGCCCTGCGCCACGCTGCGCGCCGTGCCCACCGCGAAGTCGGTGAGCTGCGCGATCTGTTCGCACCATCGTGCGTGGTCCTGCTCCCAGCGGCGGCGGGCGGCGGCCTTGGTGGCGACGAAGGTGGCGTACCCCTCGCCGTAGCGGACGATGCTCCGGCGGTCGGCGTCGACCTCGACGATCGCGGTGGCGATCCGCTGGAGGAAGAGCCGGTCGTGCGAGACGGTGAGGACCGTTCCGCGGTGGGCGAGCAGGGCGTCCTCGAGCCAGTCGAGGGCCGCCGCATCGAGGTGGTTGGTGGGCTCGTCCAGGAGCATGACCTCGGGTGCCGCGGAGATCAGACAGGCGAGCCCCAGCCGAGCCTGTTCGCCGCCGGAGAGGCTGCCGAGCCGCCGGTCACGCCCCAGCCGTTCGAGGCCGAGGGCGTACAGCGCCTTCTCCACACGGGCGTCGGCCTCATAGCCGCCGCGCAGCTCGAAGAGCGTGAGCAGATCGCCGTACTCCGCGAGCCGGCCGGGCGTCGCCTGCGCCAGCTCGCTCTCCAGCGTCCGCAGCCGGCGCTCCATCTCCCTGAGGTCCGCCAGGGCAGCGTCGATCGCGTCCTGGACCGTGTGCTCCGGCGGGAGATCGGGGGTCTGGCCGAGGTAGCCGATGCCGCCGTCGGCGCACAGCACCACATGACCGTCGTCGGGCCGCTCGACGCCCGCCATGATGCGCAGCAGTGTCGACTTACCGGCGCCGTTCTCCCCCACGATGCCGACGCGTTCGCCGGGGCGTATCGACAGTGAGACGCCGTCCAGCAGCAAGCGGTCGGCGTAGGACTTGCTGATGTCGTGCAATGAGATCTGAGTGGGCAAACAAACCTCCCCCGAGATAAATGCAACCCCTGTTGCATTACGATGAGGATGACACACCTCAACTGCTAACGCAACAGGAGTTGCAATTGTCTGGTGAGAAGGCGAGCGCGAAGGCCAACGGCGGCGCGCGTGAGGCCGATTCCGCCACGCCCGGCACCCGGCGGCCGGGCGGCCGCACCGCCCGCACCCGCGCCGCCGTCCGCGACGCCGTGCTGGCCGGCCTGAGCGAGCACGGCTACCCCGGCCTGACCGTCGAATATGTCGCCGAGCACTCCGGCGTGCACAAGACGACGCTCTACCGCCGCTGGAAGGACGTCGAAGGCCTGGTGGCGGACGCGCTGGACCTGGCGGGCGAGGACAGCTGGCTGCCGCCCGACACCGGCTCGCTGGAGGGCGATCTGCGCGCCCTCGCCCACGAGGTCGTCACCTCCTTCGCCGACGCCGCGGTGGCCGCCCCGGGCTCCGCGATGATCGCCGCCGCCTTCCAGTCGGAGCGCGCGGCCACAGCCCTGCGGGCGTACTACGCCGAGCGGTTCGCGCGCTGCGAGGCCCTCGTCGAACGCGCCGTCCAGCGAGGGGAGCTGCCCGCAGGCCCGGACGCGTCCCCCGGCGCCCCGGTGGGCAGTGGCAGCTCCGCCCCGGCCGGAGGAGCCGTGGACGCGGGCGCGCTGGTCCGCGCGGTCTCCGCCCCGCTCTTCTTCCGTCTGTTCATCACCCGGGAGCCGATCGACGAGGCGCGGGCCGACCAGGCCGTGGCGGCAGCGCTGGCCGCCGCCCGCGCGGGGGTGTTCACCGCCGGCGGCACGAGCGGCACGGAAACCGCCGCGGTCTCCTGACAGCGGAAGTCCGCTCCCGCGCCGTCACACCGTCCAGGACGGTTCGAGCTGCACCACGTCTCCGGCGATCGCCTGGATATCCGCGGCTATCTGGGCCCGCAGCGCCAGCCGCTCCACCCGTTCGGGCCGGTACTTGCCCCGCTCGGCCGCCGACTGCCACATCGAAAGGACCAGGAACTCCTCCCCCGGAGCCCGCCCCAGCATCCCCCGCAGCATTCCCGGTGAACCCGCCATCGCCGGGTTCCAGACCTTCTCCTGCATCAGCATGAAGTGATCCACCCGGTCCTGGCGCACCTGGCAATGCGCCAGCCGCAGCACATCGACATCCCCGAACACCGGGCGGAAGCCGACCTTCACGTCAAACTCGTGCTCGAACAGCCGCACTTGGGCGTCCTTGTACGTGCCGACCTGGGAGGCCGCCAGCCGGTCGTGCGAGCGCGCCATGAAGGAGTCGTAGAAGGCCCGGCTCTCCCAGAAGGCAACCAGGTGCGCGACGCCCGGGCGCCCCCGGCTCCACCCGCCGCCCTGCCCCCGGAACCCCGGCTCACCCAGCAGCCCCGCCCATTTCCGCTGCCCCCGCTCGAACCCTCGACGGTCCACAACGGTGAGGCGAATCCACTTGACCAGCACCGCGCCATCGTACGGCCCGGGCGCGAATCCGGATCACTGCGCGTCACACTCCGACCACCCCGAACTTCCTTACGGGCATGGGTCGACCGGCGTGAGGACACCGAGTCGCTGCTCCACCGCCTCGGCCGCCTCCAGGCACAAGTCCTCCCGGTAGGAGCGCCCGATCAACTGCACGCCGTACGGGAGCCCGTCCACCACCCCGGTGGGCACGGCCACGGCGGGCAGCCCGGCGAAGCTGGTCGCCGTGCACAACCGCAGGGCGTTCTGCACCCGCTGATAGCTCTCCGCATCGCGCGCCTCCTCCCCCGGCGCGAACGGCGGATCGGTGAACACCGGCCCCAGGACCAGCGGATACGCGTCGAGGAACGCCGCCCAGTCCCGCTGGATGCTCATCCGCACCCCGGTCAGCCGCAGATACTCCGCCAACTCCACGGGGCGGGTCCTGGCCATCCCCCTCTCGATGTAGTGGTGGCCGTCCTCGCCGAGCAGCGGCTTGACCACCGGCCAGGTGGTGGCGAACTCCGTGAGCGTGATCCGGTGGTACGCGTCCAGGGTCTCGTCCAGCCGTGGCACGTCCCCCACTTCGGTGACGTCGTACCCGGCGTCCCGCAGTGCGTCCGCGGCACGCTCCAGGGCCTTGCGCACCACGGGGTGCACCCCGTGCCCGCCGGGGTCGGTCACCAGCGCCACCTTGAGGGGGCGGGGCAGCGGCTCGCCCTTGAGCGGCGCCGGAACCGTCCTCGGGTCCCGCGGATCGGTCCCCGCCAGCACCTCGTACGCGAGCCGGAGATCATCGACCGTACGGGCCAACGGGCCGTCGACCACCAGGATCTGGGCCGCGAAGGAGGGATCGTCCGGACCTATGCGGTGGTCGGCGGCGAACCGCCCGTAGGTGGGCTTCAGTCCCGCGACACCACAGAAGGACGCCGGGAGGCGCAGCGAGCCTCCGGAGTCGTTACCGAGTCCCAGTGCGGCCATCCCACTGGCCACCGCCGCGCCGTCACCACCACTGGAGCCGCCCGGTGTGACCGCATCGCTCCAGGGGTTGACGGTGTCCCCGAACAGCTCACTGCGGGAATGGATACCGGCCAGGATGAGCGTCGGCATATTGCTGTGCCCGATAGGGATGCCGCCGGCCGCCCGCAGCCGCGACACTGGGGGCGCATCGGAGCGCGCGACGAAGTCACGAAAGCGCTTCGCGCCGTAGGTCGTTGGTACACCCTCGATAGCGGTGGTCTCCTTGACGGTGAACGGCACACCGGCCAACGGCCCCAGTTCGGCACCCGCCGCACGCCCGCGGTCGACCTCCGCCGCATCGGCCCGCGCACGCTCGGCGAGCAGCTGGGTAACGGCGTTGACGGCGGGGTTGATCTCGGCGATCCGCTCCAGGTGGGCCTCGACCAGCTCCACGGCCGACACCTCACCGGCGCGCACCGCCCTCGCCTGGGCCCGACCCGTCATCTTCCAGAGCGCGTTGCGCATTGCCTCATCCTTTTCGCGATGTAACCGAAAGCCCCCGCCCTGACGCAGGGGCCGTCCTTCTCCGGGTGCACGGAACGCACTTCTCGTGGCACGAACGTTCCGATGCACCTGCATCGATTGAGCATCGTAACCTTGTACCGATACGCACGCATCGAATAAACCGGAGCGCACCGCATGCCCAAGCACGTGGACCACGAGGGCCGACGACGGCAGATCGCCGAGGCCGTGTGCCAACTCGCCGACGAGCGCGGGCTGGAGGGCGTCACGCTCCGCGATGTCGCGGCCCGCGCGGAGGTGTCCATGGGGGCGGTGCAGCGCTGCTTCGGCACCAAGGAGGAGATGCTGGTCTTCGCGCTCCGCCATATCGGTGCACGGATCGCGGCGCGGGCGTCGGCCCGGCTCACCGCCTCGCCGGCCCAGTCCGCACGTACGGCGCTGGGGCATGCCGCGACCGAGGTCGCGCTGCTCCAGGAGGAGCAGCGCGCCGAGGCCCGGGTCTGGCTGGCCTTTGTCGCACAGGCCGCGGTCAGCCCCTCACTGGCCGAAATCCTGCGCACCAACTACGCCGGCCTGCACACGATGTTCACCCAGCTGATCACCGAGGCCTGCCACACCACCACCCCGGAACGAGCGGCCCGCACCCTCCTCGCACTTGCCGACGGCCTGACCACCCATGTTCTGATCGGCCACCTCTCCCCCACCGAGGCACTGGACGTGCTCGACGGACACCTCAACCGCCTCTGGGAAGAGCGGGCTTCTTGAAGCGGCCCCGCAGGCCAGCCACCCAGGCGCCCCTGACCACCCCTGATTCCCCCTGCCCCCCAAGGGCACTTTTCAGCCACCGGCGAGGCCTCAATCCCCTTCTGACCAGCAGCAGTTCACCCCGCCCCACAGGCGCCCGGCGTGGCACGATGGTCAGCCAACGGGAAGCCCTGGGGAGTTGTCCGCACCCGCGCGTGGAGCGGGCCGCATTCCGGGAGATGAAGGAAGGAAGCCCGGTGAGCACGCTCAACAAAGGGATCGAAAAGGTCGAGGTGACGCTCAAGTGGGACCCCAGCCCCATCGGCACGCCGGACAATGACCTCGACATCATCGCGGCGACCTATACGGCCGATGCGCCGCACGGCGATCCCGCCTATCTGGTGCACTTCGACAGCCGGTCACCCGACGGGACCATCACCCTCAACCGGGACAGCCGCACCGGCCAGGGGTTCGGCTTCGACGAGATCATGACGCTGGAACTGGACCGGCTGTCCGAAACCTATACCCGGGTTCTCGTCGGGGTCGCCATCCAACAGGGCGAGGGCCGCAAGCTTTTCGGCGATGTGGAGAACACGGCCGTACGGATCCGGGAGGGGTACACCGAGCTGACGTCGAACGACTTCGCCGAAGTGGCGGGGTCCACCGCCGCCACGGTCGCCGAATTCAGCCGGGACGAGGCGGGCATCTGGCGGTTCCAGGCGGCACTGCGGGGCTTTGACGCCGACCCGGATGTGTTCGCGCGGGAGATGGGCCGCTAGCCGCCCGTCCCGCGAGACAGGGCCGCGTCGGGAGTTCGGCCTCGGGGCCGTTCGGCACATTCTCGACGGACTCCCGGCGTCGCCCTCCGCTACCCGCCTGCCCTCTTACGGCGGCGATGCGCCGCGACCCGCTCCCGTGAGGCGCAGGCGGGCGAGCAGTACCGGCGGGCGCTCCCCGGACCGGTGCCCAGATAGAGCCTGTTGCATCGGGCGGACGCACACTCCCCCCAGGGGACCCGACCGTATTCGCTGAGAATCTGGGCCAGCGCCAGAGCGCTCGCGGCGAGGAACCACTCCGCCCAGCTCGCGTCGTCACCGCGGTCGATATGCAGATGCCATGGGTGCCCGCCGTGCCGGGAGAGGCGCGGGCGGGCACCGCATTCGGCCAGCAGCGCATTGAGGGCGTGGGCGGCGCGGTCGGTGTCGGACTCGGTGAGGAGGGCGTCCAGGCGGGCAGCGGCCGCCCGCAGCTCCTCGGCGTCGCGCCCCGAGAACGCCCGCTCGGTGAGATTGGCCGGACTCTCCCCGTGCTGCCCGAGCAGCTCGGCCAGCGCGTCCCTGGAGAGGTCCGGGTCCGCGCGTACCGCATTGGTGAGGTCGATCAGCCGCTCGGCGGGCCGGAAGCCCTGCCGCATCTCCGCATCGCCCTTCATGGCTGCCCCGCTCCCGTGCTCCGCCGCCCTGAACCGTACTGCGCCTACCCGTAGTCGGGCTCCGTCCCGCCAGGGTAACGTCTTGACTAAGAATGCCGTTACATCGCCACGCGCTGAGCTCCGGCGGGCGCACAGCGCAGGGCGCCACAGCGGCTCGGCCACGCCACACCTGGAGACGCGCATGCCCCGGAGCCCCGCCGCCTCTGGACCGCGATCAGGATTACGCCTCTACCTGGCCACCGCCTTCTGCGCCCGCCTGGCGGAGGAGGGCATGGCCGTCGCGGTCGCACTGCTGGCCCTCCAGCGCGCCGGGAGCGCAGCCGAGGGCGCCTTTGTGCTCACCGCCTGGATGGCACCGCATGTGTGCGCCGCGCCCCTGGTGGGCGCCCTCGCCACCCGTATGCGGCACCCGCGGCTGTGCTACCTGGGTGCACTGGGCGGTTTCGCTGCCGCCATCGTGGCGCTCTCGTTGCTCGTGGGAAGAGGCCCCGAGCCGGTGGCGCTCACCGTGGCCGTCGCCGGTGGCGCATGCGGACCGGTCGTCTCCGGCGGGCTGTCCAGCCTGATCGCCGTACTGCTGCCGCCGGGCGCGCGGCGGGACCGGGCGTATGCGCTGGATGCGGCGGTCCACAACGCCGCCTCGGTGGCCGGCCCCGCGGTGGTCGGTGCGGCGGCCGCATGGGCGTCGCCGGGTACGGCGATGCTGCTCCTCGGCGGAGCGGCGGCCCTCGCGGCGACGCTGGCGGCCGGACTGCCGTACGGGCGCGGGCCGGAGCCTTCGGGTGGCGGCACGCTGCGCGCCGACCTGGCAGCGGGGCTGGCGGCCGTCTGGCGCACCCGTGAACTGCGGGCGATCACCGCGGCCACCTGTCTGGCCTTCGGCGGTATCGGCGGTCTGACCACCACCGCGGTGCTGCTCGCCGCCCACCGTGGCCACCCGGGAGCGGGCGGCGCCCTGATGACCGCGTTCGCCGTCGGGGCGCTCATGGGCTCACTGGCGGTGGCCCGTTGGCGGCCGTCCCTCTCGGATCAACGGCTGGCCACGCTCTCGCTGTGCGGCACCGGTCTCGCGCTGGCCGGTGCCGCGCTCGTTCCCTCGCCGGCGGTGGGCGCGGCGCTGTTCGTCCTGGCGGGCGGGTGCGACGGTCCGCTGCTGACCGCGACCTTCCGCATCCGGGCCGCGCATGCGCCACCGGGTACCCGGGCGCAGGTCTTCACCATGGGAGCGGGACTGAAGATCACCGCGGCGGCCGGCGGAGCCGCCCTCGTCGGTTCGGCCGCCGCACTGCCGCCGCCCCTGTTGCTGCTCGCCATCGCCGCCCTCCAACTGGGCGCCGCACTCCTCTACATGGTCACCCGCCCACGGACGGCCTCCCGTGAGGAGCACACGGAAGGCGCCCCGCATACGGAGGCCGTAGCGCCCCCGGACATGACGAAGGGGACCGGCTCCGCACCGGTCCCCATCATCCGCTGAGGAACCACCGAGGGCGGTGGCACCGGCTGACCGGTCCCACCGCCCTGGCCGGGTCATTCACTCCCGGCCGGCGTGCTTGGCTCAGCTGCACCCGCTGGTCGAGCCGCAGCCCTCGCACAGGTAGCAGCTGCCGGCGCGCTGCATCTTCGTGCCGCAGGAGAAGCACAGCGGGGCGTCGGCGTTGATGCCCAGCTGCATTTCGACCAGTTCGGCGTTGGTGTGCGCCTCCTTGGGAGCCGGGGCGGCGGTCTCCTCGACGATCTTCACCGCCGGGGCGTCCGTCTGGCGCGGCGCCGACTGGGCCAGGCCCTCGACATCGAGCTCCTCCTCGGAGGGCTCGTACGAGCCGGTCTCCAGGTGGCGCTGACGCTCCTCGACGGAGTGGATGCCGAGCGCCGAGCGGGTCTCGAACGGCAGGAAGTCCAGCGCCAAGCGGCGGAAGATGTAGTCGACGATCGACTGCGCCATCCGCACGTCCGGGTCGTCGGTCATACCCGCCGGCTCGAAGCGCATGTTGGTGAACTTCGAGACGTAGGTCTCCAGCGGGACGCCGTACTGGAGGCCCACCGAGACCGCGATGGAGAAGGCGTCCATCATGCCCGCGAGGGTCGAACCCTGCTTGGACATCTTCAGGAAGACCTCACCGAGACCGTCGTCCGGGTAGGAGTTGGCGGTCATGTAGCCCTCGGCGCCGCCGACCGTGAAGGAGGTGGTGATCCCGGGACGGCCCTTGGGGAGGCGCTTGCGCACCGGGCGGTACTCGACGACCTTCTTCTCTGCGGCCGGCTCGGCCTCGGTCTTCTTCTCCGCCTCCTTCTTCTTGGCGGACAGCGGCTGCCCGACCTTGCAGTTGTCGCGGTAGATCGCCAGCGCCTTCAGGCCGAGCTTCCAGCCCTGGAAGTAGACGTCCTCGATCTCCTCGACCGTGGCCGACTCCGGGACGTTGACCGTCTTGGAGATCGCACCGGAGAGGAAGGGCTGCGCCGCGGCCATCATCCGGACGTGCCCCATCGGGGAGATGGAGCGCTCGCCCATGGCGCAGTCGAAGACCTCGTAGTGCTGCGGCTTGAGGCCGGGGGCGTCGACGACATTGCCGTGGTCGGCGATGTGGGCGACGATCGCCTCGACCTGCTCGGGCTGGTAGCCGAGCCGCTTGAGCGCCTTGGGGACCGTGTTGTTCACGATCTGCATGGAGCCGCCGCCGACCAGCTTCTTGAACTTGACCAGCGCCAGGTCCGGCTCGACGCCCGTGGTGTCGCAGTCCATCATCAGGCCGATGGTGCCGGTGGGGGCCAGCACGGAGGCCTGGGCGTTGCGGAAGCCGTTCTTCTCGCCGAGGCGCAGCACGTCCTGCCAGGCCTCGGTGGCCGCGGCCCAGACCGGGGTGTCCAGATCGTCCATGCGCTTGGCGACACCGTTGGCGTCGGAGTGCTGCTTCATGACGCGCTTGTGGGCGTCGGCATTACGGGCGTAGCCATCGTACGGGCCGACGACCGCGGCCAGTTCGGCGGAGCGCTTGTAGGAGGTGCCGGTCATCAGGGAGGTGATGGCACCGGCGAGCGCGCGGCCGCCGTCGGAGTCGTAGGCGTGGCCGGTGGCCATCAGCAGGGCGCCGAGGTTGGCGTAGCCGATGCCCAGCTGGCGGTAGGCGCGGGTGGTCTCGCCGATCTTCTGGGTGGGGAAGTCGGCGAAGCAGATGGAGATGTCCATCGCGGTGATGACCAGCTCGACGACCTTGGCGAAGCGCTCGGCGTCGAAGGACTGGTTGCCCAGGTCGTCGTCGCGCAGGAACTTCAGCAGGTTGAGCGAGGCGAGGTTGCACGAGGAGTTGTCCAGGTGCATGTACTCGCTGCACGGGTTCGACGCGGTGATCCGGCCGGTCTCCGGCGAGGTGTGCCAGTGGTTGATGGTGTCGTCGTACTGGATGCCGGGGTCGGCGCACGCCCAGGCGGCCTCCGCCATCTTGCGGAACAGGCCCTTGGCGTCGACCTCCTCGATGACCTCGCCGGTCATCCGGCCGCGCAGCCCGAACTTCGAGCCGGTCTCGACGGCCTTCATGAACTCGTCGTTGACCCGGACCGAGTTGTTGGCGTTCTGGTACTGGACGGACGTGATGTCGTCGCCGCCCAGGTCCATGTCGAAGCCCGCGTCGCGCAGCGCGCGGATCTTCTCCTCCTCCTTCACCTTGGTCTCGATGAAGGCCTCGACGTCCGGGTGGTCGACGTCCAGGACGACCATCTTGGCCGCACGGCGGGTGGCGCCGCCCGACTTGATCGTTCCGGCGGACGCGTCGGCGCCGCGCATGAAGGAGACCGGACCGGAGGCGTTGCCACCGGAGGAGAGCAGCTCCTTGGAGGAGCGGATACGGGAGAGGTTCAGGCCGGCGCCGGAGCCGCCCTTGAAGATCATCCCCTCTTCCTTGTACCAGTCCAGGATCGACTCCATGGAGTCGTCCACGGAGAGGATGAAGCAGGCGCTGACCTGCTGCGGCTGCTGGGTGCCGACGTTGAACCACACCGGCGAGTTGAAGCTGAAGATCTGGTGCAGCAGGGCGTACGCGAGCTCGTGCTCGAAGATCTCGGCGTCCGCCGGGGAGGCGAAGTAACCGTTCTCCTCGCCGCTCTTGCGGTACGTCTTGACCACACGGTCGATGAGCTGCTTGAGGCTCGACTCCCGGGTCGGGGAACCCACCGCGCCGCGGAAGTACTTGCTCGTGACGATGTTGACCGCGTTCACCGACCAGAAGTCGGGGAACTCGACGCCACGCTGCTCGAAGTTGACCGAGCCGTCGCGCCAGTTGGTCATGACGACGTCACGGCGCGCCCACTCCACCTCGTCGTACGGGTGCACGCCGGGTGTGGTGTGAATGCGCTCGATACGCAGACCCTTGCTCGCCTTGCTGCCCTTGGCGCGGGAGCCTCGTGCCGGGCCGCTCGTCGTCTCTGTCATTCCGCCTCCCTGTATACGGGCAAACGCCCATATGTGCGCACGCATTCCGTGGCACGGTGTTTGTCTTTCTGTGACCGGGACGCCCTGCTCTCGCCCCGGTACAGGTCCTGGATGCGCGCCGAGCTCAGTCGGCGGCGGTGGCGGGCACGGGAACGGCCGCGCCGCCGACCTCCCCGTCGGCCCCGCACTCCGGCCCGGGCGGCCGCTGCTCGCGCTGCTCCCGCAGCTCGGCGATGGCCGCCTCGAAGTCCTCGAGCGAATCGAATGCCCGGTAGACGGACGCGAACCGCAGATACGCGACGAGGTCGAGTTCCTGCAGCGGGCCCAGTATGGCGAGCCCCACGTCATGGGTGGACAGTTCGGCGCTCCCCGTGGCGCGCACCGCCTCCTCGACCCGCTGGCCGAGCTTGGCAAGGGCGTCCTCGGTGACCGGCCGGCCCTGGCACGCCTTGCGCACTCCCGCGATGACCTTGTTGCGGCTGAAGGGCTCGGTGACCCCGCTCCGCTTGATCACCATCAGCGACGCCGTCTCGATCGTCGTGAAACGGCGGGAGCAGTCGGGGCACTGGCGGCGCCGGCGGATCGCCGTCCCGTCGTCGGTCGTCCGGCTGTCGACGACCCGACTGTCGGGGTGCCTACAGAAGGGGCAGTGCATGGCTCACCCTCCTCACCCTCGTTATACGGACGTACGTACGCCATCGGTCCCGGCGTACCGCGAATAGCCTCCGGCCGGTCCGTACGGGCCCTTCGGAGCAGGCACCAGCATAGGCGATCCCGGGGCCGCGGAGGACCAGGCACCACAACTTCTGGGTGGCCGAACGCATATAACCACTAGATGTGGTGTCGGCCTGCTTACATCCGCCTACCGCGTGTCGCGGTGGAGGCAGGCCGGGCGGTCGCCCATGAGGGTACGGGAAGCCACCCGGCAGGGGGCGCGGCGGGGCGGGGGTGACAGAATCGGTCGTGGCGCGGCGGCCGGGTCACCAGCCCCCGGCGCGTCGATGACCGGACCCGCGAACCGGCCGGCAAACCCGGGCGCCGGCGGCGTTGAAGGCTCCGGGGCTCGTGCGCCATACACCCAGCAGCTTGATCGGGTCAGCCAATCGCTGAATATTTCACTCGAACGTGTGTTTGGCGCAACCTTTCGAAAGCAACTACCGTTGGCTAACTAGGGAGAACATTTCGAGAGGGGCCGACGTGACCACCACCGCAGACAGCGCGACCATCACCGCACAAAGCCACTCCCAGAGCCGCTTCGAGCATCCGCAACAGGCACACCGGCAGCCGATGGACGACGCCACGTTGGACTCCGAAGAGCAGAAGCCCGCCCGCTCGCTGCCCGGTCGGCCACCAGGGATCCGCGCCGACAGCTCGGGGCTCACCGACCGCCAGCGCAGGGTGATCGAGGTGATCCGGGATTCGGTGCAGCGGCGTGGATACCCGCCGTCCATGCGGGAGATCGGCCAGGCGGTCGGACTGTCCAGCACCTCGTCGGTCGCCCACCAGCTCATGGCGCTCGAACGCAAGGGCTTCCTGCGCCGCGACCCGCACCGCCCCCGGGCGTACGAGGTCCGCGGCTCCGACCAGCCCACGACCGCGGCGACGGAGACCGCAGGCAAGCCCGCCGCGTCCTACGTCCCGCTGGTCGGCCGGATCGCCGCCGGTGGCCCGATCCTCGCGGAGGAGTCGGTCGAGGATGTCTTCCCACTCCCCCGCCAGCTCGTCGGTGACGGCGAACTGTTCGTGCTGAAGGTCGTCGGCGACTCCATGATCGAAGCCGCGATCTGCGACGGCGACTGGGTCACGGTCCGCCGTCAGCCGGTCGCCGAGAACGGCGACATCGTCGCCGCGATGCTCGACGGCGAAGCCACCGTCAAGCGCTTCAAGCGCGAGGACGGCCATGTGTGGCTGCTGCCGCACAACTCCGCGTACCAGCCGATCCCCGGCGACGAGGCGACCATCCTCGGCAAGGTGGTCGCGGTGCTGCGGCGGGTCTGACCCACCCCTCACGACCGGGCTCCGGGACCACTGCGCCGGTCCCGGAGCCCTGCCATGTGTACGGACCCTCCCCGGCCCGTACCCGGGCTACTTCTCCGCCGCCTTCGCCGCCGCGTCGATGGACGCCAGCGAACGGCGGACCTGATTGCGGTCCGTGGTGTACCAGAACTCCGGCATGGACTTGCGCAGGAACGAGCCGTAGCGGGCCCGCTCGACCCTCGGGTCCAGTACGGCGACCACACCGCGGTCTCCGGTGGCACGGACCAGACGCCCTGCGCCCTGGGCCATCAGCAGCGCCGCATGGGTCGCCGCGACGGCCATGAAGCCATTGCCGCCGGCCTCCTCCACGGCCTTCTGGCGGGCGCTCATCAGCGGATCGTCCGGGCGCGGGAACGGCACCCGGTCCATCACCACCAGCTGACAGTTCGGGCCCGGCACATCGACGCCCTGCCAGAGGGAGAGGGTGCCGAACAGACAGGTGGCGGCGTCGTCGGCGAAGGTGCGGATCAGCTCGCCCAGGGTCTCCTCGCCCTGGAGGAGGATCGGCATGTCCAGCCGGCCGCGCAGCGCCTCCGCGGCGGCCTGGGCGGCGCGCATGGAGGAGAAGAGGCCGAGCGTGCGACCGCCGGCCGCCTCGATCAGTTCGGCGAGCTCATCCAGCATGTCGCTGCGGCTGCCCTCGCGGCCGGGCTGGGCAAGGTGCTTGGCGACGTAGAGGATCCCCTGCTTCGAGTAGTCGAACGGGGAGCCGACGTCCAGCCCCTTCCACGGCGGCTGGCCCTCCCGTCGCCCGCCACCGCCCCGGCCGGAGAGCGCTTCGCGCTCGCTGCGTCGATCGCCCTCGGTGCCCTCCGGTGCCAGGCCCAGCGAGGCCGCGACGCCGTTGAAGTCGCCGCCCAGCTTGAGGGTGGCGGAGGTGAGGACGACGGAGCGGTCGTCGAAGAGCTTCTCGCGCAGCAGGCCGGAGACCGAGAGCGGGGCCACCCGGAGAGAGGCGCCGAAGCGGTCATGGCGTTCGTACCAGACCACGTCGTACTCGGAGCCGTTGGCGATGCGCTCGGCCACCGCATGGACGTTCTCCACCGAGGCGAGGGCCTGCTTGCGGACCGCGTCCTCGTCCTGGACCGACTTGTCGCGGGTCGAGCCGAGCGCCGAGATGACAGTGCGGGCGGCGTCCCGCAGCGCCAGCAGGCAGTAGCCGAGGTCTTCGGGGATCTCTTCCAGGCGGCCGGGCAGCGCCAGCTCCATCAGGCGCTCGAAGGTCTCGGCTGCGGTCTGGAGCTGGTCGGCGGCCTTTTCGTTGACGAGCTTGGCGGCGCGCCGCACGGCGCGGTTGACCTGGCCGGGGGTGAGCTCGCCGGTGGCGACGCCGGTGACCCGGGAGACCAGCTCATGGGCCTCGTCGACGATCAGGACCTCGTGCTGCGGGAGCACCGGTGCGCCCTCGATCGCGTCGATTGCCAGCAGCGCATGGTTGGTGATCACCACGTCGGCGAGCTTGGCGCGCTCCCTGGCGGCCTCCGCGAAGCACTCCGCGCCGTACGCGCACTTCGAGGCGCCCAGGCACTCCCGGGAGGAGACCGAGACCTGCCCCCAGGCACGGTCGGAGACCCCGGGGCTCAGGGCGTCGCGGTCGCCGGTCTCGGTCTCGTCCGCCCAGTCGCGCAGCCGCAGCAGGTCCTTGCCGAGCTTGCTGGTCGGCGTCGCCTGCTCGAACACGTCGAAGAGGCCGTCCTCCTCTTCCTGTGGTACGCCCTCATGGAGGCGATGCAGGCACAGGTAGTTGGAGCGGCCCTTGAGCATGGCGAACTCCGGGCGGCGGCGCAGCAGCGGATGCAGCGCGTCGACCGTGCGCGGGAGGTCGCGCTCCACCAGCTGGCGCTGAAGCGCGAGGGTGGCCGTGGCGACGACCACTCTCTCGCCGTGGGCGAGCGCCGGCACCAGATAGCCGAGGGACTTTCCGGTGCCGGTGCCGGCCTGGACGAGCAGGTGGGAATTTTCGTCCACGGCCTCGGCGACGGCCTCGGCCATCGCCACCTGGCCGGGGCGCTCGGTGCCGCCGACGGCGGTGACGGCGGCATGGAGCAGATCGGGGAGGGAGGGCTTCGTCATAGCGTGGCAAGCCTACGCGGGACCACTGACAGCCGCGGCGGTCACGGCGAATGCAGGGGGTTGGGGACGGTGCCGTGCACGACGGCGTGCGGGCGCTCCGGGCGGTCGCGGTAACCGTCCACATGCAGACGGTTGCGGTTCAGGCAGAGCCGCCCGATCCGCGGGGTGAGCAGATCGAAGGTGTGGAACCGTTCCTTCAGGGCGGGGAAACGTTCGTGGTGGCGCAGGATCTCCGCCCGTACGAGTGACCAGAACTCGTCCTCGGGAACGCCGAGTTGGTCGGCGCACAGCGGCGCGAGGTAGCGGAAGACGCCGACGAACAGCCCGGAGTGGATGAACTGGGTCAGGAAGGCGGGCGGTTCGGTCAGCAGCACCGTGCGGACATCGTCCGGCATGCCCTCGTGCTCCGGGAGCGGCTCGGCGCTGGTGTTGACGTCGTCGACGAAGTCCTTGACCGCGAGGCGGGTGGGGACGTCGTGCCCGTCGAAGACCACGATGGCGTTCTCGCCGTGCGGGGAGAAGACCGTGCCGTACCGGTAGAGGAAGTGCAACAGGGGCGGCAGCAGGGCGGCGAACAGCCGGGCCAGCCAGTCGTGCGGGGCCAGGCCCGAGCGGTGCACCAGCTCCGCGGTCAGCGCCCGGCCCTGGGGGTCGGTCTTCAGCAGCGCAGCCAGCGTGCGGGCGCGTTCCCCCGGGTCGAGGTGCGGGCCGACCGGCTCGCGCCAGATGCAGCCCAACAGCTCCTTGAACTGGTACGGGACGCCCGGCAGCCGGTCGTAGAGGGGGTGCTCGACGGTGACCGAGGCGGTCTCGCCGAGCAGGATCACCCGGGTCTCGTCGCGCAGATAGGGGTCGGCGTCCCGCAGGCCGTGGACCCAGCGGGTGACGGCGGGCGCGGCGAGGGTGCGCTCGGTGGGCAGCCCGCGCCAGACCAGGGTGTTGAGGATGGACAGCGGAAGTTTGACCGTACGGGCCTCGGGCCGGCTGAGGTTGAGGAAGGTACGGATCGACTGCTGCGGCAGGCGGAGGTCATTGTCAGTGGGCAGCGCGATGATGGATCTGTCCGCGAGTTGTGGTGCGAAGAGCGGGGCGACGGTCTCGTCCCATTGCCAGGGGTGCACGGGGAGATAGAGGTAGTCGGCGGGGTCCTGGCCCTGGTCGGCGATGGTGCGGGCGAAGGCATGACGGGTGGCGGGGGCCAGCTCCTCGCCGTAGAGACGGTCGGGGGTGGCCAGGGTGGGGATACCGCGGTAGTGGGCGATGCGGTGGTGCGCGGCGAGCCAGGGCAGACGCCGGGCGGTGCGGGCCTCGGGGGCCCAGGTCGCCGCGTCGGCGGCGGAGAAGCCCAGCCGGCCCTTGTTCGCGACGAGCCAGGGGTGGCCGGTCTGGTGGCCTTCGAGCGTGGCGTAGTCGAGGTCGGCGAGGTCGGCGGCGCTGAGCGCGGTGGCGTCGAGGCGGGTGTCGGCGGCGAGGGTGGCGGTCAGTTCGCGGATGAGGTGGCCGGTGGTGTCGCCGGACAGGCCCAGGACGGTGTCGTGGGCCTGGGTGAGGAAGTGCAGGGGGTCGGCGTCGGGGGTGATCGAGTCGGGGTCGATGCGCCAGTGCCCGTAGGCGCCGCGGCGGGCGCGGAAGCGGTAGACGAGCGCGTCGCCGACCGGCAGGCGGTACTGCGGGGTGCCGTCGGGGGCGGTGCCGTCGGGCTGGGGCGTGAGGACTTCCTCGTACGCGAACTCCGCCAGGGTCTTGGCGAACAGGCGGCGCGCGGCGTGCTGCCAGGCGCTGTGCGAAGGCTGGGGCTCAGGAGGCAAGGCGGGACTCCTCGAAGCGGGACCGCCCCGGCACGGCGGGGGGACAACCGGAGCGGCGGGGTGGACGGCGGACCGGACCGGGACCGGCGACGGACGGCCCCGGCGTCAGAGCAGATGGCGGTGGGCGCGGTCGCGGACCATCAACGCCGCGCGCTTCTCCGGCAGTTCGACCTCGCCGAAGAAGCGGAAGCCCGCGGTCAGGAACGCCGCGACGGAGGCCGTGTTGCGCAGATCGGGCTCGGCGACGACCCGCGTGCAGTGCGGGCGGCGGTCGAGGACGAGATCGGCGGCGGCGCGCAGCAGGGTGCTGCCGAGACCGCGGCCGCGGTCGGTGTCGCGGCCGATGAGGAGGTGGATCCCGGTGTCCTGGGGACGGGCCGGGTAGTGGTGCGCGAGGGGGTCCAGATCGGAGCGGTAGATCTCCCAGTAGCTCATCGGGACGCCGGCCAGGACACCCAGGCACGGCACACTCCGGCCGTCGCCGTCGAGCTGGCCGCGCAGATGGGCCTCGGTGGTGGCGGGCGGACCGGCCAGCTCCCAGAAGGCGGCGACGGCCGGATCGTTCATCCAGGCGGTGATCCGGCCGAGATCGCGGTCCGGCCGGACGGGGACGAGTGCGAACGGTCCGACGGGGGTGTCGGCGGCGCCCCAGCCCGCCAGGTTGTCCAGCAGCGGGCCGGCAGCCGGTCCGCCGGCCGGCCGCGCGCCGACTTCCGGTGGGAGCCGACGGTCGAGGGTGTCGTCGGAGCCGGCGCTGAGGCCGGGTTCGGTGGCTGGCACGGCGACGCTCTCCTCTCAGGGCCGGAAGCCGCGTGGCCGTGTGGGTCGCGGCGGACCGGCGCCGGGGACGGGGTGCGGGACTCTGCGGTCGGGGACTGGGGCGGGCGGCCGGGCCGTTCCCTGGGGACCGGCCCGGAAGCGGGGCGCGCCTTACGGGGCGAGGGGGTTGGCCAGGGTGACGTAGACGGACTGGGTCTCCACCGGGCCGACGAGTTCGTCCAGGCCGTGCAGCCGGGTCGCGAGATTGGCCTTGCAGCGCAGGGTGCGGGCGGCGAGCAACTGCCCGGGAAGCGGCGAGCGGTGTGCGTGGGGGGCCGCCGCGGCGTCGGCAAGGAACCGCCGGAAGGCGGCGAGCAGGACCTCCTCGTGCACCAGGCGCTGGGCGCCGAACGCCCCGATGAGGCCGAGGACGTTGTTGATGCCGAGGTAGTAGGCGAAGCGTTCGTCGGTGACGTCGTCGGGGACGAAGGTGTCGCTGACCGTGCCGATGCCGGGCAGCCGCCGCTCCAGCTCGGCCCGGCGCGAGGCGCGGAAGTAGTAGCCCTGGTTGTCGCGGTAGCGGCCGCCGACCGGCCAGCCGTCGGGATCCAGCAGCACCAGGGTGTTCTGCTGATGCGCCTCCAGGGCGACGCCGGCCGTGCCGTCGAGCCACAGCACGGGCCGGACGACCGCTTCGAGGTAGCGCAGGAACCACTCGGTGGCGACCGCGCCCAGGGGACGGCCGGTGCGGGCGCCGAGAGTGCCGATGAGGTCTTGGAGGCGGGAACGTACGCCCGCACGGCCGGGCCAGGGCCGGGGGGAGGTGAGCCCGGCGATGCAGACGGCGTCGTCGGTGGTGCTGAAGGGGTTGTGGCGGATCACCGCGTCAAGGCCCCGGACGGGCTCGCCGTCGGGGCCGTCGACGGCGAGATAGGCCGGGTCACGGATGATGTCGAAGCAGGGGTGGACGGCCTGCCACTGCTCGGCGAGACCGGTGCGCAGCAGCCGGTGCACCTCGACGCCACGAACCAGCTCCTTGCGGAGGTTCTCCCGCCGGGAGTTGGTGATGCGCAGCCCGAGGGAGAGTTTGAGCATGGCCTCCGCGCCGGGCCGGTAGACGGTGCGGACGGAGGAGGTGGGGTGCCAGGGGCGGCCGTGCGCCCCCAGGTCGTACAGCAGCCCGGCGTCGCGCAGCGCGGCGATGTCGGGCCGGTCGGCGAGTTCCCTGGCCTGCCAGGGGTGCAGCGGCAACGGCACGGTCCCGTCGGGGAGTTGGAGCCCGTCCCCGGCCAGGCGCGCGGCGAGCTGTGCGGCCGGTACGGGCCTGCCGCGCTCGGTCCAGGCCGAGTCGGCGACGACGGCGGAGCGGTGCACGGCCATCCAGTGGAGCGGGAAGGCACCGCGCAGTTCGGGCGCGTAGGCGCGGGTTTCGGCTTCGGAAAGGCCCTCGCGGCTCTTCGGGGTGGGGTGCAGCGGGTGGCCGAAGAGCAGGGACTGTTCGGCTTCGAGGAAGAGCGCGGCGTGCTCGTCGGCGGGCCGGGCGCGGCGGTCGGCGAGGAAGGTGGCGACATTGCGTACGGAGTTGGCGACCCGGCCGACGAGCTCGGCGCCGTCGCCGTCCGGTGTCTGCGGCGGCCCGCCGTCCGGGTCCGCGCTCCCCTCGGCGTCCGCCACCCGGTGCTCGCCGCCGGCCGAGGCCCGCCGGTCGCCGTCGTGCGCGGCCTCCCGGCGGAGCAGCGCGGCGAGGGTGACGGCATCGAGCGGGGCGGCGCCGGCCGGGGCGCCTTCGAGGGTGGGGGCGCCCAGGCGGTGCCAGCCGGTGGGTGACCAGTAGCGCACGGGGAGGTGCAGGGCGCCCGCGCCGGAGTGGAGGGGGATGCGCAGCCGTCCGCCGGCCGGGCGCTGGATGCCGCGCTCACGTAGCCAGCAGCGCAGCAGATGCTCGATGCCCGCGACGTCGGCGGCGACCGCCGGATCGGGGTGGTCGAGCGGGTCGTGGTCGCCGTGCCGGATGCGGTCGTTGGGGCCGGGGGCGCCGTGCGCGGTGGCCTGGTCCTGGTCCTCGTGGGTCTGCTGGTGACAGCCGCCGTCCGGGGCGCGCCGCTGCTGGCGCGGTACGGACTCGATCGTGGCGGCGCTCTGGTGCCGGTCGGAGACGGTCTCGCCGGGCTGGGCCTGGTCGGGTCCGGGGCGTTCGTTCATGGGGTGGTGCCTCGCAGTGTCGTGGGGGACGAGCCCGTCGGCCCCGGGGTGGTGCGGACCGCCGCGGCGATGGCGTCGGCGAGGCGGTCGAGGACGGCGTCGGCCTGTTCGTCGGTGAGGGTCAGGGGTGGTAGCAGCCGGACGACGGCGGAGTGCCGGCCGCCCAGTTCGACGATCAGGCCCCGGTCCAGGCAGGCCTGCTGAACGGCAGCGGCGAGCCGCGGGTCGGCGGGGCGGGCTCCGGTCGCGTCGGCATCGGCCTCCCGGTCGACGAGTTCCACGCCGAGCATCAGTCCGCGGCCGCGGACCTCACCGATGCAGTCATGGGCGGCGGCGAGGGTGCGGAGCCGGGCGAGCATCCGGGCGCCCAGCTCACCGGCGCGCTCGGCTAGGCCGTTGGCGCGTACGTAGGCGAGGGTGGCGGCCCCGGCGGCCATGGCGAGCTGGTTGCCGCGGAAGGTGCCGGCGTGGGCGCCGGGCTGCCAGGCGTCGAGTTCGGCGCGGTAGACGATGACGGCGAGCGGCAGGCTGCCGCCGATGGCCTTCGACAGGACGAGCACGTCCGGCACGATCCCGCTGTGCTCGATGGCCCAGAAGGTGCCGGTGCGGCCGACGCCGGTCTGCACCTCGTCCACGATCAGCGGGATCTGCCGGTCCGCGGTGAGCTCCCGCATCCGGCGCAGCCAGCCGTCCGGCGCGGGGATCACCCCGCCCTCCCCCTGGACGGGTTCCAGAATCATCCCGGCCGGCCGGGAGACCCCGCTCTTGTCGTCGTCGAGCAGGCTCTCGGTCCAGCGGGCGGCGAGTTCGGCGCCGCGCTCACCGCCCGTCCCGAACGGGCAGCGGTAGTCGTACGGATAGGGCAGCCGCGCCACGCTGGTGCGCTGCGCTCCCCCGGACGCGGCGAGTGCTTCGGCGGTCATGCCGTGGTAGGCGCCGGAGAAGGCCATCAGGCCGTCCCGGCCGGTCGCCGTGCGGACGAGTTTGAAGGCGGCCTCCACGGCGTCCGTGCCGGCCGGGCCGCAGAACTGGATGCGGGCCGTTTCGGCCAATTCTGCGGGCAACGTGGCGAAGAGCTCGGTGGTGAAGGCGTCCTTGACGGGCGTGGCCAGGTCCAGGACGTGCAGCGGCGCCCCGGAGTCGAGGACGGCACGGATCGCTTCGAGCACCACCGGGTGGTTGTGTCCGAGCGCCAGACTCCCGGCTCCTGAGAGGCAGTCGAGGTAGCGCCGGCCGTCGGCGCCCTCGATGGTCAGCCCGCGGGCGCGCACCGGGACGATAGGCAGCGAGCGGGCGTAGGTACGGGCAGCGGACTCACGCAGGGACTGCCGGCGCAGGATCCCTTCATGGGCCGGCGGGGCCTCCGTCGGCACGGTGTCGGTCAACGCCACGGCAGTTGTGTCCTCCTGCTTGGTGAGCTGCTGGATACCGCGCGGGCCCTGCGGGCAGCCCGGTCGTCCCCCGTACGTACCAACGACGGCGGCGATCCCGGATCACGGTTGCCTGCAAGATCCTTGTCGGCCTGGAACCGGGGACCCGAGTACCGCCGTCCCCATCCTCACCGGCATAGTGGGGTGTTGCGCCGAGATCTTGAGGTTCATGACAACTTGAAACCGGCGCAATCCGCTCAAGACACACCGGCTCAGTCCGATTCACCCAGGGGGAACCCACCCATGCGACACATACGACGGCCAGTCCTGGCCGCCGCCGCCCTCACCGCCGTCATGGCGCTGACCGTCACCGGCTGTGGTCCGGAGGGCGACAACGCGGACGCCAAGCCCAGCCAGGCCGCGGCTGACACCTCGGGTGGGGGTGAAATCAAGATTCCCCAGGAGATCCAGGACAAGCTCAAGGAACACGGCTTCGACCTGGACAAGTGGAAGAACGGGGAGTGGAAGAACTGGGACAAGGACAAGTGGCTCCGGGAAGCCGGGGAGTTCATCAACCCGATCATCAAGGACTTCTGGAACCCGGACAAGATCGACAAGGTCAAGCCGCCCAAGGACCCCAGCAAGCCCGAGGACATCTCGGAGGACCAGGGCAAGACCGATCCTGAGCCGGCCGCCGTCCCCGCTCAGCCCGTCAAGACCCCGTACACCAGCACCGCTCCCGGTGTGGGCCTGCTGCTCTTCAGCACCCCCCAGGGCGAGTCGCGTTGCTCGGCCACCGTCGTCAAGGACCCGGCGCACCCCGGTAAGTCCAACCTCGTGTGGACCGCGGCGCACTGTGTGCACGCCGGCAAGAACGGCGGCTGGTACCGCAACATGATGTTCGTGCCGAACTTCAACAAGACCGGCGGATCCGCCGACCAGTTGAAGACCAAGCCCTTCGAGGACCGCGTCCCGTCGGGCAAGTGGTGGGCCGACGACATGGCGACCTCCAAGGAGTGGATCAAGGACGGCGGCGCCGTTCCGGGCGTGCCGATGGCTCCGTACGACTTCGCGCTGATGCATGTGAAGCCGGAAGAGGGCACCGGCGGCAAGTCGCTGGAGGAGATGGCCGGCGGCGCCTACAAGGTCGACTTCAACGCCCCGGCGATGGCCAAGATCCCGAGCCTGACCGCGCAGGGCTACCCGGCCGAGCCGCCGTTCGACGGTGCGGCGCAGCAGCAGTGCACCGACAAGCCGACCCGCCTGTCGATGGACGCCAACAAGCCCACCATGTACCGGATCGGCTGCACCATGACCGGTGGCTCCTCCGGTGGCCCCTGGTTCGTCAAGGGCGCCGACGGCAAGCCGGTGCTGGTCTCCAACATGTCGATGGGTCCGCGTCCGGCCCGCTGGTCGGCCGGCCCGCACCTGGGCCCCGAGGCCAAGTCGATCTTCGACAACATGAGCAAGAAGTGGGCGAACAAGCAGTAACCGCCTGAGGGGTGGTGCCGGCGCGGCACCACCCCGTCGCCCGCGGACACGACGAAGGCCCGCCCCCGGTCTCCCGGGGGCGGGCCTTGGTCATACGAGCCGCAAGCGGCTTACGTGCCGCAGGGGGCCTGCGGGTCCGCTACGCCGCCGGCACGAACGGCTGGAACTCGGCGGCCAGCTCCTCGTGCACCCGCGCCTTGAGGACCGTGCCCTCCGCGGTGTGCTCCTCGGAGATGACCTCGCCCTCCGCATGCGCCCGCGAGACCAGGGCGCCCTGGGTGTAGGGCACCAGCACCTCGATCTCGACCTGCGGCCGGGGAAGCTCCTCGTCGAGCAGCTCCAGCAGCTCCGTCATGCCCTGGCCCGTACGGGCCGAGACCACGATGGCGTGCTTCTCCTTGCGCAGCAGGCGCTGTAGCACCAGCGGATCGGCCGCATCGGCCTTGTTGACGACCACGATCTCGGGCACGTCCGTCGCACCCACATCGCGGATCACCTCACGCACGGCGGCCAGCTGCTCCTCCGGCACCGGATGCGAGCCGTCGACCACATGCAGGATGAGATCGGACTCGCCGACCTCCTCCATCGTGGAGCGGAACGCCTCGACGAGGTGGTGCGGCAGGTGCCGGACGAAGCCGACGGTGTCGGCGAGGGTGTAGAGCCGCCCGCTGGGCGTCTCGGCCCGCCGGACGGTCGGGTCCAGGGTGGCGAACAGGGCGTTCTCCACCAGGACACCGGCGCCGGTGAGGCGGTTGAGCAGCGAGGACTTGCCGGCGTTGGTGTAGCCGGCGATCGCGACCGAGGGGACCTTGTTGCGCCGGCGCTCCTGGCGCTTGATGTCCCGGCCGGTCTTCATCTCCGCGATCTCCCGGCGCATCTTCGCCATCTTCTCGCGGATCCGCCGCCGGTCGGTCTCGATCTTGGTCTCACCGGGGCCACGGGTGGCCATACCGCCGCCCGCCGAACCGGAGCCACCGCCACCCATCTGACGGGACAGCGACTGACCCCAGCCACGGAGCCTGGGCAGCATGTACTGCATCTGCGCCAGTGAGACCTGCGCCTTGCCCTCCCGGGACTTGGCGTGCTGGGCGAAGATGTCGAGGATGAGGGCGGTCCGGTCGACCACCTTGACCTTGACGACGTCCTCGAGATGGATCAGCTGGCCCGGGGAGAGCTCACCGTCACACACCACGGTGTCCGCCCCGGATTCGAGCACGATGTCCCGCAGCTCCAGGGCCTTGCCCGAACCGATGTAGGTGGCCGGGTCCGGCTTGTCGCGGCGCTGGATGACGCCGTCGAGCACCACGGCTCCGGCGGTCTCGGCCAGCGCGGCGAGCTCGGCGAGGGAGTTCTCCGCGTCCTGCACCGTCCCCGAGGTCCATACGCCGACGAGTACCACCCGCTCCAGGCGGAGCTGCCGGTACTCGACCTCGGTGACGTCTTCGAGCTCGGTGGAAAGGCCCGCCACACGGCGTAGCGCGGCCCGCGCCGAACGGTCGTACTGGTCGCCGTCACGCTCCCCGTCGATCTCGTGGCTCCAGGCGACGTCCTCTTCCATCAGGGCGTCGGCCCGAAGGCTCTCGGCGAGGCGCTGCCGGTCCTGCGGAAGGGATGAAGAGGAGGTCATTTGATCCTTTGCGTCGTTGGGAAGCCCTCACGGGGCCGGGCGGCCCCACCGGGACTGTCGCTGATGACAACGTACGAGCTGTCCGGGAGATTCCCGGGCCGGTCGTCGTCCCCACGATGGTCCCACGGCCCGGGAAGGCCGTCACGCGGGTTTTCCGGGCTGCACCGGTTTGCCGGGCTGGAGCGGTTTCCCGGGCTGTGCCGGTTTGCCCGGCTGGACGGGCTTGCCGGGCTGGGTGGGCTGGGTGGGCGCTCCGGGGCTCGCGGCCGGCCCCGTGGGCTTCCACTCCGTGTGCCCCGGCATCGGAGGCGTCCGTGTGCCGTAGAGCCACGCCTGGAAGAAGCCCGCGAGGTTCTGCCCGGAGACCTTGGACGCCAGCTCCACGAAGTCCCCCGAGTCGGCCACCCCGTCGCGGTGCCCGGTCACCCACTCCCGTTCGAGCCGGTCGAAGGCGGCGGGCCCGATCTTCTGCCGCAGCGCGTACAGCACCAGCGCGCTGCCGTCGTAGACGATCGGGCGGAAGATGCTGATCTTCTGGCCGGGCCGGGGGGTCTTGGGAGCGGCGGGCGGCCCGCCCTCGGCGCGCCAGCCGTCGGACTGTTCGTAGGCGTGGTGCATCCGGGTCTCCAGGGAGGCCCGGCGGTCGCCCCTCTCCTGGGCGTAGAGCGCTTCGTACCAGGTCGCGTGGGCCTCGTTGAGCCAGACGTCGGACCAGCGGCGCGGGCTGACGCTGTCGCCGAACCACTGGTGGGCCAGCTCGTGCACCATCACGGACTCCACGTACCAGGAGGGCAGGTGGTCGGAGGTGAACAGGGCCTTCTCGAAGAGCGAGAGGGTCTGGGTCTCCAGCTCGAAGCCGGTCCTGGCGTCGGCGATCAGCACGCCGTACGTCTCGAAGGGGTACGGGCCGACCCTGCGCTCCATCCAGGCGATCTGGTCGGGGGTCTTGGCCAGCCACTTCTCCAGGGCGGGCCGGGCCGCGCTCGGTACGACGTCGCGGAGCGGCAGGCCGTGCGGGCCGCGCCGCAGCAGCACGCTGGACTTCCCGATGGAGACCTGGGCCAGCTCGGTGGCCATGGGGTGGGCGGTGCGGTAGGTCCAGGTGCGGCCCGCGGCGCGGTCGCCCGCGCCCAGCGGCTGCCCGTTGGCGACGGCGGTCAGCTCCTGGGGGGCGGTGAGGTGGAAGGTGAAGATCGCCTTGTCGGAGGGGTGGTCGTTGCACGGGAAGACGCGGTGCGCGGCGTCCGCCTGGTTGGCCATCGCCAGCCCGTCGGTGGTACGGATCCAGCCGCCGTTGCTCCCCCCGCGCGGGTCGCTGGTGTGCTGGACGGAGATCTTCAGGTCCTGCCCCCGGGAGACGTGGAACGCCGGGGTGAGCACCAGGTCCTCGCCGTGCTGCTCGTGTTTCGCGGGCAGGCCGCCGATCGTCACCGCGCGCACGCTGCCCCGGGCGAAGTCGAGGTTGAGGTGGTCGAGCTCGGTGGTGGCGCGCGCGGTGATCACCGTCGTCGCGTTCAACGGCCGGTCGTTGTGGCCGGAGTAGTCCAGCGTGACGTCGTAGGACGTGACGTCGTAGCCGGTGTTGCCGAGCGTGGGGAAGAGCCGGTCACCGATGCCCTGCGCCCCCAGGGGCTGCGGCTCGGTCATACCGAGGGTGGCGAGGGCGGCCAGTCCGAGGGCGGCGGCCCGGCGGCCGGACCACCGGATCCGTCCGCCCGGGGCACCACGGGGCAGGGCACGGGCGGGGACGGGGCGGTCGGGATCACGGGACGGGCGGCGCAAGGGAAGGGACATGAACTACGGCTACCAACGCGGCCACCCGCGCCGTGGGCGAGCCGTCAAACGGCACCCGAACGGGCGGCGGATCGTGCGTCCGTCCCAGTGCGGGTTCCGGACGGTCCGTCACCAGGCGGGCGCTACCGCCTCTCAGGGGCGCATCGCCGCCGGCCGGCGGGCCCGGCCGGCCCGCAACACATCGAAGACACCGGGCACTTGGCGCATGGCGCGCATCAGGGACGGCAGTCCGGCGGCGTTCGGCAGATGCAGCGTGTACGTATGGCGGACCCGCTGTTCATGCGGGGGTTCGACGTCGGCCGAGACCACGGCGGCGCCCTGGGAGGCGATCGCCTCGGTGAGGTCGGCCAGCAGATGCGGCCGGCTGAAGGCCTCGGCCAGGAGGGTGACCCGGCAGCCGTGGCCGCCCTGGGAGGCGCCGCGCCAGCGCACCCCTACCGGCTTCCGGCCTGTGGCCGCCATACGGGCCACGACGGGGCACAAGGCACGGTGAACGGTGACCGTGCCGCCCCGTACGGCGAATCCGGTGACGGTGTCCGGCGGCACCGGCGTACAGCAGCCGGCCAGCCGGACCGCGGCGCCGGGCAGGTCCGCCACCGCGAGGACCGAGCCGGGGGTCGCCAGGGCCGCCGGGGGTCGGTCCTGGACCGGGGCGGGGCGGTCGGCGGGGGGCACCGCGACGGGTGTCTCACCGGCGCCCGCCGGGCGGCCGCCTGGCTCCCTGGGCCCGGCCAGCCACCTGGAGATGGCGAGCCGGGCCGCGGGTGTACGGGCGTGGTCGAGCCATTCGGGCGAGGGGCCGGCGGCGGAGTCCGGGGCCATCAGCAGCTGAAGGCTGTCGCCGTCGTGCAGGACGGTGGCGAGGGCGGCGAGCCGGCCGTTGACCCGGGCGCCGATGCAGCAGTGCGCCGCCTCGCCGTGCCGCTCATAGGCCGCGTCCACACAACTCGCCCCGGCGGGCAGGCCGATGGCACTGCCGGCGGTCCCGGACAGGCCCTCGGAGCCGTCGGAGGCGGCATCGGCGCAGAAGACCGTGATCTCCCGGTCCTGGGCGAGGTCGTCGCGCAGCGAGGTCCAGAACGTGTCCGGGTCGGGGGTGGTGCGCTGCCACTCCAGCAGCCGGGAGAGCCAGCCGGGGCGGGTCGGGTCGGCCCGCTCCCCCTCGGGGGCGTCCACGCCGTCCGTAGGGGCGTACGGATTGCCCAGCGCGATTACCCCTGCCTCGGCGACCCGGTGCATCTGGTGCGTACGGATCAAGGTCTCGGCGATCTCACCGGACGGGCCGGTCACGGCGGTGTGCAGCGACTGGTACAGGTTGAACTTGGGGGCCGCGATGAAGTCCTTGAACTCGGAGACGACCGGGGTGAAGCAGGTGTGGAGTTCGCCCAGGACGGCGTAGCAGTCGGCGTCCTCCGCCACCAGCACCAGCAGTCGCCCCAGGTCGGAACCGGTCAGCTCGCGGCGCGCGAGGCGGACGCGGTGCACGGAGACGAAGTGCCGGGGCCGGACGTGGACTTCCGCGTCGATACCGGCCTCGGCCAGGACCGTACGCACCCGCTCGGCGATCGCGGCGAGCGGGTCGGGGCGGGTGGCGTACTCCAGGACCAGGGCCCGGGTCGTGGCGTACTCCTCCGGGTGGAGGATCGCGAAGACCAGGTCCTCCAGCTCGGCCTTGAGCGCCTGGACGCCGAGGCGTTCGGCGAGCGGGATCAGCACGTCGCGGGTGACCTTGGCGATCCGGGCCTGTTTCTCGGGCCGCATCACACCGAGGGTGCGCATGTTGTGCAGCCGGTCGGCGAGCTTGATGGACATCACCCGGACGTCGTTGCCGGTCGCCACCAGCATCTTGCGGAACGTCTCCGGCTCGGCGGCCGCGCCGTAGTCGACCTTCTCCAGCTTGGTGACACCGTCGACGAGGTAGCAGACCTCATCGCCGAAGAGGTCCCGTACCTGGTCGAGCGTCACTTCCGTGTCCTCGACGGTGTCGTGGAGCAGGGAGGCGGTGAGGGTCGTGGTCTCCGCGCCCAGTTCCGCGAGGATCAGGGTCACCGCCAGCGGGTGGGTGATGTACGGCTCGCCGCTCTTGCGCAGCTGACCGCGGTGCGAGGACTCGGCGAGCAGATAGGCCTTGGTGAGGATGTCCAGGTCGGCGTCGGGGTGGTGGCTGCGGTGCACCTTGGCGACGTGTTCGAGGGCGTGCGGAAGGCCGTCGCGCGGGGCCGGGCCGAGGAGCGCGGCGCGGCCGATGCGGCGCAGCCCTCTGAGTTCCAGTCGGCGGCGGCCGCGCCTGCGGCCCGCTGCTCCAGGATTACCAGGGTTAGTGGCCTCTGCGCTCATGGGCACCTCCGGCAGCGTCGACCGGCGGTGGGACGCGCCAGTTCGGACGTCCGGGCCGGTGCTTGATGCTATCGAGCCCATCACGCAGCGCTGTCCAGCTCTCGCTCAGAGTGATACGGATCACCCGTTCGAGCGAATGTTTTGGCCGGAACATATCTCGTGGGGGTGGCCGGGAGCGGATCCGTCCCGGCCCCCTTCAGACGAGCGCGGCGGTCAGCCAGGCGGGGTCGAAGGTGCCCTCGGCGACGATCTCGGCCCGCCCGGTCATCTCCACCGTGCCGTCGGGCAGCTCGGTGATCGACAGGGTGCCGCCGAGCACATCGACCCGGTACGTGACGGGGGTACCGGTCTTCGTCGGGTCCGCACCGTCCCTGCGCGCGGCAGCCACGGCGACCGCACAGGCGCCGGTGCCGCAGGAGCGGGTCTCGCCCGAGCCACGCTCGTGGACCCGCATCGCGACATGGCGCGGGCCGCGGTCGACGACGAACTCGATGTTCACGCCGTCGGGATAAACCGACGCTGGGCTGAACGGCGGCACGGCCAGCAGGTCACCGGCGTGGGCCAGATCCTCGACGAACGCGACGGCGTGCGGATTGCCCATGTTCACATTGCGGGCCGGCCAGCTGCGGCCGCCGAGCGTGACGACGACGCCCTCGTCCGGGAGCGCGGCGCGGCCCATCGACACCGTGACGTCGCCGGTCTTGGCGAGATGGACGCGGCGCACACCGGCGCGGGTGGCAACGGCCAGCTCGCCGGCCTCGACCAGACCGGCGTGCAGCAGATAGCGCGCGAAGACCCGGACCCCGTTGCCGCACATCTCGGCGATCGAGCCGTCGCTGTTGCGGTAGTCCATGAACCACTCGGCCTCGTCGGCCTGGGCGCGGGCCTCCGGGTGCGCGGCGGACCGTACGACGCGCAGCAGTCCGTCGCCGCCGAGCCCGGCCCGCCGGTCGCAGATCCTGGCGACGGCGCTCGCGGGCAGATCGAGGCGGCCGTCCGGATCCGGGACGATCACAAAGTCGTTCTCGGTGCCGTGGCCCTTGAGGAAGGCGATGCCCTCGGTGCTGGTGCTGGTCACCCTTGCATCGTACGGGGAGGGGCGGGGGCGGGCCGTACAGGGGCGGGGCTCGGGGACCGCGCAGCGCGGGGTTCGGGCGGGCAGGTCCGGGCAGGGAACGGGGCGATCGTGGCGACGAGGGCGGCCGTGGCGCGGGGCGATCGTGGCGCGGGCGCGCTCATACACCCGCCCACCCCCGAAGGGGGGTGGGCGGCGGGGAAAAAACCAGAGGTAGTACGGGTGGGCGGCGGGGTAGAGGAGGCGACGGCTCGGGCGCGCACCCGGCACGGCGTCGTCCCTCAGCGCAGCCGGGCCACCCGCCAGATGGCGAGGGAGGCGGGGACGGCCACCACCAGGGCGTACAGGAGTACCACGCGCCAGTGGGCGCGGCGGCCGGAGCCGCGGGCCGGGAGGCCGGGCCAGGTGTGGCCGACGCGGCGGGCGGCCATCATGCCCCAGCCGGCGGCGCAGCAGCACAGCAGCAGGCCGAGCATCGCGATCACCGCGCCCCCGTCACCGCCGAACTCGAAGGCGAGGGGGAAGGCGAACATCAGCGAGCCGACAGCGGCGAGCCCGACGATCGGCGCGAGCTGCCACAGCCGCAGTCGGCGCGGCGGGCGCAGCTCCCGGAAGGACTCGCCGCCCTCTCCGGGGCCGTCGGGCCCGTCGGCCACCGCGTCGGGGCCGTCGGAGTCGTCCAGGGTGTCCGGGGCGGTGAGCGGTCCGGTGCCGAGGACATCGTCGTCGGCGGGCAGACCGTCCTGTGCGTCGGGGCCGTCGTCGGTCAGCGGTGCCGTGTCAGCGCCGTTGTCCGGCTGCTGGGCTGTGTTGCGAGGGCCGGCCTCCATTGCCACGCGCCCTCCCCACTCCAGACTGCACGCCTCGATCGAAGGTCGATGATGACACGCCCTCAGTGGCCGGGACGGCGGCCGGAGCGTCCCGATGCCATGACGTGATCAGGCTGTGACCGGTCGTTCGAGCAACGCCAGCGCCTGCCCGGGAAGTTCCGCGCGATGGTCGGCCGCGCCGCTGAGCCAGTGCACTCGCGGGTCCCGGCGGAACCATGAGTCCTGACGGCGCGCGAAGCGCTTGGTGGCGCGCACCGTTTCGTCGCGCGCCTCCTGTTCGGTGCACTCCCCCGCCAGCTGGGCGAGCACCTGCTGGTAGCCGAGTGCCCGCGAAGCCGTACGGCCCTCGCGCAGCCCCTCGGCCTCCAGCCGCCTGACCTCGTCGACCAGGCCCGCTTCCCACATCCGGTCGACCCGCCGGGCGATCCGGTCGTCGAGCTCGGGGCGTTCGACGTCGACACCGATCTGGAGGGTGTCGTAGACCGCTTCATGGCCGGGGAGGTTGGCGGTGAAGGGGCGGCCGGTGATCTCGATGACCTCCAGGGCGCGCACGATGCGGCGCCCGTTGCTGGCCAGGATCGCGCGGCCGGCCTCGGGGTCGGCGGCGGCCAGCCGGGCGTGCAGGGCGCCGCTGCCCTGTTCGGCCAGTTCCGCCTCCAGACGGGCACGCACCTCGGGGTCGGTGCCGGGGAAGTCGAGGGCGTCGATGGCGCCGCGGACGTACAGCCCGGAGCCGCCGACGAGGACCGGGGTGCGGCCCTCGGCGAGCAGCCGGTCGATCTCGGCGCGGGCCAGCCGCTGGTACTCGGCGACGCTGGCGGCGCGGGTGACGTCCCAGATGTCCAGGAGGCGGTGCGGTACGCCCTGCTGTTCCTCGGGGGTGAGCTTGGCGGTGCCGATGTCCATGCCGCGGTAGAGCTGCATGGAGTCGGCGTTGATGACCTCGCCGCCCAGGTGTTGTGCGAGCGCGACGCCCAGATCGGACTTTCCGGCCGCAGTGGGGCCGACGACGGCGATGACCCGCGGAGCGGGAACGGCGGTGTTCACCCCGTCAGTCTCGCAAACCTCACGCCCCCATCTCGAACGAGCGACGTGACGGGCTACCGATGAGGTCGTTGCCTGTTGCGAGGTCCCGAGAGAACCGGTGCATCACCGGCGCCCGTGGGCGGCGCAACGGTCCGCTCCGGGCGGCGAGGGATTTCGCCCACATGAAGAGCGTAGGAGCAGTTATGGGCGTGTTTTCGCGGTTTCGTCGCCGGAAGTCCGAAGCGTCGACGGAGGAGAGTGCCGCTGCGACGGTGACGGCCGAGGCGAAGGAGCCGGCGGAGCCGGCCGCTCCGGCGGACGTCGAGAGCGCCGGGCAGGCAGAGGGGGCCGAGGCCGCCGGGAAAGCTCCGGTGGACGGTGAGTCCCAGGGACACGCGACGGCCGCGGCGGAAGCGGGGGACGCCGGGGGGACGGCGGCGCCGGAGGTGTCCGGTGACGCGACGGGGGACGCGGCGGCCGAGACCGCGTCCCGGCCCGCCGACGAGGCGCCGCGCGCGGAGCAGCCCGCAGAGAGTGCCGGGATCCCCCGGCAGCAGTCGGCGCACGCCGCGGCGGACAGCGAGTCCGGCGAGAGCGCCCGGCAGTAGTCCCGGCGCCCGGCACGGGCATGGCACAGCGGCCGCAGGGTGGTTCACCCCGCGGCCGCTGCCGTGTGTCCGCGCAGGCCCCGCAGTGTCGCCCTACGACCAGGTGGCCACGAAGTAGCCCACGCCGTACGGGGCCTCCTCGTGCAGCAGCCGGCCGCCCAGGCCCGCCCCCTCGGCAGCGCCCGCCAGGACCTGCCAGCAGGCCCGCCCGGACACCTGGAGGCCGGCGGCCAGCTCCGCGTCGAGCGCGCGCAGCGCGGCGAGGTCGGCGGCCCCCAGGGCGCGCGCTGTCGCGGCGTCGAAGCCCTCGGCCCGCTCGTCGAAGTAGCCGGGCGCCTTCACCGTCCGGCGGGCGCTGCCGTCACCCATCACCAGCAGCGCGACCCGGGGCGCGGCCGCGGCGATCTCCCGGCCGGCCGCCAGACACCGGTCGAGCGGCAGCGACTCCGCCACGCCCAGCCCCTCCACGGGGGCGTCGTCCCAGTCCGTACGGGACAGCAGCCAGGCGCCGACGGCCAGTGACGGCGGAAGCTGCCGCTCGGGCGCCTCCTCCGCGGCACCCAGCGACACCTCGACGTCCACGCCGAAACCGCGGAAGGAGCCGAGGGCGCCCTGCGGGTACGGACCGTCGCCCGTCTCTCCGGCGGGACCGACGACGACAAGCCGGTCCGGGCGGGCCGCGGCGAGCACGCCGACCGCGTCCAGACAGGCGGTGCGCAGCGCGTCCAGCTCGGGTGCGGCGCCGGCGGCCACCTCGGGTACGAGCAGCGGCGGACAGGGGCAGAGGGCGGCGGCTACGAGCATGCCACGCAGCGTAACGCCCCCGAGGTCGTCGCCCGGCTACTGGCCGGTCACCGCCGTCTGCGGGTCAGTCGCAGCCGCAGCCCGAGGCGGGAGCCGGGCTCGGTGCCGGGGCCCCGATGGTGGGCAGGCCCAGCAGCACGCCCTTGGGCTTCTCCGCCGGGGCGGCGTTGCGCTTCTCCCAGGCGTCTCCGGCCCGGGTGCGGCGGACCGCCTGGGCCGGGCCCTCGGCCAGGAGGTGGTGCGGAGCGGCGTAGGTGATCTCGACGGTCACCACATCGCCGGGGCGGACCGGCTCCTCGGGGCGGGTGAAGTGGACCAGGCGGTTGTCCGGGGCGCGGCCCGACAACCGGTGCGTCGCGTCGTCCTTGCGGCCCTCACCCTCGGCGACCAGGACCTCCAGCGTGCGGCCGACCTGCTTCTTGTTCTCCTCCCAGGAGATCTCCTCCTGGAGGGCGACCAGCCGCTCGTAGCGGGCCTGCACGACCTGCTTGGGGATCTGGTCCGCCATGTCGGCCGCCGGGGTGCCGGGGCGCTTGGAGTACTGGAAGGTGAAGGCCTGGGCGAAACGGGACTCGCGGACCGTGTGCAGGGTCTGCTCGAAGTCCTCCTCGGTCTCGCCCGGGAAGCCGACGATGATGTCCGTCGAGATGGCGGCGTCCGGCATCGCGGCGCGCACCTTCTCGATGATCCCGAGGAAGCGCTCCTGACGGTACGAGCGGCGCATCGCCTTGAGGACCCGGTCGGAGCCGGACTGGAGCGGCATGTGCAGCTGCGGCATCACGTTCGGCGTCTCGGCCATGGCGGCGATGACGTCGTCGGTGAAGTCGCGCGGGTGCGGGGAGGTGAAGCGGACCCGCTCCAGGCCCTCGATCTTGCCGCAGGCCCGCAGCAGCTTCGAGAACGCCTCACGGTCGCCGATGTCGGAGCCGTAGGCATTGACGTTCTGGCCGAGCAGGGTGATCTCGCTGACGCCCTCGGCGACCAGCGCCTCGACCTCGGCGAGGATGTCGCCGGGCCGGCGGTCCTTCTCCTTGCCGCGCAGCGCGGGGACGATACAGAAGGTGCAGGTGTTGTTGCAGCCGACGGAGATGGAGACCCAGGCCGCGTAGGCGCTCTCGCGGCGGGTGGGCAGGGTCGAGGGGAACGCCTCCAGCGACTCGGCGATCTCGACCTGCGCCTCCTCCTGGATGCGGGCGCGCTCCAGCAGGACGGGCAGCTTGCCGATGTTGTGCGTACCGAAGACCACATCGACCCAGGGGGCCTTCTTGACGATGGTGTCGCGGTCCTTCTGGGCGAGGCAGCCGCCCACGGCGATCTGCATCCCCGGGCGCGCGGCCTTCTTCGGGGCGAGCTGGCCGAGGTTGCCGTAGAGCCGGTTGTCGGCGTTCTCCCGTACCGCGCAGGTGTTGAACACCACGACGTCGGCGCCCTCGCCGTCCTTGGGCGCGGGAACGTATCCGGCCTCCTCCAGCAGCCCGGACAGCCGCTCGGAGTCATGGACGTTCATCTGACACCCGTAGGTGCGAATCTCGTAGCTCTTCGATCCTTGAACGTCCACTGCGGGGCTCCGGTCACTGCTGGTCATACGACAAGGGTAGGCGGTTCCCGAAGTGCCTCTCGCCGCTGGTACCGGGCGGGGCCGGGACCAAGGCCTTGGTGCCTGCGTCCGGCCCGGTTCCGCCTGCACCGCAGGGTGGCACCGGCCGTCGTGCCCCGGGTCCCGAAGTGCTGTTCGGCGCCTAAAACCCGCGCCGGGGCCGGACCCGTGCCGTTCCAACCAGCGGACAGTCCGGCGCATGGAAGCGCTCTCAGGGAAGAATGGCGCGACGGGCACCACCGCCCGACGGCTCTCCCGCACGCGGTTCCCTGACCCGTCCGCGGGAGCGGAACCGATGGAGCAGTGACGTGGGGGGACTACGGATCGCGGCGCTGGGACCGCTGCGGGCCTGGCGCGGTGAGCGGGAGCTGGACACCGGACCTGCGCAGCAGCGCGCGGTGCTGGCCGCGCTGGCACTGCGGTGCGGCCAGGTCGCCGCCGCGGACGAACTGGTGCGGGACGTCTGGGGATCGGAGCCGCCGGCCAGCGCGCACGTCGCTCTGCGCAACCACGTCTCCCGGCTGCGCGCCGTGCTGGAGACCGAGCCCTCCGCACCGAAGACGCTGGTCTCCGTCGCCGGCGGCTACGCCCTGCGCCTGGCCGACGGGGCGCTGGACGTCGCCGAGGCCGAACGGCTGCACGCCCAGGCGCAGTCGGCCCGGCACCGGGGCGAACCGGAGTCCGCCGCCCGGATGCTGGCCGAGGCCGGTGAGCTGTGGCACGGCACTCCGCTGACGGGAGTCCCCGGCGACTACGCCCAACGGCAGCGGGACCGCCTCACCGACTACCGGCTCCTCCTCGTCGAGACACGGCTGGATCTGGAACTCCAGCTCGGCCGGCACACCCGGGCGGCCGCGGAACTGGCCACCCTGGCCGACGAACATCCGCTGCACGAGGGCCTGCGTGCCCGGCAGATGCTGGCGCTGTACCGCTGCGGCCGGCAGGCGGAAGCCTTGGCCGTCTACGCCACGGCGCGCGGCCGGCTCGCCGAGGAACTGGGCGTCGACCCCGGGCCCGGTCTGGTCCGGTTGCATCAGCGCATCCTCGAGGCGGACCCGGAGCTGGCCCTGCCCCCGGACGCGGCCGCGCCGGCCCCGGCGTACGCCCCGGGCGGCGGGCCGGCCCGACCGCTGTGGGTGCCGCCGGCGCAAATACCTCCCGATGTCCCCGACTTCACCGGCAGGCGCACGGAGATCGCGCAGGTGCGCGCCGCCCTCGCGCAGGCGGACCGGGCCCCGGCCACCGCCCCGGTGATCTGTGTGATCCATGGCATGGGCGGTGTGGGGAAGACCGCTCTGGCGGTGCATGCCGCGCACGCGGAGCGCGAGCAGTTCCCCGACGGCCAGCTCTACGCCGATCTGCGCGGGGCGGGCCCCGGCCCCGCAGACCCTTATGAGGTCCAGGAGTTGTTCCTGCGCGCTCTGGGGGTGGCGGCCGACAACATGCCCGGGGGCCGTGCCGAGCGGACCGCGCTCTACCGTTCCCGGCTGGCCGGGCGGCGGCTGCTGCTTCTGCTCGACAACGTTGCCGACACCGAGCAGGTGAGTGCGCTGTTGCCGGGTACGGCGGGGTGCGCCGCCCTGGTCACCAGCCGTACGTCGCTGATGTGTCTGCCGGCGACCAGCCGTACCGCGCTGGAGCCGTTCAGCGAGCAGGAGGCGCTGGCTCTGCTGGAGCAGATCGCGGGGAGCGCCCGATGCGGTCAGGAGCGGGAGACGGCACGGGACCTGGTGCAGGCGTGCGGGATGCTCCCGCTGGCCGTCCGGATCGTCGCCGCCCGTCTGGCGGCCCGGCCGCGCTGGTCGCTGGCGGCGCTGGCCGGACGGGTCGGCGACCGTTCGCAGCGGCTCACCGAACTGGAGGCCGGGACCCTGGCGGTGGAGTCGGTCTTCCACGTCGGCTACTCGACGCTGGACGCCGCCCAGGCGCGGGCCTTCCGGCTGCTGGCCATTCCCGAGGTGCCCGACCTCTCCACGTCCGCAGCGGCGGCCGTCCTGGGCTGTGACCGGCGCGCGGCGGAGGCCGTCCTGGACTCACTGGCGCACATAGGGATGCTGGAGCCCGGGGACCCGGGGCGCTACCGGTACCACGATCTGCTGCGGCTGTTCGCCCGCCACCGGGCGCTGGACACCGACGCGTCCACGGCACGGCAGGCGGCCCTGAGCCGGATCGCCCGGTTCCATCTCTCCGGCATGAGCGCGGCCATGGCTGCCGAGCGGCCCTACAGCCGGCTGCCCCGGGCCGTCGATCCGGACGGCGCGCCCGACGCTCCGGCCTTCACCGGCAAGGCCGACGCGCAGGAGTGGGTGATCAACGAGCTCCCCGCCATGCTGGCCGTCGCCACCCAGATCCTCCACCACCCCTACCGTCCGGTCAGCGCGGAGGACACCCGTACGGTCGCGGGCGTCCTGGTGCTGCTCATGCCGTACACCGATTTCGTCCTGCCGTGGCGCTCCCTCCACCAGCTGGCCCACACGCTGGTGCGGGCCGCCGAACGGCACGGGGAGCAGCTCGCCGTCGTTCACGGCTGCGTCGTCGCGGCGGTCGCCTGTGCGCACACCGGACGGCACGACGAGGCGGCTGCGCTCGCCGTCCGCGCCTCCGAGGCCCCTCGCCCTCCGGACCACGTGATGACCCAGCGGCTCGTGTACACGAGGGGGGTGGTGGCCGGGCTGCGCCCGGGCGGTCTGCACGAGGCGATCGAGCACTACCGGCATGCGCTCGCGCTGTCGTGCGAGGCCGGTGAGCCGGGCATGGCGGTGCAGTGCTCGTTCGGCCTCGCGCTGGCCCACCTCGCCCTCGACCAGCCACGGCAGGCGCTGGAGGCGGCCCGGGACGGCCTCGCCCAGTGCCGGGTCACCGACAACCCGACGGGCATCGCCCTCGTGCAACGTGCCCTGGGCGATGCGCTCGCGGCGCTCGGCCGCCACGAAGAGGCGGTGACGGAGTTCCGCACGGCCCTCCAGGTCTGCGAGGTCCACGGACTGCGCTCACAGCGTGCCCGCACGCTGCTGTCCTGCGCCGCGGCCCTGGCCCGCAGCGGGCGGTCGCAGGAGGCCGACGCCGTTGCGGAGCAGGCGCTGGCGGCACTCGCCCAACTCGGCGACACCGAGGGCGAGAAGCAGGCACGCGCTTTCCTGGACCGCCGGCCGGCCGGTCGGCCGTCCCCCGGGCAGCCGGACCCCGAGGGGTGAACGGTCCACGACGAGCTGGTTGTCGTCCGGGGGCTGGTAGGGCGGAGTGGCCTCCGGTGTGGGGCAGTCGGGCGGTCCCTCGGAGAACTGGCAGCCGGTGGCGACGGACACGGAGAGGACCAGGGGTATCAGGCGGCTCAGCAGCCGGGTCCGGAGGATGTCCCTCATGCCGGGCCTCCCGGGAATTCCTGGCCGGTTCCCGGGAGTTGATGAATGCCGGAATCCTGGTCACCGGTCAATTCGGCGAGGAACCGGTCCATTTCCGGACGCCAGGCGCGGCGCACGTTCAGCCGGGTGGGCCGGGCTTCGCCGGGAAAATGGAACCGGAAGGAACTGAACAGCGGGCGGCGGCGGACGTCGCTGATCCGTGACCGGAGCTGTTCCCGCTGGACGGCGTGGCGCAGCGCGCCCGGCCGGTAGCCGGATCTGACCGCGTGGAACAGCAGCGCACGGTCGGTGAGCGTGAGGAAGAAGTCGTCCGAGTCGGCGATTCCGCCGGCCAGCAGCGCGTGCAGCAAGGGGTGTTCTCCCACAGCGGCGCCCAGTGTCACCAGCGGCCGGTCACGGGTGTCCGCCTGCCAGACGGCCTCGGCCACCTGTGCCACGGTGGTGGACTTGATCAGGCCCATTTCTTGCTCCTGGAGAGAGGTGGATGCGTTATTCCGTTGCGCAGGAATCGGTTTTTCTCAGCGCCTGCGCCAGCCCCGCGCGGCCGTCGATGGCGAGCTTTCCGTAGGCATTGCTGAGGTGGACTTCCACGGTGCGCAGACCGACGAAGAGACGCTGGGCGATCTCCCGGTTGGTCATGCCCTGGGCGGCCAGGCCGGCGACCCGCCGCTCGGTGGGCGTCAGCGCGCCCACGCCGTGGAACGTCCGGCCGCGTGGCCGGTCACCGGCGGCACGGAGCTCCGCCAGCGCTTGATCGGCCATCGGCCGCGCACCGCACTCGTGGGCGACGCTGACCGCCCGCCGCAGGTGCGTACGCGCTTCGGACAGCCGCCCGGCCTTACGGGCGAGGACACCGCAGTCGGCCAGCGCCTGGGCGTAGCGCACCCGGGCGGGCGTGCCGGCGAGGAGTTCCACGGCCTCGGTCAGCAGATCGAGGCCTTCGCGTCCGCCGGTCACCACGCCCATGGCGCGCAGGGCCACCCCGGTCATCTCCGGGACGCCCCAGAGGCGGGCGAGTCGCAGTTCCTCCGCCGCCAGCGACCGGGCCGCCGCACCGCGCCGCAGCGCCGCAGACATCAGCGCGGCCTCCGAACGCCAGGGATGGAAGCCGGGGTTGGGCATACCGCGGGCACAGGTCCGCTCCCCGCACAGCAGGAA
Source organism: Streptomyces sp. NPDC034111 (assembly GCF_055575375.1). Taxonomy (NCBI): domain Bacteria; kingdom Bacillati; phylum Actinomycetota; class Actinomycetes; order Kitasatosporales; family Streptomycetaceae; genus Streptomyces; species Streptomyces sp. NPDC034111. The sequence continues at coordinate 51,183 of NZ_JBVIST010000021.1, read as the reverse complement.
GTCGGCGAGCGCTTTCTCCGGCCGTCCCTGGGCGCCGTGCAGCCGGCCGCGCACCATCAGGACGTAGTCATGGACCCAGTTGCCGTTCAGCTCGCCGCAGAGGTCACCGCGTTCCAGTAGTTCCGCCGCGCCGGTGAGCAGGCCCTGGCTCGTCAGGGACTCCGCCAGCGTCGCGACCGCGAAGGTGCTGAGGCTGTTGCACAGGCCGACGCCGATCCCGTCGAGCGCTTGCAGTGCCGTTTCCGCGTCGGTCCGGGAGTCCGCCAGGCGGCCGAGCCGGCAGTGGATGTTCGCCCGGGTGGTGAGGGCGTGGGCGTGGTCGAAGGCCGAGGTACGGGCGTGCGCCGCCCGCACGGCGGCGTCCGCATGGTGCAGCGCGCGCTCCGTCTCGCCGGCCACTCCCAGGGCAACGACGGCGTAGTGGTAGACGGGGGACTCGTCGTCGGCCGGGTGCACGCCGCCGCTCAGCGCCTGCTCGGCCAGGTCGACGACGTCCTGCGGGGACCGTCCGACCATGGTCGCGCGCAGGCTCAGCAGGGCGGCCAGCGGCCGCTGGGCGCAGCTGTCGGCGGCGTCGGAGAGTTCCAGGGCCATCAGCCGCGGCATCACGGCCGGGGCCGACGCCGCATCGCTCAGGCTGATCTGGAGGAAGTCGATCTCCAGGCGCAGGGCGCCCGCGGCGTCGCTCTGCCGAAGGGCCTCACCGGTGCGCCGGAGTGCGTCCAGCGCGTCCTGGTGGCGGTCCAGTGCCAGCAGCCCGCCGGCCAGCCGGCGGGCGGTGGTGGTCCGTTCCACCGGGTCCTGGGACAGTTCGAGACTGCGCTCCAGGGTGCGGACGGCCGCCGGGAGGCTGGAGGTGAGCTCCAGCGCACCCAGCTCCGCCAGCAGGGTCGCCCGCAGCGCGTCCGTCAGGTCCTCGCGCAGGGCGCGGCGCAGAAAGGCTTCCGCCCGCCCGGGGTCGTCGCGCCGGGCGGCCGCCGCCGCGGCCTTGCCGAGCACGTCCGGCGCCCACGGTTCGCCCAGCGGGCCGAGCAGCAGATGGTCGGCCACCCGTTCCGGCGGGGCCTCATGGGAGAGCAGGTGCCGGGCCGCCCGGAGGTGCAGCCCCATCCGTGTGCTCGGCAGCACCCCGGCAAAGACGGCGGCCGCCAGGACGTCGCAGACGAAGGACAGCCCGCCCTCGGCCCGGATCAGCCAGCCTGCGCGCACCATCCGGTGGGCGGCGTCCTCGACCGCAGGCTCGGTGAGCCCGGTGGCGGCCACGAGCAGATCGACGGCCGGCGCGCCACCGAGGACCGCGACGGCCTGGGCGGTGGCCACGGCGTGCGGGTCGACGCCGTGGAGCCGGGTGAGGGCGGCGGAGCCGAGGTCGTCGGGAACGTATGCGGTGACCGGGTCCTTGCGGTCCGCCCCGGGGGTGGACCGGGAGGCCTTGAGCCCCCGTGCCACAGCGTGCAGGAGGAGCGGGTTGCCGTCGGTGGCGTCCCGGCAGGCGGCGGTGAAGGAGCGCTCCGGCGCTGTGCCGAGGCTCTGGGTGAGCAGCGCCTCGGCGGCGTCGTCGTCCAGGCCGCGGAGCGGCAGCCGATGCCGGAACAGGGATGCGACGGCGGCCACGGCCGCGGCGTTCGGATGGGCCTCCTCGGGGCCGAGCGTGGCGACGACGGCCAGTGGCAGATCGTCGGTACGGCGCAGCAGCCGGCTCACCCAGAGCAGGGAGTGCGGATCGGCCCACTGGAGATCGTCGAGGGCGATCAACAGCCGTCTCGGGGCGGCAGTTCGACCGGTCGGCGGGGCCGGGAAGGCGGAGGGCTCCGGGTCCTGGCCGCTCCGGAGGAGCCGGCGCACCACGCGGAAGGGGAGGTCACGCTCCAGCGGATCGGCGGCCGCCGTCAGGAGGCAGCTGCCCGGATCCCGGCGCGGGCCGGCCAGCGCGGCCCACAGTAAGGCGGTCTTGCCGCTGCCCCAGCCGCCCTGGATGAGCACGGAGACGCCCTCGGTGCGGAGGACGGCCAACAGCCTTGCCAGGGTGCCGAGTTCCTGCTTCCGTCCGGTCAGCACGGGTCCGGGCTCCGTCCCGTACGACGGGCGGTCGCTGGAGAGTTGGTCGGCATGTGGCACCACGGCTGTTCAGGAGGGCGGCCCGCCCCTTTGCCGCGGGGGCCGCACGGTCTTACCGGTCCGTGAGCGGCCGGCCCCCGCGCAACACGCGGGATGGGGATCCACGTGCCGGGGGCGCCGACCGCTCTGATCACGGATGGTGCCCCGCGCCTGTAAGTGCCCCGCAATTTTCCGGTAAGGAGCGGCCCGCCGTACGCCACCCGCCCGCCGCTGCACGGCATTTCGGCCGATGAGGGCATCGGTTGCTCAGGGGGTGCTTCTTCGATCTCCGTGGATCAGCCCGCTAATCCTTCGGTGCCGCCCGTCATCCCTTACGGCCGGTCCGCCACCTAATTTTGGCCGGACAAGGGTCGTGCGACCAGTGCCGTACGGCGAAGCGCGCCGCCAGCCGGCCGCGCGCCGTCCCGCGCTCCCGCCTCGCCCCAAGTGCCCCCGGCCGCCCCCGTATCCGGCCGGGAAACCGGTGCGCCGCCGTCGGCCGGCGACCACCCACCGCTCCCGGCCGGTCCGGTTTCCGGGAGCCACGCTGAACCCATCATTGGAAAGGCCCATGACCACGCCCGCCTCATCTCCCGGCAGCCTCCCTGCCGGTACCCCCCACACCACCGCCCTCGCCACGGCTCCGCAGGACCCCGCCGCCACGGTGTTCCAAACAGTTCAGGAGGGCGGGCCGTTCGGCCGGCTCCGCCGCACCCAGCGCCGTTTCGCCGTGGGCGCGACGACCGCCGTCCTGAGCCTGTATCTGCTGTACGTCCTGCTGTCCACCTACGCGCCCGGCCTCATGAACGGCAGGGTCGTCGGCAATCTGAACGTCGCGCTCTTCCTCGGACTCGCCCAGTTCGCCGCGGTCTTCCTCACCGCATGGCTCTACACCCGCCATGCGAACCGCCGGCGTGACCCGCTGGCGGAGCGCATCAAGGAGAACCTCGAACAGGCACAGGTCCGCGCGCAAGGGGCCCCGGAGACGGCGGGAGCCTCCGCGTGATCACTCACCTTCAGCAGACCGTGCTCGCGGCGGGGTCCGGCGCGCACGGCGGCCGTTCGCTGACGGTCGGCCTGTTCCTCGCGGTGGTGGCGGCCACGTTGGGCGTCACCTTGTGGGCGAGCCGGCAGACCAAGGGCACCACCGACTTCTACACCGGCGGCCGGTCGTTCTCGGGCTTCCAGAACGGTCTGGCCATCTCGGGCGACTACATGTCGGCCGCCTCGTTCCTGGGCGTCACCGGCACCATCGCGCTCTTCGGGTACGACGGCATCCTGTACTCCGTCGGATTCCTCGTCGCCTGGATCCTGGCGCTGGTCCTGGTGGCCGAACCACTGCGCAACACGGGCCGGTTCACCATGGCCGACATGCTCGCGTTCCGCCTGCGCCAGCGGCCGGTGCGCACCGCCGCGGGCATCTCGACCATCGTGGTCTCCGTCGTCTACCTCCTCGCCCAGATGGTCGGCGCGGGTTCCCTGGTGGCCCTGCTGCTCGGCGTCTCCGGCGACACCGCCAAGAAGTGGATCATTCTGGGCGTCGGGGTGCTGATGATCCTCTACGTCGTCGTCGGCGGCATGAAGGGCACCACCTGGGTGCAGATCGTCAAGGCCGCGCTGCTGATGACCGGAACGCTGCTGCTGACCGTCCTGGTGATGCACAGGTTCGGCTGGAACCTCTCCTCGCTCCTCGGCTCGGCCGCCGAGGCCAGCGGAAAGGGCCATGCGTTCCTCTCACCCGGCCTGAAGTACGGCGCCGGCCCCACCACCAAGCTGGACTTCATCAGCCTCGGTGTCGCGCTGGTTCTGGGCACCGCGGGCCTGCCGCACATCCTGGTCCGCTTCTACACGGTGCCGACGGCCAAGGCCGCGCGGACCTCGGTGAACTGGGCGATCGCCATCATCGGTGCCTTCTACCTGATGACGCTGGTGCTGGGCTTCGGTGCGGCCTCGGTGGTGGGCCACTCGGCGATCCAGGCCGCCAATCCGGCAGGCACCACGGCCGCGCCCATGCTGGCCGAGGCGCTGGGCGGTGGCCCCGGATCCACCCTGGGCGCCACGCTGCTGGCGGTCACCTCCGCGGTCGCCTTCGCCACGATCCTGGCCGTGGTGGCCGGTCTCACCCTGACCTCGTCCGCCTCCTTCGCCCACGATCTGTACGCCCATGCCTTCCGCAAGGGGCGGGCCAGTGAGCGTCAGGAGATCAGGACGGCGCGGCTCGCCGCGATCGGCATCGGCGTCCTGGCCGTCGTACTGAGCATGTTCGCCGACAAGCTCAACACCGCTGCGCTGGTGGCGCTGGCCTTCGCCGTCGCTGCCTCGGCCAATCTGCCGACGATCCTCTACAGCCTGTTCTGGAAGCGGTTCAACACCACCGGGGCGGTGTGCGGCATCTACGGCGGCCTGGTCTCCTCGGTGCTGCTGGTGGTCTTCTCCCCCGTCGTCTCCGGCACGCCGGCCTCACTGCTGCCCGGCGTGGACTTCCACTGGTTCCCCCTGGAGAACCCCGGGCTGGTCTCCATCCCGCTCGGCTTCCTGCTGGGCGCCCTGGGCACCCTCGCGTCCAAGGAGACGGCGCCGGCCAAGTACGCGGAGATGGAGGTCCGTTCGCTCACCGGTGCCGGAGCGCACTGACCCGCCGGAGCACGGACGAGACCACATCGAGGGCGGGCCCGCGGTCGCCGTACCGCCTCCCGGGCCCGCCCCGACGGACAACTGCAAGGAGCACATCGTGAACAACGACAGCCTGGCGAACCTCCTCAAGGAGGACCGGCGGTTCGCGCCGCCGGCCCGACTGGCGGCGGCCGCCAACGTCACCTCTGCCGCGTACGAGCAGGCGTCGGCCGACCGGCTGGGTTTCTGGGCGGCGCAGGCCCGCCGCCTGAGCTGGGCGAAGGAGCCGGCGGAGACACTGGACTGGTCCAACCCGCCGTTCGCCACCTGGTTCGCCGACGGCCGGCTGAACGCCGCCTACAACTGCGTGGACCGGCATGTGGAGAACGGCCTGGGTGACCGGGTCGCCCTGCACTTCGAGGGCGAGCCGGGCGACCAACGCACCCTCACCTACGGCGAGTTGAAGGACGAGGTGGCGCGGGCCGCCAATGCGCTGTCCGAACTCGGCGTCACCGCGGGCGACCGGGTCGCGATCTATCTGCCGATGATCCCGGAGGCGGTCATCGCCATGCTGGCCTGCGCCCGCATCGGCGCTCCGCACTCGGTGGTCTTCGGCGGCTTCTCGCCCGAAGCGGTCGCCGCCCGCATCCAGGACGCGGACGCAAAGCTGGTGATCACCGCGGACGGGGGCTACCGCCGCGGCAGGCCCCACCCGCTGAAGCCCGCCATCGACCGTGCGCTGGAGACGTGCCCCCAGGTGGCGCACGTACTCGTGGTGCGCCGTACGGGAGAGCCGACCGCCTGGGATGCGGAGCGCGATCTGTGGTGGCACGAGGCCGTGGGGCGCCAGTCGGCCGAGCACACCCCGGAGGCGTTCGACGCCGAGCACCCGCTCTTCATCCTCTACACCTCCGGCACGACGGGTAAGCCCAAGGGCATCCTGCACACCACCGGCGGCTACCTCACCCAGGTCTCGTACACCCACCACGCGGTCTTCGACCTCAAGCCCGAGACCGACGTCTACTGGTGCACCGCCGACATCGGCTGGGTCACGGGCCACTCGTACATCACCTACGGCCCGCTCTCCAACGGCGCCACCCAGGTGCTCTACGAGGGCACACCGGACACCCCGCACCTGGGCCGTTACTGGGAGATCGTCCAGAAGTACCGGGTCACCATCCTCTACACCGCCCCGACCGCCATCCGTACGTTCATGAAGTGGGGCGACCACATCCCGGCGGGCTTCGATCTGTCGTCGCTGCGCGTCCTGGGCTCGGTGGGCGAGCCGATCAACCCCGAGGCGTGGATGTGGTACCGCAAACACATCGGGGCCGACGCCACACCGATCGTCGACACCTGGTGGCAGACCGAGACCGGCGCCATGATGCTCAGCCCGCTGCCCGGCGTCACGGAGACCAAGCCCGGCTCGGCCCAGCTGGCACTGCCCGGCATCGCCGCGACGGTCGTCGACGACCGCGGCGACGAGGTGCCCAACGGCTCCGGCGGCTATCTGGTGCTCACCGAGCCGTGGCCGTCGATGCTCCGCACCATCTGGGGCGACGACGAGCGCTATGTGAAGACGTACTGGTCGCGCTTCCAGGTCACGTACTTCGCGGGAGACGGCGCCAAGAAGGACGAGGACGGCGACATCTGGCTGCTCGGCCGGGTGGACGACGTCATGCTCGTCTCCGGCCACAACATCTCCACCACCGAGGTCGAATCCGCCCTGGTCTCGCACCCGGCGGTCGCCGAAGCCGCGGTGGTCGGCGCCGCCGATCCGACCACCGGCCAGGCCATCTGCGCCTTCGTCATCCTGCGCGGCGGCGTGGCGGAGTCCGACGAGCTGGCTGCGGAACTGCGGACACATGTGAGCAACACCCTCGGCCCGATCGCCAAGCCGAAGCAGGTGCTCACCGTCACCGCCCTGCCCACCACCCGCTCCGGCAAGATCATGCGCCGGCTGCTGCGCGACGTCGCCGAGAACCGCGCCCTCGGCGATGTCACCACCCTCACCGACTCCTCCGTCATGGACCTCATCCAGGCCAGGCTGGCCGACGCGCCGGGCGAGGACTGAGGGGCCGCGGGAGACCGGGCTCACCCCAGGGTGACGAGGAAGGGTGCCGTCCGCCCTTCCCGCCGGTGCCGCGGTGCTGGCAGGATCCCGCCCATGGTCACAGCACTTCCCCGTACCGGCCGCCGCGCCCTCCAGGCGGTGATCGCGGCCCTCGCCGCGCTGGCGGCGGCGCTGTGGTGGCTGCTGTCCATGGGCGGTGAGCCCGCACCGGGTGGCCGGGTGACGCTGGCGACCGGTGTGCCGACCGGTGTGTACGCGCGCTACGGGGAGCTGCTGAAGCAGGACCTGGCGCACGACCTGCCGGAGGTGGATCTGCGGCTGACCCGCAGCGAGGGGTCGATCGACAATCTGCGGCAGCTGGTCGCCGGGCGCGCGCAGTACACCATCGCCACGGCGGACGCGGTCGCCACGTACAAGGTCAGGGGGGAGCGGGGCGCGGACCGGCTGCGGGCCTGTGCGCGGCTGTACGACGACTACATGCAGCTGGTGGTGCCGAAGGACTCCGCGGTGCGCTCGACGAAGGACCTGCGGCGGCTGCGGGTGGGCGTCGGGGCCGACGGCTCCGGCGTCCAGCTGATCACCCGGCGGCTGCTGGAGGCCGCCGGACTCGACTTCGACCGGGACATCGAACCGGTGCGGGTGGGCATCGACCGGATGCCCAGGCTGCTGGAGCAGGGGAAACTGGATGCCTTCTTCTGGTCGGGCGGGCTGCCGACGACCGCGGTGCAGCATCTGGTGCAGCGGTTCCCGGTACGGCTGGTCCAGCTCGGCGACCTGACCGAGGGGCTGCACCGACAGGGCGAGCGCACCCGCTACTACCGGGCCGCCGTGATGCCCGCCGACGCCTATCCGCGGGCGCAGGACGGGCAGGCGGTGAAGACGATCGCGGTGGCGAATCTGCTGGTGACGACGGACCGCGAGGGCGCCGCGCTGACCCAGGGCATCACCCGGACCGTGATCGACAGCCGGGACTGGATCGGGCGCCAGGTGCATGCCGCGCAGAAGGTGGATCTGCGGACCGCGGTGTTCACCGATCCGCTGCCGCTGCACGAGGGCGCCCGGCGCTACTACCTGTCCGTGAAGCCCTGAGCGGCCCGTGGACGCCCGTGACGCCCTGAGCGCGAACGGACCGGGGCCCGCACCGAAGAGTCGGTGCGGGCCCCGGTCGCGGGACGCGAGACGCGTCAGGCGGGGATGATGTTCTCCGCCTGCGGGCCCTTCGGGCCCTGGGTCACGTCGAAGGTGACCTTCTGGCCCTCGAGCAGCTCACGGAAGCCCTGGGCGTTGATGTTCGAGTAGTGGGCGAAGACGTCGGGGCCGCCGCCGTCCTGCTCGATGAAGCCAAAGCCCTTTTCCGAGTTGAACCACTTCACGGTGCCGGAAGCCATAATTTTTCTCCTTCATGGGGCAAGCAGGAGACCGCACTGCGCGGCCCCCTTGTCGCCGAGATGATCGCCCCACACCGGAACAGGTCCGGAAACAAGGAACGCCCGGGGCTACCAGCCTCCGGGCGCGCACAAAGTTCATCATGGGTACCACAACTGCAACGCGGTCCACCGTAGCACAGACGTCCGGGAGCGACCGCGAATCCGGTACTTGCCTGGTCAGGGGCCGGTGCGCGGCACGGTGACGGTGACCTTCAGACCGTGTGGCGGATGCGGGGCGTAGGCGATGGCCGCCCCGCCCGCCGCGAGCAGTGCGCGGGTGATCGACAGCCCGAGGCCGGAGCCGGAGACGTTCTGGTGGCGGCTGCTGCGCCAGAAGCGGTCGCCGACCCGCGCGAGCTCATCGTCCGTCAGGCCGGGACCGCGGTCGGCCACGGTGATGTGCACCTGCTCGCCGTCCGGTGCCACACCGACGGTGACCGGCTGCCCGGCCGGGGTGAACTTCAGGGCGTTGTCGACGACGGCGTCCAGTGCGCTGGAGAGGGCGACCGGGTCGGCCCACCCGGTGACGGCGGGCTGTCCCTCGTAGGTCAGGCGGACGCCCTTCTCGTCGGCCATCGGGCGCCAGGAGCCGACCCGCTCGGCGGCGAGCGCCGCGACATCGGTGAGCTGGAGGTCAGCTGCGGTGTGCTCGGCCAGCGCGAGGTCGAGCAGATCGTCCAGGACCCGCGCCAGCCGCTTGCCCTCGGCGCGGACCGAGGCGATCTCCTCGTTGTCCTCGGGGAGTTCGAGGGCCAGCAGCTCGATCCGCAGCAGCAGCGCGGAGAGCGGATTGCGCAGTTGATGGGAGGCGTCGGCGACAAAGGCGCGCTGCTGCTCCAGCACTTCCTCGACGTTGTCGGCCATCTCGTTGAAGGAGCGGGCCAGCCTGCGCAGTTCGGGCGGGCCCGCGGTGGCGGCGACCCGGGACTTCAGCCGTCCGGTGGCGATGTCGTGGCTGGCCACGTCCAGGACCCGTACCGGCCGCAGCACCCAGCCGGTGAGCCGGAAGGCGGCGGCCACCGCGACGAGCATGGCCGCGCACTCACCGACCCCGATCAGCAGCCAGCCGCGCAGGATGCGCGAACGCATCTGCCCGGTGGGCGAGTCGGTGACCACGACGGCGACCACATCGCCGTCGCGGATGACCGGCGAAGCGACCGGGATCCGGCCGTCGTCGTCCCAGGGCCAGACCTGGTGCGGATCATGACTGCGGCGGCCGGCCAGCGCCTCGCTGAAGGCCCGGGCACCCTCGCCGTCGCTGGGCACCGGCAGCCCGTGCGGGGCGGCGGCCATCGGGGTGTGATCGCGGTAGAAGACGCCGGCGCGTATGCCGTAGAGGCCGTAGTAGCGCTCCAGCTCGCCGCTGAGGGTGGTGCGCCGCTCGTCCTCCTCGGGCGTCTTGTGGTGGGCGTCCGCGTCGGGGCGGGCGGTGACGAACTGGGCGAGGGCGGCGAAGCGGGCTGCGTCGTCGATCCGGTCGACGACCACCTTCTGCTGCTCCACACCGGCGGTGATGACGCCCAGCGGGATGCCGAGCGCGAGCAGCACACCGGCCATGAGGACGATGAGCAGCGGGAGGAGTCGGGTGCGCACGTTCCGGCGGCGGCCTTCAGGAGGCCGGGCGGCCGGCCGCGGGGACGACGAGCCGGTAGCCGACGCCCCGGACCGTCTCGATCAGGGCGGGCATCCGCAGCTTGGCCCGGAGGGAGGCGATATGTACCTCCAGGGTCCGGCCGGTGCCCTCCCAGCTCGTCCGCCACACCTCGCTGATGATCTGCTCCCGGCGGAAGACCACCCCGGGCCGCTGGGCGAGCAGCGCCAGCAGATCGAACTCCTTGCGGGTGAGCGGAACCGTGGCACCGCCCACCGACACCTGGCGGGTGGGGAGTTCAACGGTGACCGCACCCAGGTGCAGCGCCTCGCCGGCGGTTCCCTCCTCGGCGGGCGCTTCCGCCCCCCGCTCCGGCGAGGACACCGTGCGCCTGCTGACCGCATGGATCCGGGCCAGCAGCTCGCCGGTGTCGTACGGCTTGACGACATAGTCGTCCGCGCCCAGGTTGAGGCCGTGGATGCGGGAGCGCACATCGGACCGCGCGGTCACCATGATCACGGGGGTGGCGCAGATCTTGCGGATCCGGCCGCACACCTCGAAGCCGTCCTGGTCGGGCAGCCCCAGGTCGAGCAGCACCACCGAGAAGGGCTCGGCGTCATCGGGCAGCAGGGCCTTGAGCGCCTCCTCGCCGTTGCGCGCGTGCACGACGGCGAGACCGTGCCTGGCGAGCACCGCGGACAGGGCCGCGGCGACATGATCGTCGTCCTCGACGAGCAGCAGTCTCATCGGACCTCCTTCCCGGGTGCGTGCGTACAGGCCACAGGGCATCTACGGCGATAGGAGGCATGCACGTCAAGAGGCGGCCACCTCAGGGCCGCCATCCGTTACCCAGCCGGTACGCCGACGGCCTGGTGACGGCGTGGTAACGGTGCCGCGAGCCCGTCACTCCGCGTAACACTCCGTCTCCCCGCTGCGACCCGATCGTTATGCTCAAGTTCCCCTCAGATGTAATGACGCTGGTCGAAGCGCCTCACTAAGGTCCTCCCAACCGAGGAGGACGGAGCTGTACGCCGATGAGCGAAGTATCGGTGACCAAGAACGCCGAGGGTCCCTCGCAGGCAGGTGACCAGCTGGTCGTGCTGGACAACGTGAACAAGCACTTCGGCGCGCTGCACGTGCTCCAGGACATCGACCTGACGATCCACCGCGGTGAGGTCGTCGTCGTGATCGGGCCCTCGGGCTCCGGCAAGTCGACGCTCTGCCGCACGATCAACCGCCTGGAGACCATAGATTCCGGCAGCATCACCATCGACGGGAAGCCGCTGCCGCAGGAGGGCCGTGAGCTGGCCAAACTGCGGGCCGACGTGGGCATGGTCTTCCAGTCCTTCAACCTTTTCGCGCACAAGACGGTGCTCGAGAACGTGATGCTGGGCCAGACCAAGGTCCGTAAGACGGACAAGGCGGCGGCCGAGAAGAAGGCCCGCGCCCTGCTCGACCGGGTCGGGGTCGGCACCCAGGCCGACAAGTACCCCGCACAGCTCTCCGGCGGCCAGCAGCAGCGCGTGGCGATCGCCCGCGCGCTGGCGATGGACCCGAAGGTGATGCTGTTCGACGAGCCGACCTCCGCGCTGGACCCGGAGATGATCAACGAGGTGCTGGACACCATGCAGCAGCTCGCCCGGGACGGTATGACGATGGTCGTCGTCACCCATGAGATGGGCTTCGCGCGCTCCGCGGCGAACCGGGTCGTCTTCATGGCGGACGGCCGGATCATCGAAGAGGCCGAGCCGAACCAGTTCTTCAACAACCCGCGCAGCGACCGCGCCAAGGACTTCCTGTCGAAGATCCTTCACCACTGAGGCCGCAGGGCCACCCATCATTGCCAACACCTGCTGAACCAAAGGATGTTCACCATGAGGATTCGTAAGACGGCTGCGGCCGGTGCGGTGGTGCTCGCGCTGGCGGCTACGGCCACGGCGTGCGGCGGCGAGTCGGGTACGGCGGGCGACAAGCCGGCCGGCGGCGATGTCTACAGCGGCAGCTACAAGGTCGCCTCGGACGTCACGGTCGACTCCGCGGTACTGAAGAAGGCCCAGAAGGCCAAGAAGATCGTCATCGGCGTCAAGGCGGACCAGCCGTTCCTGGGCTTCAAGGACCCGGCGACCGGCAAGTACTCCGGGTTCGACATCGAGATCGCCAAGATGGTCGCGGCCGACCTCGGCTTCTCCGACAAGCAGATCGAGTTCAAGACGATCGACTCCAACGTCCGTGAGACCACCATCTCCAAGGGCGACGTCGACTACTACGTCGGCACCTACACCATCAACGACGAGCGCAAGAAGCAGGTCGGCTTCGCGGGCCCGTACTACACGGCCGGCGCCGACCTCCTGGTGCGCAAGGACGACAAGTCCATCACCGGGCCGGACAGCCTCAAGGGCAAGAAGGTCTGCTCGATCGCCGGCTCGACTCCGCTCCAGGAGATCAAGAAGGCGAAGTACGGCGCGAAGACCACCGAGCTCTCCAAGTACTCGGACTGCGTGAAGTACCTCCTGGACGGCCAGGTCGACGCGGTCACCACCGACGACGCCATCCTCAAGGGCTACGCCGCCCAGCGCTCGGCGAAGCTGCGGGTCGTGGAGGAGCCCTTCACCAAGGAGCCCTACGGCGTCGGCATGAACAAGGACGACAAGGCGCTGCGTGAGGCGATCAGCAAGGCGCTGGAGAACCACATCAAGAACGGCGACTACGAGAAGGCGTACAAGGGCACGCTCGGCAAGTCCGGCTCGAAGTTCACCGCCCCGGAGACCCCGCTGCCGCGGTACTGAGGCCTCGCGCGCTCACCGGACTGCGCCGCCCCGTACGCCCGCCGCGGCGGGCGTACGGGGCGCCGTGTCTTCCCCCCGTTTCTGACCCTCTTCCCGCCGTCGCCCCGATGACCGCTACCGCGGAGACCCCATGAACGTACTCCTCGATTATCTGCCCGAGTTCCGGGACGGATTCCTCGGAACGCTGGCGATCACCGCGTCCAGCGCCCTGCTCGCGCTGGTACTCGGCGTGCTCATAGCCGGTTTCCGGGTCTCTCCGATTCCGCCGCTGCGCGCCTTCGGCACGGCCTGGGTCACGGTGCTGCGCAACACGCCGCTGACGCTGCTCTTCCTGGTCGCCTTCTTCGTCGTACCGCAGATCCTCTTCCAGGGCGCGAGCCCGTACGTGCTCGCCACACTGGCGCTCGGCTTCTACACCTCGTCCTTCGTGTGCGAGGCGGTGCGGTCCGGCATCAACACCGTGCCGCTGGGGCAGGCGGAGGCCGCGCGCAGCCTCGGTATGACCTTCGCCCAGACGCTGCGCATGATCGTGCTCCCGCAGGCCACGCGCACCGTACTGCCGCCGCTGAGCAGCATCTTCATCGCGCTGACCAAGAACTCCGCGATCGCCGGCGCCTTCAGCTACGGCGAGCTGTTCAACGTCTCCAAGCTGCTCAACGACAAGGGCTACGCGATCGCCTGGATCTTCCTGTGGATCGCGCTCGCCTACCTCATCATCACCTTCGCCATCAGCGGCCTCTTCCGCCTGCTGGAGCGCCGTATGGAGGTGGCCCGATGAGCGGACCTGACGTGGGGGTCCCCCCGGCCGAAGTCCCCCAGCTACCGCTGGGAGGCGCCCCCAGGGGGAGGAACAGCATGACGTGGGTGCCGCGCGCAGGCGGGGCGGGACGAAGCGAGGTAAGCGCATGAGCAACGCCAGCGTTCTCTACGACGTACCAGGACCGAAGGCCAAGGCGCGCAACCGCGTCTACAGCCTCGTCGGCGCGCTCGCGGTACTGGCGCTGATCGCGTTCGTCGTGCTGCGGCTGAGCGCCACGGGCCAGCTCGAGCCCGAGGTATGGAACATCTTCAACAACGCCGGGGTGCGGGCCAACATCCGCGACGGTGTACTGACGACGCTTCAGGTCTTCGCGGTCGCCGCGGTGCTGTCGCTGGCACTGGGCGTGCTGCTCGCGGTGGCACGGCTGTCGGACCACCAGCCGGTCCGCTGGCTGGCGACCGGCTTCATCGAGCTCTTCCGCGCCGTCCCGCTGCTGATCACCATCTACGCGCTGTGGGTGATCCTGCTCAGCAGCCGGGAGAGCCTGGGGCTCACCGGCAGCCAGCCGCAGTTCTGGGCGCTGGTCATCGGGCTGACGGTGTACAACGGCTCGGTGCAGGCCGAGGTGCTGCGGGCCGGCATCAACTCCGTACCGAGGGGCCAGCGTGAGGCCGCCTACGCGCTGGGCATGAGCAAGACCCAGGTCATGACGACGGTGCTGATCCCGCAGGCCGTCCGGGCGATGCTGCCGACGATCATCAGCCAGCTCGTGGTCACCTTGAAGGACACCTCCCTCGGCTACATCATCACGTTCGAGGAACTGCTCTTCACCGCCCGCCAGATGAGCACCAACATCATCGTCAACGGCAACGACACCTACGTCCCGGTCATCATCGTCACCGGCGTCATCTATGTCGCGATGTGCCTGGCACTGTCCGCCCTCGCCAACTGGATCGAGCGGCGCGGCCGGCGGGCCAAGACCGGCATCGAGGTCGCCGCGGCCGCCGAGCCGGTGGCAGCCACCGACGCGATGGAGGTCGCCGACCCCGCTCCCGGCGGGCCGGTGACCAGGAACGACTGACGGTACGACGGCCGCCCCGCGCGGCCGATACCGGACCGTCCGGAGGCGGTGGCAACGGCGCCACCGCCTCCGTCACTTGACGCGAGCGGCCGCAGTGGGTTGCATACGCTGTGTGATCACGCACCGGGCTCCAACTGCCAGTTTCCGCACGTCCCGTACGCACCAGCGGCCCCAGGGAGCGGCGCCGTGGACCCGGTGATCGTCGTCGGGGCCGGCCCGGTCGGCCTCTCGCTCTCCCTCGCGCTCGCCCGGCTCGGCGTCCCGTCCGTCGTCCTCGACGAGACGGCCGGGCAGGAGGACACCCGGCCCGCCCGTAGCGCCGTGCTCCGCCCGGACACCGCGGCCTTCGTCGGCCGGCTCGGCTGCGCGGACACCCTGGAGAGCGCCGGCACCCGCTGGACGGCCTGGCGCATCATGCGCCGTCGACGCCTGGTGGAGCGGGTCGCCTTCGCCCCGCGAACGCCGGACGACGCGGCCGGCCCCGCCCTCGCCTCCCCCGTCCACCTCCCCCAGCACGCGCTCACCCGCGCCCTGCGCAGCGCACTGGCCCAGGAGAAGCTCGCCGAGGTCGTCACCGACAGCCGGCTCGCCGACCTCGAACAGGACGAACACGGCATCAGTGCGCACACCCGCGGCCCCAACGGGAAGTGGTGGCGGGGGAGTTACCTCATCGGGTGCGACGGACCCCGCTCGACCGTCCGCAAGCTGCTGGACATCCGCTTCCCGGGGCGGACGGCCGTCGAACGGCACGCAGTGGCCGCGCTGCGCTGCGAACTGCCCTGGCCCGGCGAGGCCTTGCTGCACCGCTCACCGCCCCGGCAGGGCGGCGGACCGGGCAACGAGGTCTCCGCCCGTCCGCTGGCCGACGACGTCTGGCGGCTGGACTGGCTGCTGCCACCGGGGCGCGAACTGGTCACACCGGACGCCCTGGTCGCCCGGATCCGCGACTCCCTGGCCGGCTGGACCCTCGAATCGCCGGCGGACACCGGCGCCGGAGCCGCCCCGGAAGGAGGCAGCACCCGCCCGCACGGCTCCGGGCGGCTGGTCCCCCCGTACGAACTCCTCGACACCGGCGTACACACCGTCCACCACCGGCTCGCCCGCTGCTGGCGGCAGGGCCGCGCCTTCCTCGCCGGGGACGCCGCGCATCTGCTGGGCGCGCTCGGCACCCAGGGGCTGGACGAGGGGCTGCGGGACGCCGAGAACCTGGCCTGGAAGCTGGGCCTGGCCTGGCACCACGGCGCCTCCGAGCCGCTGCTCGACAGCTACCAGGCCGAGCGCCGGGGCGCGGTCGCGGCCCGGCTGCGGGCGGCCGACCAGGCGCTGCCGCTGCTGAGGGACGGCCGCTCGGCCCGCTGGCGCACCGTCCTCCCGGGTGCAGCGCGCGGACGCAGCACCCTGCTGACCGACGGCCATGTGGGGCGCGGACCGCTGGGCGCACCGCCGGTGTACGCCCGCACGCCGCTGGCACCGCCCGCCGGCCACACCGACGGCCCGGTCGTCGACACGCCGCTGGGGGCTTCGGTCGTGGACGTGCCGGTGACCGCGTCCGACGGCTCGGTGGTCCGGCTGCGCGACCGCCTCGGGCACGGTCTGCTGGTCGTCCTGGTGGCGCCCGGCACCACCGTCTGGGACCGCCGGCACTGGCAGTCGGCGGGCCTGATGCCCCGACTGACCAGCGCGGTTGCCGACCTGCCGATGTCCGCCGAACTCCTGGTCACCGAGTCCTACCCCGGCGCGGCCGCACACACCGTCCTGCTCGTACGCCCCGACGGCCACCTGGTCACGACCCTGGCCGGCGTCCGCCCCGAGCAACTGACCGCCTGTGCAGAGGCCGTACGGGGCGGAGCGGACGGCCGCAGCGCGGGCGCGGCCCGCCGGGCGGGGGCTGCGGGGGCAACGGGTACGGCGGTGTCGGCTGCGGCGGGCGGAGCGCCGGGGACGGCGGCGTCGGCTGGGGCTGGCGGGGCGGCGGATGTGGCGAGTGCAATGGATGTGGTGGACGCGACGAATATGGGGGACGTTGCGGACGAGGCAGACATGGCTGACATAGCGGACGTGACAGATCCGACAGACGAGGCCGACGAGACAGGCAGGGTAGACGGAACAGGCGAACCAGAATCGGCGGGCGGGGCTGAAGCGACAGACACAAGGGAGGCGACCGACCCATGGGCGGAAACGGGGACCTCAGGGGAAACGGGGGCCTCAGGAGCCCCAGCGACCTCAGGGAACTCAGAGAACGCAGAGAACTCATCAGAGAACTCAGAGGACTCAGGGTCAGCGAAGCCGACCTCCGCGGTTGACCCTGTTCGATCCTCCATGTTTCACTCCGAGGGTGACTGATCACAGCTCGCGATTCTGGCGGAGGGTCCATCTGGACCTGGTCCGCTATGCGGGCTGCATGTGTCGTCCGTCCTGTTGATCCGCATCCCCTTCCCCGCGCGGCCGCCCGCCCTTGCCCGGCAGCCGCGCCGCTTCGCGCTCACTCAGGACGGTTCCCGTGCCCGACGTACGTACCCCCGCGCGCCCGCATGCCACCACCAACGGCAATGACGGCGGGCCCAGCGCATCCGAACTCCTCGACTTCGCCCGCCGTACCGCCGCCGACGCGGCGCTCATCGCCGCACTTCCGCTCGACCCCGAAGGCCGTACCTGGATCCGCCTGGACGGGCCGGGCGGCAGCGAAGCCTGGCTGATCGGCTGGCCGCCGGGCACCGGCACCGGCTGGCACGACCACGGTGGTTCCCGCGGCGCCTTCGCGACGGCCGGCGGCGAGCTGACGGAACAATCGCTCGCCGCCCAACTGCCCACCGAGGGCTGGAAGACCCTGGAGCTCGCCGACGGCGTGGACCGGGAGCGCAAGCTCAGCGACGGCAACGGCCGGGCGTTCGGCCCGCACCACGTCCACCAGGTCCTCAACACCTCCGCCGACACCCATGCGGTGTCCGTCCACGCCTACTACCCGCCCCTCCCGCTGATCCGCCGCTACAGCCGCACCGGCCCGGTGCTGCGCCTCGAAGAGGTCGAGCGCCCGGAGGAGTGGGTATGAGCGCCATCGACGCATTGCTCGCCCGGGCCCGGCACGAACTGGGCCACCGAGTGAACCCCCAAGAAGCCGCCGCCCTCCAGGAATCGGGGGGCCTCCTGGTCGACATCCGGTACGCCCAGCTACGCGAGCGCGACGGCACCATCCCCGGCGCCCTGATCGTGGAACGCAACGAACTCGAATGGCGCCTCGACCCCACGGGCGAACACCGCGCCCCCGAGGCAACTCACCACGATCTGCCGGTCATCGTCATCTGCAACGAGGGCTACGCCTCCACCCTGGCCGCCCTCTCCCTCCGCCAACTGGGCCTCCACCGAGCGACCGACCTGGCCGGCGGCTTCCAGGCCTGGCGCACAGCAGGCCTCCCCGTAAGAACCTGACCTTCCCCCCGCTTCCCCCTCCCCCGCCCCGCCCTCCCACCACCACCCACCGACCAACACCAACACACCATCCCCGAGCCGCAGGACCAGCCGGCCAACCGCAAACGCCGCGGCAACAGGGCGGCAACAAGGCGGCAGACCCACCACCTTCGCCAACGAGATCTACAAGCGCCGCAAAGAAGCCGAGCGGACGATCAACCGGCTGAACGACTTCAGAGCCGTGGCTGCTCGGGACGACAAGCGGGCCCTGCACCGGCGACGAGAGGTCCGCAGGACAGGCCC
The DNA here is from genome assembly GCF_055575375.1 of Streptomyces sp. NPDC034111. Taxonomy (NCBI): domain Bacteria; kingdom Bacillati; phylum Actinomycetota; class Actinomycetes; order Kitasatosporales; family Streptomycetaceae; genus Streptomyces; species Streptomyces sp. NPDC034111. Next base: position 33,046 of record NZ_JBVIST010000021.1, on the reverse strand, counting down.
TCAGGCCACCCGTGCCACTCGTGCCGCCTGTCAGTCGTCCGGCAGATGCTGCTCCAGCAGTTCTGGGTCCTCGCCTTCCTCCTCCAGGGCCCGTTTGACGACGCGGAGGGCAAGGCCCTCCGGGTAGCCCTTGCGGGCCAGCATTCCGGCGAGGCGGCGGAGGCGCTTTTCGCGGTCCAGGCCTCTGGTGCTGCGCAACTTGCGGTCGACCAGCTCGCGGGCGGTGGACTCCTCCTGTTCGGAGTCGAGGCGGCCGACGGCCTCCTCGATCAGGGCGGAGTCCACCCCCTTGGTGCGCAGTTCGCGGGCCAGCGCACGCCGGGCCAGGCCGCGCCCATGGTGGCGGGACTCCACCCAGGCATCGGCGAAGGCCGCATCGTTGATCAGGCCGACGTCCTCGAAGCGGGACAGCACTTCCTGTGCGGCCTCCTCGGGGATGCCCCGCCGGCGCAGGGCGTCCTCGAGTTGCTTGCGGGTACGCGGATTCCCGGTGAGCAGGCGCAGGCAGATGGCCCGCGCCTGCTCCTCGGGCGTTCGCGGTGGTCCCGTCTCGGCCCTCGACGAGGAGGGACCACCGCTGTCCTCATGGCCGTCTTCGCGGGCCTGGCGGCCCCGACGGCCTTCACGGCCCCTACGGCCGTTACGGGTCTCGGCGTCACCGGCAGCGCTGAGCTCGTCCTCGCTGTCCGGCCATTCCGTTCGCCGTGTCATGGCGGACTAGCTCTTGGCCGCGGCGGCCTTGGAACCCTTTGCGGCCTTGGCCGCCGGTGCCGGAGCCGCGGTGGCCGGGTCGGCCGCCGCACCCGCGGCGTCCGCGCCGGGCGCCGCCGCCGGGTCCTGCGGCTTCACGCCGATACCGAGCTTCTCCTTGATCTTCTTCTCGATCTCGTTGGCGAGATCCGGGTTGTCCTTGAGGAAGTTACGGGCGTTCTCCTTGCCCTGACCGAGCTGGTCGCCTTCGTACGTGTACCAGGCGCCCGACTTACGGATGAAGCCGTGCTCCACACCCATGTCGATCAGGCCGCCCTCACGGCTGATGCCCTGGCCGTAGAGGATGTCGAACTCGGCCTGCTTGAAGGGCGGGGAGACCTTGTTCTTGACGACCTTGACGCGGGTGCGGTTTCCGACCGCTTCCGTGCCGTCCTTGAGGGTTTCGATGCGACGGATGTCGAGACGCACCGAGGCGTAGAACTTCAGCGCACGGCCACCGGTCGTGGTCTCCGGCGAGCCGAACATCACGCCGATCTTCTCGCGGAGCTGGTTGATGAAGATCGCGGTGGTCTTGGACTGGTTGAGCGCGCTGGTGATCTTGCGGAGTGCCTGGCTCATCAGCCGGGCCTGGAGGCCGACGTGGGAGTCGCCCATCTCACCCTCGATCTCGGCCCGCGGCACCAGGGCGGCGACGGAGTCGATCACGATGAGGTCGAGCGCACCGGAGCGGACCAGCATGTCCGTGATCTCCAGGGCCTGCTCGCCGTTGTCCGGCTGGGAGAGGATCAGGGCGTCGGTGTCCACACCGAGCTTCTTGGCGTACTCGGGGTCGAGGGCATGCTCCGCGTCGATGAACGCGACGGAGCCGCCGGCCCTCTGGGCGTTCGCGACAGCGTGCAGGGTCAGGGTCGTCTTACCGGAGGATTCCGGGCCGTAGACCTCGATGACGCGGCCGCGGGGGAGACCGCCGACGCCGAGGGCGACGTCGAGCGCGGTGGATCCGGTGGGGATGACCTCGATGGGCTCCTTCGACCTCTCCCCCATGCGCATCACGGCGCCCTTGCCGAATTGCCGTTCAATCTGTGCGAGCGCGGCGTCCAGCGCCTTCTCGCGGTCAGTGCCTGCCATGGGTTCCACCCGATTTGCTTGAGTCGATCGCTTCACGTCCATGACGCTAACGCCTGCCACTGACAATGCGCCCGGACCCGGCTCCGGCCTGTGGATAACTCCGCGAAAACCCCGGAAACACAGGCCGGATCCCTCATGAGAATGGATGTTCGATTTTACTGTCAAGCGACCCGCCCGCCCTCGCCGTGGAGAGTCGGTGCGGGCGGGGGCAGGGGAAGGGCCAAGGCTCAGCCGGCCTCGGGGCGGCCGCTGGACGAAGAGGACGGCGAGGAAGACGGGGAGGAGGGCTCGGCGGGGTGGTGGGGATCCTGGCCGGTTGTGGCGCTCTCGGTGCCGTCCTGGACGGGGGCGGCGTGCTCGGTGTCGTCCTCCTGCGCGGAGGCCGCTGTCCGGTCCGTCAGCGGGGACGCGGGCTGCTCGGCGTGCAGGGTCCGGCGGGCGCGGGCGAGGAGGTCGGCGGTGCGCCGGCGGCGGGCCCGGCCGTTGACGCGCAGGTCGCCGGGGACCTCGTAGCGCTTGACGTACGCGCCGAGGAACGCCTGGAGCGTCGCCGTCGCCGGGATGGCGATGAGCGCGCCCACCGCGCCCATCAGGGCCGTTCCGGCCACGACCGACCCGAAGGCGACGGCGGGATGGATGTCCACCGTCTTGGCGGTGATCCGCGGCTGGAGGAGGTAGTTCTCGAACTGCTGGTACACCACGACGAAGCCGAAGACCCACAGCGCGTGCCAGGGGTCGACGGTGAACGCGATCAGGATGGGCAGCGCACCCGCCAGATACGTGCCGATGGTGGGGATGAACTGGGAGACCAGGCCGACCCACATACCCAGCGCCGGGGCGTACGGGACGCCCATCAGCTCCAGCAGGACGTAGTGCGAGACGCCGGAGATCAGGGCCATCAGACCACGGGAGTAGAGGTAGCCGCCGGTCTTGGCGACCGCGATCTCCCAGGCGCGCAGGACCTCCGTCTGCCGGCGGGGCGGGAGGACGGAGCACAGCGCGCGGCGCAGCCGGGGCCCGTCGGCGGCGAAGTAGAACGAGAACAGCGCCACCGTCAGGAGGTTGAACAGACTGCCCAGCACCGTCGCTGAGACGGCCAGGACGTTGTTGGCGCTGTCCTGGACGTACTTCTGGAGCCAGTCGGACCGGAGCAGGTTGTTCTGCACCTCCACCCGTGAGAGGTGGGTGTGCATCGTGTTGTTGATCCAGCTGATCACGTGGTCCAGGTACTGCGGGAACTCCTCGACCATGGTGGCTATCTGGCCGGCGAGCATCGAGCCCAGGAGCGTGAAGAAGCCGACCGCGGCGACGAGGATGCCCAGGAAGACCAGCCCCGTCGCCAGGCCGCGCCGCATGCCGCGGGCCGCCATCCAGTCGACGGCCGGCTCGACGGCCAGCGCGAGGAAGAACGCGATCAGTACGTTCAGCAGCAGGCTGATCAGCTGGTGGAAGCCCCAGATGGCGAGCTGGTAGCAGCCCACGAGGGCGAGCGCGAGCACCATGGCGCGCGGCAGCCAGCGCGGCATCCGCGCATCGGACCAGCCCTCGGGCCGGTCCTCGGGCCGCTCATCGGGCCTTTGGACGTCGTTGCTGGTGATCTCATCAGACACGGGCACGCTGCCCAGTGTCGCGCACGGCACCGACAATCCCGGCCGTGGGCCCAGAACCGCCCGCGGTGATCCCTCGCCCCGCTCGCTGCCGGCACCAGGCCGCCCGCTCCCGCAGCCCCTCAGCGTTTGTCGGCCGGCACATCCATCACCGAGCAGACCACCCGCCACACCTCTTTGGCGCTCCAGCCCGCGTCCAGCGCCTCGTGGACGGTCCGGCCGCCGAGTCCGGACATCACATGATCGCGCGCGAAGGAGTCGGCGTAGCCCGCGCCGAAATGATCCGCCATCCGCTGCCAGAAGACCGTCAACCGCATGCCTCCAGTATCCCGCCCTGGGAGGGCAGCGATGCGTGACCGGTGCCGACGGGGGATTTCGGCCCTACGGTCAGGCCATGGCCGAAAACGTGAGACCACCTTCGACCCCTCTGGCGCGTGCCGAGCGCTTCATCTGGCTGACCGCCCGGGTGCTCGAGCAGCGGCTCTTCGAGTACCACTTCCTCGGCGGCGGGGCGGACCCGGTCGAGACCGCGCTCGCCGCGTACCGCAATGACGACGACGGCTACGGCCACGCCCTGGAGCCCGATCTGCGCGGCCCTGTGAGCCAGCCGCTGCACACCACGCACGCCCTCAAGATCCTCGATGTGATCGGGCGCTGTGACGGCCGCCAGGTGGAGCGGATCTGCCGCTATCTGACGAAGATCTCGACTCCCGATGGCGCGCTGCCCGCGCTGCACCCCTCTCTGCGCGGCTATCCGGCCGCCCCGTGGATCCCGGTGGTCGACGATCCGCCGAGCGCGCTGCTGGCCACCGGCCCCGTGGTGGGGCTGCTGCACCGCAACGAGGTGTGGCACGCCTGGCTGTTCCGGGCCACGGACTACTGCTGGGCCGCCGTGGAGTCCCTGAAGGACACCCATCCCTACGAGGTCGAGGCGGCGGTGGCGTTCCTGGACGGCGCCCCGGACCGGCCGCGGGCCGCCGCGGCGGCCGAGCGGCTGGGCCGGCTCGTACGGGAACAGGGTCTGGTGCTGCTCGACCCGGAGCGCGCCGCGGACGTCCCGGTGGCGGAGGGATATGCCCCCGGCGAGCATCATCTGGCGTACGACTTCGCGCCCACGCCCGGTTCGCTGGCCCGCCACTGGTTCACCGACGAGGAGATGGACCGGGCGCTGGACCACCTCACGGACCTTCAGGAGGAGGACGGCGGCTGGCCCGTCAACTGGCGGGTATGGGCACCGGGGACGGCGCTGGAGGGCCGCCCGATGGTGACGCTGCGGGCGCTGCTCACCCTCCAGGCGTACGGGCGGCCCCTCGGCTGACCGCCGCGGTCCGGGTGCGGTCACCCGCCCAGTGCCCGCACCCCCGCGGTGACGACCACCGCGACGCCCACGACCAGCAGGAACGGGGCTCGCAGGACGAGCACGACGGCCGCGGCGGCCACGCCGGCGGCCTTGGCGTCGAGCATCAGGTGCCGGCCGTCGCTGAAGGTCTGCTGGGCGGTGAGGGCGGCCAGCAGGGCCACCGGGAGCAGCGCGGCCAGCCGTTTGACGAGCGGGCGCTCCAGCACGCCGGCGGGCGCCGACAGGCCGAGGTACTTGACCAGGTAGCAGCCGACGGCGGTGACGGCGATCGCGATCCAGATGTTCATGCCCGGTCCTCCTCGGTGGTGTCGTGGTTCTCCCCGGTCCTCTGCGGGGGCCGGGGCGCGGCGGCACCGGCCGGCTCAACTCCCGCCCGGTCCGCTCCCTTTGCCTCCGCTGCCGCAGGCACTTCCCGCTCCGCCCCGGCTGCCTCGCCTGCCTTGTCTTCCTCGGCTGCCTCCTTGGTACGTTCGCGCCGCCCCTGTGCGACGAGCACGGCGGGCGCGGCGAGCGCCGACAGCAGCACGGGGACGCCGGTGGGCAGCAGCGGCAGCGTCACCATGACCAGCACGACGGCCAGACCGGCCGCGACCCGCTCGACGGTGGACCTGAGCATCGGCGCGAGCAGCGCCAGGAAGACCGCGGGGCTGGCCGCGTCCAGGCCCCATGCGTCGGTGTCGCCGAGCGCCTCCGCGCCCAGGGCGCCGACGAAGGTGGTGAGGTTCCACAGGGCGTAGAGGGTCAGCCCGGTGACGGTGAAGCCCAGGCGGGCGCTGCGGCGGTCGGGCTGGGCCAGGGTGACGGCGGAGGTTTCGTCGATGACCCAGTGGGCGGCGAAGGGTTTGACCGTTGCCCGGTAGCCGAGGACGGCGGACAGCCGCAGCCCGTAGAACGCGTTGCGGGCGCCCAGGAAGAAGGCCCCGGCCGCGGCGGTGAGCGGGTTGCCGCCCGCGGCGAGCGCGCCCACCAGCGCGAACTGCGAGGCGCCGGTGAACACCAGCAGGCTCAGCGCACAGGTCTGTAGCAGGCTCAGGCCGGCGCCGGCCGAGGTCACGCCGAAGGCGAATCCGGAGAGGCCGACGGCGACACCGACGCCGAGGGCGTCCCTGATGACGGCGGAGTCGGGCTTCGCGGGGCGGGCCGGTGCAGGCGGCGCGGCCCGGCTCGTGGTGCGTATCTCTGTCTGTTCTGGCACGCCCCGGACCTTAGGAGGGCGAGGACTCGGGGGTCTTGTACGTTCTTGCACCCCGGCGATCAGGTGTCACGGCGATCAGGTGCCATGGCGATCAGGTGCCATGGCGATCAGGTGCCACGGCGCTGCATGCGTCTGGGCGTTACACCCACCGCTCCCTCCGGTACGCGCCCGGTGTGACGCCCACGATGCGGGTGAAGTGGCGGTTCAGATGGGGCTGGTCGCTGAAGCCGACCGCGGCGGCGGTGTCGGCGGGGGTGCTGCCCGCCTCCAGAAGGCTGCGGGCCCGCCGTACCCGGGCATCGGTGAGCCAGGTGTGCGGCGGCATGCCGTACGCGCTCTTGAAGGCCCGCAGCAGGGCGAACGGGCTGGTACCGAGCTCTTGGGCCAGTTTCTCCAGGGAGGGCGGGTCGGCCATCCGCTCTTCCAGGACGGCCCGGGCGCGGGCGGCGGTCCGTGCGCCCGCGCTGCGGGGCGTACGCGCGGGAAGCGGGCCTCCGTAGCGGCGCAGCAGCCGGGCCACGACGATCCGCAGCAGGCTGTCGGCGGCGAGGGCGTTGCCGGTCTCGGCGGCCCGGTGGATCTCGGTGATCATCCTGCCGAGGTGCGGGTCCTCCGCGCTGGTCTGGGCGAAGCCCACGGTGCCGCGCAGCGTGCTGGTCTCCTCGGCTATCTCGGCGACGACCTCGGACGACGGGTAGAGGGTGGCGTACGCCCAGCCTTCGGGGGCGCCGGCCCGGGCGGTGTGCGCGACCTCCGGGTTGATCATGATGATGCCGCCGTGGCCGGCCCGTACGGTGCCCTTCTGGAGCCCGACCTCCTCGACACCGGAGGTGACCGCGCAGACGACGTAGCCCTCGTGGGCATGGCGGGGGAAGGAGTGCCGGACGTAGCGGGCGCGCAGCAGGTCGAGGCCGGGCAGCCCGGCGTACCTCCAGTGACGCGCCCACTCGCCGCGCGCCCGCGGCGTGGCGTCCGTACCCGGTGCCCCGCCGGTGGTGGCCCCGCCGGTGGCCGCGCCGTCGGTCGCCCCGCCGTCCCCGCTGACCGTGACCATGCGCCCATTCTGCGTCCTGGCAAGGGGCCGCGACCTGCGCGTCCGCGGTGTGGACGGCCGGGGAGGGCCCCGCCGGCAGCCGGGTGCCGGGCTCGCGGGGGCCGCGTTGTCAGTGGTCCGGTGCACGATGGGGAACATGGCCGAGACAGCGCTCGCATCGTTCTCCCCCGCGACCCGCGGATGGTTCGCCGGGGCGTTCAGCGCGCCCACCGCGGCGCAGGAGGGTGCCTGGCGGGCGATCGGGGCCGGCTCGGACGTGCTGGTGGTGGCGCCGACCGGGTCCGGAAAGACGCTCGCCGCGTTCCTCGCGTCGCTGGACGCGCTGGCGAGCACGCCCCCGCCCGCGGAGCCGAAGAAGCGCTGCCGGGTGCTGTATGTCTCACCGCTGAAGGCGCTGGCCGTCGATGTGGAGCGCAATCTGCGCAGTCCCCTGACGGGAATCCGCCAGGAGTCGGTCCGTCTGGGGCTGCCGGAGCCGGACATCACCGTCGGCATCCGCTCCGGGGACACTCCGCCCGCCGAGCGCCGGTCGATCGCCAACCGCCCGCCGGACATCCTCATCACCACCCCCGAATCGCTGTTCCTGATGCTGACGTCCTCCGCGCGGGAGGCGCTGGCGGGCGTCGAGACGGTGATCGTGGACGAGGTGCACGCGGTCGCGGGCACGAAGCGCGGGGCGCATCTGGCGCTGTCCCTGGAGCGGCTCGACGAGCTGCTCCAGCGCCCGGCGCGCCGGATCGGGCTGTCGGCGACGGTGCGCCCGGTGGAGGAGGTGGCCCGGTATCTGTCGCCCCGGCGCCGGGCGGAGATCGTCCAGCCGCCGTCCGGGAAGCGCTTCGACCTCTCTGTGGTCGTCCCGGTGGAGGACATGGGTGAGCTGGGCGGCTCGCCGGTCCAGGAGGGCGACACCGGGGAGAAGCCGTCCATCTGGCCGCAGGTCGAGGAGCGGATCGCCGATCTCGTCCAGGCCCATCGCTCCACGATCGTCTTCGCCAACTCCCGCCGCCTGGCGGAGCGGCTGTGCAACCGGCTCAACGAGATCGCCTACGAGCGGACGACGGGGACGGCGCTGCCCGAGCACCATTCCCCCGCGGAGCTGATGGCCGAGGCCGGTGCCGCCAAGGGCGCGCCGCCGCTGCTGGCCCGTGCGCACCACGGCTCGGTGTCCAAGGAGCAACGTGCCCAGGTGGAGGAGGACTTGAAGGCGGGCCGGCTGCCTGCTGTGGTGGCCACCTCCAGCCTGGAGCTGGGTATCGACATGGGCGCGGTGGATCTGGTCGTCCAGGTGGAGTCGCCGCCGTCGGTCGCGTCCGGTTTGCAGCGGGTGGGCCGGGCCGGGCATCAGGTGGGCGCGGTCTCGACGGGCATCGTCTTCCCCAAGTACCGCGGGGATCTGGTGCAGGCGGCCGTGGTGACGGAGCGGATGCGCTCGGGGGCCATCGAGGCGCTGCGGGTGCCCGCCAATCCGCTGGATGTGCTCGCCCAGCAGGTCGTCGCCATGGCCGCGATGGACACCTGGGACGTGGCGGAGCTGCTGGCCGTGGTCCGGCGGGCCGCCCCGTTCGCCGCGCTCCCGGAGTCGGCGTTCACGGCCGTGCTGGACATGCTCGCCGGCCGCTACCCCTCGGACGCCTTCGCCGAGCTGCGGCCGCGCCTGGTGTGGGACCGCGTCGCACAGACCGTGACCGGCCGCCCCGGTGCCCAGCGTCTGGCCGTGACGTCCGGTGGAACGATCCCCGACCGCGGTCTGTTCGGGGTGTTCCTGGCGGGCGGCGACTCCGGCAAGGGCGGCGGCCGCCGGGTGGGCGAGCTGGACGAGGAAATGGTCTACGAGTCCCGCGTCGGCGATGTGTTCACGCTCGGTACGACATCCTGGCGCATCGAGGACATCACCCGCGACCGGGTGCTGGTCACCCCCGCCCCCGGAGTGCCCGGCCGGCTGCCCTTCTGGAAGGGCGACCAGCTCGGCCGCCCCCTCGAACTGGGCCGTGCGCTGGGCGCGTTCCTCCGCGAGATCGGCTCGCTCTCCCCGGAGGACGCCGGGGCCCGGCTGTCCGCCGCCGGGCTGGACGACTGGGCGGTGTCCAACGTGCTGGGCTATCTGGCCGAGCAGAAGCAGGCCTGCGGCCATGTCCCCGACGACCGCACGATCGTCGTCGAGCGGTTCCGTGACGAGCTGGGCGACTGGCGGGTGGTGATCCACTCCCCCTTCGGCGCGCAGGTCCACGCCCCCTGGGCACTGGCCCTCGGTGCCCGTCTCACCGAGCGCTACGGCATGGACGCCCAGGTGATGCACGCCGACGACGGCATCGTGCTGCGGCTGCCCGACGCCGACCTGATGGGTCTCGATCTCCTCGACGGGGACGGCGGGTTCGGGCCGTCCGCCGATCCGGGCCTGGGCGCGCGGGGTGCGGAGTTCGACCCCGAGCAGTCGCCCGTGGGGGCGGCCGATGTCGCCTTCGACCAGGGGGAGGTCGACCAGCTCGTCACGGACCAGGTGGGCGGTTCGGCGCTGTTCGCCTCCCGGTTCCGGGAGTGCGCGGCCCGCGCGCTGCTGCTGCCGCGGCGCAGCCCCGGCAAGCGCACGCCGTTGTGGCAGCAGCGCCAGCGCGCGGCCCAACTGCTCCAGGTGGCCAGCGAGTTCGGGTCCTTCCCGATCGTGCTGGAGGCCGTGCGCGAATGCCTCCAGGACGTCTTCGACGTACCGGGGCTGGCGGAGCTGATGGGCGACATCGAAGCCCGTCGGGTCCGGCTGGTGGAGGTCACCACACCCGAAGCGTCGCCGTTCGCGCGCTCGCTGCTGTTCGGCTACGTCGCCCAGTTCCTCTACGAGGGCGACTCCCCGCTCGCGGAGCGCCGCGCGGCGGCCCTGTCCCTCGACTCCCGGCTGCTCGCCGAGCTGCTGGGCCAGGCCGAGCTGCGCGAACTGCTGGACGCCGAGGTGCTGGCCGAGCTGGAGCGCGAGCTGCAATGGCGCACCGAGGACCGGCGGGTCAAGGATCCTGAGGCCGTCGCGGACGTACTGCGGCTGCTGGGTCCGCTGACCGACGCCGAGCTGGTGGAGCGGGGTGCGGACCCGGCGTGGCCCAGGGAGCTGGCCGCCGCCCGCCGGGCCATCTCGGTGCGGATCGCCGGCGCCGACCACTGGGCCGCGGTCGAGGACGCCGGCCGGCTCCGCGATGCGCTGGGCACGGCGCTGCCGGTCGGTGTCCCCGAGTCGTTCACCGAACCGGTCAAGGACCCGCTCGGCGACCTGCTGTCCCGGTATGCCCGTACGCACGGCCCGTTCACCTCCGAGCAGGCCGCCGCCCGCTTCGGCCTGGGCACGGCCGTCACCGACGGCGCGCTGCACCGCCTCGCCGCCGCCGGCCGGGTCGTCCAGGGGGAGTTCCACCCCGCGGGCATCGGCCAGGAGTGGTGTGACGCGCAGGTGCTGCGCAGGCTGCGCCGGCGCTCGCTCGCGGCGCTGCGCGAGGAACTGGAGCCGGTGCCGCCCGCCGCGCTCGCCGCCTTCCTCCCCCAGTGGCAGCATGTCGGCCCGCCGCGCCCGGCGACGGTGAGCGGCACACCGGCACCGGCCGGTGGCGCGTCGCACAGCCTGCGCGGCATCGACGGACTGGTGCGCGCCATCGAGCAGTTGCAGGGCGCGCCGGTGCCGGCCTCCGCCCTGGAGAAGCTGGTGCTGCCGTCCCGGGTCGCCGGCTACTCCCCCGCCATGCTGGACGAACTGACCGCCACCGGCGAGGTGCTGTGGGCCGGTGCCGGTGCGCTGCCCGGCAAGGACGGCTGGCTCTCCCTCCATCTCGCCGATGCGGCCCCCCTGCTGCTTCCGCCGCCGCTCCCCCTGGAGCTGACCGCGCTGCACGAATCTCTGCTGACCGCTCTGGCCCCCGGCTACGGCCTGTTCTTCCGCCAGCTCGCCGACCAGGTCCGCGCCACCACCCACCCCGAGGTCACGGATCCCCAACTGGCCGATGCGCTCTGGGATCTGGCCTGGTCGGGGCGGCTGACCAATGACACCCTGGCCCCGCTGCGCGCCCTCCTCGGCTCGGGCCGTACGGCAGGCTCGACCGCCCACCGCGCCCGGCGCGCGGTGCCCCGTGGCCGATACGGCTCGCTGACCGCGGCCACGGGCCGCAGCGGCCGCCCCACCGCCTCCCGTTCGGGCCCGCCGACCGTGGGCGGCCGCTGGTCACTGCTGCCCGCCCCCGAGCCGGACGCCACCCACCGCGCCCACGCCCTGGCCCGTACGCTCCTGGACCGCCATGGCATCGTCACCCGCGGTGCGGTGGCCGCCGAAGGGGTCGAGGGCGGGTTCTCCGCGGCGTACCGGGTACTGGCCGCGTTCGAGGAGTCCGGTCAGGCCCGCCGCGGCTATGTCGTCGAGGGGCTGGGCGCCGCCCAGTTCGCGATGGACGGCGCGGTGGACCGGCTGCGCGCGGTCAGCACCCAGCGCGAGCGCACCACCGATGACGCCCTGGCGGACTCCGGACCGGCGCAGCCGCGGCGCGGCGGTCCTCAGCGCGCCGTCGTGCTGGCCGCCGCCGACCCGGCCAACGCCTACGGTGCCGCCCTGCCCTGGCCCGATCCGCCGGAGGGTTCGACCCACAAGCCCGGGCGTAAGGCGGGTTCCCTGGTCGTGCTGGTCGACGGCGAGCTGACGCTCTATATGGAGCGCGGTGGCAAGACCCTGCTCTTCTGGCCCCTCGGCCAGGATCCGGCCCAGGCGCCCCACGAGCCCCGCCTCCGGCTCGCCGTCGAGGCGCTCACCGACGCCGCCCGCGCCGGCGCGCTGGGCACCATCACCACCGAACGCATCAACGGCACCGCGGCCCTCACCTCCCCCTTCGCCCCCGTCCTGGAATCCGCCGGCTTCCATCCGACCCCGCGGGGGCTGCGACTACGGGGCTGAGCACACCGACGCCCCGGCCGACGGGCGCCCCGGCTCGCAACCCCACCTGTCGGCCCCCGCCCCCGCCCCCGCCCCCGCCCCCGCCCCCAGAATCCCGGCGCTCCCGGCGCTCCCGGCGCTCCCGGCGCTCCCGGCATGATGGTGGCATGCCCGAAGGCGACACCGTCTGGCGCTTGGCCCAGCGGCTCCACGAAGCGCTGGCCGGCCACCCGCTGACCCGCTGCGACCTGCGGATGCCCCGGCTCGCGACGGTGGATCTCACCGGCCGCGGCGTCCGGGAGGTGGTTCCCCGGGGCAAGCACCTCCTCACCCGCTTCGAGGGCGGCCTGACCCTGCACTCCCATCTGCGGATGGACGGTGCCTGGCAGCTCTACGGCCCGGACGAGCGCTGGCGTGGCGGCCCCGCCCACCAGATCAGGGCGGTCCTCGGCACGGCGGAGCACACCGCGGTCGGCTACCGCCTGCCCGTCCTCGACCTGCTGCGCACCGCCGACGAATCCCGGGTCGTCGGCCACCTGGGGCCCGATCTCCTCGGCCCCGACTGGGACCCCGAGGAGGCCCTTGGCCGGCTGCTCGCCGATCCCGCCCGGCCGCTCGGCGAGGCCCTGCTCGACCAGCGCAATCTCGCCGGGATCGGCAATGTCTACAAGTCCGAGCTGTGCTTCCTGCTGCGCGCCTCCCCCTGGCTCCCCGTGCGGGAGCTCCCTGAGCCGCAGCGCGTCCCCGTGCTCGCCAAGAAGCTCCTCGAGGCCAACAAGCGGCGCCCGGCCCGTATCACCACGCCCAGCGCCCGCCCGGATCGCCGGCTGTGGGTGTACGGCCGGGCCGGCCGCCCCTGTCTGCGCTGCGGTACGCCGGTGCGCACCGCCGACCAGGACCCGACCGCGGAGGAACGCGTCACCTACTGGTGCCCGGCCTGCCAGCCCGGCCCGCCCGGCGGCCGAAGCGTCCTGCCCGGCAATTGACACCCCGTCACCCGCCACGGCCTGCGCATCACCGCCGTCGCTCCTCAGTGCCTGCGCCCGACCGGCGCCGTTGCCATGCCCTGGTGAGCGCCGCGCGAGCCTCCCGCACCCCCTGAGCCGCCGCACGCCGGCAGGTACCCTCGCCCCGCCCCTGCCAGGGGACGCAGTGCACCGGCAGCAGGCTGAGCCCCCAGCCCCCCAGCACCGCGGCTCCCTCGACCACGCCCGCCGCATGCGGGCACAGCATCAGCCGGAGCGCGGCCCACCACCACAGTCCCCCGGCCAGGGCCGCGGATATCCAGCGCGCCGGCACGGCCGGCCGGCGCCGACCGGCCGGTTCACGGCCCGGGAGCCGCCCGGCCGGTCTGCGGGCCGCCGATCCACGCCATGCCATGGGTGCCTCCTCCGGCCGACGCTAGACGGGCCCGCCGCCGGCGGGGAGAGCGCACCGGCGCATTGCCGGCGCGCAGGCGCCGCCGCAAGCCCCGGTCAGTGGTGTGCCTCGGCCTGGAACATCCAGTGGTGCTTCTCCAGGTCGGCGGTGAGGCCGATGAGGATGTCCTGGCTGACCGGGTCCGGCTCGGCGGTGGCGATGATCCGCTCGCGCATCCTGCGGACGACCGCGCCCAGGGCGCTCACCATGGCCCGCACCACTTCACCGTCCTTGATCCAGCCGTCCTGCACCTCGCTGATGCCGCTGGTCTTGGCGACGGTGGCGGCCCGGCCGTCGGGGGACACCCCGATCGCGGACGCCCGCTCGGCCACCGTGTCGGCGTGCTTACGGGCGCTGGCGACCACCTCGTCGAGCTGGAGGTGGACGGAGCGGAAGCGGGGGCCGATCACGTTCCAGTGCACCTGCTTGGCGATGAGGGAGAGGTCGACCAGATCGACGAGGGCTCCTTGCAGGGCGCTGCCGACGGTGGTGCGGTCTTCGTCGGCCAGCGTGCTCTTGACCACAGACATCCGGTTACTCCTGTTCGAGCGAGAAAGGGAGCGACTGCTCTGTTACCGATCGGGCGATTTATCCGATTTGGCCATCGTACAAATGAATCGCAGGCTCCGGGCGGCCCGGGAGGACCGCCCGCGCGCTCACCACAGCCGTGCGCGCCCCGCGCACGCGGACAGCAGTGAGCCCCGGCGGACTGCTGCCCGCCGGGGCTCACTGCGTACGAACAGGGGTGTCAGGCCGCGACGACATCCACGACGTCGGCCGGGGACTTGATGGTCACGCGCTCCTCGGGCACACCGGCCAGGGAAGTGACGGACACCGAATTGAGCTTCGGCCGCACCGGTGCCGGCACCGGGTCGCTCGCGGCCGCGGATGCTGCCAGCTCGGCGAGCGCCAGCTCGTCACTGACCTCCCGCATGAGCTCGGACATGCGCACATCCAGCGCGTCACAGATCGCCGAGAGCAGCTCGGAGGACGCCTCCTTCTGGCCCCTCTCGACCTCGGACAAATAGCCGAGCGACACCCGAGCGGAGGACGAGACCTCGCGCAGGGTGCGGCCTTGGCGCTGACGCTGTCGGCGCAGCACGTCACCCAGCAGGCGACGAAGCAGAATCATCGCTGGCTCCCTCCTCGGACCTCGGATCCGGATCCTTCTCGCCCCACCGTACCGCCTCGGGCCGCGGCCGTGCGGGGTGCAATTACGTGTTCACTCAGGGCTGCAAACATCCATTCCCCCCGTGTTGTTCCGTATCCTGTGCCCGCCTATTTTCTGTCAGTTCGCTCAACAACAGTGCGAGCACGGCGTCGATGGTGTCTCGGCGGATCCGGTCACGATCCCCCGACAGCGCAAGCCGGCGCACCTCTCCGGCGCCGCCCGGGCCCCGGACCGCCACGAAAACGGTGCCCACCGGCTGCCCGTCCTGCGGCTCGGGCCCGGCCACACCGGTCGTGGCGATGCCCCAGTCGGCGCCCAGCACCCGCCGCACACCGTCCGCCATCTGCCGCGCGACCTCGGCGTCCACCGCTCCGCGCGCGGCCAGCAGGGCACCGTCCACGCCCAGCAGCTCCCGCTTGAGCTCGGTGGCGTACGCCGTGACCGAGCCGCGCAGCACCCGTGAGGCCCCGGGGACGGCGGTCAGCGCGCCCGATACCAGGCCGCCGGTGAGCGACTCGGCGACCGCCAGGCTCTGTCCGCGCCCCGCGAGCAGTTCCAGCGCCCCGGCCGCCACAGAACCCGGCCCGCTCACCGCGCGGTGTTCCTTCCGGCCTCGGCCTCGGTCTTCGCGGCCCGCTCGGCGCGCTCCCTGGCCAGCCCGGCCCGGCGCATCATCACGGCCTGCCGGACGTAGTCGAGGCCGGTCGCGACCGTCAGCACCACAGCCACCGCCATCACCCACCAGCGGAAGGAAGCCAGGGGGCCGGTCAGCACCAGGACGTACATCCCGACCGCGGTGCCCTGCGCCAATGTCTTGATCTTGCCGCCGCGGCTGGCCGGAATCACACCGTGCTTGATCACCCAGAACCGCATCAGCGTGATGCCGAGCTCCCGGAAGAGGATCACGCCCGTCACCCACCAGGGCAGATCGCCCAGCACCGACAGACAGATCAGCGCGGCCCCCATGATCGCCTTGTCCGCGATCGGGTCGGCGATCTTGCCGAAGTCGGTGACCAGGTTGTACGTGCGCGCCAGGTGCCCGTCGAAGACATCGGTGATCATGGCGACGGCGAAGGCCGCCCAGGCGAAGGCGCGCCAGGCCCGGTCGGTCCCGTTGTCGTGCATCAGCAGCAGGACGAAGGCCGGGACCAGCACCAGCCGCAGCATCGTCAGGACGTTGGCGATGTTCCACAGCCCGGCCTGCCGGACGACCGGCGCCGTGCGCGGCCCACCAGCGGCGGAAGCCGGGACTCCGGTCATCTGCCCGCCTCCTCGGTACACCCTGTGCCGTCCACCGACAGCACCTCGGCCACGAGGTCCACGCCCTCGCTCGCGACCACCTTTGCTTCGACCATACGACCGGGCGAGAGCTCCAGGGCGGTCGAGAGCAGGGTGACCCCGTCGGTCTCCGGCGCCTGGTGCGCGGCCCGCCCGACGATGCCGTCCTCGTCGTCGATCCGGTCGACCAGCACCCGCACGGTTTCGCCGACCCGCTCCTCGGCGCGCTGCGCGGTCAGCTCCTCGGCCAGCCGCGACACCCGCGCCAGCCGCTCGGCGACCTCGTCCGGATCGACCTTGTTCTCGTACGAGGCGGCCTCGGTGCCGTCCTCGTCGGAGTAACCGAAGACGCCGATGGCATCGAGCCGCGCCTCGGTGATGAAGCGCTCCAGCTCCGCCAGGTCGCTCTCGCTCTCCCCGGGGAAGCCGACGATGAAGTTCGAGCGGGCACCGGCCTGCGGCGCCTTCGTACGGATCTGCGCGAGCAGGTCCAGGAAGCGGTCGGTGTCGCCGAAGCGGCGCATCGCCCGCAGCACTCCGGGCGCGGAGTGCTGGAAGGACAGGTCGAAGTACGGCGCGACCTTGTCCGTCCCGGTCAGGACGTCGATCAGCCCCGGACGCATCTCGGCCGGCTGGAGGTAGCTGACCCGGATCCGCTCGATGCCGTCGACGGCCGCCAGCTCCGGCAGCAGCGTCTCCAGCAGCCGGATGTCGCCGAGGTCCTTGCCGTAGGAGGTGTTGTTCTCGGAGACCAGCATGATCTCCTTGACGCCCTGCTCGGCCAGCCAGCGGGTCTCGCCGAGGACGTCCGAGGGGCGGCGCGAGATGAACGAGCCGCGGAAGGACGGGATGGCGCAGAACGAGCAGCGCCGGTCGCAGCCGGAGGCCAGCTTCACCGAGGCCACCGGGCTGGTGCCGAGGCGGCGGCGCAGCGGCGCCCGCGGTCCGGAGGCCGGGGCGATGCCCTCCGGCAGGTCCTCGGGCAGACCCGCCGGCGGAACCGGCTCGCCGGAATCGGTCTGGGCGTGGCCGGGCAGCGCGACATCGGCGGCGCCCTGCCGCTCGGCCGGGCTGATCGGCAGCAGCTTGCGGCGGTCGCGCGGCGTGTGCGAGGCGTGGATGCCGCCGCTCAGGATGGTCTGAAGGCGGTCGGAGATATCGCCGTAGTCGTCAAAGCCGAGGACCCCGTCGGCCTCCGGCAGCGCCTCGGCGAGCTCCTTGCCGTAGCGCTCGGCCATGCAGCCGACGGCCACCACGGCCTGGGTTCTGCCGTGATCCTTCAGATCGTTGGCTTCCAGCAGGGCGTCGACGGAGTCCTTCTTGGCGGCCTCGACGAAGCCGCAGGTGTTGACGACGGCGACATCGGCATCGGCGGCTTCCTCGACCAGCTCCCAGCCGTCCGCCGCCAGGCGGCCTGCGAGCTCCTCCGAGTCCACCTCGTTACGGGCGCAGCCAAGGGTGACAAGGGCGACAGTGCGGCGTTCGGGCATAGGCCTCAGCCTACTTCGTCCCGGACACCCCTTTGGCGCCGGTCTCCGCCGCCGGCCCCGGGGACCCGGGCCGGGCGGCGGACGTGCTCCGGCGCTGTGGTGCTCAGCCCGCCTGCGGATCTCCCGGCGTGTAGCTCAGCCGCTCCACGGGGCCCTTCTCGCCGATCTTCTTGACTTCCTTGCCATTGACGTACAGCTGTACGGCCGGGGCGTTGCCGAGGACCAGGTCGATCCGCTTCTTGTCGGTGATCGTCTTGGACTCGCCCTCCTTGAGCAGGCTGTCCTCCAGCAGCTTGCCGTTGGCGTCCTTGGCGGAGACCCAGCTCTGGCCGTCGCGGGCAGTGATCTTGATGGTGACCTTGTCCTTGGGCAGCCCGGCCACCGCGCTGTCGGAGGGCTCGGGCTTGAGGGGCGGCTTGATCGTCGAAGGGTGGCGGGTGGGCGCCGGCGCCGGCTTGGCGTTGGCACCGCCGGCCGTGATCGGACCGCTGCCGCTCTTGTCGCCACCGGTGAAGAGGGTGAAGCCGGCGAAGCCGACCACGGCCACGATCGCCGCGACCATGGCGGCCGTCCAGTTGGGGCGGCGCGGCTCGGAGCGGATCCGCTCGGCCTCATAGATCGGGGCGGCGAGCTCGGTCGGTGTGGGCCGTCCGCCGTGCTCGGCATCGAAGTGGTCGATCAGCGGGCGGGGGTCGAGGGAGACCGCGCGGGCGAGCGCTCTGATGTGGCCCCGTGCGTAGACGTCGCCGCCACAGCGCGAGAAGTCGTCCTGCTCGATCGCCTGCACGATGGGGATGCGCACCCGCGTCGTCGTACTGACCTCTTCGACGGTCAGTCCCGCTCCGATACGGGCCTGCTGGAGGGCGCGACCGACGGAAGGCCGGTCTGCTTCGGGGGAGTTGCCGATGGACACGGGGGCGCCTTTCGAGCGTGTAGCCACCTGCTGGAAGTTCAGTCTAGGGGTGGGGCGAAAGGGTCGGGCAAGCGGGAGGGCGGAGTTTGTACGCCATCGGAACGCCCGCGGGGTGCCATGCGTGTCGATGATGAACCATCGTTCCGTCGCCTCCCTCAACTTGACGTATCGGCAGGAGAAACGGTTGCTTCTTCTCACGTACGGGTGACCGCGAAGCCTGTTTCCGCCCACCGGCCTCCCCGAATCCGGCCGAACAGGACGCGCCGGCCACTGCCGAGGTGACCCGGATGTGTGTGCTACTCGGTAGCCTCCCCCCGGATCACCGCCAGCACTCCATCCAGCTCATCAGGCTTCACAAGAACGTCACGAGCCTTGGAGCCCTCGCTCGGCCCGACGATGTTGCGTGACTCCATCAGGTCCATCAGCCGCCCGGCCTTGGCGAACCCCACCCGCAGCTTGCGCTGGAGCATCGACGTCGACCCGAACTGAGTGGAAACCACCAGCTCAGCGGCCTGACACAGCAGATCGAGGTCATCGCCGATGTCCTCGTCGATCTCCTTCTTCTTCGCCGTGCCGACAGTGACGTCGTCGCGGAAGACCGGCGCCATCTGGTCCTTGCAGTGCTGGACGACGGCCGCGACCTCGGCCTCGGTCACAAAGGCACCCTGCATACGGACCGGCTTGTTGGCGCCCATCGGCAGGAACAGCCCGTCACCCTTGCCGATCAGCTTCTCGGCGCCCGGCTGGTCGAGGATGACCCGGCTGTCGGCGAGCGAGGAGGTGGCGAAGGCGAGCCGCGAGGGCACATTGGCCTTGATCAGGCCCGTGACGACATCGACGGACGGCCGCTGGGTGGCGAGCACCAGATGGATACCGGCCGCACGGGCGAGCTGGGTGATGCGGACGATCGAGTCCTCCACATCACGCGGCGCGACCATCATCAGGTCCGCCAGCTCGTCGACGATGACCAGCAGGTACGGGTACGGCGCCAGCTCCCGCTCACTGCCCTCGGGCGAGCTGACCTTGCCGCTGCGCACCGCTTCATTGAAGTCGTCGATGTGCCGGAAGCCGTAGGCCGCGAGGTCGTCGTAGCGCAGGTCCATCTCGCGGACCACCCATTGCAGCGCCTCGGCGGCCCGCTTGGGGTTGGTGATGATCGGCGTGATCAGATGCGGGATGCCCTCGTACGCGGTGAGCTCGACGCGCTTGGGGTCGACCAGCACCATCCGGACGTCCTCCGGCGTGGCCCGCACCATGACCGAGGTGATCAGGCAGTTGATGCAGGAGGACTTGCCGGAGCCGGTGGCACCGGCGACCAGCACATGCGGCATCTTCGTCATGTTGGCCATGACGTAGCCGCCCTCGACGTCCTTGCCGAGCGCCACCAGCATCGGATGCTCGTCACCCGCCGCGTCCGCCAGCCTCAGCACATCGCCGAGGTTGACCATCTCGCGGTCGGTGTTGGGGATCTCGATACCGACCGCGGACTTGCCGGGGATCGGGCTGATGATCCGGACGTCGGGGCTGGCCACCGCGTAGGCGATGTTCTTGGCCAGCGCGGTGATCTTCTCGACCTTGACCGCCGGGCCCAGCTCGACCTCGTAGCGGGTGACCGTCGGGCCGCGGGTGAAGCCGGTGACCGCGGCGTCGACCTTGAACTCCTGGAAGACCGTGGTCAGCGCGGTCACTATGGCGTCGTTCGCGGCGCTGCGGGTCTTGCCGGGGCCGCCCCGCGAGAGCAGGTCCAGCGAGGGCAGTGAGTAGGTGATGTCGCCGGACAGCTGGAGCTGTTCGGCGCGCGCGGGCAGGTCGCCGGACGGCTCGGGCGGGGCCTTGGTGAAGTCCGGTACGGCCGGGGTGTGCTCGGTGGCCGATCGGTCGGGCTGCGCGCCGCGGGCCGGCGGGACCGTGCCGGACTGCGCCCCGCTGTCCTCGACGTCGTGCTCCCGGCGCTCGCCGGAGATGCTGCTGCTGAGGCCCGCGACGAGCGGTGAGGGCTGGACGCCGTGCAGTACCGCGCCGTCCAGCGCCGCGGCGGCCGCGGCGGCGACATCCACCGCGTCCATCGGCCGGTCCGCGGCGGGCTGTGCGGACGCCCGGCGCGGACGGCGCCGCTTGGCCAGCGCCGCCTCCTCTATGGCCTCCGGGTCGGTCGCGGCGGGCGCCGCCGCGGCACTGCGCCGCGCCCTGCGGGCGGGCTGCTCGCGCCACTCCTCGGCGTACTCCTCGACCTCGTCGAAGTCCGCCTCGGGCTCCAGGGGCTGCAGCACGCCCAGCCGGACGCCGAGCGCCCTCAGCCGCTGCGGGATGGCGTTCACCGGCGTCGCGGTGACCACCAGCAGTCCGAAGAGCGTCAGCAGCGCCAGCAGCGCCACGGCCAGGGTCTGGCCGACGGTGAAGATCAGCGGCTTGGAGGAGACCCACCCGAGGTAGCCCCCGGCGTCCTGTATGGCGGCGAGGCCGTCGTTGCGCCCCGGCGATCCGCAGGCCATCGCGACCTGCCCGAGGACTCCGATGACCAGCGCCGAGAGCCCGATGACGATCCGGCCGTTGGCCTCCGGCTTCTCGGGGTGGCGGATGAGGCGTACCGCGATACCGCCCAGCAGTATCGGTACGACCAGGTCGAGCCGGCCGAAGGCGCCGGTCACCAGGAGCTCGACGAGCTCCCCGACCGGGCCGGAGAGGTTGGACCAGGTGCCGGCCGCGATCACCAGCGCCAGACCGAGCAGCCCGAGCGCCAGCCCGTCCTTGCGGTGCGCCGGGTCGAGGTTCTTCGCTCCCTGGCCCATCCCGCGGAACAGCGCCCCGATGGCGTGCGCGAGGCCGAGCCAGCAGGCGCGGGCGAGGCGGTAGACACCGCCGGTCGGTGACGGTGCCGGTTTCGGCGCGGCCTTCTTTGCGGGCGCCTTCTTGGCCGGAGCCTTCTTCGCTGCCGTCTTCTTGGCCGGCGGCTTGGCGGGCGCCTTCTTCGCGGCGGTCTTCTTGGCCGCGCCTCCGGACCGTCCGGCACGCTGCTTCGAGGGGCCCGCCGCGCTCTGGGTTCCCTTGCCGGACGTACGTGAGGCCATGACGACGAGATTACAGGCGAACGCGGGCATGACACGAGCGCACGGCCCTTCACCCATCCGTGTCGCGGGTCCGCCTCATGAAGAGGTGTCAGTCAGGCCCCGGTCACCCCGCGGGGCTGCCTGCTCCCGGCTCCAGGGCGTCCAGGGCCCGGCGCAGCCCGGTCAGTTTGCGCTCCAGATGAGCCGCGGTGGCCACCGCCGCCGCGTCCGCCGTCTCGTCGAGCTGCTTGGAGAGCGCCTCGGCCTGCTCCTCGACCGCGGCCAGCCGCGCGGAGAGTTCGGCGAGCAGCCCCGCGGACTCCTTCGCCTCGTCGGCGCTCGGCCGGCCGCCCTCCAGCTGAAGCCTCAGCAGGGAGGCCTGCTCCCGCAGTTGGCAGTTCTTCATGTACAGCTCGACGAAGACCGAGACCTTCGCGCGCAGCACCCACGGGTCGAACGGCTTGGAGATGTAGTCCACCGCGCCGGCCGCATAGCCGCGGAAGGTGTGATGCGGGCCGTGGTTGATCGCCGTGAGGAAGATGATCGGGATGTCGCGGGTGCGCTCGCGCCGCTTGATGTGCGCGGCGGTCTCGAAACCGTCCATGCCCGGCATCTGCACATCGAGCAGAATCACCGCGAAATCGTCGGTGAGCAGTGCTTTGAGCGCTTCCTCCCCGGACGATGCCCGCACCAGTGTCTGATCGAGCGCAGAGAGGATCGCCTCCAGCGCCAGCAGATTCTCCGGCCGGTCATCGACCAGGAGGATCTTGGCCTTCTGCACCATGGCCCGTCCTCCTCGCCCCGGCATCGAACCGGACGCCGCCCCAGGGGACGACTCCGTCACGCCGCCCGTCCTTGTGCCGGTCATGGTAGCTGCACCCCGCCTGTCGCCACACCCTGTCACCGCGATGTCACTGTGCACGTAGCAGAAACGCAGACAGAGACGAGAAGGTTCCCCGAATCCCGCGCTTCCACACGTCCGCGGCAACACTCAGTCAGCACGCGGTGATCCTCTTTCGGACCCCATACTGTCGTCCCCTCACTCCGCGCGCATCCATTGCTCCATGACCGACAGCAGATGATCGGTATCCACCGGCTTGGTCACGTAGTCGGAGGCCCCGGAGTCGATGCTCTTCTCCCGGTCGCCCTTCATCGCCTTCGCGGTCAGCGCGATGATGGGCAGCCCGGCGAACTGCGGCATCCGACGGATCGCAGCCGTGGTCGCATAGCCGTCCATCTCCGGCATCATGATGTCCATCAGCACCAGCACGATGTCGTCGTGCTGTTCGAGCACCTCGATGCCCTCCCGGCCGTTCTCGGCGTACAGCACCGACAGACCGTGCTGTTCCAGGACGCTGGTGAGCGCGAAGACATTGCGGATGTCGTCGTCGACGATCAGCACCTTCTCACCGTGGAAGCCGCCCTCGAAACCGGGGTCCACCAGATCCTGGCCGTTGCCCAGCCAGGGCTCCTCGGCGGGCTGCTGCGGCTGCGGAGCCGGCTGCGCCGGCGGCTGCGGGGCGGGCTGCGGCGGCGCGGACGGCTGCTGGCCCGGCAGCGCGAAGCGGCGCTGGGAGCCCGAAATCGCCCGGCGGCGCCGCCTGCTGAGGCTGCCGCCGCCCGTCTCGCGGCCCTGCTGCTCCTCGCTCTCCTGCCGCCCGACCTCCGTCTCGCGCGCCTCCGCATCCATCGCCAGCCCGCCGGCCACCAACTGCGGGTAGCCCTGCGGCGGCAGCCCGCCCGGGTTGTGCGGCAGGTAGAGGGTGAACGTGGAGCCGCGGTTGGGCTCGCTCTGGGCGTGGATCTCGCCGCCGAGCAGCCGGGCGATCTCCCGGCTGATGGACAGGCCCAGGCCGGTACCGCCGTACTTGCGGCTGGTTGTGCCGTCGGCCTGCTTGAACGCCTCGAAGATGACCCGCATCTTGCTGGACGCGATACCGATACCGGTGTCGGTCACCGAGAAGGCGATCATCTCGGCGTCCGGGTCGCGCAGCGAACCGTGTTCCAGCAGCTGCTCGCGGATGGCCACCGGGACATCCGCACCGGCCGGCCGGATGACCAGCTCGACGGCGCCGGTGTCGGTGAACTTCACCGCGTTGGAGAGCAGATTGCGCAGCACCTGGAGCAGCCGCTGCTCGTCGGTGTGCAGCGTGGCGGGCAGCTCCGGGGAGACCCGTACGGAGAAGTCGAGGCCCTTCTCCGCGGTCAGCGGACGGAACGTGGCCTCCACGTAGTCGACGAGCTGTACCAGCGCGATCCGCGTCGGGCTGACGTCCATCTTGCCGGCCTCGACCTTCGACAGGTCGAGGATGTCGTTGATCAGCTGGAGCAGATCGCTGCCCGCGCCGTGGATCGTCTCGGCGAACTCGACCTGCTTCGGGGAGAGGTTCCCCTCGGCATTATCGGCCAGCAACTTGGCCAGAATCAGCAGGGAGTTCAGCGGCGTACGCAGCTCGTGCGACATGTTCGCCAGGAACTCCGACTTGTAGCGCATCGAGACCGCAAGCTGCTCGGCGCGCTCCTCCAGGACCTGCCGCGCCTCCTCGATCTCGGTGTTCTTCACCTCGATGTCGCGGTTCTGCGCCCGCAGCTGCTCGGCCTTCTCCTCCAGCTCCGTGTTGGACAGCTCCAGGGCCCGCTGCCGGCTCTCCAACTCCGCGGAACGCTCGCGCAGTTGCTCGGTCAGCTCCTGCGACTGCTTGAGCAGCACCTCGGTCTTGGTGTTGACCGAGATGGTGTTGACGCTGGTCGCGATCATCTCGGCGATCTGGCTGAGGAAGTCCTTCTGGATCTGGGTGAACGGCTGGAAGGACGCCAGCTCGATCACACCGAGCACCTTGTCCTCGAAGAGCACCGGCAGCACGATGATGTTCGCCGGGGGCGCCTCCCCCAGCCCGGAGGCGATCTTGAGATAGCCGGAGGGCACGTTCTCCACGAGGATCGTGCGGCCCTCCTCCGCGGCCGTGCCGATCAGCGACTCGCCCGGCTTGAAGGTCGTCGGCATCTCGCCCATCGAGTAGCCGTACGCGCCCATCAGCCGCAGCTCGTACGCACCGGACTCGCCGCCGTCCGCGCCGATCTCCTGGCTGTCGGGCTGCGCGGCGAGGAAGAACGCGCCGTGCTGTGCGGAGACCGCGGGCGACAGCTCGCTCATGATGAGCGTGGCGACGTCCTTGAGGTCGCGCCGGCCCTGCATCAGACCGGAGATCCGGGCCAAGTTGCCCTTGAGCCAGTCCTGTTCCTCGTTGGCGAGGGTGGTCTCGCGGAGCGTGGAGATCATGGTGTTGACGTTGTCCTGGAGCTCCAGGATCTCGCCGGCCGCGTCCACGTCGATCCGGACGTTGTGGTCGCCGAGGGTGACCGCCGCGGCGACCGCAGCGATGGCGCGCACCTGACGGGTCAGGTTGCCGGCCATCTCGTTCACCGACTCGGTCAGGTCCCGCCAGGTTCCGGCCACGCCCCGCACCTGCGCCTGACCGCCCAGCTGGCCCTCCGTACCCACCTCACGGGCCACCCTGGTGACCTGCTCGGCGAAGGACGACAGCTGGTCGACCATGGTGTTGATGGTGGTCTTCAGCGCCAGGATCTCCCCGCGCGCATCGATGTCGATCTTCTTGGTCAGATCGCCCTTGGCGATGGCGGTGGTGACCATGGCGATATTGCGGACCTGGCCGGTGAGGTTGTTGGCCATGGAGTTCACCGACTCCGTGAGGTCCTTCCAGGTACCGGCGACGCCGGGGACCCGGGCCTGGCCGCCCAGGATGCCGTCGGTGCCCACCTCGCGGGCCACTCGCGTGACCTCGTCGGCGAACGACGACAGCGTGGTGACCATCGTGTTGACCGTGTCGGCCAGCTGCGCGACCTCGCCCCGCGCCTCGACCGTGACCTTCTTGGTCAGGTCGCCGTTGGCGACCGCCGCCGAGACCTGGGAGATGTTGCGCACCTGGATGGTCAGGTTGTTGGCCATCAGGTTCACGTTGTCGCTGAGGTCCAGCCAGATGCCGGTCGCGCCCGGCACCCGCGCCTGACCGCCCAACTGGCCCTCGGTGCCCACCTCACGGGCCACCCGGGTCACCTGCTCGGCGAACGACGACAGCTGGTCGACCATCGTGTTGACGGTCGTGACCAGTTCGAGGATCTCGCCCTTGGCATCAACGGTGATCTTCTTCGACAGATCGCCGCGGGCCACCGCCGTCGTCACCTCGGCGATATTGCGCACCTGCGAAGTCAGGTTGTTCGCCATGAAGTTGACGGACTGGGTGAGGTCCTTCCACGTACCGCTGACGCCCTGCACCTCGGCCTGGCCGCCCAGGATGCCCTCGGTACCCACCTCGCGGGCGACGCGGGTGACCTGCTCCGCGAACGAGGAGAGCTGGTCGACCATGGTGTTGAGGGTGTTCTTCAGCTCCAGGATCTCGCCCCGGGCGTCCACGTCGATCTTCTGCGACAGGTCACCGCGCGCCACGGCCGTGGCGACCTGCGCGATGTTGCGGACCTGAGCCGTCAGGTTGCCGGCCATACCGTTCACCGAGTCGGTCAGATCGCGCCAGACGCCCGCCACACCGGGCACCTGTGCCTGGCCGCCCAGCCGCCCGTCCGTACCGACCTCCCGGGCGACCCGGGTCACCTGCTCGGCGAATGCGGAGAGCTGGTCGACCATCGTGTTGATGGTGTTCTTCAGCTCCAGGATCTCGCCGCGCGCATCCACGTCGATCTTCTGCGACAGGTCACCGCGCGCGACCGCCGTCGTCACCTGCGCGATCTGCCGCACCTGCGAAGTGAGGTTCCCCGCCATGAAGTTGACGGAGTCGGTCAGTTCCTTCCAGGTGCCGCTGACGCCGTCCACCCGGGCCTGACCGCCCAGCCGGCCCTCCGTGCCCACGTCCCTGGCCATCCGTGTGACCTGGTCGGCGAACGAGGACAGCTGGTCCACCATGGTGTTCACGGTGTTCTTCAGCTGGAGCATCTCGCCGGAGACGTCGACGGTGACCTTCTGCGAGAGGTCGCCGTTGGCGACCGCGGTGGTCACCTGCGCGATGTTGCGCACCTGCCCGGTGAGGTTGCGGAACGCGGTGTTGACGGAGTCCGTGAGGTCCTTCCACGTCCCCGCGGCCCCGGGCACCGCCGCCTGGCCGCCCAGCTCACCCTCGACGCCGATCTCCCGTGCCACACGGGTGACTTCGGCACCGAACGACGAGAGCTGGTCCACCATCGTGTTGACGGTGTTCTTCAACTCCAGCATTTCACCGGCCACATCGACGGTGACCTTCTGCGACAGGTCACCGTTGGCGACCGCCGTCGTCACCTGCGCGATGTCCCGGACCTGTGCGGTGAGGTTGCGGAACGCGGTGTTGACCGAGTCGGTGAGGTCCTTCCAGGTACCCGCCGCGCCCGGCACCTGCGCCTGCCCGCCGAGCTGCCCCTCGGCACCGACCTCGTTCGCCACCCGCGTCACTTCGTCCGCGAAGGTCCGCAGCGTCTCAGTCATGGTGTTGATCGTGTCGGCGAGCTGCGCGACCTCACCGCGTGCGCTGACCGTGACCTTCTGCGACAGATCGCCGTTCGCGACGGCCGTGGTGACCTGGGCGATCCCGCGCACCTGCGCGGTGAGGTTGCCGGCCATGAGGTTGACCGAATCCGTCAGGTCCTTCCACACGCCGGCGACGCCGGGGACCTGCGCCTGGCCGCCGAGCTCACCCTCCGTACCGACCTCACGGGCGACCCGGGTCACCTCGGAGGCGAAGGAGGAGAGCTGGTCGACCATCGTGTTGACGGTGTTCTTCAGCTCCAGCATCTCGCCGGCGACATGCACCGTCACCTTGCGCGACAGATCACCCTTGGCGACCGCGGTGGTGACCAGAGCGATGTCACGCACCTGGGCGGTGAGCCGGGACGCCATGGTGTTGACGGATTCCGTGAGGTCCTTCCACGAACCCGACATTCCGCGCACCCGGGCCTGGCCGCCGAGCTTGCCTTCCGTACCGACCTCACTGGCCACCCGTGTGACCTCGTCGGTGAACGCGGAGAGCTGATCGACCAGCCCGTTGACCGTACGGCCGACCTTCAGGAACTCACCGCGCAGCGGATGCTCCGAGGAACTGTCGGAGCTGCGCGACCGCAGGTCCATCCGCTGTTCCAGATCACCCTCGGACACCGCCGAGAGCACCCGCCCCACCTCGGACACCGGCCGCACGAGGTCGTCGACCAGGGCGTTCGACGCCTCGATGGCCGCGGCCCAGGAGCCTTCGGCGGCGCCGGCCTCCAGCCGTTCCGTGAGCTTTCCCTCACGTCCGACGACCCGGCGCACCCGCGCCAGCTCGCCGGTCAGATGCAGATTGCGGTCCGCGACCTCGTTGAAGACCGCCGCGATCTCCGACATGACGCCGTCGCCGGAAACCGTGAGCCGCTTGCGGAAGTTCCCGTCCCGCATGGCGACCAGAGCGACCAACAGCCGATTCAGCGCAGCCGTATCCACCTCGGTCGTCCCGTTGCTCCGGGAACGTCCGCCTTTCGCGCGTGTGCTTCCGCCCCGCGCCGCTGCGCCAGACTCCACCGTGTCCCTCCCGCAGGGTCGACCGTTCTACCCGGGCTTTCTCTTGATACGTGCCCAGTGTTTCACCATGGCCCAACCAGGCCATAACAGTTCGGCAGCATCGCACACCGTCCCGGGCACGATTGGGGCGGAAACACACGTGACCGGCATCCTCGGGCGCGGCGAAGGTAAGTAACCTGGCATACGGCTGTTCCACCCGCCCGGACACGACCACGGGCAGCGGTGGTACGAGCACAACAGGTATTCGGAGGGGCGCCGCGACCATGGGGGAGCAGATCACCGACACACGTATGAGGAGAACAGTGATCACCGCGCGGGCCGCCGCAACATTCGAGCCGGTGGGGCGCTCCGTCGCCACCGCCCGTGCGTTCGTACGTGACACCCTCCAAGGCTGGGGCTGTGCCGACATCGTTGACGACGCGGTCGTACTGACCAGCGAGCTGGTCACCAACGCCGTGGTCCACGCCGGCACCGCCGCGGACGTACTGTGTCTGCGCAACGACGTAGGGGTACGGGTCTCCGTCGCCGACCGCTACCCCGAACGTGAGATCCCGCTCCAGAACGCCGGCCAGGTCATGGTCCACCCGGACCGCGAGGGCGGCCGAGGACTGCTGCTGTGCGGCGCGCTCGCCACCCGCTGGGGCGTCGAGTACACCGCCGCCCAGAAACACGTCTGGTTCCAGCTCGACCTCCCCGAGCGCCCCGCCGGCACCCGCTCCGCCGGCCCCGCCCTCCCCGTCGACGCCCTCCCGGTCACCGACACCCGGGTACGCGTCGCGGTGATCCAGATCGACCGCGGCGGCTGCATCAGCTTCTGGAACGAGGACGCCCAGGACCTCTTCGCCTACGACCCCGAGCAGGTCATCGGCAAACCGCTCACCGACCTCGCCGCCTGGCCGCACACCCCCGGCACCGGCACCGGCATCGCCGAAGCACTCCAGCTCTCCCGCTGGGAGGGCTCCTACGGCATAAGGGGCGCCGACGGCCGGGTCGTCCCCGTCTACGCCTCCCACCTGCGCGTCCGCGACGCCGACGGCGAGGCCTCCACGGTCTGCCTCCTGGTGCGCGACCACGAACGCGCCATCCTCCAGAGCCCCCAGCGCACCCCCGCCCCGGACGCGGCCACACAGGCCGCCCAGGCCGCCCAGGCCGCCCAGTCAACGGGGCACCCCTCGGACCCGTTCGAGGTCTTCATCGGCTCCCCGGCCCCCGACGACCTCGACGGCCTGCTCCAGCGCACCGTCGAGCGCGCCCGCGACATGCTCGACGGCGACGCCGCCTACCTCCTGCTGGCCACCGACGACGAGACCGAGCTGGAGGTCCGTGCCTCCACGGGCCTGCCCTCCGCCCGCCAGCGCTTCGCCCGGGTCCCGGTGGAGGCCGGCTCAGGACGCTACGGCTCCGCCCGGATGCCCGCCGTCCACGAAGACCTCACCGCCGTCCCCGGCGCCGTCCCGCTGCTCAGCGGCACCGGCATGCGCTCGGTCGTCACCGTCCCGCTGAAGGTCGAGGGACGGCTGACCGGCTCCCTCGGCGTCGCCGCGGAGGGCCCGGGCCGCTACACCAACGAAGAGGCGCTGCGCCTCCAGTTCGCCGCCGACCGGATCGCCCTGGCCGTCGAGCGGGCCCGGCTGACCGAGCTGGAGAAGCTGCGCCGCGGCTCCCTCTCCTTCCTCGTCGAGGCCTCCGACCTGCTGGCCGGCACTCTCGACCGCGACCAGACGCTGGCCCTGATGGCCCAGATGACCGTCCCCACGCTCGCGACGTGGTGCGCCGTCTACACCGTCGCCGACCAGGCCTCCGAGCCCGAGCTGTCGTACGTCCTGCACGAGGACGAGGACCGCATCGACGGCCTCAAGACCCTCCTGATGAAGGTCGACCCGCCCGAGCCGGTCCCGACCCCCGGCGCCCGTATCTGGACCGCGCCCGGCGACGCGGCGCACGACGCCGCACTGCGCACCTCCATGCGCAGCCTCGGCCTGGGCAACGCCGCCCGCCCCTCGACGGGCCCCGGCACCACCCTCGCCACCGCCTCCGCCGTCGGCGGCGAGACCGTCGTCCTCCCGCTCGTCGCCCGCAACCGCGTCATCGGCATGCTCACCCTCGGCAAGCCCACCGAGGAACACTTCCGCCAGGAGATCCTCGAACTCGCCGAGGACCTCTCCCGACGGGCCGCCCTCGCCCTGGACAACGCCCGCCTCTACTCCGAGCGCACGGCCATCAGCCAGTCCCTCCAGCGCAGCCTGCTCCCCCCGGAGTTGCCCGACATCTCCGGTGTCGAGGTCGAGGTCATCTACCGCGCGGCCGGCGAGGGCAACGAGGTCGGCGGCGACTTCTACGACCTCTTCCCGATCCGCGACGGCGCCTACGGCTTCGCCATCGGCGACGTCTGCGGTACGGGCCCCGAGGCGGCCGCCGTCACGGGACTGGCCCGGCACGCCCTCCGCCTCCTCGCCCGCGAGGGCTTCGGCGGCCCCGCCGTCCTGGAACGACTCAACGCCGCCATCCTCGACGAGGGCGCCCGCAGCCGCTTCCTGACGCTCCTCTACGGCGAGTTGTGGCCCCAGGACGACGGCAGCGCCCTGCTCAAGGTCGTCTGCGCCGGCCACCCCCTCCCGCTCCGCCTGCGCCAGGACGGCACCGTCGAACCGGCCGCCGAACCCCAGCCCCTCCTCGGCGTCATGGACGACCTCGAACTCTACGAACAGACCGTCACCCTCGACCCCGGCGACGTCCTGCTGTGCGTCACCGACGGCGTCACCGAACGCCGCGAGGGCTCCCGCATGCTCGGCGACGACGGCCTCATCGACGTCCTGACGACGTGTACGGGCCTGACGGCCGGCGCCGTGGCCGCCCGCGTCCTGCGCGCCGTGGAGCGCTTCGCCGCCGAACCGGCCTCCGACGACATGGCCATCCTCGCCCTGCGCGTCCCCGAACCCCACGCCGGCTGACCGCCGCGGAGCAGCGGCGGCCCAAGGCCGGTGTGGGCCGCCTCACAGCCCGGCCGCCGCTCCCCCGGCACCACCAGCACCCTTGCGTACGACGCAAGGCACCCCTGCCTACTCTGCACTGGAGTCATCCCCAACGGCCGCCCACGATACGGAACATGACTCCCAACACCGCGGGCTCGCCCGGCGATCTGCTCGCCGTCGTCAGCCAGACCGGCCCCACCGTCACCTTCTTCGACGCCGCCACCCACGAACGTCTCGACGTCCTCCGGCTCCCCCCGCAGCCACACGAACTCTGCTTCGACCCGGACCACCGGCTGCTGTACTGCGCCAGCACCTACCGCTCCGGCTTCTACCACGTCAACGAAGGCCGCTCGCACGAGATCACGGTCATCGACGTCGACACCCGCACCATCGTCGCCACCCTCGACACCAGCCCCGACCACGGCCCGCACGGCCTGGCCCTGGACCGCGAGCGGGCCCGGCTGTACGTGAGCGTCGAGGCCACCGAGACCGAGCCCGGCGGCGTCGTGATCATCGACACCCGCACCCACGCCCGCCTCGGCCGCATCGCCACCATGGCCCCCGGCCCGCACTGGTTCGTCATCTCCTCCGACGGACGACGCGGCTACGCCAGCAACAAGGAAGCCCCGTTCGTCTCCGTCGTCGACCTCGACCGCGGCGTCCTGACCGACCGCATCCCGGTCCCCGGCAGCGAAGGCCTCTCCCTCGCCCCCGATGACCGCCACCTCTACGTCGCCGCCCCCAAAGCCGACTTCAACACCCCGCCGGCCACACCCCCCGGCATCCACGTCATCGACACCACCACCCACGAGACCGTACGCGTCCTTGCCACCAAGGGCCTGGTCATGCCCGTACACGCCACCGCCGACGGCACCCTGCTCGCCGGCGAACTGCGCCCCGACACCACACCCGGCGGCCCCCTGGGCGCCCAGCTCCCGGGCGCGCTGACCGTCTTCGCCCCCGACACCCTCACCCCCGTCGGCGAGGTGGAGGTCGGCCGCTTCCCGCTGACCATCACCTCCTCCCCCGACGCCCGCCTCGCCTATGTCTCCGGCAACATCTCCAGCACCGTGACGGTCGTCGACCTCGCCACCCTCCGGCCCGTCACCACCCTGGAGGTCGACCGCACCGACATCTCCGGCGCCCACGGCCTGGCCTATATCCCCGCCCCGCACAACTGACCCACGGCACATCACCACACCCCGAATACGACAAAGACCCCCGCCGAAATGGCGGGGGCCTTTTGTCTTCTGGAGCCCCAATACGGAATCGAACCGTAGACCTTCTCCTTACCATGGAGACGCTCTGCCGACTGAGCTATTGGGGCGCGGCAACGGAAAGAATATTACCCCAACTCCGCAGCAACTTCGAACCGGGTACCGCCCTTCGGCTAAAAGGCCGGCTGAAGCAATCCCCCCAGCGCATTGCACGCGCTCACCATCTTCTGCAACTCCCGCCGGGACATCCCGGCAGGCACCGGCAGCGCCAGCGTCTCGTCCACCGCCCGCTCGGTCTCCGGCAGGAAGACATCCCGCCGCAGCCCCGGCATCCGGTACGCCGGCGCCAGTACGGGCACCCGGCACGCAACTCCCTTGGCCCGCAGGGTCAACGCAAACGCGTCCCGGTCCGGCCGCCCGTTCCCTGGCACCCGCACCACATACTGCTCATAGGTGTGCCCGCCGGCGGGCTGCGGCGTCCGGACGCCGCTGAGCCTGCTGTCCAGATACGCGGCATGCGCCCGCCGCTGCTCCCACCCCGCCGGATCCGCCCCGGCCTCGTCCTGCGTCAGCAGCAACAGCCCATGCCGCTGGCCCACTTCACGGAGCCGTCCGACGTCCGCCGGCCGTCCGAACCGGTGGATCGCCACCACCGCAACCGTCCGGCTGGTGACCACGTCCGAGACCGCGGCCGGGTCCAGGCAGTAGCTGTCGGCATCGATATCGGCGAACACCGGCACCGCACCCAACTCCACCACGGCCCGGGCCACTTCGGCGTTGCCGTACGCCGGCACCACGACCTCGTCACCGACACGGACACCGGCCGACTTGAGCGTTCCCACAGTCCCCATGAGGCGGATCCTGGTCAGATGAGGTGAACGTCGCGTTACACCCACCACCCGAAAATCAGAACAAAAAAGCTCCGGTCCCTGAACCACAAGGGGCTCAAAGACCGGAGCTGAAGAATTGTTCGGCGGCGTCCTACTCTCCCACAGGGTCCCCCCTGCAGTACCATCGGCGCTGAAAGGCTTAGCTTCCGG
>NZ_JBVIST010000020.1:0-159484 GCF_055575375.1 Streptomyces sp. NPDC034111 | reverse complement strand
GTATTCCTCGTTGGCACATAATCGCGCCGTGGTCCGAATTCCGGCATGCCGAAATTCTTCCCGGTGAGGGGCCGTGCAGTAGTGGTGTGCCGCGAAGCGGCGGGATGGCTGCCGCAGAACCGTTCCGGCGCTGTGGCAACTCGGAGGACACTACAGATCGGTCGGTGCAGTGTCAACTTGCGTCAGTCCAGGTCACTCAGACGTCCGCCGGCGTCCGGCTGGGCGTCCTCCACTCGGCGCAGCAGACGGGTCAGCACCTGGCCGAGGAGTTGACGCTCTTCACTGGAGAGGTCCTGGAGCAGGTCCTCTTCGAAGACCGATGCCATGCGCATCGCCTCGAGCCACTTCTCGCGGCCCTCGTGGGTCAGTTCGACGATGACGCGGACCCGGTTGGTCTCGTCGCGCTCGCGGGTGACCAGTCCCTCGTTCGCCATGCGGTCGATGCGGTGGGTCATGGCGGCCGGGGTGAGGCCGAGGCGCTTGGCGAGTTCGCCGGGGCCCAGGCGGTAGGGGGCGCCGGAGACCACGAGGGCCTTGAGGACCTCCCATTCGGCGTTGCTCATGCCGAGGGTGGCGGTCTGCCGTCCGTAGGCGACGTTCATCCGCCGGTTGAGGCGCTGAAGCGCGGAGACGACCTGCTCCACCTGGGGGTCGAGGCCCTGAAATTCGCGCTGGTAGGCCGCGATCTGTTCCTCGAGGCTCGGCTCGGCCGCGTCGGCGGACGCATCGGAGGGCTCAGGCATGCGGCGCAGTATGACATGAAAGTGATTGGCGTTGAAGTTCTTCTCCGTGTAGTCTTTAGCTTCGAACTTTAGAGTTGAAGTCTTCAGGGTGAGACTGTCCGGACGGCAACCGTCCGTCGCACGGTCTCGCCCTGGTCTCTGCCCAGCTCGTCGGTTCGTCCTCCTTCTTCATCCGATGACCTGACCTAGGTAGGTGAGTGTGACCACCGCGATGGGCGCCGCGTTGCGCCGGATCCAGCTCGGGAACGCGCTGAGCGCGTTCGGGAACGGCTTCACAGTTCCGTATCTGTACGTCTACGTGGCGAAGGTGCGGGATCTCGGCGCGAATACGGCCGGTGTGGTGCTGGCGATGCTGGCGGTGGCCGCACTGGTCGTCCTGCCGCTGACCGGCCGGGCCATCGACCGGCGCGGCCCGCTGCCGGTGGCCATCGTCGGTACGGTCTCCGCCGCCATCGGCGCGCTGGGGCTCGGGCTCTCTGCCACCGAACCGCTGGTCATCGCGTCGGCCGCGGCGCTCGGCGCCGGTATAGCGGTCATCCAGCCGGCCCTGGCGACGATGATCGTGTGGTGCTCGACGACGCTGACCAGGTCGCGCGCGTTCGCCACCCAGTTCTTCCTCAACAACCTGGGGCTGGGCGTCGGTGGACTGGTCGGCGGGCTGCTGGTCGATGAGTCGCATCCGACGAGCTTTGTGCGGCTGTTCGCCATCGAGGCCGTGATGTTCCTGGTTCTCGGCGCGGCGGTGGCGACCGTACGGCTGCCGCGGACGCCGAAGGTCGAGGATGCGGTGCCGACCGAGGAGCACGCCAAGGGGGCCTGGCGGGCGCTGTTCGCGGACCGGCGGATGGTGTGGCTGTGTGTCCTGGGGTTTGTGCTGTTCTTCGCCTGCTACGGGCAGTTCGAGTCGGGTCTGGCCGCGTACGCCACCGAGGTCACGCGGATCCCGCCGGCGAGCCTGGGCATCGCGCTTGCCGCCAACACGGCGGCGATCGTGGCGGCGCAGTTCGTGGTGCTGAAGCTGGTCGAGCGGCGGCGGCGCAGCCGGGTGATGGCCCTGGTCGGGATGGTCTGGACGGTGGCATGGCTGGCCGCCGGGCTCTCCGGGCTGGTCCACGGTGCGCAGGCGGTCGCGACGGCCCTGCTGATCTCGACGTACGCGCTGTTCGGGATAGGTGAGTCGATGCTGTCGCCGACGCTGGCCCCTTTGGTGGCCGATCTGGCGCCGGCCTCGCTGATCGGTCAGTACAACTCGGCGTTCGCGCTGGTCAAGCAGTTGGCGCTGGCGGTAGGACCGGCGGTGGGGGCGTTGATGGTGGGCCATGGGATGTACGTGGCGTACATCGGGATGCTCGTGGTCTGCGCGATCGGGATCACGGCGCTGTCGCTGTGGCTGGGGCGGATGCTGCGCCCCGGGCAGGACAATCCGCACCGGGCCGCGGTGGCCGTGCCCGCGGCGCGGGTACCGGCCGAGGCCGAGACGGTGATCTGCGGCGCCTGAGCCGACGGGCCGCGGATGCGGTCAGGTAAGGGGGTCCGGCGCGGTGTGCCGGGCCCCCTGCGTGCAGTTGTCCGCGCGTCATCCCTTGGGGAGGGCGAACTCGCACCAGACCGCCTTTCCTCCCCCGGGCGTACGGCGGGAGCCCCAGGAGGAGGCGATGGTGGCGACGATGGAGATGCCCCGGCCGGCCTCGTCGGCCGGTTCGGCGCGCCGGCGGCGCGGGAGGTGGTCATCGCCGTCGGTGACCTCGATGATCAGCCGGCGGTCGGTACGGCGCAGCCGGAGACGCATCGGCGGATGGCCGTGCTGGAGGGAGTTGGCGACCAGTTCGCTGGCGGCCAGGACGCCGAGGTCGTGCAGCTCGGGCGAGAAACGCCAGGAGGCGAGGACGCCGGAGGCGAAGGCGCGGGCGCGCGGGGCCGCTTCGGTGCCGCCGTGGAGTTCGAGGGCGGCGTTGTGGAAGAGCTCGGCGTCATGGCCGGTGCGCTCGGGGTGCTGGAGGACGAGGATGGCGACATCGTCGTCGTGCGCGGCGGTGATGCCCAGGGAACGCAGCAGGCGGTCGCAGACGATGTCCGGGGCGCCGGCCGCACCGGCGAAGGCGCGCTCCAGGGCCTCCACGCCGTCGTCGATGTCCTTGTCGCGGCGCTCGACGAGGCCGTCGGTGTAGAGGACGGCGCTGCTGCCAGGACCGAGCGGGACGGAACCGGAGGTGTGCAGCCAGCCGCCGGTCCCCAGGGGCGGTCCGGTGGGCTCGGCGGCGCGGCGGACCGTGCCGTCCGGGTCGCGTACGAGGATGGGCAGATGGCCGGCCGAGGCGTAGACCAGCCGGCCCTCGTTGGGGTCGTGGACGGCGTAGACGCAGGTGGCGATCTGGCTGGCGTCGATCTCGGCGGCCAGGCCGTCCAGCAGCTGAAGGACCTCGTGGGGCGGGAGGTCGAGGCGGGCGTAGGCGCGGACGGCGGTGCGCAGCTGGCCCATGACGGCGGCGGCGCGCACCCCGCGGCCCATGACGTCGCCGATGACCAGGGCCGTACGGCCGGCGCCGAGGGTGATGACGTCGTACCAGTCGCCGCCGACCGCGGCGTCCGTACCGCCGGGCTGGTACGTGGCGGCCACCCGGAGGTCGTCGGGCTGCTCCAACTCCTGGGGAAGCAGGGAGCGCTGGAGGGTGACGGCGGCCTCGCGCTGGCGGGCCTCGCTGACCCGCAGCCGCTCGGCGGACTCGATCTGGTCGGTGACCTCGGCGCCGAAGACCAGGACGCCCTTGTGGGGCGCGATGCACGCGACCTCGGGGTCGGGGGCCGGGCCGCTGGCCGCGACCTCGATCGGGGTGCAGGTGAAGGTGTAGTAGCCGTCGCGGGTCCGGTCGGCGCCGGTGCCGCCGGGCACCTTGCGGGACTTGACCGTACGGGGCTTGCCGCTGCGCAGGACCTGGTCCATCAGGGGGAGCAGACCCAGCGCGTCGAGTTCGGGAAGGGCCTCGCGGGCGGTCCGGCCGGCCGGGCGGGGGCCGAAGACGGAGGCGTAGGCGCCGTTGACGTAGGCGAGGCGGTGCTCGGGGCCGTAGACGACGGCGACCAGCGCCGGGATGCTGCCGAGGATGCCGTGGACGGAGAGGGCATCGACGGTGGGCGGCAGGGCCGGCGGGGCGGGCTCCTGGGAGGGGGCCGGTTCGGTGTGCTCGGCGCGGGCCGCGGGGACGGAGCCGGTGGTGGCGGCCGTCGGGGCGCTCGGCGGGCCGTCCGCCGCGGTGGGCACGGCGGAGGGCGCCGGGGCCGCGGCGGACGGGGCGGCCGGCGTGCCGGTGGCGGGGCGGGGTGCGGCGCGGTCGGACCGCGCGGCGGCGCGCCGCTGTGTGCCGGGGAATTTGGCGCTCCAGCGCGTGAAGATCACGGAGGGGTACCTCTTACTTCGCGTCGTCGCGCGGGATCGGGCCGTCGGCATGGCGGGGCCGCCCGGCCGTCGGCCGGGGGAGGGTCGGCTGGGGCCACCTTCGGCGCCCTTTTGCGGAATGCAGCAAACGTCCAGAATCCTCGTGGTTGTCACTCTTTGCAGATACGAGCCCACCCATGGTCACACGTCCAGTGTGGCCGACCGGACGGACATCCGTCAGACGCCCGGGAGCCGGCGGGGAGTTCCGCACTCCGCGGACTCCTGCCCCCACAGGGATGACGGCAGGTCAACTCCGATGGCGGATACGGCGCGTCAAGTGGCTTCGTTGTGCCGGCCGGTGCCCGCGGCGAGTTCGAACTCGGCGCGCGGGTTCTCCAGCGAGCCGAGCGAGACGATCTCCCGTTTGAACAGGCCGGCGAGGGTCCATTCGGCCAGCACCCGGGCCTTGCGGTTGAACGTCGGCACCCGGCCGAGGTGGTAGGCGCGGTGCATCAGCCACGCCGGGTAGCCGCGCAGCTTGCGTCCGTAGACGTGCGCGACGCCCTTGTGCAGGCCGAGTGAGGCCACCGAACCGGCGTACTTGTGCGCGTAGTCCACGACCGGGCCGCCGCGCACCGCCGCCGCGACGTTCTCGGCGAGCACCTTGGCCTGGCGCAGCGCATGCTGCGCATTGGGCGCGCACAGGACGGGGGGCTCGTCGGGCTTGGCGGGCGGCTCGGCCGTCAGGTCGGGCACCGCGGCCGCGTCGCCCGCGGACCAGGCGTGTTCGACGCCGTCCACCTGGAGCGCGGCGGTGCACTTCAGGCGGCCGCGTCCGTTCAGCGGCAGTCCGGTCGCGGCCAGGATGGGGTGCGGTTTGACGCCGGCCGTCCACACCAGGGTTCTGGTGGGGAAGCGGGAGCCGTCGCTCAGCACCGCGATGCGCTTCTCGCAGGACTCCAGCCTGGTCTCCAGCCGTACGTCGATATTGCGGCCGCGCAGCTCCCGTACGGCGTAGCGGCCCATGTCCGGGCCCACTTCGGGCAGGATCCGGTCGGTCGCCTCGACCAGGATCCACTTCATGTCCTCGGGCTTGACGTTGTGGTAGTAGCGGACGGCGTAGCGGGCCATGTCCTCCAGTTCGGCCAGCGCCTCCACCCCCGCGTAGCCGCCGCCGACGAAGACGAAGGTCAGCGCGGCGTCGCGGACCGCGGGGTCGCGGGTGGAGGAGGCGATGTCGAGCTGTTCGAGGACGTGGTTGCGCAGGCCGATGGCCTCTTCGACGGTCTTGAAGCCGATGCCGACGTCGGCCAGGCCCGGGACGGGCAGGGTGCGGGAGACCGAGCCCGGGGCGAGGACCAGTTCGTCGTAGGCCACCTCGATGGCGCCGTTGCCGGTCTCCTCGGCGGCCAGAGTGGTGATCGTCGCCCGGCGTGCGGTGTGGTCGAGGGCGGTGACCTCGCCGACGACGACCTTGCACTGCGGCAGGACGCGGCGCAGCGGGACGACGACATGGCGCGGGGAGATGGAGCCGGCCGCGGCCTCGGGCAGGAACGGCTGGTACGTCATGTACGGCTCGGGGTCGACGACGATGACCTCGACGGTGCCCGCCCGCAGCTCCTGCTTCAGCTTCCGCTGCAACCGCAGGGCGGTGTACATCCCCACGTAGCCACCGCCGACGACGAGAATGCGCGCCACGTTGTTCGAAGACACAGCCTTCACAGAGGTTCTCCTCGCGGTGTCGACCAGCCCGGGGCGGCACCGATCCGTCAGCCGGCCGGCGGCGCGGCCACCCTCGGGCGCTGCACCCCCGGGAAAGCACAGCACCCTTCCATGACGCACCCCCGCGGCGCCTTTGTCCACAGGCTCGTCGAAATGTGTGACCGGGCGCCGCCCTGGGGACGGAACGGCATATTCCGCGTAGGCCGTACGAGGTGCGCTGGTCAGGGCGTGGGAAGCGGGGCGCGGACGGGGGCGAAATCCGGGCGGATCAGGGCCGTTAGGCCGATCGGGGGGCGCAGTGCACGGAACGCCCCCTTCAATCTTGACGCGGGCTCAACTATGTTCGTACTTCGTTGGGGTGCACCCTCTCGTCGGTACGCCCCGGCAGTCAGGGCGGGGAGTCTCCGGGGGGAGACGTCATTACCGGGGGATCTATATGCATATTCAGGGCTCTCAATGGCCGACCACCGTCGCTATGGCACACGTCTCCGACGGTGGCGGCGACGGCAACAACGGCAGTCTCGGCACCACCCATGGGGGCAGCAACGGGGGCAGTAACGGGAGCGGCACCACCACCGGTGCCGGTACGGGCGCGGGGCGCCGGAGCGCA
Source organism: Streptomyces sp. NPDC034111 (assembly GCF_055575375.1). Lineage (NCBI taxonomy): Bacteria > Bacillati > Actinomycetota > Actinomycetes > Kitasatosporales > Streptomycetaceae > Streptomyces > Streptomyces sp. NPDC034111. The sequence goes on along the minus strand of NZ_JBVIST010000020.1, from coordinate 153,036 downwards.
CCGCTGCGGGTCGACGCGCAGCGCAATCTGGAGCATGTGCTGCGTGCCGCGCGCGAGGTGTTCGGCGAGCTGGGGTACGGCGCGCCGATGGAGGACGTGGCCCGCCGGGCCAGGGTCGGGGTCGGCACGGTCTACCGCCGCTTCCCGAGCAAGGACATCCTGGTCCGCCGGATAGCCGAGGAAGAGACCGCGCGGCTGACGGACCAGGCGCGTACGGCGCTGGGCCAGGAGGACGACCCGTGGTCGGCGCTGTCCCGCTTTCTGCGGACGTCGGTCGCCTCGGGCGCCGGACGGCTGCTGCCGCCGGGCATTCTGCGGGTGAGCGCGGGCACCGACCGGCCCGCACAGCCCGCGGCGGACGGGCCTGAGGCGTCCCGGATACCGGAGGGCCTGGGCGAGGCCCGGGTCCCGCAGCAGCGGACGGCGGCCGGGGCGGACGGCGGTCCCGCCGATCTCCGGCCGGCCGCGCGGCGCGAGGAGCCGGCCGTCGCCGAGGGCACGCCTGGACAGGGCGAGGAGGCCGCCGGCGCCGAGGCGCTGCTGGAGGTCGTCGGGCGGCTCGTGGAGCGCGCCAGGGCGGCCGGTGAGCTGCGGGCCGATGTGACGGTCTCCGACGTGCTGTTGGTGATCGCCACGGGCGCGCCCGCGCTGCCCGATCCCGCGCATCAGCAGGCCGCCTCCGCGCGGCTGCTGGAGATCCTGCTGGAGGGGCTGCGCTCGCGCCCCACCCGGTGATCTCCGCCGGCCGGACGCGTCCGGGCGGGCCCGTACGCCGGGTCCGCCCGGGCGGGTCCGGTGTGGCCCGTACGCCGGGTCCGCCGGGCGAGCCTGGTGTGGCCCGTACGGGTTTCGCGCGCGGTATGGCCCATTTGTGCGCCATGGCCCGTACGGGTGAACGGCCGTGCGGTCGTCCACGATCCGGCCTCGGACGAGTGGTTGACCGTCCAGTCCCTGAGACGCCGTGGCCCGGTGTGGCACGCTTGCGCGATGTTCCGGTGTGACGGCGGCTTCGGGAGCCTCTGTGATGGGTGTTGACGGGCGGGACGAGGGCCACGACGGCGGGGCCGGCGCGCGCAAGGCGCCGCAGGGAATCCCCGGCCCGGGCGGGCCGTCGGGGCGCGCACCTTCGGCGGACGAGGGTCACAGTGTGCCGGCGCAGCGTGTGCCCGAGGGCCGTACGATCCCGGTCGCCGCCCCCGAGGACCGTGAACTGCCGCCGTCCGACGCACAGTTGATCGCCGCCCTGCGGGCCGGCGACGACAGCGCGTACGAGGAGATGTACCGCCGGCACGCCGCGGCGGTCCGCCGGTACGCCCGGCACTGCTGCCGGGATGTGCACACCGCGGAGGACCTGACCGGCGAGGTCTTCGCCCGTACGCTCCAGGCGGTGCGCGGGGGCGCGGGCCCGGAGAGCGCGGTGCGCGCCTATCTGCTGACGACCGTGCGCCGGGTCGCCGCCTCCTGGGCGAAGACCGCGCGGCGCGAGCAGCTGGTCGAGGACTTCGCACTGTTCGCACTGACCGCGGCCGGTTCGTCCGCGGACGACGACACCCTGGATCTGGGCGCCGATGTGCGCGCCATGCACGAGGCCGACCAGTCGATGGCCGTGCGGGCCTTTCGCAGCCTGCCGGAGCGCTATCAGGCGGTGCTGTGGCACACGACCGTCGAGGACGAGCCGCCGAGCCAGGTCGCCCCGCTGCTCGGGCTGACCGCGAACGCCACCGCCGTCCTGGCGCACCGTGCGCGGGAGGGCCTCAAGCAGGCCTATCTCCAGGCACATGTCAGCCAGTCGCTGACCGCGGGGGGAGACTGCGCCCGCTACGCCGACCGGCTCGGCGCCTACGCCCGGGGCGGGCTGCGGATGCGGGCCGAGCGGGGGCTGCGCAAGCATCTGGACGAGTGCGCCCGGTGCCGGCTGGCCGCGCTGGAGGTCGAGGACGTCAATCAGCGGATCGGTGCGCTGCTGCCGATCGCGGTCATCGGCTGGCTCGCGGCCGGGTACGCGGTCAAGGCGGCGGTGGGGGCCGCCGGGGCGGGTGCGGCGGCCGGTGCCGGTGCGGCGGCCGGAGGCAGTGGTTCGGGCGCGGCGGGCGGGAGCGGTGGTGCCACGGGGTCCGCCGTGAGCAAGGGCATCGGTGCGTCGGTGAAGGTCGGTCTCGGCGTCGGGGCGGCGGCGGTGGCGGGCGCGGCGCTCGCGCTGGCGCTCACCGCCAAGCCGCACCCGGTTTCGTCGAAGCCGCAGGCCAGGGCGCCTCAATCGGCGCCTCCGGTGGCGCAGAAGCCGTCGCCCGCGCCGTCCAGGCCCCTTCCGCCGGCGACCGGTGCCGCGCCGGCCCCGACACCCGCCCCGGCGCACACGCCCGGACCGCGGCAGACCGCCGGCCCCCGACAGACGCCAACGCCGACGCCAACTCCGACGCCGACCTCGGAGCCGGCCCGGCCCGCGACACCGACGCCCAGCTCGACGCCGCCCCCGACGCACACGCCTACGCCTACGCCCACACCCACGCCGCCCAAGCCCTCGCCGAAGCCGCCGCTCCCCGCCACGGCCACGTATCAGCTCAACACCCTCGACCACGACTTCATGGGCGACGGCAGCAAACCGGAGGTGCGCACCTTCGGGAGCGGCTGGCTGTGGCAGCGGCAGTCGCCGGAGATCGCCGGGAGGACGTATGCGCACGGCGTCAGCGTGCACGCCCCGTCCTCGGTGACCATCGATCTCAACCGGACGTGCACCGCGTTCGACGCCGAAGCGGGCGTCGACGACCTCAGCCTGGGGCTGGGGGCGCTGCGCTTCTCCGTCTACGGGGACGGGGAGCGGCTGTGGCGTTCGGCGGTGGTGCGGGCCGGGAAGCCGGCGGTACCGGTGCACGTCCCGCTGACGGGCCGCAGCACGCTCCGGCTGGTGGTCGAGCCCGCCTCGCCGTTCGATGCGGTCGCGGTGGCGGACTGGGCGCAGTCGGAGATCAGCTGTCGTTGAGGGGCGTTATGGGCTCGGGGCTGCGGGCGCGGGGTGGGCTGGGGTGTGTGGGGTGGGGTGCTCAGGGGCCCGGCGCTTCCGGGCTCGGGGCTGCTGCGGGGCTGGGCGCTACCGGGCGTGGCTCTTCCGGGCGCGGGCATGCGGGAGTGGGCTCTTCCGGGCGCGGTGCGAGGATCGCGACGGCCTCGGCGGGTGTGAGGTGTGTGCCCTCAGCGTGTAGCGCTTCGTAGCCGCCGTCGGATGCGCCGTCGGATGCGCCGTTCAGTTCGGTGCGCAGCTCGTCCGCCATGCGCCGTACGTCCTCCTCGTCGGGGACGATCCGGGGCAGTTCGCCGCGCCAGGCGTCCGCGGCGCCCAGCAGCCGGGCCGCGTCACGGGGACGGCCGACCAGCCGCAGCGCCGGGGCCGCGCATTCGGCGACGAACGCCAGCGCGGAATCGGTGCAGTAGAGCGCCAGCCCCGAGCTCAGTGCCTGATGGCACCGGCTCAGCGCGCCCGTCGCATCGCCCGCCGCCGCGGCTATCCGGCCCGCCAAGGCGTCCAGGACGACCACGAACTGGGGCGGCGGGGTCCCCAGCGCCACCGACTCACGGGCCGCCTCGCACGCCTCGTGCGCGGCCTCCGGTATCCCCCGGCAGAGCGCGATCCGGGCGCGCAGCGCGTGGTTGAAGGCCAGCGGGTCCTGTACGCCCCACTCGGCGGCCTGCTCGTCCGCCCGTATCAGCGCCTTCTCGGTGGCTTCCACATCGCCGCCGGCGAAGTGGAGTTCGGCCAGCCGGGACAGGACGAACGGGCCCTCCGTGTACGCCCCCAGCTCACAGGTCAGGGCCAGCGCCTCCTCGTAGGCCGTACGCGCCTCGTCGTAACGGCCGCGGATCTGCCGCAGCTCGGCGGTGGCGGCCGCGACCTGGGCGAGCATCCAGCGGTCGCCGACCCGCCGGGCCAGCTCGGTCAGTTCGCGCTCGTCCGCCTCGGCCGACTCCAGGCCGCCGGGCAGATCGATCGCGATATGCGTACGGAACATCAGCGAGACGCCCAGCTCCCAGCTGCCGCCCAGCTCACGGGCGGTGGCGAGGGCCCCGTCCATGAGGGGCAGCACCTGGTCGTAGCCGCCGAGGAAGAAGGCGGTGAACGGCCACAGCAGCCCGGGGAAGCGGGCGCTGCGCGGATGCGGACGGCGGTAGGCGGTGAGCAGCCGGTTGATCAGGGCGCGGTTCTCCGGGGTGTCGAAGCGCCGGACGAGCCGCTGGTCCTGGAGCAGGAAGAAGATCAGCAGCCGCAGGTCCATCTGCGCCCAGAACGCCGGATGGGTGTCGGAGACGTCCTGCGGGGAGGGGCCGAGGGCCGCGACCCGCTCCGCCCATGAGGCGCCCTCTTCGCGGTAGTTGCGCAGCCACCAGAACCAGCCCATGGCCAGGGTGAGCCGCTGTGCGGTCGCCGACTCACGGTCGGCGACCGCCCGTTGCAACACCGCCCGTACGTTGTCCAGCTCCGCCTCAAGCCGGGCCAGCCACGGCAGCTGCTCGGCGGAGCGGATCCGCGGGTCGGCGTCCTCCGCGAAGCGCAGGAAGTGCTCCGTATGCCGGGCGAAGGTGCGCGCCCGCTCCTCGGGGCGGTCTCCGGCGCGCTCACGGGCGTAGGCGTGGATGGTCTCCAGCATCCGGTAGCGGGGCTCGGCGCCCCGGTGGTCGACCACCAGCAATGACTTGTCCACCAGCGCACCGAGCAGGCCGAGCACGTCGTCCTCGGCGTCCTCGCCGCAGACCGCCTCGGCCGCCGCGAGGGTGCAGCCGCCGGCGAACACCGACAGTCGGCGCAGCAGTGCGCGCTCGGGCTCGTCCAGCAGCTCCCAGGACCAGTCGACGACCGCCCGCAGCGTCTGCTGGCGCGGCAATGCGGTGCGGCTGCCGCTGGTCAGCAGGCGGAAGCGGTCGTCGAGCCGGCCGGCGATCTGGCGCGGGGAGAGCAGCCGCAGCCGGGCCGCGGCCAGCTCGATGGCGAGCGGCAGCCCGTCCAGCCGGCGGCATATCTCGTCCACCGCCGCCGGGTCGTCGGCTTCCCGGAAATCCGGGCGGACCGCGGCCGCCCGCTCGGTGAACAGCCGGTGTGCGGGCGCCGGCCTCAGCGGCTCCAACGGCCGCACGACCTCGCCGGGCACGCCGAGCGGCTCCCGGCTCGTGGCCACCACCGTCAGCCCCGGACAGTGCCGCAGCAGCAGATCGGCCAGCTCGGCGGCGGCGCCCACTACGTGCTCACAGTTGTCGAGGACAAGCAGCAGCCTGCGGGGCGCGCAGTGGTCGACGATCCGGGCCGCCGGGTCGTGGTGCTCGACGGTCGTACGCGCCTCCATGGCAGGCGAGAACACGGCGGTGTCCCGGCGTCCGAGCGCGGACAGCACGGCCCCGGGCACCGCCTCCGGTGCCTCCAGCGGCGCCAGTTCGGCGATCCACACGCCATCGGGGTGCTCTTCCGCCAGCGAGGCGGCCAGTTCCTCGGACAGCCGGGTCTTGCCGGAACCACCTGGTCCGGTGAGTGTGATCAGCCGTACGTGGCGCTCGGTCACCTCCCGTTGAAGAGCGGCCAGTTCGGATTCCCGGCCGACGAACGAATTGAGACGCGCCCGGAGATTGCCGCGGCGCCCAGGGGGCTTCGCCGGGGCTCCGGACGACGCGGACCGATCGGGCGGTGCGGATCCGCGGGGCGGTGCGGGCCGCTCGGGTGGTGCGGGCCGCTCCGTCGGGGCGACGCTCCTGGCGAGCAACCGGGCGTGCAGGGAACGCAGTTCGGCTCCCGGGTCCACGCCCAGCCGCTCCGCGAGCAGCTGCCGGGCCTCCTCGTAGGCGGCCAGGGCATCGGCGCCCCGGCCTGCCCCCTCCAGCGCCCGCATCAGCTGGGCCCGGAACGGCTCGTCCAAGGGGTGGTCCGCGGTCAACTGGCGCAGCTCGGGCAGCAGTTCCTCGGTACGGCCGAGCGTCAGGTCCGCGTCGATCCGACGGTGGAGCGCGGCCAGCCGCAGCGCCTCCGGGCCATGGGCGGCACCCGCCGCATCGGGCAGATCCGCCAGCGCCGGCCCCCGCCACAGCGCAAGCCCCTCCCGCAAGGTCTCGGCCGCGCCCGTCGCGTCCCCGTCCCGCAACTGCCGTGTCCCCATGGCGACCAGCCGCTCGAACCGGTGCAGATCCACCTCGTCCGGCTCGACGGCCAGCCGGTACGCACCCGGCAACGACTCCACCGCCCCCTTGCCCAGCGCCCGCCGCAGCCGCCCCACCAGCGCCTGCAACGCCGCCGGTGCATCCTGCGGCGGCGTGTCCACCGCCCACACCTCATCGATCAGCGACTCCACGGCCACCGGCCGCCCGCCGCGCAGCGCCAGCGCGACGACCAGCGCCCGCACCCGCGCCCCGCCGAGCGGCACCGGCTGGCCCTGCTCGCCCAGGACCTCCGTCGAACCCAGAATCCGAAACTTCACCCGGCCATTGTCCAGTCCCCCGGCTCCGCCTGCCGGTTATCCACAGACCGGCTCAACGGCAGCCCGTTCGTTGTCCACAGGACGTGCGTGGCTTCTTCTGGTCCGTGGGGACAACGGTCTGCCTTACTGCTCGGCGGGGCGGCGGTGTTGGCTTCTGCTGCTTCGGGGGCTGAGGGCCTGGCGGCGCGACGCTCCTGGCTTCCTCGGCTTCGGGGCGCCGCCTGCCGGGTACTTCGCCCGCCGGGCCTCTTCCCCTCCGCGCCACCAACTGCCCAGCCCTTCCGCTCCGCGGCGTCAACCTCCCGGCCGTTGCGGTCCGCGGCGTCAACCTCCCGGTCCCTTCTGCCCCGCGACGCTTCGAGCGCTTCCCCCGCCCCCTCCCCCTCCTCCCCCTTCGGGGGAGGGGGCGGGGGTGGGTTCGGGGGTGGGGGGAGGCGGCCAGCTTTTGCCGCGCCCCCACCCCAGCAGAACGGCCCAGGAAGGCTCAGGCTCCGAAGCCCCCTCAAGACAACCGCGCCCGGGGCACGACTCCCCCCGCGACGGCCCGTTGGCGTGGTGCCTCCGCTCCCGTCCAGCAGGTGCCCCGGCGTGCCACCAGCCGCCGTAGCCACAGCTCCGTGGAGACCAGTTCCGCCAGCCCGTCCAGGGGCAGCGGGGCGCCCTCCGCCGCCGCGCGCAGCGCCTTGCGGACCACCCGGGCCTCGATCAGCCCCGCGTCCGCGAGCAGCGGTGCGTCGAAGAGCTGCACCAGGTCGCCGACGGCGCCGCGCAGCCCCGCGCGTACCGCTGCGGCGTGGGTGAGGTGCGAGGTGGCGCCCCAGCCGGGCGGCAGGTCCCGTACGCCGGCTCCGGCCAGTACGGAGCGCAGGACGGAGGCCCGCGCCCCCGGCTGCACCCGCAGGGTGTCCGGCAGGGCGCGGCAGGCGAGCACCACCTGGTTGTCGAGGAACGGCGCGTGCAACCGCTGGTTGCGGACCTCGGCGGCCTGCTCGAACACGCGGTGGTCGGCGGCCTGACGGGCCAGCGCGGCACGGGCACGCCGCTCCCCGGGGCGGCCCACGGCGGGCGAACGGTTCGCCGCCTCGCTCAGGCGAACCGATACTTCGGCCAGTGCCTCGCCCGTGAGCCAGCGCGCCGCGGGCCCCGGCCGGCACCAGGCGAGCGCGGCCAGCGAGGCGTCCACGGCCCCGCCGGCCGCCGGCTCGTCGGCGAACTCCCGCTCCAGCAGGCGCCGTGCCGTATCGGCGACACCGGCCGGGTACGGCGTACGGGCGAGCCTGCGCGCCGCGCGGTACACGGTGAAGGGCACCAGAACGGAGTGGGCAGACGGGCCGTCGGCCTTGGCCAGCGCGGTGACCGGACGCAGCAGATGGCGCCGGCGGCGGTCCATCAGCAGGTCGGCGAGCCGGGCCGGGTGGGCGTCGAGTACCTGGCGGGCGCCGTGCCCGACGAAGTGGTCCGCGCTGCCGGCCAGCAGCCGGCGGCGGTGGCGGCTCGCGGTGGTGAGCGAGGGACCCGGCTCGTCCGTGAGCGGGCCGCTTTCGAGGTCGGCGTAAGGAAGGGCCTCTTCACCGGCCGCGACGACGACATGGTGCAGCCGCGGGTTGTCGGCGATGCTGCGGGCGCGCTCCAGTTCGGCGTCCCGATGGGCCTGCACGCCCTTGGTGGCACGGTCGTTGAAGGTGACGGCCAGCAGGCGCTCGCCGTGGCCGCCCAGCCTTCCGGGCTGGCCGGGGAGGCCGGCGGCCAGGAGGGCAAGGGTTCCCGAGGCGCTGCCTCCGGAGAGGTCGGCACCGACGCCGGGGGCCGGGCCGCCCCGTGCGGCGCGCCGCTCGGCGGGGCCCATACCGGGCACCGGGCCCGGGTCGAGACCGTCGAGCCCGTCCGGGTCGGGGGCGTGCCGGGGCCCGGCCAGCCGGGCCCGGACCGCTTCGACCAGTGCGTCGCGGACGCCGTCCACGGCCTGTTCCGGGGCGAGTTGGGGCGCGGCGACGGCGAGCGAGGTGGTCGGCTCGTAGGAGGTGATGTCGCGGGCGCCGCCCCGTAGGACCAGTGCGTGGCCGGGCGGAATCCGGCTGACCCCCTCGTACGGGGTGCCGGCGCCGAGCGCCTCCGGGGCGTCCGGACAGGCCAGCAGTGCGGCGAGGTGGCCGACGTCGAGGCTGGCCTCGATCAGGTCGGCGAGCGGGAGGGCGGCGGTGGCGTAGGCGGTGCCGCCGGCCCAGGAGGTGTGGAAGACGGGGCGGGCGCCGGCCAGGTCTCCGGTGACGGTGATCCGCCGTCCTACCTGGACGACGGCGGTGTAGCTGCCGGGCCAGGCGGTGAGGTGGCGCAGTGCGCCGCCGCGCGCCGCGAACAGGCCGACCCGCAGCTGGTCGTTGGTGGCCCCACAGACCCCGAAGACGGCGAGCCGGGTCTCGGGGTCGGCCTGGACGACGCGGACCTCGTCCGGCCGCCAGTCCCCGACGGCCCACAGCGGATCCGGTTCGCCCCACAGGAGCTGGGCGCCAACGGGGAGGACCGTACGGGGCTCCGCGCCGACCGCCGGTCCTGTGGTGGACACGCCCATGGCGGACGACCCCATGGTGGACACCCTCGTGGCGGACGGCCCCGTGGTGGCACTGCTCCACCCCACCAACCAGCGCATCGCCGCCTCCACCCGATTCCCCGTCCGCCGGGGCCGCCGCCCGCCCGTACAGCGGATTGCCAAGCTGTCGCCAAGCTGTTGCGGCGACCATGCTGCCATGACCACGGCGGAGGAGAGGTGCCGAAGCGGGCCTGTATACGAGCAGTTCGCGGCGGGGCCGCCGTACGAGGGTCACCGCCGGGCCGCGGAGTACTCGCGCGGTGCGCATGCGACGGGGCCACCCGCCGGTCCACGGCGCGCGCTCGCCTCAACCCCGGAAGGCCCCCCGTGTGGCCCCCGGGGCGGCTCCGAGTGCGCAGCGGCGCGAAAGCATCACCCGTCGATTTTCAGACAAAATCCGTTCGGTAACGTCCAGTTGACGTATGCGGGTGAGGTGTCAACCGGTGGCACGACCGCTCGGCGACTGGCCGGCGGCCGGCCCGCGCGACGGTCCGGGAGGCGGGCTTCGCCTCCCGGACCGGACCGTCACCCGCGGGGAATGAGGTGACGGTGTCCCCCAGCCCACTGGATCCAGTGCAGCGGGCCGACCCACGCAGAAGACATGGAAGCGCTCCCGACAGTGGGCGGCCAGCGCGCACGAACGGGCGCACGGGCACACGTACCCGGAGCACATGCCAATCCCCGCACCCCTGTTTGAACATGAATCTCGCCATCCGGGACACCGACTCTTAACGGTCGGGATCCGGCGAACTACTCTGGGTGGACGCATGCCCCGGGGTAGCGGGGCGGCCGTCGCTGTGTCGAGGGGTGCGCATGTCCAGGGATATACGCGGGCCGAACGAGAAGCTCGGCACCGTACTCGCCCTCGCGGGTATCAGCAATGCCGGACTGGCACGCCGGGTCAACGACCTCGGTGCGCAGCGCGGACTGACGCTTCGCTACGACAAGACGTCAGTGGCGCGGTGGGTCTCCAAGGGCATGGTGCCCCAGGGCGCCGCGCCCCATCTGATCGCGTCCGCGATCGGCAGCAAGCTGGGCCGGCCGGTGCCGCTGCACGAGATCGGACTGGCCGACGCCGACCCGGCACCCGAGGTCGGCCTGGCATTTCCCCGCGATGTGGGCGCCGCAGTGCGCTCCGCGACCGAGTTGTACCGTCTCGATCTGGCCGGACGGCGGGCCGGCGGGGGCGGCATCTGGCAGAGCCTGGCCGGATCCTTCGCCGTCAGCGCATACGCCACTCCCGCCTCGCGCTGGCTGATATCCCCGGCCGACAGTTCGGTGGCGCGGGAGGCGGCCGAGGCGCGCGACAAGGACGCCGCGGCGGCCGGCGACGCCGGGATCCCGCAGCATGTCGGGCACAGCGACGTCAGCAAGCTGCGCGAGGCGGCGGAGGACGCGCGCCGCTGGGACTCCAAGTACGGCGGCGGGGACTGGCGTTCGTCGATGGTGCCGGAGTGCCTCCGGGTGGATGCGGCGCCGTTGCTCCTCGCCTCGTACAGCGACGAGGTGGGCCGGGCGCTCTTCGGGGCGACCTCCGAACTCACCCGCCTCGCGGGGTGGATGGCCTTCGACACGGGCCAGCAGGAGGCCGCACAGCGGTACTACATCCAGGCGCTACGGCTCGCCCGCGCGGCCGCCGATGTCCCCCTGGGCGGGTACGTGCTCGCCTCGATGTCCCTCCAGGCGACCTACCGCGGCTTCGCCGACGAGGGCGTCGACCTCGCCCAGGCCGCCCTGGAGCGCAACCGCGGTCTGGCGACGGCTCGCACGATGAGCTTCTTCCGCCTGGTGGAGGCGAGGGCGCAGGCCAAGGCCGGGGAGGCGCGTGCCTGTGAGGTGGCGCTGAAGGCCTCCGAGGGCTGGCTGGAGCGCTCCCGAGGCGGCGATCCGGACCCTTCGTGGCTGGACTTCTACTCGTACGAGAGGTTCGCCGCCGACGCCGCCGAGTGCTACCGGGATCTGCGGCTGCCGCGGCAGGTCCGCCGCTTCACCGAGCAGGCACTCTCCCGTCCCACGGAGGAGTTCGTCCGCTCCCACGGACTGCGCCTGGTGGTGTCCGCGGTGGCCGAACTGGAGTCCGGCAATCTGGACGCGGCCTGCGCGGCGGGCACCCGCGCGGTCGAGGTGGCCGGCCGGATCTCCTCGGCCCGTACGACGGAGTACGTCCGTGACCTGCTCCACCGCCTGGAGCCGTACGGCGACGAGCCGCGGGTCGTGGAGCTACGGGAGCGGGCGAGACCCCTGCTGGCGGCTCCGGCGTAGTGCCGCGGCGCACGACGCGGGCCGAGCCCGCCGCCCCACCGGCACGCGCCACGCCGCCGCCCGGCCGGCACGCGCCCCGACACGCCCCGCCCGCAGGGCCCATGCCGCGGCCCGACGCCGCGGCCCGATCCGACGGCCTGATGCGGCGGCCTGATGCGGCGGCCGGCGACGCCGCCGAGCGGGATTGTCAGTGCCGGCCGTCATGATGGGATACGTCGTCGGGATTCGGGATGATGCGCAGGTCCGCGGCGACGGTCGGGCCTGCGGTCTTGCGGTTGGGGAGGTGCAGTGGCGGCGTACGACTGCGATGTGCTGGTGATCGGTGCCGGCATCGTCGGGCTGTCCACGGCCCATGCGCTCACGCGTGCCGCGCCGGGCACGCGCGTCGTGGTCCTGGAGAAGGAGTCCGGTCCGGCCCGCCATCAGACCGGGCGCAACAGCGGCGTGATCCACAGCGGCATCTACTACCCACCCGGCTCGCTCAAGGCCCGCTTCGCCCTCCAGGGGTCGGCGGAAATGGTGAAGTTCTGCACCGAACACGACATTCCCCACGAGGTCACCGGCAAGCTGATCGTCGCGACGGACCGCAGTGAGCTGCCGCGGCTGCACGGTCTGATCCAGCGCGGCCGCGAGCACGGCCTGCCGGTCCGCGAGCTGGGCCCGGCCCAGATAGCCGAGTACGAACCCGAGGTGCGCGGCCTGGCCGCCATCCATGTCGGCACGACCGGCATCTGCGACTTCACCGCCGTCGCCCGCGAGTACGCCCGCCTGGCGCAGGACGCCGGCGCCCGGATCGTCTACGACGCCGAGGTCACCACGATCGGCCGCCGCCCCGGCCGGGTCGCGGTCCGTACGGCCGACGGCACGGTCCACCGCGCCCGCGCCCTGGTCAACTGCGCCGGTCTGCACTGCGACCGGATCGCCCGGCTGGCCGGCGACACCCCCGGCATGCGGATCGTCCCGTTCCGCGGTGAGTACTACACCCTCGCCCCGGAGCGCGCCGGCCTCGTCCGCGGCCTGGTCTACCCGGTCCCCGACCCGGCCTTCCCCTTCCTGGGCGTCCACCTCACCCGCGGCGTCGACGGCGCCGTCCACATCGGCCCGAACGCCGTCCCCGCCCTGGCCCGCGAGGGCTACGACTGGCGCACCGTCCACCCCACCGAACTGGCCGGCACCCTCACCTACCCCGGCTCCTGGCGGATAGCCCGCCGCCACTGGCGCTACGGCACCGGCGAGCTCCACCGCTCCCTCTCCCGCCGCGCCTTCGCCGACGCGGTCCGCCGCCTCCTCCCGTCCGCCCGGGAGGAGGACCTCCTCCCCGCCCCGGCCGGCGTCCGCGCCCAGGCCGTCCTCCCCGACGGCACCCTCGTCGACGACTTCCTCATCGCCGACTCCCCCGGCATGATCCACGTCCTCAACGCCCCGTCCCCCGCGGCCACGGCTTCTCTGCCTATTGGGCGGGAGGTGGCTCGGCGGGTGTTGGGGATAGTGGGCGATCGGCGGGGCTGACGCGTAGCGGCCCGGCGCCCGAGCCGATGCGGCTGGGGCAGCTCCTGAGGGCCAGGGGCGGCCGCCCGCTGCTCACCAGCGGTGGGGGCGCGGCCCAGGGCGGGCCAAGGTCCTCCTCGCGGGCTTACGGGCTTACGGGCTTGCGGGGCCAGCGTGCGCGCGGCTCCGGGACAGCTGCACTGGGCATGGACCTGACCCTGACCTGAGCCTGGAGCTGGGCCCGACGCTGGAGCCAGCGCTGGAGCCGTCCCGCCCATGGCCGGGCCGCCTCCAATCCTGCTCGGCCGGCCCTCTGCGGCCGGCCGCTCGCCGCCGCCCCTCGCTCCCCCTCCGTCGGCGACTCCCGTCCGCCCCGCCGCCATCCGTAGAATCGACACACTGTGTCCGAGAATCCCACCCCACACGTATCCGTGACCGCTCAGGCCGACGCCCCGGCCCGCGGCGACGCCGCCGTCCTGGCGGCCCACGCCTCGACGTCTGCCGCGCCCGCCGCCCCGGCGGCCGCTGACCCGGCGGCCAACGCTCCCGAACCGGCCGCCGAAGCCCCCGCCACCCCCCGGCCCGCCACCCCCGCCCCCCGGCGCGGCGAGCCCATGTTCCCGGACGGGACCGGGCCCGCGGCCGACCCTGCCGGGTCGCACCACGAGCGGCGGATCCGTTCCTTCCAGCCCCGCCGCAGCCGTGTCTCGCCCTCGCAGGCCGATGCGCTGCGCCGCCTGTGGCCCAAGTGGGGGCTGGACATCGACGGGCTCTCCCGGATCGATCTCGACGCGTTCTTCGACGGCCTGCCGGTCGTCCTGGAGATCGGCTTCGGCATGGGTGAGGCCACGGCGCAGATGGCCGCCGCCGATCCGGCCACCGGCATCCTCGGCTGTGACGTCCACACCCCGGGCCAGGGCAATCTGCTCGGTCTCGCGGAGCGGAACGGCTTGTCCAACATCCGGGTGGCCAACGGCGACGCGATCATCCTGCTGCGCGAGATGCTCGCCCCCGGCTCCCTCGCCGGCCTGCGCGTCTTCTTCCCGGACCCGTGGCCCAAGAAGCGCCACCACAAGCGGCGCCTCATCCAGCCGGAGTTCATCGCGCTGGCGACCACCCGGCTCGCGCCCGGCGCCCTCGTCCACTGCGCGACCGACTGGGAGCCGTACGCCGAGCAGATGCTCGAGGTCCTTTCCGCCGAGCCGACGCTGGAGAACCTCTACCCCGGCTATGCGCCGCGGCCGGACTTCCGCCCGCTCACCAAGTTCGAGAGCCAGGGCCTGGAGAAGGGGCACGTCGTTCACGATCTTCTCTTCCGCCGCCGGGACGTGTAGGGCGGCGGGGCCTGCGGGTGGGTCGGGCGGCGCCTCGTCCCACGGGCCGCCTCGGCCCGTGGGACGCCACGACTCATAGGACGCCACGACTCGTAGGACGCCTGGGCCCATAGGACACCAGGGCCATAGCCACCGACCCTCCTCGTTAGGGTCGAAAGGTGTACCCGTCCCAGCCGCCACCGCACCCCTGCGCCCCAGCCCCTCCCCCGTACACACCGCAGATACCGCACACCCCGCGCCGCCCCCACTCACCGGACACCGACGAGGCCCGCGCCGCGCACGGGCAGCTGCACGCCCGCCGCCGTACGCCGCCCTGGCAGAGCAAAACGATCCGCGCTGTCGCCCTGATATCCCTGCTGGCGCTCTCCGGCGTGATCATCATCGGCATGGTGCGGCAGGAGACCGGGACCGAGGGGTTCCTGGTCGGGCTCGGTCTGGCGGTGTTCCCGGTACCGCTGCTCATCGCGGCGTTCTGCTGGCTGGACCGCATCGAACCCGAGCCCTGGCGCAACCTCGCGTTCGCCTTCGCCTGGGGGGCCTGCGCCGCCGCTCTGGTCGCGCTCCTGGCCAACGGCTTCGCCACCGACTGGCTGGCCGCCAACATCGCCTCCACCTCGCCCTCCGAGGCAGAAGCCTGGGGCGCAACCGTGATCGCCCCGGTCGTCGAGGAGACGGGCAAGGCCGCCGCCGTCCTCCTCCTCTACCGCTTCCGCCGGCGCGACTTCGACGGCATCACGGACGGCATCGTCATCGCCGGTATCACCGCCACCGGCTTCGCCTTCACCGAGAACGTCCTCTATCTGGGCAATGCCTTCGGCGAGGACCGGTCCCTGGGCCACTCCGGCCTGGACTCCCTCACCGCCGGCACGTTCTTCGTCCGCATCGTCGTCTCCCCCTTCGCCCACCCGCTCTTCACCATCCTCACCGGCCTCGCGTTCGGCATCGCCGCCACCCGCTACCCGCGCCGCCGTCCCGCCCGTATCGCGCTCGCCCTCCTCGGCCTGCTCACCGCGGTCCTCCTGCACGCCATCTGGAACGCCGCCTCGACCCTCGGTGACCTCGGCTTCCTGGTCGTCTACGGCCTGTTCATGGTCCCCGTCCTGCTCACCCTGACCTGGCTGGCCATCTGGGCCCGCAACCAGGAACTCCTCTCCCTCCGCGGCTACCTCGCCCCGTACATCACCGCCGGCTGGCTCGCCCCCACCGAACCCGTCGCGCTCTCCTCCCTCAAAACCCGCGCCCTGGCCCGCGACATCGCCCACCGCACCCAGGGCCCCGCCGCGGCCCGCGCCGTCACCGAATACGCCGCCCTCGCCACCACCCTCTCCTTCCACCGCCGCCGCGCCCACCTCACCGGCCCCACCCCGGACTTCACCGCCCGGGAGCACCATCTCCTCCAACACCTGCGGCACTACCAGCCGTGGGGGCGGCCGGCGCTGACCCAGGCATTACTGACGACGCATCCGTCGGCTCTCCCCCCATAGCGCAACCTATGGATCTCTCGCCTCCCGCGATATTCCGGACACCGGCGCGGCATGATGGAACGACACGATCAACGCTGGTCGAAAGGGGGGCTTTGGCAGCCATGCGTCACACCTCTCTGGAACTCTGCGCAGGCGCTGGCGGGTTGGCCATGGGACTGGAGGCCGCCGGCTTCGATCCGGTCGCGTTGATCGAACGGAACCGGCACGCCTGTGCCACGCTGCGGGCCAACCGCCTTGGATGGCGCGTGTTGGAGATGGATCTGCGGGAATTCGTGGCCCAGGAGCATCGGTACGCGTACGACGTGGATCTGATCGCGGCGGGGCTCCCGCGGGTGAGGTCGGCTGCGACGATCAAGCGCGCCGAGGACCGTTACGAACGTGAGTTGTTCGAGGCGACCGTGTGGCTGGTGGCGGAGGTGCGACCGCGGGCCGTGCTCATCGAGAACGTGCCCGCACTGGTCGTCGAGCACGACTTCGACGACATGCGTGAATTCGCGCGTCTGGAACTGGAGCACCTCGGATACGAGTTGCACCGGAAGACACTCAATGCAAGCGGCTTCGGGCTCGCCCAGGACCGGGAACTCGGTCTGCTCGTCGCACTGCAGCCCGAGGTCTCGCCACGTTTCCGGTGGCCGGAGCCTTCCGACGCCCCCGCCCCGACCGTCGGTGCGGCGCTGTGGAAGTCCATGGCGGCGCGTGGTTGGCGGCAGGCCGCTGCCTGGGCGGCCCAGGCCACGCGTCCCGCACCGGCCATCGTGGGGGGATCCGAACGGCGGGGTGGGCCGGACCTCGGACCGACAGGGACCAAGCGGGCCTGGGAACGTATGGGGATCAACGGAGGAGGTATCGGCAACGAGGTTCCCGGTGCGGAGTATCGCTGGGTTCCTGGCGGGGATGTGAAAGAGATGCCGAAGCTCACCGTCGACCAGGTCGCGATCCTCCAGGGATTCCCGCCTCAATGGCAACTCTCGGGCGGCAAGACCGCCCGCTACCGGCAGTTGGGGCACGCCTCCCCGCCACCTGTCGCCCGGGCACTGGGGGAGCGGCTCTCGGCGGCTCTCGGCGGCTCTGCGTCGACAGACCACCCGGCTCCGTGAAAACGCCGCCAACGTGGTCCTGACGGGGCCGTACCGGTCGGCTGGAATGCTTCGAGCGGCCCTCGGTAGGATGCGCTGGGCCATCCCGCCTGATCACCTCGCCAACCCGACAGCCGGGAGACCACGTGCACGCTGCCAAGATCATCGATCTGTTCGCCGGCCCCGGCGGACTCGATTTGGCTGCGGAAGTGCTGAACCTTTCCGTGACCGGCATCGAATGGGACGCGAACGCCTGCGCCACACGTCGGGCAGCCAAGCTCCACACGGTCGAAGGGGATGTCCGTGAGTACCAGCCCGCCGACTTTCCGGACGCCACCGTCCTTGCGGGTGGGCCGCCCTGTCAGACGTACACAGTGGCTGGGAGCGGTACCGGACGCCGCGCACTGGACGACGTGCTCCGTTTCACCAAGCGCATGGCCATCGGCGAGGACGTCACCGCCGAGTTGGCCAAGTTGGAGGACGAGCGCACAGGCTTGGTGCTGGAGCCCCTTCGATGGGCACTTCTGGCGATAAGGGCGCGCCGCCCGTATGAAGCAATCGTGCTGGAGCAGGTACCGGCCGTACTTCCGGTATGGCAGGCCTTCGCCGAAGTTCTCGAGGGCCACGAGTACTCGGTGGCGGAACCTCGCGTGCTGCGTACCGAAGAGTTCGGAGTGCCACAGACCCGCCGCCGAGCCATCCTGATCGCGCGTCACAAAGACAAGGCCGTACTTCCCGACACGACGCACCGCCCATACGTAAAGGGAGTCTCCCGTACCGCCGAGGACACGCTGCCGGGGTCGGAAAAGCTGCCTTGGGTGGCGATGGGCGACGTACTCGCACGATCGGGACCGTTCGAGGTGGTCTCCAACTACGGCACCGGTGGAGATCCCAAGGCCCGTGGGATACGACGTTCCGACGAGCCGGCAGCCACGGTCACGGGGAAGATCGACCGCAACCGCGTCTGGACACCCGGCGGCGGTATCGAGCTCGATCGCTTCTCCCCCGCAGAGGCAGGTCAGCTGCAGACCTTCCCTGCCGACTACCCGTGGCGGGGCAGCCACATCCCACAGCAGATCGGTAACGCGATCCCGCCACGCCTCGCCGCACATGTCCTGGCCGCAGCGCTCGACATCGACGAGGGAACGCTCGACAAGGCCCTGGACAAGCTGACCGGGAAGTCCGCCCAGGTCTGATCGTCACCTCCCGCTCGGTACCTCGGTCACGTCCAGATCCTTCCTGCCGCGCACCGGGGCCCCGACGAAGAGCTTCTCGAGCTGCTTGACCATGACGTCCACCGCTCCTCGCGGCACTGCTCCGTCGTCCGGCCCGTCCGGGAGGGCGTCCCGTCGGACGGGCGGAGCCAGCTCACTCTCGTCGATCCAGTAGCGGTGGGCCTCGGGGTCGGGTCCTTCGTCGGGAGCGAGCACGTCGTACATGAGCGTGCTACCGGCGGAATTGACAGCGGTGGCCAGGGCGTTGACCTCACGCCCCGTGCGGACGGTGCCCTCGTCCAACAGTCGTGTCACGGCCCGGGCGGTGGGGCGGTGGTCGATGACGTCCAACCGCAGCAGGGTGTTCAGGACGTCCTGGTTACGGCAGGCGGTGACGGCGGGCCGGTAGTCGTCGCCGTCACGGAAGAGCTCGGCAGCCCACCAGAGACGGGCGAAGGCCTGCTTGTAGTGGGGGCCGCAGAAGCGGTCCGCCGTGACCGCGGGCTGCTCCTTACCGCTCTTGGGGAGGTGGCGCCAGATCACATAGTCGGGAGCGACGACCATGGCGATGAAGTTCCAGAGAGCGGGATCGGCAGCCTCGGACCGGGTGAGGCGCAGTGTGCAGTGCAGCCGGGGCGCGAGCCAGGCGTCCGCATGAGTGCGGTCCGACTCGGCGTGCAGCCGGACGGCGTCGTTGAAGAGCTCCCGCAGGGGACGGACATTCCAGCGTACCCCGGTGCCCACAACCGGCTCTGAGCCCCGTATGAGCGCAACCAGCGGCGGATCTTCCTGTCCCGTCAATACACCACGGGACAGGTGCTTCGCCGCCATGGCGTCGCGCAGCCGACCGAGCTGCTCCGGGAGGTCGTCAACGGTGCGGCTCATGGTTGGTTCCCTTCACCAGAGCGGTCGAGTACGCGGATCGCGGATCCGAGATTCTTGGCGACGCGAGACCGGCGGGAGGCCGCGTACTGGATGCGCAGCTGGAGCTCGTTCCAGCCCACGCTCTCCGAGCGCCGGGAGTGGATCTCCCAAAGCGCATCTGCGGCGGAGAGTTCGGGAAGCACATCGGGCAGCATGCTGCGCAGTGCCCAGTCCCTCCAACCGGTGGGCCACTGTGGTGTCCCGTCTTCCCCCACTTCGAGGTCACTCACGGCCGAGTGGAACATCGCGATCCAGGCATCGGTGGCGACCTGTGCCGCGAGCACACCCCGTAGCGCTTTCTCCATGGGCGAGACTGCGGTGTTGAGGAGCGCAGCGATCCCTTCGAAGCCCGTGTTGAGATGCACGGTGGGCATGTCACCGGAGGTCTCCACGAGCCACGGGGCGTCCTTGAAGGAGCGCAGCCACTCCTGTCCGCCGTCCCGGAAGTCGATCTCATTGATGTGCAGTTCCCGTTGCCGTTCCGGCTTGCGGGCGACCAGATCGACGATCCAGTTGTCGTCGGAGGCACCAATGATGCGACCTTCGACGCCGTCGACCGTGGCGACAACACTTACCGACAGCTCGGCCCGGCTGCGGTGAGCGCCACGTGCCAGAACGATGCTGCCTGTCCAGGCCCCGTCGAGTGAACGGCGCAGTCGGGCCACAGTACGGGAATTGGTCGCGCCCTCGACGAGCACGGCCACACACCTCACGTCGGCCCATCGCCCGGCGGACAACTCCGCCTCCGGGAGTTCGGCCCGGAGTTCAAGGTGGGCCTCCGTCCACTCCGCACGCTCGATCTGATGGACGGCCACGACACGATCCTGCTGCGAGATCATCGCCAGCGGGAGTTCTCGTCCGTCCAACTGGGCGCCGGCGACCTTGAGGGTCACCGCGCCGGCGAGTGTGGCGTACGGCATCAAGGTTTTCATGCGGCTGTCCCCCTCGCCTTCTGAAGATCGATGATCAGTCGCGCCATGGAGCCGGATACCGGGTGGCTGTCGACATCGGTGAGGCCGCTGAAGGAGGCAGTGCGGACCCCGGGATCGAAGCGGAGATGGCCGTTCTCGACCTGGCAGTTGTCCTCGGCGACGAGCTCCGCCCACCGTACGGCGGGTTTGCTTCCGGAACGCACATCGAACTTCGCCACAGGAGCCATCAACCACGAGTCCTCCCGTGACGGCAGCCTCACCTGGACGCGGACACGCCAGGCACCGGAGGGCTCCAGCACCCCGTCAACGGTGCGAACGCTCGGGTGGCCGTCGATGCGGCGACCGCCCCCTCCGCCGCCCCCGTCGAGTCGAAGCAATTCGCGCAGTACGGCCGGTCCGCCCTCGCCCTTCTCCTCGCGTCTGGTGACCAACCGGCGGACGCCGACATTCATCTCGCGCCGGAAATCCTTGATACGTGCCAGTGCACCCCGGGCGTAAGTCGCAGTCAGCTCTTCCGTCTTGGTCCAGTCGTCGTGTTCGGGCGGCTCGGAGGCCCGCAGGAATGCCTCTGCCGCGTCGATGTCGTCGGAGGTGCTCCCTGTGGCGCTGCCGGCCAGAAGCACGGCCTGGAAGGGGTTGGTACCCATGGGCAGGTCGGGGACGCGACGCTCGGTCACCTTCATGCGGTTGCCGCGCATGCACACGAGCTGGTTGGGTGTGGGGTCCGCATCGTCGGCCGGTGTCACGAGCACCACGGCGCGGTGCTCCACGGGAGGGCGCTTCGTGCCGCGCAACGGCGGTACGGTCAGCGGCACACGAGCCAGGGCCACCTGGTCGATCCCGGTGAGCCGGTCGACCGTCGTTCCGTCCAGGTACGCCTTGAGCGCCCTTGAACGCGCGGGCTCGTGCACATGCGGATCGACGCGCTCCTCCCTGATCACCACCTGGCCGTTGCGCAGCGACGTGACCGATGCCTCCAGGAGTGGGGCGGCGGAAGCGCCGTGGGTCATGGCCGCCCAGAAGTTCACCGCCAGCGAGCGAACGAGCTTGTCGTGCATCTCCTGAACGGTCTCCGCATCCCCGGCCGCATCATGGGCACCGACCACGAGGAAGGACGTGCCAGGGTCGGAACCGGCACGCGCGAGGTGCAGCCGCTCGACGGT
This sequence comes from Streptomyces sp. NPDC034111, assembly GCF_055575375.1. NCBI lineage: Bacteria > Bacillati > Actinomycetota > Actinomycetes > Kitasatosporales > Streptomycetaceae > Streptomyces > Streptomyces sp. NPDC034111. Next base: position 132,123 of record NZ_JBVIST010000020.1, on the reverse strand, counting down.
CGACTCGTCCGCCCACCAGGACCGGGTCACGCCCTTGCCCCGGTAATCCGGAGCTGTGTCCTCCTCACCCAGCCAGGCCGGTCCGGCGTACGCCTCACCGTCCACCTCGCGCCAGGGCAGATCGAGCCGACCGATCACGCGTCGCTCGGTGCGGCCTTCGTACTGCTTCGAAAGCGTGCTGTTGATCAGTACAAGTCCGAGGCGGCTGGTGGCCCAAAGGGTGGCCTTGCCGAGTCCGTACGAACCACCTGCGCTGCCACGGCTCTTGTGGCTGTCCAGCTGCCGTCTGACCACGGCCGCGAACCGGCCGTCGTCGTACTCGGGACCAGTGAGGCCGGAGGCATTGTAGTCGTCGACGCGGAGCAGGAGCAGGGTGTCTGTCTCGCGCAGCTCGCGCAGTCCCTCAGCGATGACCCGGCCGACCTTCTGCCTCTGTGCAGCAGCCGCTTCGTAGTGCGGCAGCAACTCGTTCCACTGCAGTGCATCCAGGAACTGCTGCCGATGCTCGCCCGTCAACTCGTGCAGTACATACCGCACCCGGACCGGCCTGGTTTCGTCTTCGCGCTCATCGAGGCTGTTCTGTGTGGCCTCTCGTGCCAGTACGGAAACGTCCGCATCGAAGGCGAAGGCAGCGGCATTCCCGTACTCCCGGCCGCCGTCCGAGTGCGCACGTCGGTGGTACCAGCCAACTGCCCGAGCAACAGGTGCATCGGTGGTGCGGAGGTGCACGGTCGCCTCGTCAGTGCCGAGGACCTCCGCTATGGCACGTTTCTTGTCCTCACGTGGCTCGGCCCGCCCGGTGATCCATGCCGAGACACCCGCCCGTGTGATACCGAGGGCCAGCGCGAGCTCGGCCTGCGTCATGTGCCGGCGGTGCAACTGCCGTGACAGCCATGTACCGAAGCTCTCGGCGCTCTCGTCGTTCGTGTCCACCGGGCCTCCCTCGTTGCCTCAACACCCCCAGAGTACAGGCCATTTGACACCACGAGTCAGGGACAATTTCATTTGCCGAACCGTCCGCTCCATTCCTCTATGGGGGGCACTCGTGCGATTGCGCGCCCCTGTCGAATCCCCTTGCGCCTTCCCTTGATCGCCGATAGCGTCCCGGAGTCACAATCGGCCATCTGTTCGATATGCGGGCCGGTTCAGGGGCGAAGTATGTCCATGTGTCCGTGGACGTGTACCCCTCTCCTTGCAGCCCGTCTCACCCCCTCAACCCTGCCGAGGGTGCCCCAACCCCCGCTCTCACGACCGAGGTTCTCGGGTCCGGCGGCGCGTTGTCAGTGGTAGGTCCTAACGTCTTCTTCGGGGGACGTCCGCTTCATCCGTTGCCCTGCTCTGTCTGACGTGACCGCCCAGCCCAGGGAGCCCTTCACACCATGAACAGCCCCATTTCCGATGCCGCTGACGTCATCGGAACGGTCCTCCAACAGTCCCGCCGCATCCTGGACGTGTACCGGGCCGACCCCGGTCACGTTCAAGAGCACGCGAACAACGAACGGCGCATCACCCAGGGCGGATACGGCGAGCGGCAGATCTACGAGTTGGTGCAGAACGGCGCCGACGAAAACCAGGAGGCGGGAGAGGGCGGCCGCATCCACGTCCTGCTCACCGACACCCGCCTCTACTGCGCCAACACCGGTGAAGCCATGTCCGCCCTTGGCGCGGACACCATCCTGCGCATGGCCGTGTCCCGCAAGCGCGGTGGTCAGATCGGACGCTTCGGCGTCGGCGTGAAGTCGGTGCTGAGCATCTCCGATACCCCGCGCTTCTACAGCAGGTCGGGCTGCTTCGGCTTCGACAAGAGCTGGTCCGCCAAGCGCATCCGGGAGGTCGTGCCCGGCCTCACCGAGTTCGACGAAACTCCCGTTCTGCGCATGGCCCAGCCCTTGGACCTGCCGGGCGACCGTGCGACGGACCCCGTACTCGACGAGCTGATGAAGTGGGCGAGCACCACGGTCGTGCTACCGCTGCACGAAGGTGTGACACACCGCCTGGGGCAGGACCTGCGCAACTTCCCTGCACACTTCATGTTGTTCTCGCCCCACATGGACTCGGTTGAGCTGGAGGACCGTCGCGAGGGCCGCAAGCTGGTGCGCGTGTTGCGGCAGGCGACGCAGCACGCCGATCATCGAGGCGTGGCGGAAGGCGACCACACGCTCGTACACACCCGCCACCGTGTCTACGAGGAGAGCAACGGACGGCCGGTACGCAACGAGCGGTGGGACGTCTTCCACGTCGACCACACACCCTCCCTCAAAGCCCAGGAAACGGCGGGCGAGTTGCATGAACGCTCGAGCATTCGGCTCTCTTGGGCGGTTCCGGGCGAGAAGGTCGAGGCTCGGAAGAAGCGCGGGAGTTTCTGGGCCTTCTTCCCCACCCACTACGACACGACGTTGACCGGAATACTCAACGCGCCCTGGAAGACCCCGGAGGACCGACAGAACCTCACCAAGAGCGACTTCAACGCCGAACTCGTCGAGACAGCTGCAAAGTTGATTGTCACGGCGCTGCCTCGCCTGATGGCGGCCGACGACCCGGGGGCGCACCTGACCCTGCTGACCGCCCGCGGGCGCGAGGCATCCCAGTGGGGCGACGAGATGCTCAGCAAGAAGGTGTTGGAGGTCGCGGCACACCTCCCCTCACTGCCCGACCAGCGCGCCACGTTGCGCAGTCCCGGAGAGCTTCGACTGCACCCGGAGGAGCTCCGGGAGAAGTGGTTGGAGCTGTGGTCGCAGCACCCCGGGCGTCCGGTCGATTGGTGCCACCACTCCGTCGAGAGTCGGGAGCGACGTTCCCGGGTGCGCGACATCATGGGGCTGGCGGATGTGCGCCCCGCGTCTGTCACCGACTGGCTCGAGGCTCTGGTGGCGGATGGTACCCCCGCTTCCTCCGCACTCGCGCTGCGGATCCTCGCGGACATGGAGAGCGTCCACTTCGACCGGGCCGCCCAGGCGGCCGACGCTCGCGTACTGCTCACCGAGAGCGGTGATCTTGTGGCTCCCGCGCGCGCCCGTGGTCGCATCTACCGTCGCAGCTCTGTCGGCGGCCACGGGCTTCGGGACGACATGAGGTACGTCCATCCCGACGTCGTCGCCGACGATGAAGCCCGGCGTGCGCTGGAGGTACTGGGCATCCCGGAGGCGGACGCCGAAGGGCGCTTCAAGGCGGTGTTGGATCTCGGCTTCGGTCGTTACGGCCGCACCGAGTGGGAGGACTTCTGGAAGCTGCTGCGGCAGGCAGGTCCCGGCCGGGCCGTCGTGGCGATCCGGTCGAAGATCCAGGATCCCTCCCGTGCTCTTCGAATCCGCACCGCCGACGGGGCCTTCCGTCCCCTCCGCGACGCCTTTCTCGCCGGGCCGGTGGTTCCGTCCGACGGCAGCCGGGACCCCGAGCTGCTCATCGACCCCGAGTTCCACCGCCCGGACACGCAGGTGTTGCGCGAGCTCGGCGCCGTCGACCGGCCCGTCGAAGGCTGCGACCCAAGGGGGGACGACTGGTTCGAGGAGTACGTGGAGAAGGCTCGGAGTGCCTATTACCGGGGGCTTTCGAGCAGCGCCCGCCGCCCCGCCCCAAAGACATTGCTGGTGGACGGCGCCAACCCTGCCGGCCCGCTGCACCTGCTCCCCCGGCTCTCGCAGGAAGGCCGCGCCGCGTTCCTCAAACACCTGCCGCGGCACGGCTTGGTGCAGAACTGGACCCTGCAGGCCGGCTCCAACCGCAACGGTCAGCAGCAGATCCCCTCCCCAATCGTTTGGCTGATTCGGCAGAAGGGTGTAGTGCCGACGACGCTCGGAGACCGCTCCCCGAAGTCCTGCCTCAGTCCAGCCGCGAAGGTGGATCCCAGGCTGCTGCCGGTGGCGACCATCGACACGGAGGCGGCCCAGGCACTGCGTCTCACGGCGGACCTCGGCTCCGTGCCCGACAGTCTGTGGGGGGAGCTCTTCCAACGCGTCCTCGAAAGCGAGGACGCCGAGTTCGTCGGCAGCGCCTACGCCCTGTTGACCCGTTTCGATGTCGACGACATCCCGTGGCCCGAGGACGCCCTCACCCGCTGCCAGGTCGGCGAGGAATGGACCACCCGGGACGACGAAGACATCGCGGTCACCGCCGATCCCGAGCAGTACCGCATTCTGCAGCGCGAGGCCGTACCGGCGATGCTGGTGCCCACCGCCGAGGACGCAGGACGCATGATTCTGGAATGGCCGCTTCGGGCCCCGTCCGAACTCCTTCAGGAGGAGCTGGACGCGGTCACGCTGGGGAACCCTGCCCAGCTCACGGACCTCTACCCGAGACTGCGGCAGCGTCTTCCCCGTGGGACGAGCTGGCAGCTGTCGCACTGCTCCCACCTCGCGAAGGTCATCCGCACACCGGAGGGCAAGCGGGAAGAGCCTCTCACCGAGGCGCGCAACGGCGACACCGTGCTGCTGTGCGGCCCGGACGACGAGCTGGAGATCCTTTGCGCCGTCGATCGGGTGCTTGGGCTGAGACTGGGGGATGCAGGTTGCCGCGGACTGCTCGCGCAGCAGCAGAAGGACCGGGAGGGCGAGCTTTTCCTGAAAGTACGTCAGGAACTGAACGTGGCCCGCAAACTACTGCTCGCGCTCGGCGTAGAAAGGCTTCGTGAGGAACTGCCTCCCGGTCTGCTTCTGGCCGACGAGGAGTTGAACGGCGAGGCCCCGGACGAGCAGCGGATCGCCCAACTGGTGATCGCCACACATGGCGAGGAGGTGCTTCGGGCTCTCGCCCCCGCTCTGGTGAAGGCCGGTTTCGACGCACCGAGGACATGGACAGGCGGATACGCGGCGCGCAACTTCGTAAAAACGTACGGCTTCCCGTCCGACTGGGCCGGGGATCAGGAGGCGAGCCAGTCCCCGCAGCCGTTCGAGACCATAGCGGGCCCTCGCAGGCCGCTGCCCCTCCACCAGTACCAGATGCGATTGGTCTCCCACATGTACCAGCACCTGCTGCAGGACGAGGACAAGCGGGCCATGCTGCAGATCCCGACCGGTGCGGGCAAGACCCGCATCGCTGTCGAGGCCACAGTCCAGGCTCTTGCCGACGGTGTCCTCCAGGGACCGATCCTGTGGATCGCACAGAGCGTGGAGCTGTGTGAGCAGGCCATCGAGACGTGGAAGTTCGTCTGGTCACGGTCCGGAACCGACCAGAACCTTCGGATCAGTCGGATGTGGGGTGGCATGGCGGCGGAACCGGCGACGTCCGGCCCGCAGGTCGTGGTGGCCATCGATGCCACTCTCTCGGGCCATCTCGGCACCGAGCCGTACGCATGGCTGCGCGAAGCCGCCCTGGTCATCGTCGACGAGGCGCACTTCGCCGTGCCCAAGACGTACACCAAGATCCTGGACGCCCTCGGCATCGACCAGCACCGGACCGCGCGCCACCTCGTCGGGCTGACCGCCACAGCGTTCCGCGGCAGCAGCGAGGAAGAGACCCGGAGGCTGGCCGCCCGGTTCGGGGGCAAGCGGTTGGACCACGGCGTCTTCCAGGGCGGCGACCCGTACCCACACCTCCAGGAGCTCGGCGTTCTCTCGCAGGTGGAACAGCGGGAGCTCGTCGGAGGTAGCTACACCCTCAGCGACGAGCAGATCGCAGAGGTCACGAACAGCAACAACATGAAGCTGCCTGCCGCCGTGACCGCACGCATGGCGCGCGACGTGGGCCGTACGAAGCGCATCATCGAGGAGATCGAACGGCTGCCACAGGACTGGCCCGTCCTGGTCTTCGCCACCTCGGTCGAACATGGCCAGGTACTGGCCGCGCTCCTCAACGAAAGCGGCATCACCGCGGCCTCGGTCGACGCCAAGACCCCGGCAGGTGTGCGGAACCGCCGCATCGAGGCATTCCGGGCCGGCAGGATCCAGGTGCTGACCAACTACAGCGTGCTCACCCAGGGCTTCGATGCCCCTGCTGTGCGGGCGGTCGTCGTGGCGCGCCCCACCTTCAGCCCGAACACCTACGTCCAGATGATCGGCCGTGGTCTGCGCGGTCCGCTCAACGGCGGCAAGGACAGCTGTCTGATCCTCAACGTCCGCGACAATATCCGGCACTTCGGCCGGGAACTGGCCTACACCGAGTTCGAGTACCTGTGGGAGGGGAACGGATGAGCGCCGGCCCGAACGAGGGCAACCCACCGCTAACGGAGGAGCAGCGCGCGGTCGTGGATCGGCCTGCCGATACACCTCTGTTGGTCACCGCCGGTGCGGGCGCAGGCAAGACACATACCCTGATCCGCCGTATCGAGGCCCTCGTCTCCGACGAGGGGCTGGCGACCGGCGACATTCTGGTCCTGACCTTTTCCCGTGCGGCCGTCCGAGAACTGCGGCAACGGCTGTCGCTGCATGGGGGCCGCTCCCGTCATGTGCGTGTGTCGACCTTCGATTCCTGGGCCCTGGAAATCCTCACCGAGGTCGCGGGAGACGTCGATTGGCATTCCCGCTCTTTCGACGAGCGGATCCGCGAGGCCACGGAAGTGATCGTCGACGAGCAGTCCGCCCCTGAGTGGCTCGGCGAACTTCGCCACATCGTGATCGACGAGGTGCAGGACCTCGTGGGTGACCGTCGCGAGTTGGTGGAAGTCCTCCTGGAGTCCTACGACTGTGGATTCACGATCGTCGGCGACCCGGCACAGGCCATCTACGGCTTTCAGGTCGCCGACCCGGAGGCACGGGAACTCGAGACCAATCGCTTCTTCGACTGGCTGCGCAACACCTTCGTGGACCACCTCGTCGAGCTGTCGCTCACCCAGAACTTCCGTGTCCGTACGGACGAGGCCCGGTCGGCGCTGCGCTTCGCAGCTGCGGCCCGACAATGCGCGACGTTCGAGGACGCGGATCGACTCCACGAGGAACTGCGAACCGAGCTGGCAGCCCGGATGGACTTCGGCGACATCACCCTTTCGTTCATCCGGGATTCGTTGCTCGATACCGGCATCACCACGGCCGTACTCTGCCGGACGAACGGCGAGGCGCTGCTGATCTCCGAGTGGTTGCACGGTGTCGACATCCCGCACCAACTGCGCCGCGCCGCGGAGGACCGGGCCGCCCCTGCCTGGTTGAACGACCTCGTTCATGCCAGGTACGGGGCTTTGGCCCTCACCCGGCAGCATTTCGACGATCTTCATCCGTTCCTGTCGGGTGCCGACGAGGAGTTGGACCGCGAGCGCATGTGGCGCCTGATGCTTGCCTGCGCAGGAGACCGAGCGGGGCGGTCCGTGGATCTCTGCCGGCTACGCGACGCGCTCGCCACCGGCAGGCTGCCCGACGAGCTGACCGCGCAACGCCCACACTCACTGGTCATCTCCACCTTCCACCGGTCCAAGGGACTTGAGTTCGACCGAGTCCTGGTGGTCGACCCCGGCCCGCTCGATGCCACCCTCGGCGTCGATGCGGGCGACCGCGCCCGCGCGCTGTACGTGGCCATGACCCGCCCTCGCGAGGAGCTCTACCGCCTCGAACCGCCCGAGGAGGCCAGGGCCGAACGCAGCGGGTTCCGGGCGGTACGCAAGGACAAGCGGACACGTCGCTGGGCCCGCTTCGGCTATCAGCACTGGAAACGTCCGGGAATGGAGATCCTCGGAGGCGACATACACGGCGGACACCCGGCCGGCACCCATCAGTGCAAGGGCGACGCCCCCGCGCTGCAGAAGTACCTCCGAGAGGACGTGGCCCCCGGTGATCCGGTTGAGCTGGTACGACTCGACGGGGTGCCCGAGAGCAACGACGACCGGATCGGCCCCGGCTACGCGCTGTGCCACGGACCGAGGGAGATCGGCGTCGCCTCGGAAGCACTCCGTCGTGACCTCTACCGCCACCTGCAGCAATCGCACACCTACCGGCCCCGGAACTGGCCGCGCCGCATCACGGGCCTGCGTGTCGAAGTGATCGAGACCGTCGCCGGGGAACGTACGGCCGGCCGGCACGCCGGTCTCGGCGACCTCGGAGTGTGGCTTGCCCCCCGCCCGATCGGCCTCGGGCACTTCCAGTACGACCGTACGGACAAGGACTGAGGATGACGATGCCCGATCACAAGGAGCACTACCGCTTCCGTGCCGAACTCGTGGACCGGCTCAAGGCCGACCTGCTCGGCCCGACCGGCGTCCGGGCGGACTCCACCGAGGAGTTGGACGACTGGCCCCTCACCGCGTATGCCACCGGCATCCTCTTCCCACGCACCGAGGAGGAGCTCGCCCGAGAGGAGGCGGGCGAGCTGGACCACGACGACGCCGACTCGACGCTCGCCCTGGACGAGACCCCGGACATCGGCATAAGTCTGGCGAACATTCCGCGCCCGTCCGCCACGGGCGTCACCTTCGCTGTGGACCCTTCACGTAGCCACACCGTGCTGATCAGCGCCGCCGCGGCCGTGTACGACCCGGTGGACCGCCAGGGACGGCCGACCGTGCCACAGCGTGCCGAACGCCGAAGCACCGGGACTCAGGACTTGCGTTGGCGGCGTCGCCCGCTCGAACTGCCGACCGCGGTCGTCGACGTCACCCTGCTCGACCAGGCCCCGATCCCATTGGCCGACGGCCTGGAGCTGCGTATACGGGTACGGAGGCCGAGCGGGTCCAGGGGCTCGGTGGCCGTCACCGCGACCCTGGTGAACACACACCGCGTAGGAGCGCGGGACATCAAGGACACTCACTGCTTCTTCCAGATCGGCCTGCGGGTCGATGTCCCTGACGGGGCACCCGCGTTGGTGGAACGCCCGGCGGAGGGCGGTCTGGACGACGAGGTCCGACTGAATCGACTGCTCCACCGCCATGCCCCTGTCTTCGCCACCGGCCACGGCTGCGCGGCCGACTGGTCCTGGACGCCTCCCGCACCCAGTGGTACCGACGCCGGGAACGCGCCCGCCGGAGTCTCCTCGATCTGGACCGAGGCCGTGCCGACGTACGAGGTCATGCTCACGGACTCCAACCCGGACATCGACGTCCGCCACCTCGGCATGCAGAGCCTGGCCGATGCCCCTCCGGACAAGGTCGCGGCCTCTCTGCGGGAGCTGATCGATGCCTACGGACGGTGGATCGTCGCGCGTGAGGCCGACATCGAGGGCCTGCGCGGCGGACCGTACGGCGACACCGAGTACCTGCGTCTGGCTCAGGAGCAACTGAAACTCTGCCGAGAGGCGCAAGAGCGAATGGCAGCGGGCGTCGAGTTGCTCACAGGCCACGGGTTGATCAACAAACGGGCCTTGGAAGCCTTCCAGAAGGCGAACGAGGTCATGGCCCTGCAGCTCGGCCGCAGTCTGTGGATCAAGGACGGTCGGACGGGTGAGCCCCGGCCGCAGGGCACCTGGCGCCCGTTCCAGATCGGCTTCCTGCTGCTCTGCCTGAACGGCATCGTGAATCCTGGGCACAAGGACCGCGGCACGGTCGATCTGTTGTGGTTCCCGACCGGTGGTGGCAAGACCGAGGCGTACCTCGGTCTGATCGCTTTCACCGTCTTCCATCGTCGACTGCGCCACCACGAGCTCGGGAACGGCGCGGCCGGGGCGGGTGTCACGGTGCTGATGCGCTACACCCTCAGGCTGCTCACACTTCAGCAGTTCGAGCGCGCCGCCCGGTTGATGTGTGCCATGGATCGGCTCCGCGCCGAGGATCCCGACCGCCTGGGTCGTGAGCCGATCTCCATCGGCATGTGGGTGGGCAAGGCAGCCACCCCCAACACCCTTGACGACGCAAAAACAGCCCTGCGCAAGTTGCAGAACGGCGGGACTCTGCAGGAGCAGAACCCGGTCCAGCTCAGCGCCTGCCCGTGGTGCGGTACCGATCTGCAGGTAAAGGACTACACGGTCGATCTGGACCGCGGGCACATGGCGATCAATTGCCCCGACGGTGCCTGCCCCTACCGGGCGGGGCTGCCGGTGCACGTGGTGGACACCGAGCTGTACCGGGTGCGCCCCACCCTGGTCATCGCCACCGCCGACAAGTTCGCCCGGGTGGCCTGGCGGGAGGACACGGCGGCGCTGTTCAACCGGAGCACCGGCCCGCACGGCACGCCTCCGCCCGAGCTCGTCGTGCAGGACGAGTTGCACCTCATCTCCGGGCCTCTCGGCACACTCGCGGGGCTGTACGAGGCCGCGATCGACCTGGCCTGCGAGAAGCCGAAGATCATCGCATCGACGGCCACCATCCGCCGGGCGCAGCAGCAGGGGAAGGCCCTTTTCGATCGAGAGGTTGCCCAGTTCCCGCCGGCCGGCCTCGATTCGCGGGACTCCTGGTTCGCGGTACAGGCACCGGCCGAGCGGAAGGCATCCCGTCGTTATGTCGGCCTGCTTGCCCCGGGCATCTCCCAGGCCGGCCTGCTGATCCGTGCATACGCCTCGCTGCTGCACCACGGCCGGCAGATCGAGGGCGACGAATCGGTGCGCGACGCCTACTGGACGCTGATCGGATACTTCAACAGCCTTCGGCTGCTCGCCGCCGCCGATCTGCAGGTACACGCCGACGTCAACGAGCGGCTTAAGACTCATGCCGAACGGGACACCTGTGAGACGCCTCGCAACGTGCTACCGGGCGAGCTGACGAGCCGGGTGCCTTCCAGCGAGATCAGGGGCCGGCTCGACGCCCTCGAACGGACCCTCGCCTCCGGATCCGCACAGGACGTCGTGCTCGCCACCAACATGATCTCGGTCGGCGTCGACGTCGACCGTCTGGGGCTGATGGCCGTGATGGGGCAGCCCCAGACCACCGCCGAATACATCCAGGCGACCAGCCGCGTCGGCCGCAAGCACCCGGGTCTGGTGGTCACCCTCTTCAACGCCACCCGTTCCCGCGACCTCTCCCACTACGAGGACTTCGTCGCCTATCACTCGGCCCTCTACAAGCAGGTGGAGTCGTCCAGCGTCACGCCGTACTCCGCGCGCGCCCGCGACCGCGCGCTGCACGCGGTCTTCGTGGGTCTGGCCCGACTGACGTTGCCTCTCGCCCGCCCCAACTCCGCCGCCGCACAGGTCGCGACCTTCGTCGGGGAACTGCACCGTCTCCGTGAGGAGCTGGTGATCCGCGTCCGGGCCATTGCGAAGGACGAGGCCGAGGCCACCGACGCGCAACTGCAGGCCTTCATCGACCACTGGCTCCGGCTTGCCGACGACAACAACAAGCTCGTCTACGAAGCGCCCTTCACCTTCAGCCCGAACCCGGACCGCGACCCCGACACCGCACTGCTTCGCACCCACTCCGACCTCGACCTGCTGGACGCCCACGACACGCTGTGGAGCCTCCGTGACGTCGATGTCGAGTCCGACCTCTACCTGGAGAAGTGACATGGCACGCCGCTCCTCGGCCGGCAACACCGGTACCGCTGCCCGTCGCGGCAACGCGCGCAGCACCCCGCTCGGCTCGGTCCGCCGCGCCCAACAGATCACCACGTACGGCGTGGGCTCGCTGATTGCCATCGGCGATCAGTCGTACGTCGTCAGCGGCCTTGACACTTGGGGGGTACGGGACGAGGACGCGATCTACGAGCCGCGCCTCCAGCAGCGCCTCGGCGTGAACGGCTTCCGCCTGCCCCCCGCCGCCCCTGCCCCCACGGGCAACGGTGTAAAGGTGCGTCGCTTCCCGGAGACGTACGTCTGTCCGGCCTGCCATGCGCTGAAGCCCTTCCGCGACTTCGGTAACAGCCGCACCGACAACACCTGCGGCGACTGCAAGGCCCCTCTCACGCCCTCCCGCTTCATCGTCGCCTGCCCTCACGGGCACCTGGACGAGTTTCCGTACTGGCGCTGGCTGCACTCCCGCCGCAGCGAGGAGCGCAGGTCGCGCCATCGGTGCGACCCGCGCGCCGCCGAGCTGAAGCTGCGCAGCGAGGGGCGCACGGCGAGCCTGCAGGGCATCGTGATCGAATGCGGCTGCGGCGAGAGCGGTTCGCTGGAAGGGGCGTTCAGCCGGGATGCCATGGCTGCCTTGGGGATCGCCTGCGGCGGAGGGCGGCCCTGGTTCGGCCGGGATGCCCGTGAGGACAACTGCAGCAGCCTATTGCGGGTGCTACAGCGTGGCTCCTCCGCCGCCTGGTTCCCCACAGTGGCATCTGCGCTCTCCATCCCTCCGTGGCACAACAAGCTGATCCAGCTCGTGGAGCGCAAACAGCGCCACTTGGTCGGCAAGAGCGAGGAGCGGATCCGCGAGTTCGCCGAGGACGAGGGATGGCTGGACGGGGGGCGCTACACCGTCGAGGAGGTGGTCAAGGCCGTGCGGGCGTTGGAGGACGCAGCAACGGAAGGCATCGAGGACGCCGAGGGGACCACAGGCTTCGAGGCAGCCTCCGCCCTCCGCCGTGAGGAGTACCGGCAGCTGTGCACGGTCACGGAGGAGGCACCGGAGAACGAGCACTTCGTCTGCGTCGAGCCGCGCGGCGGAACATCGGTGGGAACGGAGGTGCCCGGTGTCGAGCGCACCATGCTCGTGAAGCGTCTGCGCGAGGTCCGGGCTCTGCAGAGTTTCACCCGCATCGAACCACTCATGCCCACGGAGGCCGATCGGCAGCGGGCGGTCGCACCCGCCTTGAGCGAGGACATCGACTGGCTGCCCGCGATCGAGGTCATGGGCGAGGGCGTCTTCCTCACCCTCGACCACGAGAAGCTGGCCGCCTGGGAAGCTCTCGACGGCACCGATACCCCCGCCGCACGTACAGACGTCCTGCGCCGCAACCACGAGCGCCGGCTGCGTGAACGAGCCGAGGGTGGGGCGGCTCCGACCCGGTCGCCCGTGACGGCTCGCTTCGTCCTCCTCCACACCCTCGCCCACGCCTTGATCAATGAGTGGAGCCTGGATTGCGGCTACCCCGCCTCCGCCCTCCGTGAGCGTCTCTACGTCAACGACGAGATGGCAGGTGTCCTCCTCTACACAGCCACCAGCGATTCGGCGGGCAGTCTCGGCGGCATCGTCGCCCAGGGCGATCCGAGCCGCCTGGCGGAGTCCTTGCAGTCGGCACTCAACCGGATCTCGTGGTGCTCGGCGGACCCGCTGTGCATGGAATCCGAATCCTCCGGCGCGCACGGTCTCAACCTTGCCGCTTGTCACGCGTGCATACTCCTCCCGGAAACAAGTTGCGAGATGAACAACACGTTCCTCGACCGAGCCCTCCTCGTGGGTACCCCCAACGAGAAAGTGATCGGCTTCTTCTCCTGATCGCTGATGGGCCATCCTGGGCTCATGACACGCCCACCTGTCTTCCCGTCCTCGGCCGGCGTCTCCTCGCGCATGAGTCGACAGGGCAGACGGGACACCGAGCCGGAGCTGGCTGTTCGACGGCTGCTGTACGCCGACGGCCTGCGCTACCGCCTGCAACACCGCGTGCCGGGGATGGCTCGGCGTACGATCGACATCGCCTTCCCCGGCCCACGGATCGCCGTGTTCGTCGACGGCTGTTTCTGGCACGGATGCCCTCAGCACGCCACCAGCCCCAGAGCCAATGCGCAGTGGTGGCGCGCGAAACTCGACGGCAACGTCGCCCGCGATGCCGAAACCAACGCCCACCTCGAATCGGCGGGCTGGACGGTCCTGCGTTTCTGGGAGCACGAGGCCCCGGAGAATGTGGCCGAGCAAGTGGCCCGAGCGGTACGAACGGCCCGGCAACGGCCCACCGTCACTCTCGGTCCGCGTCACCGTGACCTGGCACGGAGATCAGGAGCGGCGGCCGAGAAGCCCAAGCCCGCAAGTAGGGTCGAAAAGACCGAACGATAAGTGCGGCAGGAGGAGGTTCCCGTGATGGCCGGCGTACCGACAAGTGTGGTGGCGGCGAGTGGGCTGCTCGGCGGTTACGGCGTAGCTCGCTGGACCAAGAAGAGGCCGTTGGGTGGGGTGGCGCTTGCGGCGGCGGGGGCCGTGGCGGCCAAGGGGTGGCAGGAGAAGGCAGGGGCGAAGACGGCGGCGGCCTTGAGCGGGGCGTATGTGGCGGCGTTTGTGGGGTCGCACCCGTTGGCGAAGAAGATCGGGGCCTGGCCTTCGGTGTTCGCGGTGGCGGGTGGGGTGGCGCTGGCGTCGTGGGCCCTGGCCGACCGGAAGGCGTAGCGGGTCGGGCGGTGAGTTGCGGAGGGCGGTCGCGGAGTGGTGTGCGCGACCGCCCTCTGCTGTGTCAGGCCGACGCCTCGGTCAGGAGGTTGAGTTCGGGCTCCGTGAGGGTCAGCTCGGTGAGGGCCAGGAGGGCCGGGAGCTGGTCCAGTGTGCGGGCGCTGGCGATGGGGGCGGCGACGGTGGGCTGCGCGGCCAGCCAGGCGAGGGCGACGGTGGCGGGCTCGGCCTCGTGGGCGGTGGCGACCGTGTCGAGCGCCTGGAGGACGCGGCGTCCGCGGTCGGTGGCCAGGTGCTTGGCGGCCTTCTCCGAGCGGGCGCTGTCGACCGTGCTGTCCGGGCGGTACTTGCCGGTCAGGAAGCCGGAGGCGAGTGCGTAGTACGGGACCGCGGCGACGCCGTGGCGGGCGGCGACATCGGCGAGTTCGCCCTCGTAGGTGTCGCGGGAGACCAGGTTGTAGTGCGGCTGGAGGGCGACGTAGCGGGCCAGGCCCTCGCGGTCGGAGAAGGCCAGGGACTCCTCCAGGCGCCGCGCGGAGATGTTGGAGGCGGCGATCTCGCGGACCTTGCCGGCCTTGACGAGGTCGTCGAGGGCGGTCAGAAACTCCGCGATCTCGACCGATTCGTCGTCGTAGTGGGTGTAGTAGAGGTCGATGTAGTCCGTGCGGAGGCGGGTGAGGGAGGCGTCGACCGCGGACTTGATGGTGGCGGCGCGCAGGCCCTTGTGGTCGGGGTGGGCGCCGACCTTGGTGGCGATGACGACGTCGGAGCGATTGCCGCGGGCGGCCAGCCAGTTGCCGATGAGGGTCTCGGATTCGCCGCCCTCGTTGCCCGGCACCCAGGCCGAGTAGACGTCGGCGGTGTCGATGAAGTTGCCGCCGCCCGCCACGTACGCATCGAGCACGGCGAAGGACTCGGCTTCGTCGGCCGTCCAGCCGAAGACGTTGCCCCCGAGGCAGAGCGGCGAGACGGAGAGCGAGCCGAGGGGCCGGCGGTGACGAGGGGGGTGGGAGGAGTGTGTCGCGGTCATGCGTAGGTGCAGCGTTGGGGGGAGGGGAGTTATTCCCGGTGGTTCCGGAGGTGTCCGGTGCATCGGTAGGGATTCCCCGGGCCTCCAGGGCCGCCAAGGCCTCCGGGCCCTCCAGCGCCTCCGGCGGGATTCCCGTTGTTCCCAAGGGCGTTCATGCCCCTGGGAACAACCCGGCTCCCCCGACGACCGCCGCCGTCGTCCTCGGACGCCTCAGACGTTGACGCCGTGCTCGCGCAGCCACGGCATCGGGTCGATCGGGTCGCCGGCGTCCGGGCGGACCTCCAGGTGGAGGTGCGGGCCGGTGACGTTGCCGGTGGCGCCGACGCGGCCGATGACGTCGCCGGTGTTGACCTTGCCGGAGGTCTTCACCATCGAGGACAGATGGCAGAACCAGAGTTCGGTGCCGTCGTCGAGGGTGAGGACGATGCGGTAGCCGTACGAACCGGCCCAGCCGGCCTGGGTGATGGTGCCGGAGTGCACCGCCTTGACGGGCGTGCCGGTCGGTGCGGCGAAGTCCTGTCCGGTGTGGTCGGCGGCCCAGCGGTCGCCGGCCTGGCCGAAGCTGGCGGTGAGCGTGTAGGAGGACACCGGGGTGATGAAGCTCTTCGCCAGTTGGGCGAGGCGTTCGGCCTCCGCCTTCCGGCGGGCCTCCTCCTCGGCCTTCCGCTTGGCCTCCAGCTCCGCCGCCTTCTTGGCGGCCGCGGCCTGCTCGGCGGTCTTCTGGGCTTCGGACGCGTCCGTGGCGGCCCGCTTGAGGGCGGCGCTCTCCGCGGCCTCGCGGGCCTCCTCCTCGGCGGCGCCCTGCTGGGCGTCGGCCTGCTGGAGGATGCGGCTGCGCAGCGCCTCGCCGGCGTTCGTACCCGTACCGGAGCCGCCCGTCTGGACGGCCTGGGTGAGCGGTCCGGACCCGCCGGCGCCCGAGGCCTCGACGGCGGAGTCCGCGCCCGCCTGCGCGTCGGAACCGCCGTCGGATATGAGATCGCCGACGCCGGGCAGCGAGGAGGCGTCCGGCAGGTTCTCGGAGAGGTCGTGGGCCATCCCGCCGATGTCCGGCATCGAGATGGGGACCGGCGGGCGATCCTCGGCGGTGGCCATACCGCCCGCGCCGACCGCCGCGATGACGCCGACGCCCAGCACCGTGCCGCCGCGGGCGAAGCCGCCGCCGCGCTGCCTGGCCACCCGGTGCTTACCGCGTACGGGCCGGACGGAGTCCTCGGTGGGGTTCCACTCCTCCCACGGGCCGTCGCTGTCGATGTCCGCACCACCGCCCGCGTAACCGTGGCCCTGGAAGGCTCCTCGGTCGTCGAGTTCGTACGCGGACGGAGCCTCGGGGGCAGGCCTGTTGGACGCCACGGGGGCGCACTCCTTTCCTTCCTTCTCGCCTACCGGGTTAGCTGACGGGTTCGGAGCAGGAAGGTCTCCTACGGGCACCCTCTGGCGGAGGCGTCCGATTCACCCCAAGGTGGTGGTTCCCCGGTTCCCTTGGTGCAGTTCGAGGTGCTGGAGGTGCGTGAAAAGCGCGTACGGGATTCGGCGTCGGCGCGCGGTGCCGCCACTTGCGACGGCTGGGACGACCGCGCTGCGTTATCGGACAGTAATAGAGGTCGTGGCCATTTTCCAAGCCTTCCCGGGAATCCTTATGCGCCGCGCACAACAAGGGTGTGGAATTTTTCCGCCACCATGACCACAAAACGGGCGAGTTGACCGCTCAACGCTAAACGATCTCGGCTTGATTGTGCGTCAGTTGTTATGCGGAGGGGTGCCCGCCGATTACGGAACGTGAGAGCGTAACGTCGGATCATGGCCGTCAACGTCGAGCGCACCGGAAATGTCGAGAGCCTCGCGAACGCCGGGCACCGCACCGCACGCGGCGTCCCTCGCAGCAGTGCACAGGAGGTGGCACTGCGGTACCGCGAGTTCTCGTGGCAGGAAGCCCGCGGACGGTCCGACGCCCATGAGGAGTTGAGCGCACGGATCGGTCACGACCCGGAACTCTGCGACCTGTTGTCCGGGTCCCTGCCGGCCGGCAACAAGCAGCAGCCGAACCTCCTGCTCGCCGCCGTCCGCCATCTCGACGGCCCGCACGCGGAACAGGGCCCGCGCGGCGAGGCGGCGTACGGCCGCTGGCGCGAGTGGACGATCCGGCACTGGGACGAGGTGCGCACGGTGATCATGCAGCGCGCCACCCAGACCAATGAACCGGCCCGCTGCGCCACCCTGCTGCCGCTGCTCGCCCGGCTGCCGCAGCCCTTGGCACTGCTGGAGGTCGGCACGTCGGCCGGACTGTGCCTGCATCCGGACCGCTATCGGTACCGGTACGAGTACGCGGACGGGGAGGCGGGGGCGGGCGCGAACGCGAACGCGGACGGATACGGGTACGACGGCGCGAACCGGTACGGGTACGGGGACGGATACGGGCACGAGGGCGGCGGGGCGGCGGGCGTTCGTCGGGCCGTCGAGGTCGGGGCGCCGGGAAGTCCGGTGGTGTTCGGGTGCCGTACGGACTGGGCGGCCGAGGAGCTGCCCGGCCGGCTGCCGGAGGTCGTCTGGCGGGCCGGGATCGATCTCCAGCCGCTCGACCCGGTTGCCGAACCGGACGATCTGCGCTGGCTCCAGGCGCTCGTCTGGCCCGGTGAGGAGGGGCGTGCGGGGCGGCTGACCGCGGCCGTCGAAGCCGTACGCACGGCGCCGCGGCCGCGGATCGTCCGCGGCGATCTGATCGAGGAGCTGCCCGCGCTCGCCGCCGAGGCACCGGCCGGGGCGACGTTGGTCATCTTCCACAGCGCGGTGCTGAACTACCTTCCGCCGGCCCGCCGCGAGGAGTTCGCCCGGCTCGTACGGTCGCTGCTCGACGGGCGGGCCGGCGGCGGGCACTGGATCTCCAACGAGCACCACTCCGTCCTGCCGTGGCTCAGCACGCCGGAACACCACCACACCCCGCCGGAGAACCGCCCCCCGGCCCCGGAGGACGGACTGCTGCTGACCCTCGCCCTGGACGGCCGGCCCGTCGCGCTCACCGGCCCGCACGGGCAGAGCCTGTACCGGCTCCCGGAGGCGGCCGGGGCCCCGGGGAGCTGACGGAGGCCGACGGAAGCCGCGTCCAGCACACAACCGCGGGCAGGGTCCAGCACACACACCGGGCAGCGTCCAGCGCACACCCCGGGCAGCTGACGGGTGCCGCCCGGCCCCTGGCGGTTCGGCGCGGGCTCTACGCCCCCATGGGCCGCTGCACCGCCAGTAGGACCATGTCGTCCACCGTCGCGCCGCACGTATGCCGGCCGACGTCCTTGGTGAGCGTGTCCAGGAGGGTGGCCGGACCGGGGAAGCGGCGGCCGCGCAGCCGGCGCGACGGGTCGTAGCAGCGGCCGCGGACGTCGCGGGCGCCGGTCACGCCGTCGGTGAAGAAGAGCAGCAGCGAGCCGGCCGGGAGGAAGGTCTCGTCCGACCGGTCGGGCTGGCTCACCACCTCGCCCATCCCCAGGGGCAGCGCCGGTGCCGTAGGGGCCAGCTCGCGCAGTCCACCGTCCGGGGCGAGCATCAGGGGCGCCGGGTGCCCGCGGTTGAGCAGGCGCAGGACGGACGGCGTCCCGGCGGGGATCTCGGCGAGTACGGCCGTGGTGAACCCCTCGGACCGTTCCGGCCCCGGGCGCCGTCCCCCCTCCCGCTCCAGCGCCCGCTCCAGCCGCCCCGCCACCGCCTCCAGGGTGGCCTCCTGCTCCGCCGCCTCCCTGAAGGCGCCGAGGACGACCACCGCGGACGCCAGCGCGTCCAGGCCCTTGCCGCGCACATCGGCGACCATCAGCCGCAGGCCGTGCGGGGTGTCCTGCACGGCATAGAGGTCGCCGCCGCTCCGGGCGTCCGCCTGCGCGGCCACATAGCGTGCGGCGACGGCGAGCCCGGCGATCCGCGCGGGCGGCCGGGGCAGCAGGGCGCGCTGGGCGGCCGCCGAGACGTCCCGTACGGACGCCGGGCGGGTCTCGCCGGGCCGTACGACCCGGTTGACGCCGAGCGCGAGCAGCGCGACGACGAAGACCGTGGCGATCTCCGTCAGCGACTGGTGGGGGTCGAGCGCGGCGCCGCGGCGGCCGACGCCCCAGATCTCGGCGGCCATGGCGGCCAGCGCGGTGAACGTCGTGGTGGAGAGCGAGCGGAGGGGCGCGGCGACCAGCGGGGCGGCGGAGAAGAAGGGGGCGGCGGTGTAGCCGGGCGGCGTACCGGCGTCCAGGACGAGCCCGCCGACGATCAGGAGGACGGGCAGCCGGCCGGCCAGCCGCCGCACCCGCGCGACCATCGGGCCACGACGCGCCCGCCGCTCCCCGTCTCCCGTAGGGGACCCGTCGTCCCTGGGGGACCCGTCACCAGTCGGGGATCCATCGCCCGTAGGGGGCCCGTCGCCCTGCACCATCCGTACCGGCCTCTTCCCGCTCCCGCCCCTTCCCCGGCCAAGGGTTCCGGCCGCGGGGGCGGGCCGCGACTCCTCGGGGGCCGGACGGGTCACCCAGGGGGAGGGAGCGGAACGGAAAAGGCCGGGGAGGCATGCCTCCCCGGCCACATCTGGTGGGCCATCAGGGGCTCGAACCCTGAACCAATGGATTAAAAGTCCACTGCTCTGCCAATTGAGCTAATGGCCCGCACCGAGCAGCATAGCCGGAGGATCCGCCACAGCTCGAAGGCATTAGCCATCGGACCGGTCGGAGGGGTGCCGCGGGCCTGCCCGCGGGCCGCCCGCCGGGGTCCTCACCCGCGCAACGCACAGGGCCCGTACGGCACTTGGGTGCGTACGGGCCCTGCGGATCAGCCTCTGGACCGGACCTCCGGGTCAGCGCTGTCGATCAGCCCTGAGGATTCCGTGGAGGGCGCCGGCGGTCAGCCGTTGCGCTTCCAGCGCGGCTTGTCGTCGCGGCGGCCGTAGGAGCCGGCCGGGGCGCCACGGTGGTCGTCACGGCGGCCGTACGGGCGGTCGCCGCCGGTGCGGTGGCCACCGGAGGACGGACGGCCGCCGGAGCGGTCGTCACGGTTGAAGGGACGGTCGCCGCCACCGGAGCGGTAGCCACCGGTGGACCGGCCGGCGGAGCGGTCGTCGCGGCCGAACGGGCGGCTGGGACGGTCACCGCGGTCGCGGTTGAAGCCGCCACGGTCGTCACGGCGGTCGCGGTCGAAGGAACGGCCACCGGCACGGTCATCGCGACGGTCACGGCCGAAGCCGCCACGGTCACCACGGTCGTCGCGACGGTCCCGGTTGAAACCGCCACGGTCGTCACGGCGGTCACGGTCGAAGGAACGGCCACCGGCACGGTCGTCACGGCGGTCGCGGCCGAAGCCGCCACGGTCACCACGGTCGTCGCGACGGTCCCGGTTGAAACCGCCACGGTCATCACGACGGTCACGGTTGAAGCCACCGCGGTCACCACGGTCATCACGGCGGTCGCGGCCGAAGCCACCACGGTCACCACGGTCGTCGCGACGGTCCCGGCGCTCGAAGTTGCCCCGGTCGTCGCGGCGGTCGGCGGAGGCAGGCCGGCGCTCGTCCGACGCGGCCTGGGCCGGCACCACGGCCTCGACGGCGGCCTCGGCCTCGGCGGTCTCGGCAGCGGCGGCAAGCGCCTCGGCCGGGTCCTCACCGCGCTCGCGGGCGGCCCGGGCGGTCAGCCGGTCGGCCTCCTCGCGCAGCTCGGTGGCGCGGCGCTGCAACCGCTCCAGCTCACGGGTGAGCTGGCCGACCTCGCGCTCGGCCTGCTTGGCGACGTTGTTGGCGGACTCGGCCTGGACCTCGGTCAGCGAGCGGGCGCCGGTGATCCGGGCGACGTCCTCGTCGAAGGCGCCGGAGCCGCCGACGATGTGCCGCGAGGCCTCCACGCCGGCGTCCTCCATCAGACGGAAGATCTGGCGGCGCTGGTGCGGCAGGGAGAGGGAGACGACGGTGCCGGACTGGCCGGCACGGGCGGTACGGCCCGAGCGGTGCAGGTAGTCCTTGTGGTCACCGGCCGGGTCGACGTTCAGCACCAGGTCGATGCCGTCGACGTGGATACCGCGGGCGGCGACGTCGGTGGCGACCAGCGCGTTGACGTAGCCGTCCTTGAAGTCCGCGAGGACGCGGGTGCGCGCACCCTGGGTCATACCGCCGTGCAGGGCGTCAGCCTTCACACCGGCGTCGACGAGCTGCTCGGCGATCCGGTCGGCGCCCAGCTGGGTGCGGACGAAGATGATGGTGCGGCCCTTGCGGGCGGCGATGGCGGCGGTGACCGGCGCCTTGTCCTTCGGCTTCACGACGAGGACGTGGTGGGTCATGGTCGTGACATTGCCCTGGGCGCTGTCGACCTCGTGGCTGACCGGGTTGGTCAGGTAGCGCTTGACCAGGGTGGAGATCTCGTTCTCCATCGTGGCGGAGAACAGCATCCGCTGGCCGCCGCCGGGCACCTGGTCGAGCAGCTCGGTGACCTCGGGCAGGAAGCCCAGGTCGGACATCTGGTCGGCCTCGTCGAGGACCGCGACCTGGACGGCCTCCAGGGAGCAGGCGCCGCGGTTGATGATGTCCCGCAGCCGGCCCGGGGTGGCGACGAGGATGTCGACGCCGCGCTCCAGGGCGTAGATCTGGTTGCCCATGGACGTACCGCCGCAGACGACCTTCATCTTCAGGCCGAGGACGTCGCCGTAGGGCTGGAGGGCGTCCGCGACCTGCATCGCCAGCTCACGGGTCGGGGTGAGGATGACCGCGCGCGGCTTCTTCTTCTCGGTGTGGCCGCCGGCCAGCTGCGCCAGGGTCGGCAGACCGAAGGAGAGGGTCTTGCCGGAGCCGGTGCGGCCGCGGCCGAGGATGTCCTTGCCGGCCAGCGCGTCCGGGATGGTCGCGGCCTGGATCGGGAAGGGGGTGGTGACGCCGTTCTGCGCCAGCTTGCGGACGACGCCCTCGGGCAGTCCGAGGTCGGCGAAGGTGATGGTGTCCGTCGCGGCGTCGGCGTCGGAGCTGGCGTCGGTGTCGGACTCGACCGCGGCGGCGGTCTCGGTCACCTCGGCGACCGTCTGCTCGTCCTGCTCGTCGAATGCGGGCATGACGGACTGCTCAGTGGAAATTGACATGCGAAATGCGAAACCTTCCGGAGTCTCGGCACGCGCCCAAACTCCGTGTGTTTCACAACGACCGCCTCAATGCGGTCAGCCACGGCAAGGGAGAGAACGCGCCACGCGGCGCGCTTCTGTTCTGGCGCCGGGCAAATGGGATCAAACGATCTACCACCATACGCACTCCGCCCCCCGGATGGCAAATGACCATCCGGCCGGCGCCTTTCCACGGCTCCCCCACGAGCCTACGCGCCCCTCACGCCCCTGTCCCCGCGCCGGTTTCCCCCGGCTCCCCCGGCTCGCCCGGCTCCGAGAGCGATGACATCGGCGAGACCGGCGACGGGCCGGAGGCGTGGGCGGTCGGCGGAGGCGGGGTGGGGCTGCTGGGCGGCGGGGTCGCCGGCGCGGTCGGCGTGCTCGGTGCGGGCGGGGTGGGCGGAGAGGAGGGCCGGTCGGAGTGGGACGGCGAGGGTCTCGCGGTGCCGGGGCGCCCGCCGTGGCCGTCGGAGCCGCCGTGTCCGCCGCCCGCACCGGGCTCCGGACCCGACGGCTGCACCGGGCTGGAGGGGACGCCGGACGCGGACGGGTCGTCCGCGGTATCGGCCGACGGCTTGCCGTCCTTGGCGTCCTCGCCCGCCGGGCGCGCCTCGCCGCTGCGCCCCATCCGGTGCGGTCCGCTGCCGCGGCCGTCCACACTCAGACCGCCGGGGCCGGGCTCCGCGCCCTTGCCGTCGTGCTGCGCGGCGCTGCCGGAGCGCTTCGGCTGCGGCGGGTCGCTGACGCTCATACAGCCGGCCAGGGACGCGGCCAGCGCGGAGACCGCCACCGCCGCGGCCACGGCCCGGGAGCGCACCCGGCCCGCCGGCGGCTGCGGCGGGCCGGCGCAGCCGGGAACGGGTGCGGGGGCGGAAGCAGGGGCAGGGGGCGGTGTCGGGGACGAAAGGCGGTTGGGGCTCGGGCGCACGGCGGGACCTCCGGATCCGGAGCGCAGGGACGGCGGCACGGACGCCTTGCCCAACTCCCGCCCCCCGCTTGAGGACACGCGCACCGCCGGGCCGATCGCCCCCGGCGCCGCCCGGGACCCCGCCCTGACCGTGCAGACGCCCCTGGGGCGTGCCCGCCACGTCCCGTCCGGCCCGCCTCAGCCGTAGCCCAGCGCATGCAGCCGTTCGTCATCGATGCCGAAGTGGTGCGCGATCTCGTGAACGACCGTCACTTCGGTCTCCGCGACCACGTCCTCGCGGGTGGCGCACATCCGCAGGGTCGGCCCCCGGTAGACGGTGATCCGGTCCGGCAGCACGCCCGCGTACCACTCCCCGCGGTCGGTCAGCGGGGTCCCCTCGTACAGGCCGAGCAGCTCGGGGTCGGCGGCCGGGGGTTCGTCCTCGACGAAGACCGCCACGTTGTCCATCAGCCGGGTCAGCTCCGGTGGGATCCGGTCCAGCGCCTCGGCGACCAGTTCCTCGAACTCCTCGCGCGTCATTTCCAGCACACCACCATTCTCCGCTACCGGGTCCCGCAACCGATGGTCGCGGACCGCCCGCCGCACCGCAGCCCAACCGGAGCCGCCACCCCCGGCGTAACGACCACCATGCCCGGGCATACGGGACCAATGGCCCGCGCTGAGCGCTCCCGGACACCGAACCCCGACCCACCGCACCGCTCCCCGTTCCGGCTGCTGCCTACCCGGATCGCCGGCGTACGTGCGCTGCCCGCGGCCGTCCGCCGCGGCTACCGCGCCCGCCGTACGCCGCCCACCACCGCCCTCGTCGAGCCGCCGCACCCCGCTGCCCGTTCCCTCGGCCTGATAGCCGTCGCCCTCCTCGGCGCCGCGCTGGGGCTGCTGCTCCTCGGCACCCTCCGCGTCCCCGTGGGCCCCATGGACACCAGCATGGCGCTGCGCCCCTCACTGGCCGGCGGCACCAGGATCAACGTCTCACCCCTCGGCGACCTGGAACTGCGCAGCCATGACGCGCCCGTACGACTCGACGTCGACGTCGACCGGCTCGATCCGGTCCGCTCCCAGGCGCTGGTCGACCACCCCGAGCGGTTCGCCGGCCTCCAGGACGAGGTCACCCATGACGTGACCCGTGGCGCCCTGCGTCTGGCGCTGCACTCCTGCGTCGCCGTGGCATCCGGCGCCACCGCGCTGGGGCTGGCCGTCTACCGCCGCCCACGCCGCGCACTGGCCGCCGGCGGTCTGGCGCTCACCCTGCTCGCCGCCTGCGCGACCACCGCGTACGCCACCTGGAACCCCAAGTCGGTACTGGAGCCGAAGTTCTCCGGACTGCTCTCCTCGGCCCCGTCCGTGGTCGGCAACGCCCGCAGCATCGTCAGCGAATTCAACGTCTACCAAAAGGAGTTGGCGCGTCTGGTCACCAACGTCACCAAGCTCTACGACGTCACCTCGACGCTGCCGGCGTACCAGCCGGACCCCACCACCCTCCGCGTACTGCACGTCTCCGACATCCACCTCAACCCGGGCAGCTGGCGGATCATCGCCTCCCTGGTGAAGCAGTACCGGATCAACGTGATCGTCGACACCGGCGACACCATGGACCACGGCTCGGCCGCCGAGAACCACTTCCTGGACCCGGTCTCCACCCTCGGTGCGCCGTACGTGTGGGTCCGCGGCAACCACGACTCGCGCACGACCCAGAAGTACCTGGCCGGCCGCAGGCACGTCACCGTCCTCGACGACGGCAAGGTCATCCAGGTCGCCGGTGTACGCATTGCCGGCGTCGGCGACCCACAGTTCACCCCGGACCGCTCCGTCGTCGCCGCCGGTGACCCCGCCGAGCGCACCGCGGGACGGCGGCTCGCCGACGCGCTGCGCACCGAGCGGCTGGCCGGGACCCCCGTCGACCTCGCGCTGGCGCACAACCCGGCCGCCGTGACCGAGGCGGACGGCCTGGCCCCGCTGGCGCTGGCCGGCCACATCCACCACCGCGAGAACAGCACGCTGCCCCGGGGCACCCGGCTGATGGTCGAGGGCTCGACGGGCGGCGGCGGGCTGCGCGCGGTGCAGAACAAGAAGCCCGAGCCGGTCCAGGCCTCGGTGCTCTATCTGGACCGCAGGACCAAGCGGCTACAGGCGTGGGACGAGATCACCCTCGGCGGACTGGGGCTCTCCCGCGCGGAGGTCAGCCGCCACCTCCCCCGCGAGAACCAGCCCGGCGCCACACCGACACCGGCCGGCCCGTCTCACCCGTCCGGCCCCTCCGCCACGCCGTCCTCCAAGCCCTCGTCAGGCGCGTCTTCGCGCCCGTCCGGGAGCTCTTCCGGCAGCCACGGGTAAACCGTTTTGGCGAACGGTCCTCCCATCCCATATGCTTCTCACGTCCCCGACGGCGCCGGTAACGACGCCAAGGTGGCCACCAGCCCTCATCGTCTAGTGGCCCAGGACGCCGCCCTTTCAAGGCGGTAGCACGGGTTCGAATCCCGTTGGGGGCACGCATCACCGTGTGTGAGAATGGTTCAGGCCGCTTTCGCACAATGCAAGGTCCTGTGGAGCAGTTTGGAGTGCTCGCCACCCTGTCAAGGTGGAGGCCGCGGGTTCAAATCCCGTCAGGACCGCTGCGGCTGGGTAGCTCAGTTGGTACGAGCGATCGCCTGAAAAGCGATAGGTCGCCGGTTCGACCCCGGCCCCAGCCACACCCTTTGGAAGAAGGCCCCGGTTCCTGGAACCGGGGCCTTCTTCGTTCCCCCTACGAGGTGCGCGCTTCCTTCGGCTCCCAGAAGATCAGCCGGGCACCGCCGCTGATGACCGCGGTCGCCCCGAGCCCGAGCCCCATACGCAGGAACCGGACATCACCCTCCCAGTCGTGCGGCGCGCCGAAGACCAGCCATGCGGCGAAAGCGATACCGGCGGCCATGACGGCACCACCGGCCATACGTCGTATTCCCTTGTCCATGCGGCCATTTTCGCCCGGGCCGATGGGCGCGTTCCACCCATTACCGCAGGCCCGCCGCCGCAGACGGTCGCCGGAATACCTGATAGCGGACATACCCGGCCGGCTCTCCCGGTGCCCGCCCCGGGCGGTCCCGGCGGCCGGCGCCCGGCTGTGCGGGCAAATGGTTCGCCAGTCGTTCGGCCGAGGTGAGATCCTGGGGGACGTATGTCCAGTCAGCCTGCCTCCGCCCTGCCCGACGGCACCCCGCACGCCCTGCCCGGCACGTCCGCTCCCACGCTCTCCGCCCTGCTGGAGCGCCTGCCCGAGCTGATGCTCCGCGATCAGCAGCGGCTGGGCCGCCGGCTCGACGGCGCCCGCCGGATCCGTAAGCCCGAAGCCCGGGCGGCCGTGCTCGCCGAGATCGCGGACGGCATCGACGAGGCGGAGCTGCGCATGGCCCAGCGCCGCGCCGCGGTGCCGGAGATCACGTACCCGGAAGAGCTGCCGGTCAGCCAGAAGAAGGACGAGATCCTGGCCGCGATCCGCGACCACCAGGTGGTGATCGTCGCGGGTGAGACCGGCTCCGGCAAGACGACCCAGATCCCCAAGATCTGCCTGGAGCTCGGCCGGGGCGTACGCGGTCTGATCGGGCACACCCAGCCGCGCCGGATCGCGGCCCGCACGGTCGCCGAGCGGGTGGCCGAGGAGCTGAAGACCCCGCTGGGCGAGGCGGTCGGCTGGAAGGTCCGCTTCACGGACCAGGTCGGCGGGGACACCCTGGTCAAGCTGATGACGGACGGCATTCTGCTCGCCGAGATCCAGACGGACCGCGAGCTGCGCCAGTACGACACGCTCATCATCGACGAGGCGCACGAGCGCAGCCTCAACATCGACTTCATCCTCGGCTACCTCGCGCAGTTGCTGCCCCGCCGCCCGGACCTGAAGGTCGTGATCACCTCCGCGACCATCGATCCGGAGCGGTTCGCGCGGCACTTCGGCTCCTTCGCCTCGGTGGGAGCCGCCCCGGACACCGCACCGGGCGGCGACGGGGCGAAGTCCGGCGCGCCGGTCGTCGAGGTCTCCGGACGGACGTACCCGGTCGAGGTGCGCTACCGCCCGCTGCTGGAGGAGGGCGGTCAGGACGCGGACCGCGACCAGATCACCGCGATCTGCGACGCGGTGGACGAGCTCCAGGCCGCCGGGCCCGGCGACATCCTGGTCTTCCTCTCCGGGGAGCGGGAGATCCGCGACACCGCGGACGCGCTCAACAAGAAGCAGCTGCCGCACACCGAGGTCCTGCCGCTGTACGCCCGGCTGTCGCACGCCGAGCAGCACCGGGTCTTCCAGCGGCACACCGGCCGGCGGATCGTCCTCGCCACGAACGTCGCCGAGACCTCGCTGACCGTCCCGGGCATCCGGTACGTCATCGACCCGGGCATGGCCCGGATCTCGCGCTACAGCTACCGCACCAAGGTCCAGCGGCTGCCCATCGAGCCGGTCTCGCAGGCCAGCGCCAACCAGCGCAAGGGCCGCTGCGGCCGTACGAGCGACGGCATCTGCATCCGCCTCTACTCCGAGGACGACTTCCTCTCCCGGCCGGAATTCACCGACGCGGAGATCCTGCGGACGAACCTCGCCTCCGTCATCCTCCAGATGACCGCGGCCGGCCTCGGCGACATCGAGAAGTTCCCGTTCATCGACCCGCCGGACCGCCGCAACATCAAGGACGGCGTCGATCTGCTCGGCGAACTGGGCGCGCTGGACACCAAGCAGAAGGACCCCAGGAAGCGGCTCACCCAGCTCGGCCGCAAGCTGTCCCAGCTGCCGGTCGACCCGCGGCTGGCCCGGATGGTGCTGGAGGCGGACCGCAACGGCTGTGTCCGCGAGGTCATGGTCATCGCGTCGGCGCTGTCCATCCAGGATCCGCGCGAGCGGCCCGCCGACAAGCAGCAGCAGGCCGATCAGCAGCACGCCCGCTTCAAGGACGAGACCAGCGACTTCCTGGCGTACCTGAACCTGTGGCGCTACGTCCGCGAGCAGCAGAAGGAGCTCTCCTCCTCGGCCTTCCGGCGGATGTGCCGCAGCGAGTTCCTGAACTACCTCCGGATACGCGAGTGGCAGGACATCTACTCCCAGCTGCGTACGGTCGCCAAGACGATGGGGATCCATCTGAGCGAGGAGGACGCGGCACCGGACCGCATCCACACCTCCCTGCTCGCCGGTTTGCTTTCGCACATCGGGCTGAAGGATACGGACGCCAAGAACGAGTATCTCGGCGCCCGCAGCGCCAAGTTCGCGGTCTTCCCGGGCTCCGCGCTCTTCAAGAAGCCCCCGCGCTGGGTGATGTCGGCGGAGCTGGTGGAGACCTCCCGCCTGTGGGCGCGGGTGAACGCGAAGATCGAGCCCGAGTGGATCGAGCCGCTCGCCCAGCACCTGGTCAAGCGCACATACAGCGAGCCGCACTGGGAACAGAAGATGGCCGCGGTGATGGCGTACGAGCGGGTGACGCTCTACGGCGTGCCGATCGTCGCCCAGCGCAAGGTGAACTACGGCCGGATCGATCCGGAGACCTCCCGGGATCTGTTCATCCGCAATGCCCTGGTCGAGGGCGATTGGCGCACCCACCACCAGTTCTTCCATGACAACCGCAAACTGCTCGGCGAGGTCGAGGAGTTGGAGCACCGCGCCCGGCGCCGCGACATCCTCGTGGACGACGAGACGCTGTTCGACTTCTACGACCAGCGCATCCCGGCGGACGTGGTCTCCGGGGCGCACTTCGACTCCTGGTGGAAGAAGAAGCGTCACGACGAGCCGGAGCTGCTGAACTTCGAGCACTCCATGCTCATCAACGAGTCCGCCGAGGCCGTCACCAAGGACGACTACCCGGACTCCTGGCGCCAGGGGAAGCTGAAGTTCAAGGTCACCTACCAGTTCGAGCCGGGCGCGGACGCCGACGGCGTGACCGTCCATATCCCCCTCCAGGTGCTCAACCAGGTCTCCTCCGAGGGCTTCGACTGGCAGATCCCGGGTCTGCGCGAGCAGCTGGTGACCGAGCTGATCCGGTCGCTGCCCAAGCCGATCCGGCGCAACTACGTCCCGGCACCGAACTTCGCGGCCCGCTTCCTGGACTCCGCTGTTCCGCTCCAGGGCTCCCTGACCTCGTCCCTGGCCGCGGGGCTGCAACGGATGGTGGGGGTGCCCGTCGAGGCCGCGGACTTCGACACCGGCAAGATCCCCGACCACCTCAAGATCACCTTCCGGGTGGTCGACGAGCGGCGCCGTAAGCTCGCCGAGGCCAAGGACCTGGAGGCGCTGCGGCTGAAGCTCAAGCCGAAGACCCGGGCGGCGATCTCCAAGGCCTTCGAGCAGGCCGCCGAGCGCCCCGCCAGGGACCGCGGGGGCGCCAAGGGGTCCGCCGGCGACGGGCCGGCGACGGCCGGCCCTGAGCAGCGCACCGGGCTGACGTCCTGGACGCTCGGCACCCTGCCGCGCACCTTCGAGACCCGGCGGGCGGGCCAGCCGCTGAAGGCGTACCCGGCGCTGGTCGACGAGGGCAGCAGCGTGGCCGTACGGCTCTTCGACACCGAGGCGGAGCAGCTGACGGCGATGTGGGCGGGCACCCGCCGCCTCATCCTGCTCAACATCCCCTCCAACCCCGCCAAGTTCGCCCAGGACAAGCTGAGCAACCAGCAGAAGCTCGCGCTGTCCCGTAATCCGCACGGCTCGATCGGGGCGCTCTTCGAGGACTGTGTGACCGCCGCGGCCGACCGGCTGATCGCGGCGCACGGCGGTCCGGCGTGGGACGAGGAGTCCTTCCGGAAGCTGTTCGACGCGGTACGGGCCGATCTGGTCGACGTCACGCTGAGGACGATCCAGCAGGTCCAGGAGGTGCTGGCGGCCTGGCAGGCGTGCGAGCGCCGGCTGAAGGACACCACCTTCCCCTCGCTGCTGCCGTCGCTCGCGGACATCAAGGAGCAGCTGGAAGCGCTGATCAAGCCGGGCTTCGTCACGGCGCACGGCGCCAAGCGGCTGCCGGACCTGATGCGCTATCTGGTGGCCGCCGACCGCCGGCTCCAGCAGCTGCCCACCAACGCCGAGCGGGACCGCACCCGTATGGCGAAGGTGAAGGAGATGCAGGACGAATACGCCTGGCTGCTGGAGCAGTTCCCGCCGGGGCGTCCGGTGCCGGCCGCGGCCCGGGAGATCCGCTGGATGATCGAGGAGCTGCGGGTGAGCTACTTCGCGCACGCCCTGGGCACCGCGTACCCGGTCTCCGACAAGCGCATCGTGAAGGCGGTGGACGCCGCGGTGCCCCGCTGAGCGGCGCCCCCGGCAGCGAGTTCGACCGCACCCCCTGACCTGCTGTACAGTCTTGCTTCGCAGCCCGCCGCAAGCGGAAAGCAACGCAAGGTCCTGTGGAGCAGTTTGGAGTGCTCGCCACCCTGTCAAGGTGGAGGCCGCGGGTTCAAATCCCGTCAGGACCGCTTTTTTACGGCCCGCATCGCCCGTCGATGCGGGCCGTACTGCTGTCCGTACAGGCCGCGTCCGCGGCGGAGCCGCCATCGGACACCGCAAATCCCGTCAGGACCGCTTCCTTATGGCCCGTATCCCCTGGGGATGCGGGCCGTACTGCTGCCCGGACCCCACACCTCTCCGGCCGCCGCGATCAGGAACCGCGAAATCACGTCAGGACCGCATCTTCAGGCCCGCATCGGCATCCGGTGCGGGCCGTCCCGCGTTCGCCCGTGGCGCCCCGGTCCCGGCGCGGACCAGGCACGGGACGCCGCCACGCCGGATGCGGGCCGTAATTGCCGCGCTGCCGGCTGTATTGACGGAGGGCAGCGTCGCCGGTACTCACTTGGGAAGGCGTGGGGGCCGGGGAGGGATCTGGGATGACGACTGCGGTACGGCACGAGACCAAGGCACTGCTGCGAGCCCATCTGTCGGCCGCCACGGGCTACCGCCATCTGACCCGGCACTGCCCCATCTGCCATCAGCTCCAGCGGCTCGTCATGGAGCCGCACACGGCCCCCTCCGGGCCCTCGGCGCCCGAGAGTGCTCCGGCGCCCGCTCCGGCCGTCTCCGGGCCGCCGGCGGCCGGGGACGAAAGTCCCGCATCCCGGTGACCAAGGACGCCTGCGCCGCGGCGCGGTAGGTGACAGGCTGTTGGGTACTGACGGGGAAAAGTTCTCTACCCCAGCGGACGTATCGGCTTCAAGCGATGCGCCGTGTGACGGGTGTCACCGAACTGGTTCGGCGGAACAGGGAACTTACACCCTCCCTACAACCGGTCAATTTAATATGTGCAATTGCACGGCACCTGAATGGGTTCCGGAGGCGGTGGCAGGAGGCCGCGCCAAAAGGCCCTCAGAGGGCTCCTGAGGGCACCCAGAGCGCCGTCCGGGTTGCTGTCGGCGTCAGGGCGAACCGACCGCCCTGAAGGGCGCCGGAGCGGGCGCACACAAAAAGATCGCGCTGGACCCGGCGGAGTCCAGCGCGATCGATGACGTACCCAGAAGAAGCGGGTGTGGCGCCCGTTGGGGCAGGCGCCGCGTCGTATGAAGCTGTATGGAGCTTGGGTGGAGCAGGTCGAGCTATGTGGTGCCAAGTGGGCATTTTCGGGTTGGGGGCCCCGAAAACGGCCTGGCTATGCGGTTGTTCAGGCCTCGCTGCGCTGCTGCGGAATGCCCGCAAGCAGTGCGCGGACCTCAGCCTCGCGGTAACGCCGGTGTCCTCCGAGCGTGCGGATGGACGTGAGCTTGCCTGCCTTGGCCCAGCGGGTGACCGTCTTCGGGTCCACGCGGAACATCGTGGCAACCTCGGCAGGGGTCAGCAGCGGCTCGGCGTCAGGGGTGCGAGCGGTCATGAGCGGCCTCCTCGGGAGAACCGAACCATCACGGTTCTTTCCTCTAAATTCTGCACCTTGACCCACGTTGCCCGAAATGGCGGACGCGGGCCGAGTCGGTTATAGGACGAACGGCTTGTCCTCGGCACTACAACTACACCATCTGTCCAGCCACGTCGGCCAAACCGATGGAATTGCCCTCTCAGGTGTTCAACCTCGGCGGATGCCGATGGACCGTGCCATAGCGGACAGTCACACAGCCGTGACGATCAGTCACAGCGTGATCAGCCGCCACGAGACCCCTCAAGGAACGCAATACCGATCTATCCGCCCTTAGTTGGACGGAAGGAGCCCAGGTCGGGCTCCTTGTCCTATTTTGACACGAGGGTGCGCCTTGCTAGCAAGACCCGAAGTCAGTGCTTTAGGTCACGCTTGAGGCAATCGCCCGGTTAAGGACCTACGTCCCTTACCGCCCAACCGCCGGACAGCGAACACACCGCCTCCGCACCGCGAACCCCGGCAACTCCGGTGCTCAGCTGGCGAACTGGCGCTCGCGCACCGTCCGCCACCGCTGGGCAAGTTTCTCGTACGCGGCCCCGGCCCGCTCGCCGTCCCCCTCGCGCAGCGCCGCCAGCCCCTCCGCCACCTCCGCGGCGGAACGGTCCTCGGCGAGCTGCCCTTCGGGCACCGCGTGCACCAGCCCTCCGTAATCCAGCTCCACGAGCGAGCGCGGATGGAATTCCTCGAGCCAGCGCCCCACATCTACCAGGCCGTCGATCAGCGGTCCCTCTTCGAGGGTGTCCCGCAGCGTACGCAGCGCCCGCGCGACCCGGCGTCTGGCCTGCACCATCGGCGTCCGGTAACGCAGCACGGACGCCCGGTCACGCTTCGCATACTCCCGCTCGTCGTCGTCGAAGAGAACGAACCAGCGGACCGGTACGTGCCAGGCCGCCCCGCGGATCCACGGCCGGGCATCCGGGTTGCGCTCCCGCCACTGCTCGTAGTCGGTGGCCGCCTGCCGGCGCACCACCGGGGGCAGCGCGGCATCCAGCACCGACGCCGGCAAGAGCTCCTCCAGCCCCTCCAGGGCCTGCCAGCCGCGCAGCCGGGTGCGCCACGGACAGATGCAGGTCACCTCGTTCACCACGGCGACGAAGGCGTCCGCGCTCTCGTGGACCGGCACCGGCACCGGCGGGGTCGGCAGCAGATCGGCCAGCGCCCGGCGCTGCTCGTCCTGGGCGGTGGGGGTGTCCTCCCGTTTGGCGTAGCGCGCCCAGTGGGAGCGCTCCGGCTCGGGGAACGCTGCCAGCGGCTCATAGACCCGTAGATATGCCATGTACGGGACCTTCACCGACGACGCCACGGCCACGCCCGCTCCTCCAAAGGGAAGTCCACCGCCGGCGCCCCGACACGTCCCGGGGCCCCGGCCGGCCTGCGATACGACCAGATCGTCCCACGTTCGTCCCCCGGGAGAGGGTGATCCTCGGCACCTGCCCGATCAACCGGCCCGCCAGGTCTTACGCTCTTGTCAACCGGCCCTCCCCACCCGCAGGAGGGCGTCCTTCGCGACTTATGGGAGTCACCACAGTGACTGACGTACGTCCGGCCCCCGCCGGCACCGACGGCGGCGTTCTGCACACCCTGTTCCGGTCCGAACAGGGCGGCCATGAGCAGGTCGTGCTCTGCCAGGACCGCGCCAGCGGTCTCAAGGCAGTGATCGCCATCCACAGCACCGCGCTGGGCCCCGCCCTCGGCGGCACCCGCTTCCATGCCTACGCCTCCGAGGAGGAGGCTGTGCTGGATGCCCTGAATCTGTCGCGCGGCATGTCCTACAAGAACGCTCTCGCCGGGCTGGACCACGGCGGCGGCAAGGCCGTGATCATCGGTGACCCCGATCTGGTCAAGACCGAGGAACTCCTGCTCGCCTACGGCCGGTTCGTGGCTTCCCTCGGAGGCCGCTATGTCACCGCCTGCGACGTCGGTACGTACGTCGCCGACATGGACGTCGTCGCCCGTACCAACAAGTGGACCACCGGCCGCTCGCCCGAGAACGGCGGCGCCGGCGACTCCTCGGTACTGACCGCCTACGGCGTCTTCCAGGGCATGCGCGCCTCGGCCCAGCACGTCTGGGGCGATCCGACGCTGCGCGGCCGCAAGGTGGGCATCGCGGGCGTCGGCAAGGTGGGGCACCTCCTCGTCGAGCACCTCCTCAAGGACGGCGCCGAGGTCGTGATCACGGACGTACGCACCGAGTCGGTGGCCCGGGTGGTCGCCGACCACCCGCAGGTCACCGTGGTCGCGGACACCGAGGCGCTGATCCGCACCGAGGGCCTGGACGTGTACGCGCCGTGTGCGCTGGGCGGTGCGCTCAGCGACGACTCGGTGCCGGTGCTGACCGCGAAGGTGGTGTGCGGCGCGGCCAACAACCAGCTCGCGCACCCCGGCGTCGAGAAGGACCTCTCCGACCGCGGCATCCTCTACGCACCCGACTACGTCGTGAACGCCGGCGGTGTCATCCAGGTGGCCGACGAGCTGCACGGCTTCGACTTCGACCGCTGCAAGGTCAAGGCGGCGAAGATCTTCGACACCACGCTGGCGATATTCGCTCGTGCGAAGGCCGACGGCATCCCGCCGGCCGCGGCGGCCGACCGGCTGGCCGAGCAGCGCATGGCGGAGGCGCGGAGGGCCTGACCGGGTGTGGAGATCCGGCCTGGTCGGCCGGAAACACAACCTTGCGCGGCCTGCCACGGGTGGTGAGGGAGACATCCCTCACCACCCGTCGGCGGGTCGCCGTACAGGACAGGTTAAAATCGCAGTTGACCAGCGGGGACGGGGCGCCTCGCAGGTCGTGCCGAGCGGCGGGTGATGCGGGCGACGTACCGTATGGCCGCGGAAGCAGGTACCGTTAAAGCCCTACGGGCCGGTCTCTCTGTCGAGAGCCCGCTCTGATCCATGAACGCGTGTCAAGACTCTGGGGCCATCGAGCCCCGTCATCGAGGGGGTCGACCCATGGGGCGCGGCCGGGCCAAGGCCAAGCAGACGAAGGTCGCCCGCCAGCTGAAGTACAGCAGCGGTGGGACGGATCTCTCACGACTGGCCGACGAGCTGGGTGCATCGCAGTCGAACCAGCAGCCTCCGAACGGAGAGCCGTTCGAGGATGAAGAGAACGACGACCCGTACGCACGGTACGCAGAGCTGTACAACAGCGACGACGATGATGAGGACGAGGGCGACTCGTCCCAGCAGCGTCGTCGCGCCTGACGTTTCTGTGCGCTCGCGGCACCCATAACAGCATCGCGGACCCGGTCCTGGGCTTTGCCCGGGCCGGGTTCTGTGCTGCCCGGAAGTCGGCCGGTACCACGGTGACCGCCGCTCCGGCGGCCGCACCGACGACTGCCGGCGCGGCCCGTCCGCTCAGCTCTCGGCCGCATCTACCGCGAATAAGCACCGGTCAGGGTCACTGCCTCGGCGTGGTCGCCGCGCTCGACGATCTCACCGCTGACCCAGGCGTCCACACCGCGGTCCGCCAGCGTGGTCAGTGCGACGTCCACCGACTCCTGCGGGACGACGGCGACCATGCCGACGCCCATGTTCAGGGTCTTCTCCAGCTCCAGCTGCTCGACCGAACCTGCGGTGCCGACCAGGTCGAAGACCGGACCCGGGGTCCAGGTCGAGCGGTCGACCGTGGCGTGGAGTCCGTCCGGGATGACCCGGGCGAGGTTGTTGGCCAGTCCGCCGCCGGTGATGTGCGAGAAGGCGTGCACATCGGTGGTGCGGGTCAGGGCCAGACAGTCCAGCGAGTAGATCTTGGTGGGCTCCAGAAGCTCCTCGCCCAGCGTGCGGCCGAACTCCGGGACCTCGCGGTCCAGGGCCATACCGGCCCGGTCGAAGAGCACATGGCGGACGAGTGAGTACCCGTTCGAGTGAAGACCGGACGAGGCCATCGCAATCACCGCGTCGCCCGTACGGATACGTTCCGCGCCCAGTACCCGGTCCGCCTCGACGACGCCCGTACCGGCGCCGGCGACATCGAACTCGTCCGCGCCCAGCAGCCCCGGGTGCTCCGCGGTCTCGCCGCCGACCAGCGCACAGCCGGCCAGCACACAGCCCTCGGCGATGCCCTTGACGATCGCGGCGACCCGCTCCGGGTAGACCTTGCCGACGCAGATGTAGTCGGTCATGAACAGCGGCTCGGCGCCGCAGACGACCAGGTCGTCGACGACCATGCCGACGAGGTCGTGGCCGATGCTGTCGTAGACGCCCATCTTGCGGGCGATGTCGACCTTCGTGCCGACGCCGTCGGTCGCCGAGGCCAGCAGCGGACGCTCATAGCGCTTGAGGACGGAGGCGTCGAAGAGGCCGGCGAAGCCGCCGAGCCCGCCGACGACCTCGGGGCGGGTGGCCTTCTTCACCCACTCCTTCATCAGGTCCACGGCGCGGTCGCCGGCTTCGATGTCGACGCCCGCGCTCGCGTAGCTGGCACCAGTGTCAGAGGACATGGCAGAGAACTTTCGTGTCGTGTGTGTACGAGCTCTACGGGCGACGCAGTGCGTCGGCGCCGCCGACCCCCGCCGTGAGCGTCTGGACGCCGTCCACGTCGGACTTCGACGGGGCCGAGGTCTCCGACTCCAGGAGGTGCTTGCCCAGCAGCTCCGGGTCGGGCAGCTCCATCGGGTACTCGCCGTCGAAGCAGGCCCGGCACAGGTTCGGCTTGGCGATCGTGGTGGCCTCGATCATCCCGTCGATCGAGATGTACGCGAGCGAATCGGCGCCCAGCGACTTGCCGATCTCCTCCACGCTCAGCCCGTTGGCGATCAGCTCCGCACGGGTGGCGAAGTCGATGCCGAAGAAGCACGGCCACTTGATCGGCGGGGACGAGATCCGGATGTGGACCTCGGCGGCGCCGGCCTCGCGGAGCATCCGTACGAGCGCGCGCTGGGTGTTGCCGCGGACGATCGAGTCGTCGACGACCACCAGGCGCTTGCCGCGGATGACTTCCTTGAGCGGGTTGAGCTTCAGCCGGATACCGAGCTGGCGGATGGTCTGCGACGGCTGGATGAAGGTCCGGCCGACGTAGGAGTTCTTGACCAGGCCGGATCCGTACGGGATGCCGCTGGCCTCGGCGTAACCGACCGCGGCCGGGGTGCCGGACTCCGGAGTCGCTATGACCAGATCCGCGTCGGCCGGGGCCTCGGCGGCCAGCTTGCGGCCCATCTCCACACGGGAGAGGTAGACATTGCGGCCGGCGATGTCGGTGTCCGGGCGGGCGAGGTAGACGTACTCGAAGACACAGCCCTTGGGGCGGGCCTCGGCGAAGCGGCTGCTGCGCAGGCCGTCCTCGTCGATGGCAACCATCTCGCCGGGCTCGATCTCCCGGATGAAGCTGGCGCCGCAGATGTCGAGGGCGGCGGTCTCGGAGGCGACCACCCAGCCGCGCTCCAGGCGGCCGAGGACCAGCGGGCGGATGCCCTGCGGGTCGCGGGCGGCGTAGAGCGTGTGCTCGTCCATGAAGCAGAGCGAGAAGGCGCCCTTGACCTTCGGCAGGACGCGCGGGGCGGCCTCCTCGACGGTCAGCGACTTGCCTTCCTCGTCGACCTGGCCGGCCAGCAGGGCGGTCACCAGGTCGGTGTCGTTGGTGGCCGCGACCTGGGTCGCGCGGCCGCCCTCGCGGGGCAGCGCGGCGACCATCTCGGCCAGCTCGGCGGTGTTGACCAGGTTGCCGTTGTGGCCGAGCGCGATCGAGCCGTGCGCGGTGGCACGGAACGTCGGCTGGGCGTTCTCCCACACCGAGGCACCGGTGGTGGAGTAGCGGGCATGGCCCACGGCGATGTGGCCCTGGAGGGAACCGAGCGAGGTCTCGTCGAAGACCTGGGAGACCAGGCCCATGTCCTTGAAGACGAGGATCTGGGAGCCGTTGCTCACTGCGATGCCCGCGGACTCCTGTCCACGGTGCTGCAGCGCGTACAGCCCGAAATAGGTGAGTTTGGCGACCTCTTCACCCGGAGCCCAGACACCGAAGACGCCGCAAGCGTCCTGGGGGCCCTTCTCACCGGGGAGCAGGTCGTGGTTGAGTCGTCCGTCACCACGTGGCACGTCCCTGAGTCTAGGGCAGGTCGCGGATTCATCCGAACCGGGGATGGCCGCGGATCTGGATGAGTGCATGAAAGATGCCTCGGGCGTCCTTGACGTGCTCACGGCCGCGAAGCCGGGATTCCGGGACCCGCGGAAGCCGCAGACCTTGGCCCACCTGGGGTGTCACCGCACGCCCGGCCAAGTCGATCACCTCGTACGGCGCCACGACATCCGCCCCGTGCGCGTCGCCGGCGCCCTCCGCCGGGCCGGTGTGAGATACGCGACGGTCAGCTCATCAGGGGCAGCTGCCCGCCGAGGTCGGCTCGCTCCCCGCTGGCGCTGACGCTCGCCGCGTCCAGCGCCTCGGCCCAGCCCGTACGCCCGGTGGCCAGCCGGATCCAGGTCAGCGGGTCGGTCTCGACGACGTTCGGCGGGGTGCCGCGGGTGTGCCTGGGCCCCTCGACGCACTGCACCACCGCGAACGGCGGGACCCTGACCTCGACCGACCCGCCGGGCGCCTTGACGGCCAGCGCATCGGCCAGCAGCCGGGTGGTGATGGCCAGCGCCTGGCGGTCGTACGGGATCGGTGCGCCGGTCGCCGCCGTCAGGTCGTCGGTGTGCACGACAAGCTCGACGCACCGGGTGACCAGGTAGTCGGCCAGCCGCATCGCGCCGGCCCGGGTGGGCAGCAGCCGGTCGTCGGGCTCCGGCGGTACGGCCTTCGCGAACTGCTCGGCGGTGCGTGCCAGCAGCTCCACGGGGGCGCCCGTGGCAGCCAGGGCGCGGGTGTCGTCGTCGATCCCGGCGGCGAGCCGCGCGGTGGCGAAGGGCCATTCCAGCAGGGTGATCTCCGGCTGCGGAGGCGCCGGCTGCGCCAGATTGCGCGCCACACTGCCGACCGCCATGGACAGATGCGCCACCAGCTCCCGCACCGTCCAGTCCCCCAGCCGGGTCGGCAGCCCGAACCGGTCGTCCGCCAGACCGGCCACGGCCTGCCGGACGTGCTCCAGCTGGGCCGTGACGGCGTCCCTGGTCTTCTGCGCGTCGTACTGGCGAACGCGCGGCTTGCGGGCGGCAGATGACATGGGAGAAGCCTAGGACGGACCACTGACAGCCGCCCCCGGATTCAGACGCCGGCCCCCGGCACCGGCGCCCCGGCCGCCACGAAGGTCTCGCCGTTGCGTGGGACGCCGATGCCCCGCCAGGTGAAGGGCATGCCGTTCGCGGTGTCCGGGTCGGCGCCGTCCATGAGCTGGAAGTGGACGTGCGGTTCGGTGCTGTTGCCGGAGTTGCCGCACCGGCCGAGGGGCTGCCCGGCCCGCACCCGGTCGCCCGGGCGCACGGTGAGCGAGCCCTGGCCGAGGTGGGCGTAGAGCGCGTACGTGCCGTCGCCCAGGTCGAGGATCACATGGTTGCCGATCACCCGGCGGGCGCCGCCCAGGGAACGGGCGATGCTCTCGACGACGAAGAAGTAGAGCAGCCCGAGCCAGGACGTACGGCTGAGGTGGTCGCGCTGACGGTCGTCGGCGCGGACGACGGTGGCGTCGGCGACGGCGAGCACATCCGCACCGAAGGCCGGGAAGTCCTCGCCGCGCCGGGCCACCGGCCACCAGCCGAAACCGGGCCGGCCACCGGCCTCCGGCTCCGCCACGATGTCGATGGCGTAGGCCTGACCGTAGGCCCGGGTGCCGTGGCTGGGGACCTTGTCGGCCGGGCTGTTCTGCGCCTTCCAGCGGCCGGTGACCGGCGCGTCGACCTCCACCGCCACGGCCGCGGAGCCGGGCACCTGAGGCTCCGCCGCCCCGGCCGCGCGTCGGTTCACACCGAATCCGATCAGCACCCACAGGCCGAGCGGGATCCATGTCCACCAGGAGGGGAAGTCGGCGAAGAATCTCGTGACGATCATCACCAGGAAGGCCAACAGGCAGGCGCGGGCGGCTTGTTCGGAGATCTTGCGCAGGGACAGGGACCTGGACTTCATTGCGTTCCCCCAGAGTCGGCGGGCGGGGTCAGCGCCCGGCGGCGGTCAGCATCACCAGCAGCGGTACGACCCGGTGGGCCGGTACCTCGTAGCGGCCGCGGGCGGCGGTGTGCAGCCAGCCGGCGGCGGTCAGCTGCCGCAGGTGGTGGTAGATCTGGCCGGTGGTGCCCGTGCCGTCGAGCTCGGTGAGTTCGGCGGCGGTGCAGCGGCCTCCGAGGATCTCGCGCAGCAGCCGCAGCCGTACGGGCTGGCCGAGCGCCGCGAACGACTCGGCGGCGTCCGCCCAGTCGCCCTCCAGCACGGTGTCGGTGGCCAGGCCGTACTGCCATTCGTAGCGCTGCCCGGCCGGCGTCCGTACGGCGCCGGTGAACAGCACCCCGCCGTTGTCGGCGCCCAGTGCGGCGAGTTGGTCCTTGAGGCCGTGCAGGGCCCACAACTCGTCGCCGGGCTCCCGCTCGGGTGAGGGTCCGGACGCCGGCGGGCCGGCAGCTTGGCCGGCCGTCTCCTCCAGCGCGGCCAGGCGCCGCTCCAGATCGGCGACGCGCTGTTCGAGATCCATGGCTAGAGATTACGTAATTACGTAATCTCTAGCAAGAGGCCTGCTCCCTGGGCGCACCTCACGGGCCGGAACAGCGCAACGGCCCGCCGGGCGTACCGGCGGGCCGTTGCGGCTGCGGAGGGTCCCGGGCGGGCCGGGATCCGGAACGGGCCTCAGGCGATCAGGCTCGGGATCGTCGTCTCGTGCGCCTGCTTCAGCTCGGCCAGCGGGATGGTGAACTGGCCCTGGACGTCGATCTCTTCGCCGTCGATCACACCGATCCGGGTGGCCGGCAGCCCCCGCGCACCGCACATGTCGGTGAAGCGGAGCTCCTCGCTGCGCGGGACGGCGACGATGGCGCGGCCCGCCGACTCGGAGAAGAGGAGGACGAACGGGTCCAGCCCGTCGGGCACCACGAGGCGGGCGCCCTTGCCGCCCCGCAGGCACGACTCCACCAGCGCCTGGATCAGACCGCCGTCGGAGAGGTCGTGCGCCGCGTCGATCATGCCGTCGCGGGAGGCCGAGATCAGGATCTCCGCGAGCAGCTGCTCACGGGCCAGATCGACCTTCGGCGGGAGACCGCCGAGGTGGTCGTGGACGACCTGCGACCAGGCCGAACCGCCCAGTTCCTCACGGGTGTCACCGAGGAGGTAGACGAGGTGGCCCTCGTCGGCGAACGCGATCGGGGTGCGGCGGTTGACGTCGTCGATGACGCCGAGCACCGCGACGACCGGGGTCGGGTGGATCGCCACGTCGCCGGTCTGGTTGTAGAGCGAGACATTGCCGCCGGTGACCGGCGTGCCCAGGGTCTGGCAGGCGTCCGCGAGACCGCGGGTGGCCTCGGCGAACTGCCACATCACCGCCGGGTCCTCGGGCGAGCCGAAGTTCAGGCAGTCGGAGACCGCGAGCGGCTTGGCACCGGACGCGGCGACATTGCGGTACGCCTCGGCCAGCGCCAGCTGCGCACCCGCGTACGGGTCGAGCTTGGCGTAGCGGCCGTTGCCGTCCGTGGCGAGCGCGACACCGAGGTTGGTGTCCTCGTCGATGCGGACCATGCCGGAGTCCTCCGGCTGTGCCAGGACGGTGTTGCCCTGCACGAAACGGTCGTACTGGTCGGTGATCCACGCCTTGGAGGCCTGGTTGGGCGAGGCCACCAGCTTGAGGACCTGCGCGCGCAGCTCCTCGGCGTTCGCCGGCCGGGCCAGCCGGGCGGCGTCGTCGGCCTGGAGGGCGTCCTGCCAGTCGGGGCGCGCGTAGGGGCGGTGGTAGACCGGGCCCTCGTGCGCGACGGTGCGCGGCGGTACGTCCACGATCTGCTCGCCGTGCCAGAAGATCTCCAGCTGCGAGCCGTCCGTCACCTCACCGATGACGGTGGCGATGACGTCCCACTTCTCGCAGATCTCCATGAAGCGGTCGACCTTGCCGGGCTCGACGATCGCGCACATCCGCTCCTGCGACTCGCTCATGAGGATTTCCTCGGGCGAGAGGGAGGAGTCACGCAGCGGGACGGTGTCCAGCTCGACGCGCATACCGCCGGAGCCGGCGGAGGCCAGCTCGCTGGTGGCGCAGGACAGTCCGGCGCCGCCGAGGTCCTGGATACCGGCGACCAGGTCCTCCTTGAAGATCTCCAGGGTGCACTCGATGAGCAGCTTCTCCTGGAAGGGGTCGCCGACCTGGACGGCGGGGCGCTTGGCGGGCTTGGTGTCGTCGAAGGTCTCCGAGGCCAGTACGGAGACGCCGCCGATGCCGTCGCCGCCGGTGCGGGCGCCGTAGAGGATGACCTTGTTGCCGGCGCCGGAGGCCTTGGCGAGGTGGATGTCCTCGTGCTTCATCACGCCGATGCAGCCGGCGTTGACCAGCGGGTTGCCCTGGTAGCAGGGGTCGAAGACGACCTCGCCGCCGATGTTGGGCAGGCCCAGGCAGTTGCCGTAGCCGCCGATGCCCGCGACCACGCCCGGCAGGACGCGCTTGGTGTCGGGGTGGTCGGCGGCGCCGAACCGCAGCGGGTCGACGACGGCGACCGGACGGGCGCCCATGGCGAGGATGTCGCGCACGATGCCGCCGACGCCGGTGGCCGCGCCCTGGTAGGGCTCGATGTACGAGGGGTGGTTGTGCGACTCGACCTTGAAGGTGACCGCATAGCCCTGGCCGACGTCGACGACACCGGCGTTCTCACCGATGCCGACGAGGAGGGCGTCGTTCTCGGGGGCCTTCTCGCCGAACTGCTTCAGGTGGACCTTGCTGCTCTTGTACGAGCAGTGCTCGGACCACATGACGGAGTACATGGCCAGCTCGGCGCCGGTGGGACGGCGGCCGAGGATCTCGCGGATGCGCTCGTACTCGTCCTGCTTGAGGCCGAGTTCGGCCCAGGGCTGCTCGACCTCGGGGGTCTGGGCTGCGTGCTTGACGGTGTCCAGAGTCATCAGACGTTGACCAGCTTCTTCAGGATCGAGGTGAAGAATCCGAGGCCGTCGGTACGGCCGGTACCGATCAGCGGCTCGACGGCGTGCTCGGGGTGCGGCATGAGGCCGACGACGTTGCCCGCCTCGTTGGTGATGCCGGCGATGTCGCGGAGCGAGCCGTTGGGGTTGCCGTCCAGGTAGCGGAAGGCGACCCGGC
Source organism: Streptomyces sp. NPDC034111 (assembly GCF_055575375.1). Taxonomy (NCBI): domain Bacteria; kingdom Bacillati; phylum Actinomycetota; class Actinomycetes; order Kitasatosporales; family Streptomycetaceae; genus Streptomyces; species Streptomyces sp. NPDC034111. The sequence continues at coordinate 89,054 of NZ_JBVIST010000020.1, read as the reverse complement.
CCTCGGCCTCCAGCATGTCGAGCGTGCGCTCGTCGGCGACGTACCGGCCGTCGATGTTCTTCAGCGGTACGGAGATCTCCTGGCCGGCCGAGTAATCGGTGGTCCAGGCGGTGTCCGCGTTCTCCACCCGCAGCTTCTGGTCGCGGCAGATGAAGTGCAGATGGTTGTTGCGCAGCATGGCGCCGGGCAGCAGGTGGGTCTCGGTGAGCAGCTGGAAGCCGTTGCAGATGCCGAGGACCGGCATTCCGGCCCTGGCCTGCTCGATCACGGTCTCCATCACCGGCGAGAACCGGGAGATGGCCCCGGCCCGCAGGTAGTCGCCGTAGGAGAAGCCGCCGGGCAGCACCACGGCGTCGACCTGCTTGAGGTCCTTGTCGCGGTGCCACAGCGGCACCGCCTCGGCACCGGCCACCCGGACCGCGCGCTGGGTGTCGCGGTCGTCGAGCGTGCCGGGGAAGGTAATGACACCGATACGAGCGGTCATGAGTCGACCCGCACGGTGAAGTCTTCGATGACGGTATTGGCGAGGAAGGTCTCGGCCATCTCATGGATGCGAGCAAGGGCGGCCTCGTCGACCGGACCCTCTACCTCGAGTTCGAAACGCTTGCCCTGACGGACGTCGGCGATCCCCTCGAAGCCCAGGCGTGGCAGTGCGCGCTGCACCGCCTGGCCCTGCGGGTCGAGGATCTCCGGCTTGAGCATGACGTCGACTACGACGCGTGCCACTGGCACTCCCGGTGGTGTGGTGCGTAAGGCGGTGTCCTCACAGTACCGTGTTCGAAAATCTACGCGCATAGATATACGGACCGCCGGATCACGGCCCGGTATCGGCAGGAGCAGCCCCGGGAAAAATCCTCGAAAAGATCCGGAGTCCGGATTGCGGGAAGACACGCTGACGAAATTAACTGGGCTTCACAATGCAATGCCCATCGCTGTACAAATGAAAAAGCATTGATCCCAAACAGCCGGATCTGGAGCATCACCCCATGTCAACACAGGGTCGCTCCACGAAAGGACCGATATCCGTGGCGCAGCGCGTAGTAGTAACGCTCTCCGATGACATCGACGGAGGAGAAGCCGCAGAGACGGTCACCTTCGGATTGGACGGGAAGTCGTACGAGATCGACCTCAATCCCGCCAATGCGAAGAAACTGCGCGGTGCACTCGCCCCCTTCGTCGAGGCCGGCCGCAAGCGGGCCAAGTCCGGCAAGGCCTACCACCGGACCGCGGTGACCCCCGACCCCGCGGCCGTCCGGGCCTGGGCCCGCTCGAACCAGATGGACGTCCCGCCGCGCGGCCGGATCCCCAAGAAGGTCTACGAGGCCTTCAACGCCGCCAACCGCTAACGGACTTACCGGCATCCCTCGGGCCGGGCACAGCCGACTTGCACAGCACCCCTACTGATCAGCTAGAGTCTGGAGCACGCCGAGGGGCGAGGCCGAAAGGCCGGACCTCACGGAGTCACGCGGGTGTAGCTCAGTAGTAGAGCGCCCCCTTTCCAAGGGGGAGGCGCAGTGTGCAATCCCTGTCACCCGCTCTGACGGTCTCGACCGGTCCAATGGATCAGGTAGAGTAGCTGTCGCGCCGCTCGGTGAAAGCCGAGTGGATGCCTGCGGACGTAGCTCAGTTGGTAGAGCGCAACCTTGCCAAGGTTGAGGTCGCGAGTTCGAGCCTCGTCGTCCGCTCAGAAAGAGAAGGCCCCGGTCATCATGACCGGGGCCTTCTGCATTTCCCGGTGCCGCCCCGTACTCCGCTTCTCCTCGGCCACGCTTCGCCCCTCCGCAACTGACATTTGTCATCGGCTGCGATGACAGGCCGCACTGCCCGCAATCGCGATCCGGCGGAAGGCTGTGACCATGAACATCGGGGAGAAAAACACCGGAGGCACAGGGCACGGCCGCCCCGGGGCCTCCGCCGTAGTGATCGACGTCACGGGGGTGCGGCGATCGTACGGCGGGGGCAGCGGGCGGACGAAGGGACGGCGGACGCACGGCGGGCGCGGCGAACAGGCCGGGCCGGGCGGCCGGACGGGGTACGAGGCGGTGCGCGGGGTCGACTTCTCGGTCGCGCGCGGCGAGCTGTTCGCGCTGCTGGGGACCAATGGCGCGGGCAAGACCTCCACCCTCGAACTGCTGGAGGGGCTGGCCGCGCCCACGGGAGGGCAGATCCGTGTGCTGGGTCATGATCCGTTCCGTGAGCGGGCCAAGGTGCGGCCCCGGATCGGCGTGATGCTCCAGGAGGGCGGCTTTCCGTCGGAGCTGACTCCCGAGGAGACCCTGCGGATGTGGGCCGGGTGCACCACGGGGGCCCGGCCGGTCGCGGAGGCGCTCGACCGGGTAGGGCTGACGCGGCGCAAGGACGTACGCGTCAAGCAGCTGTCCGGCGGGGAGCGGCGGCGGCTGGATCTGGCGCTGGCGCTGCTGGGGCAGCCCGAGGTGCTGTTCCTGGACGAGCCGACGACCGGGCTGGACACCGAGGCGCGCCATGAGACCTGGGCGCTGGTCCGCGAACTGCGCGACCGGGGCACCACGATCGTGCTGACCACGCACTATCTGGAGGAGGCCGAGGAGCTGGCGGACCGGCTGGCGATCCTGCACGACGGGCGGATCGCGGCGGCCGGGGCGGTCGCGGAGGTGGTCGGCGCGCACCCCTCGCACCTCTCCTTCGAGCTGCCCGACGGATACCACCTCGGCGATCTTCCCTCGCTGTCGGAACTGGGTGTCACCGGTCATGAGATCTCCGGGAGCACGGTCCGGCTGCGGACCGACGATCTCCAGCGGGCGGCGACCGGGGTGCTGCTCTGGGCGCAGGAGAAGGGGATAACGCTGCGCGGCCTGGACGTCCGGTCGGCATCCCTGGAAGAGGTATTTCTACAGATGGCAAAGGAGCTGGAGAACGCATGACTGCACGCGTGGAGGAAGCCGCCGTCCCTCAGTACGCCGCAACACCTGCGGAAACCGGCGCGACGGCCCGTCTGTTCTCCCTGGGGAGGGCGGAGTTGACGCTTCTCGGCCGTAACAGGTCCGCGTTGTTCACCACCCTGTTCATCCCGGTCGCCATGGCGTTCGCGATGAAACAGGCGGTCAGCGGAATCGATCTGTCCGGCACGGGACTCTCGGTGAAAACGGTGCTGCTGCCGGCCTCTCTCGGGTACGTCCTGCTCTTCGCCGTCTACTCCACCCTCACCGGCTCCTATGTCGCCCGGCGCGAGGAACTGGTCCTCAAGCGGCTGCGCACCGGTGAGTTGAGGGACGGGGAAATACTGGCGGGCACGGCCCTTCCGCCGGTGTTCCTGGGGCTGGGGCAGTGCGCCCTGCTGGTGGCGCTCGGCGAGCTGGTCCTGGACATCGACCTGCCCACGGCGCCGCACCTCCTGTTCGCCGGACTGGTGCTGGGCACGGTCGTGGTCGTCGGCTTCGCGGCGGTGTCCTCGTGCCTGACCAAGTCGGCCGAAGGTGCCCAACTGGCCGTGCTGCCCTTCATGATGGTGTCCTTGGCGGGATCCGGGATGGTCGTTCCCCTCGACGTCCTTCCGGCGCGGATGGCCGATGTGCTCGGGCTGCTCCCGCTGTCACCGGCGATGGAGCTGATCCGGGCCGGCTGGACCGGCGGCGGGGACCCCAAGGAGACGCTGGGGCAGCTGCTCACCGGATTGGCCTGGGCCGCGCTCACGTTGTTTGCTGTGCGGCGGTGGTTCCGCTGGGAGCCGCGGCGCTAGCGGCACCGGCCGCGGGGGAGGCGCAGGGGCGTTAATCGGTACGACGGGGGCGGACAGCAGATGATCGGGCGGCTACGGGCGAGCTGGCGGCGACGGGGCCGGATGGGCATGATCGATGCCTACTTCCGCTGGACCCTCTACGTCCTTCCCTGGTTTCCGGTGCTCGGCGGGGTGACGCCGCTCATGGACCACGCGATGCGCCACCCCGTGCCGGTCACCCTGCTGGCGCTCACCACCGGGCTGAATGTGCTTCAGGCCGCCCTGGCGGCACCCCTGTTGAACCGCTCCCTGGACCGGTACCTCAACCGCGGTCCGGCACCGCGCCGCCTGCTGGTGGTCTCGGGGGTACTGGCCGCCCTGGCCGAGACCGCGCTGTTCACACTGATCGCCGTCAACGGCGGTGTCGACAAGGACAATCTCAACGGGCTGACGCTGGCGATGGCTTCGCCCCTCACCCCGATCTTCATGGCGTACTGCCTGCTGGTGTCCAAGCGGAGGTTCCTGGCCACCCTGACCGGTCTCGGGGTGGCACTGGCGGTGCCGGCCGTACTGCTCACCGGTTCCTGGCAGGGGGCGCTGGCCCTGGCGTTCCTGATCGGCTTCGCGGGGGTGTGGAGCTTTGTGATCACGCGGCCCACGGGCTGGCTGCTCCATGTGATCGGGCAGCTGGACGCGGCGCGCACCACCGCCTCGCGGCTCGCGGTCGCCGAGGAGCGGCTGCGGTTCGGCCGGGATCTGCACGATGTCATGGGCCGGAACCTGGCGGTGATCGCGCTGAAGAGCGAACTGGCGGTCCAGCTGGCCCGCAGGGAACGACCGGAGGCGGTGGAGCAGATGGTGGAGGTGCAGCGGATCGCCCAGGAGTCGCAGCGGGAGGTCCGGGAGGTGGTACGCGGCTACCGCAAGGCCGATCTCCAGGCGGAGCTGGCCGGTGCCCGCTCGATCCTGCGGGCGGCCGGGGTGGACTGCCGTATCGAGGGCGCGGAGGAGGTGCGGCTGCCGGCGGAGGTGGAGTCGGCGCTCGGCTGGGTCGTCCGCGAAGGCACCACGAACGTCCTGCGGCACGCCGCCGACGTCCGTCGCTGTGCGCTGCGGACGCGGATCGACCCGGAGCGCTCGCTGCTCGTCATGACGATGGAGAACGACGGGGTCGGCGCCCCGCCCGCCGGAGCCGCCGGCGGCCTCTCCGGCAGCGGGCTGAACGGGCTGCGCGAACGCCTGCGCCCCTTGGGCGGCACCCTGGCGTCGGGTCCGGTCCCCACCGGCTCGTACCGGCTGACGGTCGAGCTGCCCCTGGCCACGGCGGAGGTGCCGCGATGAGTGACGGGGTGATCCGGGTGCTGCTCGCGGACGACGAGCATCTGATCCGCGGGGCGCTGGCGGCGCTGCTGTCGCTGGAGGACGATCTGCTGGTGGTCGCGGAGGCGGCGTCGGGGCCGGAGGCGCGGGCGATGGCCCGGGCACACGGCCCGGATGTGGCGGTGCTGGATCTCCAGATGCCGGGCGCGGACGGTGTGGCAGTGGCCACATCGCTGCGGGGTGAGGTGCCGGGGTGCCGGTCCATGATCGTGACCAGCCACGGGCGGCCGGGGCATCTGAAGCGGGCGCTGGAGGCCGGGGTGCGGGGCTTCGTGCCGAAGACCGTGTCGGCACAGCGGCTGGCGGAGATCATCCGCACCGTCCATGCCGGAAACCGTTATGTGGACCCGGAGTTGGCGGCGGACGCGATCAGCGCCGGGGAGTCGCCGCTGACCGTACGGGAGGCGGAGGTGCTGGAATTCGCCGAGGCCGGGGCACCGGTCGCGGAGATCGCCGAGCGGGCTTCGCTGTCGCAGGGGACGGTGCGGAACTACCTCTCGTCGGCGACCGCGAAGCTGGGGGCGGAGAACCGTCATGCGGCGGCGCGCCTCGCTCGCGAGCGAGGTTGGCTATAGTGGACCCCGCACCACGCGGTGGCCACCGGTTCCGGAGCCTGGCGCGGCGCATGCGGACGTAGCTCAGTTGGTAGAGCGCAACCTTGCCAAGGTTGAGGTCGCGAGTTCGAGCCTCGTCGTCCGCTCAGGAGAGAAAAGGACCCCGGTCGATGACCGGGGTCCTTTTCGTGTCCTTGTCGTGTTTCTTTTCGTCTTCGCGCTTTCCGCCGGGCCTTTTGCCGGGCCCTTTCACCGGTCGCGTCGACGCGTTACGACCAGGTCCGGCCCGTAAGACGCTCATAGGCCTCGAGGTACTTGGCGCGGGTGCGCTCGACGATCTCCTGCGGGAGGGCCGGCGGCGGCAGCTCGCCCGTACGGTCCCAGGCCGCGGCGGGCGAGGTCAGCCAGTCGCGGACGAACTGCTTGTCGAAGGAGGGCTGGGCGTGGCCCGGCTCCCACTGGTCGGCGGGCCAGAAGCGCGAGGAGTCGGGCGTCAGGACCTCGTCGGCCAGGGTCAGCACCTTCTCGCCGCCGGGGCGCTCGTCGAAGCCGAACTCGAACTTGGTGTCCGCCAGGATCAGGCCGCGCTCGCGGGCGATGTCGCGGGACCTGCGGTAGATGGCGAGGGTGGTCCGGCGCAGTTCGGCGGCGGTCTCGGCGCCGACCTGGCGGGTGGTCTCCTCGTAGGAGACGTTCTCGTCGTGGTCGCCGACGGCGGCCTTGGTGGCCGGGGTGAAGATCGGCTCCGGCAGCTCGGAACCGTCGGTGAGACCTTCGGGGAGGGACAGCCCGCAGACCGTGCGGGACGCGCGGTATTCGACGAGGCCGGAGCCGGTGAGGTAGCCGCGGGCCACACACTCGACCGGCACCATCCGCAGCGACTTGCAGACCAGGGTGCGGCCCGCCCAGTCGGCGGGGGCGCCGGCCGGGACGTCGGTGGACAGGACGTGGTGCGGGGCGAGGTCGGCGAGCTGGTCGAACCACCACAGGGAGAGCTGGGTGAGGACGCGGCCCTTGTCGGGGATCTCGGTGGGGAGCACCCAGTCATAGGCGGAGGTGCGGTCGCTGGCGACCATGATCAGATCACCGGCGGCGTTCTGGTAGAGGTCGCGCACCTTGCCGGTGTGGAGGTGGGTGAGCCCCGGGACCTCCACAGGCTCAGGCTTTTCTACAAAACCGGACACGCTTCCTCCGCGTAGGTTGATCCAGGAGTCGTTCCGATTCTCCCGTATGCGGAGACGCCGCGATGCCGCAGGGGTGGCGAGGCCGGTGGTTCCCGTGGCGGACAGGGCCCGGGGGGCGGACCATGGACGCGCTGGAGCCGTTGCCGGTGAAGGAATCCCCCCGGCCGACGTCACCAGGAAAGCGCCGGGGAAAGCGCCGGGGGAAGCGCCCGCGGAGGCCTGGGGCCAGCCGCGAGGACGATGCGCCGCCGGGCCGGCGACGGCTGGGAACGGAGGCAGAACCATGCAGCATCACGAGTTGCTCGCTCTGGTGCAGCAGCGCGCCGCACTGCCGGACCGGGAGGCGGCGGAACGAGCCGTGCGCGCGACGCTGGAGACGGTGGCCGAACGGGTGCCGGCCGGGCTGGCCCGGCACATCGCGGCGCAGTTGCCGCACGAAGTGGCGGGCCGGCTGACGCGGGAACCGCTGACCCCCGGGGGTTCCGCGGAACCCTGGCCGCGGGCGTCCGGCCGGGCGGCGGAGCCCGGCTACGGCGAGCGCTTCGATCTCACGGTCTTCGCCGCGCGGATCGCCTGGCGCAGCGGCGTGACGGAAGAGGCGGCCCTGGAGGAGGCGGCCGCGGTGTTCGAGGTGCTGGACGCCGCGGTGGCGCCGGAGCTGATGGAACGGCTGAGCCACTCCCTGCCGCACGACATCCGGGAGTTGCTGCCCACCACCAGGGCGGAGGACGCCTGAGACGTACGTACGCGCTGACGACACCTGACCGGGACGGGACGTCCTGGCGCGGCTCCTCGGGCCCGGCCGCCAGGCAGACCTAATCGCGCTTGCAGATGCGGTCGAGGAGGTTGGCGGTGGCGCGCTGGATACGTTCGTCGACATGGCCGGGGCGGTCCAGGGCGGGGGACCAGGCGAAGGTGCCGGAGGCGAAGACCAGGGCGCCGCTGGGGGCGCGGTAGAGGGAGGTCTCCTGGTGGCGGCGGGCGCCCTCGCTGTCGCGGTACGGGGAGTGGGCGAGCAGGATGCGGCGGGTGTGCTCGGGGAGGCTGGTGCGCGGGAAGTAGCGGTCGGCCTCGCCGGCGACCAGGCCGGGGAGCTCATCGCCTTCGTGGGCGCCGGTGGCCTCCCACAGCCAGTGGTCGCCATTACGGACGACGAGGGGGGCCGGCTCGGGGACCCGGCCGGCGTACTGGATGCCCATCAGCCGCTGCTCGGGTTCGCCGGCCTCGCGCCACAGGGCGGGACGGCCCGGGCCCTGGCGCTTGCGGCAGCTGAGCAGCGAGTGCGGGCCCGAGGGCGACGGGGAGAGCTCGACCTGCCAGTACATGGTGTTGGCGGAGAGGAAGACCAGGGAGGTGCCGGTGTCGCGGGCGCGCTCGACGGTGCGGCGCATCGGCACTGTCCAGTATTCGTCGTGGCCGGGGAAGACCAGGCCCCGGTAGCGGGACGGATCGACGCGGCCGGCGTGCAGATCGCGCGCATCGGCGTAGGCGAGGTCGTAGCCGTAGCGCTCGGCCCAGCGGATGAAGTCGTAGGCGTGCCCGACGTGCAGCGGGAGGCCGGCGCCGGCGTAGGGGCGGTCGAAGGAGACGGTGGTGGCGGCGTCCTGTTCGCCGAGCAGGGCGCCCTTCTCGTCCCAGGCGTGGTAGAGGCTGGCGCCGGTGCGGCCGTCCTCCGGGTAGAGGTTGTAGGCCTGCCAGGTGATGTCGGGCAGCAGCAGGAGCAGGTCGGCGGGCTGGTCGTCGCGGACCGTGAAGGGGATGTGGGAGCGGTGGCCGTCGGCCGTCGTCAGGACCGCGACATAGGCGCCGAGCTGCCAGTACGTGGGGACCTGGAGGCGCCAGGACAGCCACCAGTGGTGGCAGGAGACCGTGCGTTCGGCGGCCAGCGGGGTCGGCTGGACGATGCCGGCCAGCCGGGGACTGGTGGTGATCTTGTTGGCGCCGGCGCCGGCGTAGTGGCCGATGCGGTAGATGTCGATGCTGAACGGCTGGGGCGGGTCGACCGAGACCCGGAAGTCGATCGCCTCACCGGGGGCCACCGCGCCGGTGGTGGCGAAGCCCTTGATCTGGCGGTGGACGTCATCGGCGGTGCGTGGCCCGTTGTGCTTGTGGGGGGCGGGCACCCGCAGATCGCCCTGGGCGACGGCGGGGTCGACGTACCAGGGGATGATGCGGCCGGAGTCGAAGTAGTTCTCGCTGCCGCGCAGCCAGGGCAGCGGCCCCTGCCCGAACGGGTCCGTGACCGCGTGGGCGAGGGCGCCCGATTCCCAGCGCCTGATCTGTTCCGTCGCCACCTTCCACTCCCCTCCCGCGTCCCCCATCGGCCGCGGCCCATCGGCTCGGTGCCACGTCCGGCTGAGCGATCCCGGCCGCCCCTCAGCACATCACATTACGCACTCATTCCGTCACCCTTCGTCGTGAATTTAGATGCTGTCTCCCCGAAACACGAACTGGAAGGGAACATTCAGCCGGTGTGGCGGGAGTCAGGCGGGGGCGGGGCAGCCGGCCTGCGCCCCGTCACACCAGCCGGACCGGCTTTTCGGGCCGTACGCCGACCGTCGTCAGCCAGCCGCGGAGCGGTTCGGCGTCCCCGTCGTCGACCAGGCTGAGCACCGAGCGGCCGAGGTCGGCCCGGCGGGCGCCGTCGACCAGCAGCGCCGGGCCGTCGAGCCAGTCCAGGCCGGGGGTGGCACCGGCGGTGTCGACGGCGGCGCAGCAGACCATGGCCGTGACGTGGTCGGCGAGCAGCTCACGGCCCGTACGGGGCGGCTGGAGCGGGAACAGCGGGAGACCGCCCTCGGCCATACCGTCGCCCCAGGCCACGCCCACTGCCGCGTCCTGTGCCGAGTGGCCGCGGGCGGCCTGGCGGACGGCCTCCTCGCGCTCCTCGCGCTCGACCTCCGCGCCCAGCCGGGCGGCGACGAGGTCGCCGGCGCTCTGGTCCTGGACGAGCCGGTCGATGACCCGGGCCAGCGTCGGGCCGGCGGGCGGCGCCGCGGGCTCGTCACCGCGGTGGTCCGCCGGGCGGTGGCCCGTAGGAGTACGGGCCGGGGTGCTGGCGTACGAGAGCGTCGGGGCGGCGCGGGAGCCGGCGGCGGGGGTTGACCCGGGGGCCGCGGTCGCGGAGGGGGCCGACGGGTGCGGGGGCAGCGGGAGGGCGTCGAGGACGCGGTGCAGCCGGGCGGCCTCCAGGCGCCACTTGCGGTCCACGACCTCTTCCGGGTACTGCTGCCAGCCGACCGGTGACCAGTCGGGGCCGGGCTCGGCAGGGCCGCCGTGGAAGAGCCGGGCGGCCAGCAGGGAGGCGGCGCGGTCGATGGCGCCCGGCTCCTCCAGGAGGTCGCAGGCCGGACGCTCGCCCAGACGGGAGGTGAAGCCGTCCGCGAGACGGTCGCGGCGGGAGAGCTCGGTGAGCGCGGAGACCACCCCGGCGTCCAGCCGGCACGGCCACCGGCCCATCCGCCAGGCGGGCAGCGCGACCCGGGTCAGCAGCCGGTCCCAGCCCGCGTAGGCCAGACCGACCTGCTCCTGGGCGACGATCCGCAGGCCGTAGTCGACGGTCTGGGCGCGCTCGGAGGCGGCGGCCGCGACGGCGCGCTCCATGATCATGGCGTGTTCGCGGCAGGCCCTCAGCAGCAGCCGGGCCACCCGGCCGACGAAGCGGAGCGCGGGGCCGCGCAACAGGCCCCGGCCGCGGGCCGCGACCGCGACGGCGGCGTCCAGACCACGGATGAAGCGGCGGGCTGCGGCTATGTCGGGCTGCGCGGAGGGGCCGGTGCCCGCGACGACGGGGGCCAGCAGGGCGCGCAGTTCGGCGACCCGCATCCACCACAGGAACGGGGAGCCGATCACCAGGACCGGGGCCTCGGACGCCCGGTCACCGGCGGAGCGCCCGGCGCGGCGCGGGGGGCCGTGGGCGCGGTGCGTACGGTCCTCCAGCCAGCTGTCGCAGTCCGGGGTGAGCGCTATGGCGGACGGCGCGGGGACCTCCAGCCGGTCGGCGAGGTCGCGGACGAGGCGGTAGAGGTCGGGGGCCGACTGCTCGGAGATCGGCACGGAGGGGCTGAGTGCGGGCCGGGCACGGGCGATGACCGTCGCGACCAGCGCCGCCAGAAGCAGGCTGAGCAGCGCGAGGCCGCTGACGGCCCAGCGGACGGCCGCCCCGGTGGCGCCCGCGCCGAAATGGCCGGTCGCCCGGCCGGCGAACAGCACCACCGCCACGGCCGCGGGCAGCAGCGCCACCGCCAGCGCCGCACTGCGGATCCGCAGCACCGCGAGGGCGCGGGCACGCGCCGCCAGGACGCCTGTTTCCGGACTTGCCACGAGCCTGTACACCCCCTGCTGTCCTGATGGAGCCGGACGGAGAGAACACGGGACGGACGTTGCGAGAGTTGCGCGTTGTAGTGGGTGCGAGCGAGCTCACTCACCACCACTGTGGCACCGGCCCCTGACATCGCAATGCCGGTGAGCCAGTTGCCGGACGTCACCGTGGAAACCGTGCCGCAGGACGGCACGGCGGCCACAGGACGCTTGCGCGGCACCCTAGTTGGGGGTGTTCCTCTCGTCAGCCGGATTCCGGAGCGCTCACTCGATGGAATGGCTTTGGGCAAAGCCGGGAACCGTGGCGGAGGTGGTACGGACCGGGGCCTGCCCAGGTGGCATATGCGCCTTGCGCAGGGGGCTGTCCGGCCCGGTCCGGGGAGGGCTAGGGAGTGTCCGCCGCCGCGTCCGCGACCTTGGCGGCGATGTCCGTACGGTGCTGGGAACCGTCCAGGGAGATCCGGTCCACGGCCCGGTAGGCACGCTGCCGGGCGGTGGTCAGGTCGGTGCCGGTGGCGGTGACGGACAGCACCCGGCCGCCCGCGCTGAGCACCGCGCCGGAGCCGTCGCGCTTGGTGCCGGCGTGCAGGACGTACGCGTCCGGGGCGTCCTGGGCCGCGACGTCGGCCAGGCCCTCGATCGGGTCGCCGGTGCGCGGGGTGCCCGGGTAGTTGTGCGAGGCGATGACGACCGTGACGGCCGCGTCGTCGCTCCAGCGCAGCGGCGGCAGGGCGGCGAGGTTGCCGGTGGCGGCGGCGCGCAGCAGTCCGCCGAGCGGCGTCCTGAGGCGGGCGAGGACGACCTGGGTCTCCGGGTCACCGAACCGGGCGTTGAACTCGATCACCCGCACCCCGCGCGAGGTGATCGCCAGACCCGCGTAGAGCAGCCCGGAGAACGGGGTGCCGCGGCGGCGCAGCTCGTCGACGGTGGGCTGAAGGACCGAGGCCATGACCTCGTCGACCAGCTTGGGGTCGGCCCAGGGCAGCGGGCTGTAGGCGCCCATGCCGCCGGTGTTGGGGCCCTCGTCGCCGTCGTAGGCGCGCTTGAAGTCCTGGGCGGGCTGGAGCGGGACGACGGTCTCGCCGTCGGTGACCGCGAAGAGCGAGACCTCGGGGCCGTCCAGGAACTCCTCGATCACCACACGGTCGCAGGCCAGCGCATGGGCGCGGGCGGCCTCGACGTCCTCGGTGACGACGACGCCCTTGCCGGCGGCCAGTCCGTCGTCCTTGACGACGTACGGCGCCCCGAAGGCGTCCAGGGCCTCGTCGATCTCTTCCGGGGTGGTGCAGACATAGCTGCGGGCGGTCGGGACGGCCGCGGCGGCCATCACGTCCTTGGCGAAGGCCTTGGAGCCCTCCAGCTGGGCGGCCTCGGCCGAGGGGCCGAAGACCGGGATACCGCGGGCGCGTACCGCGTCCGCGACGCCCGCCACCAGCGGGGCCTCGGGGCCGACGACGACCAGATCGGCCTCCAGGCCGGCGGCGAGGTCGGCGACGGCCGCGCCGTCGAGGGCGTTGACCCCGTGCAATTCGGCCACCTCGGCGATTCCGGCGTTGCCGGGAGCGCAGTGCAGCGCGGTGACGTCGGGGTCGAGGGACAGAGAGCGGCACAGGGCGTGTTCGCGGGCGCCGCCGCCGATGACGAGGACCTTCACGGTGGCAGCCTAGACGAGTGCGCCGGGCGGCCGGACGGCGGCCGGGTCCGGGCCGCCGGGGCGGGGCCCGGCCGGAAAGCACCGGAGAGCGCGGGGACACCGTGGGCGCCCGCTGTGGACCGCTGCCGCCCCTGGCAACTCTTTCGGGTGAGATCCCCGGCATCCCACTCTCCGATCCGGCACCACTTCTGGGCGGAAATAGCGTGATCTTGTGGGTGGGTCCAGCCGTGCGGCGGTAGGAAGGGAGCTGCGCGCTACGGCCGTCCCGTATGCCCCCGCGTGCACCGCACGTATCCGTGGAGAGCGCAGAGAGGGAGTGCACGGGTGAGTCAGCCGGAGATGCAGCCCGAGGGGCCCCCTCGGGCGGACGGCCGCCCCGCCCGGCGGTACGGCAGCCGGGGCCGCGGCCGCCGTGATCTGGCCGGGCGGGCCTTTCCGCCCGGCGACTGGGCGGAGCCGGCCGGCCGGCTGGAGGCGCTGTACCTGTGGTCCGAGGAGGGCGCACTGCGCTCCGCCGACTGGTATCTGCACGACCGGCTGGCCAAGCGGCGCGGGGCGCGGGTGCTGCGGCTGGGGGCCGCGGCCGGGGTGACGGTGGGCGGGGCGCTGCCGCTGCTGGACCTCGCCGGGGTCTGGGACGGGGGCGCGCCCTGGGGCTGTCTGTCGCTGCTGCTGGCCGCGGTGTGTGTGGGCTGTGACCGGTACTTCGGGATGACGGCCGGCTGGATGCGGGACCTGGCGACCGCCCAGGCGATCCACCGGCGGCTGGAGGCGCTCCAGTTCGACTGGGCCGTGGAGGGCGTACGCGAGGTGCTGGGGCCGGCGGAGGGCACGGCGAGCGAGGCGGTGGAGCGCTGTCTGGGGCTGCTGCGGCGGTTCAACGAGGACCTGGGCGAGCTGGTGCGGACCGAAACGGCGGACTGGATGACGGAGTTCCGGGCCGGTCCGGTGCCGCAGGCCACCCAGGCGATGGTGCCGTGGGCGGCGCCGCGGCACGAGGGAGCGGGGCCGCCGGGGCGGTTCACGGTGCCGCACCGTACGCGCCCGAACATGCCGCGGCAGCGGCCGCCGGAGCCGGGGCGGTGAACAGCCGGCGCGCTGCCGTACCCCCGGGCGGGGCGGGCCCGCTCCCCCGCCCCCGCCCCGCCCGCTGTCGTTCAGCTGAAGACGATCATGGAGCCCTGCCCCAGGCTCCGGGTGGCGGCCGCGTGCAGGCCCAGCCACACATGGCGCTCCCTGGCGAACGGGCCGTCGTCCAGGGGCACCGCGCCCGCCCGCTCCTCCAGCGAGGTGGGGCCGGCCGGCGGTGCGGGTGCGGCCGGCGGATTGGCCGGATCGATCCCCAGGGACGGCGCGACCAGTTCGAGCTCGCGCAGCAGACCGTGCGAGGAGCCCAGCGGGCCCCCGCCCGCCAGGAGTTCGTCGTTGGCGAGCGGCTGCGGGAAGTCGACCGGGACGTAGGCGCCCGCGTGGTCGTAGTGCCACACCAGGTGCGACTGCTGCGCGGTGGCCTCGAACATCTCCAGCAACTGCTCGTAGTCCCCGCCCAGTTCGTCGACCGGCGTGACCTCGAGACCGCACAGGCGCAGCAGGTAGGCGCGGCGCAGGAAGTGCAGGGCGTCGTAGTCGAAGCCGGCGATCGGGGCCACGTCGCCGGACAGGCCCGGCATGTAGCTGAAGACCGGGACCGGTGGCAGTCCCGCCTCCGTCAAGGCCTTGTCGTAGGCGGCGATCTCTTCGGAGAACGGGTTGTCGGGGCTGTGGCACAGCACATCGACGAGGGGTACCAGCCACAAGTCACATGCCACGGGTGAGGACTCGCTTCCGGTCGGGGACGGGGACACCGGCGCACGTACCGCTACGGGTACGGCCCGTTACGGCCGAGTCGGGACAGCGTAGTGCCCGTTGCGCCATCCGACGAGGGTGACCACCGGGCCTCGGAAGGGCCCGCTATCCGACGAGTGCCAGGGCGTGCTCGTTGTACTCGGCGATCAGCTGCTGGGCGGCCGGCAGGTCGTGGCGGATCAGGGCGTCTGCCAGGGCGCCGTGCCCCTCCCACAGGTGGCCCTTGAGGTCGGGCACCCGGCGCAGCAGCGGCACCGCGAACATCCAGGTCTGGACGCGGATCCGGTCGAGGAAGTCGCTGATGTAGGCGTTGTTCACGATGCTGCTCAGCTCGCGCCAGAACCGCAGGTCGTAGCCGATGAGAACGTCCAGGTCACCGGCCCGGGCGGCGCGCTCGGCCTCCTCGGCCCGGCGCCGGATGGAGATCAGCACCTCGGCGGGGGTGGTGCGCAGCGCCTGGTCGGCGCCGCTGCGGAAGATCCCCTCGATGATCAGGGTGCGGGCCTCGACCATGGCGCGGAAGTCCTCGGCGGTGAAGGCGTGCACCTTGAAGCCGCGGTGCTGTTCGACGTCGAGCAGGCCCTGAGCACACAGGTCGAGCAGCGCCTCGCGCACCGGGGTCGCGGAGACGCCGTACTGCTCGGCGATCTCCTTGACGGTGAAGGGGTGGCCGGACGGCAGCCGGCCGGCCAGCACCTCGTCGCGCAGCGCATCGGCGATCTGCTGGCGCAGGGTGCTGCGACGTATGACTGAGCTGTCTCCGCCGGCGGCCATTGTGTGCGTCCCCTTCGACGTCCATGACCGCGCAGGTGGGAGCGGCCCCCGCCCACGATAGGCGAGGGCCGCGGTGGGCCGCCGGGTGCGTCTGGCCACACCGGGTTACCGGCGGGCCCGCGACGTGCGGGCGGGTGGCTCGGACGGTGGTGTGCGCCGTCGGCGCCGCACACCTGCGGGCAGTGGCTTCAGACCGTGTGCGCGTCCGCCGCCGTCAGGGCCTCGTCGAGGGCGGCCAGGCCCTCCTTGGCCTCGGCCTCGGTGACGGTGCAGGCCGGGACGGCATGCGTACGGTTCATATTGACGAACGGCCAGAGCCCGCCGCGCTTGCAGGCCGCGGCGAATTCGGCCATCGGAGCGTTGGCGGCGCCGGACGCGTTGTACGGCACCAGCGGCTCGCGGGTCTCCTTGTTCCTGACCAGGTCCAGCGCCCAGAAGACGCCCAGGCCGCGGACCTCGCCCACGGACGGGTGCCGCTCGGCGATCTCCCGCAGGCCCGGCCCGATGACCTTCTCGCCGATCTCCGCGGCGTTCTCCACGATCCGCTCCTCGGCCATCGCGTTGAGCGTCGCGATCGCGGAGGCGCACGCCAGCGGGTGACCGGAGTAGGTCAGACCGCCCGGGTAGGGGCGCTGGTCGAAGGTGGCGGCGATCTCGGCGCTGATCGCCACCCCGCCCAGCGGGACATAGCCGGAGTTGACGCCCTTGGCGAAGGTCAGCAGGTCGGGGGTGACGCCGAAGTGGTCGGCGGCGAACCACCTGCCGGTACGGCCGAAGCCCGCCATCACCTCGTCGAGGATGAAGACGATGCCGTAGCGGTCGCAGATCTCCCGGACCCCGGCGAGGTAGCCGGCCGGCGGCACCATGATCCCGGCGGTGCCCGGGACGGTCTCCAGGATGATCGCCGCGATGGACTGCGGACCCTCGAAGGCGATGGTCTGATCCAGGTGCGCGAGCGCGCGCTCGCACTCCTGCTCCTCGGTCTCGGCGTGGAAGGCCGAGCGGTACAGGAACGGGCCCCAGAAGTGGACGACACCCGCGGAGGCGGTGTCGGAGGGCCAGCGGCGCGGGTCACCGGTCAGGTTGATCGCGGCGGCGGTGGCGCCGTGGTACGAGCGGTAGGCGGAGAGCACCTTGGCACGGCCGGTGTGCAGCCGGGCCATCCGGACCGCGTTCTCCACCGCCTCGGCGCCGCCGTTGGTGAAGAAGATCTTGTCGAGGTCCCCGGGGGTGCGCTCGGCGATCAGCCGGGCGGCCTCGGACCGTACGTCCACGGCGAAGCCGGGCGCGATGGTGCACAGCTTCGCGGCCTGCTCCTGGATCGCGGCGACGACCTTGGGGTGCTGGTGACCGATGTTGGTGTTGACCAGCTGCGAGGAGAAGTCGAGGTACCGGTTGCCGTCGTAGTCCCAGAAGTACGAGCCCTCGGCGCCCGCGATCGGCAGCGGGTCGATCAGGCCCTGTGCGGACCAGGAGTGGAAGACATGGGCGCGGTCGTCGGCCTTCACGGCCGCACCGGCGGCCGGATCGGCGGCGGGGGCGGCGGGGTGCTTCGTGGTCACGGTCAGTACCTCGGATCGGGTCGCTCGGGTCCGCCGTGGGATCGGCGCGGCGAACGCCCTCAGACTAGGGATCACGGTCCGCCTGCCGGTACCGACAGTCTGTATGGCGCTCACCACGCCCGCGGACAGAGTGTCTACGGCCTGTAGGAAGCTCCAGCGGGGAGCGGGGCCCGGTCCGGTGCCGCGGCCGGGCCATGGTCAGCCCCCCGGTCGGGCCGCACTCAGGACGGCCGCGCCGCGATGGGAAATGCCGTCCGTCCCGCCCGCCCCCGCCGCCCTGCGGTCAGTTCCGGCCGGAGTGCCGACAGCCCGTCGCGGTAGGTGCTGAATCCCGTGGGCCGTAAGCCGTGGCCGTGCAGCAAGCGGTCCGCCTCGGCCGTCCGTCCGGTGCCCCTGGTGCTTACGAGGATCAGCCCGCTGTCGGCCCGTACCGTGCGGCCGGTCTCCGGGTCCCGGCACAGCAGGGCCGCGTCGCAGGTGAGGCGCTGCCCGTCCGCGACGAAGGTGGCCCGGAGGTGGTCGGTTTCCAGGGCGCGCCCCAGGGGGTCGGGCACCGCGATGCCGTGGGAGCGTTCCAGTACGGCGGCGAGGAAGCGGCGCGGGGCGGCGCCGAGGGCCGCGTCGTCCGGCAGCAGCGGGTGCCGGTGGAGGGCCGTTGCGCCGTGCCGTCCGGTCAGTTTGATCTCCAACTGGCGCGCTCCGTTGTCCGCGTACAGCCGCTCGCGGATCCGGTACCGCGCCCGGCCGCCCTGCCGAGGACCGTGGAAGGAGCGCAGGTCGGGGGTGTCGTAATAGACGGAGCAACAGCGGAACCAGCGGCGCCCGTTGATGCACAGCGCGGCGAACGGGCCACCGGGCCGGCGGCGGTCGGTGAGGTCGGCGGCGAGCGCGCCGAAGATCTCGAACGGGACGAGATAGCTGTGGTCGAAGCGGGCGTGGAGGCCGGCCCGGGCCTGGACGGCGGCGAGCGGCACGGGGCGCGCCGCCATGGCGGCGCGGGCGAGGGCGCGTACGGCGGGATTCACACGGTCTCCTTGGCGGCGGGCGGGGACGGGAGCGTGCGGGGCGGGACCGGAACTGCATTGCGCCGAGGGGGATGTGGCGGTACGCGTACGACGCTCGCCTTGCCCCGAAAGTTCCGCCCACCGGAATCCAACGTCCATCACCGTCAGCTCTCGGACAGTTTCGGTCCGTTGACGGGCCCGTTCCCACCGTCCGCCGGACACCGCGCCGCCTGCCGCCCGGCGGCGGCCGCTGGATATCCTCAGCGCGGGAGAGGGGCCGCGGGCACCCGTGTGTGCGGCACCTGCGTCGGCTCGCTGCCGGCCGGGCACAGACGGGGGAAAGGGCGACGATCGTGGAACAGCCGGGACATGCGGGGCAGCAGGGCCGGCCGGAGCGCAGGGAGCGGCCGGGCGGGCCGGCGCCGCTGGGGCCACAGGACCCACGGCGGATCGGCGCGTACCGGCTGATCGGACGGCTCGGCGAGGGCGGGATGGGGCGGGTGTTCCTGGCCCGTTCCGACCGCGGCCGGACGGTCGCGGTCAAGCTGGTGCGCGCGGAGCTGGCCTGCGAGGAGGAGTTCCGGGCGCGCTTCCGGCGGGAGGTGCGGGCCGCGCAGCAGGTCGGCGGGGAGTGGACCGCGCCCGTCCTGGACGCCGACACCGAGGCCGAGATCCCCTGGCTCGCCACGGGCTATATCGCCGGGCCCTCGCTCCAGCGGGTGGTCGGCGGCAGCGGACCGCTGCCCGAGCGTACGGTGCGGATCCTGGCGGCCGGGCTGGCACGGGCGCTGGGCGCGATCCACGCCGCCGGCATCATCCACCGCGACCTCAAGCCGTCCAATGTGCTGGTCACCATCGACGGGCCGCGGGTCATCGACTTCGGGATCGCCCGGGCGCTGGAGGCGGTGGCCGGCCACGGTGTGACGCATACCGGTGCGGCGGTCGGCTCGCCCGGCTTCATGGCGCCCGAGCAGGTGCGCGGCGAACCGCTCACCCCGGCCTGTGACGTCTTCTCCCTCGGCTCGGTCCTGGCCTACGCGGCAACCGGGCGGCTGGCGTTCGGGACGGCGGAGAGCGCGGCGCATGCGCTGATGTACCGCGTCGCCCAGGAGGAGCCCGATCTCTCCGCGGTCCCGGAGGGGCTACGGGAGCTGATCGCCGGCTGTCTGGCGAAGGACCCCGAACGGCGGCCCACCCCGGCGCAGTTGGTGACCCTGGCGGAGGACGGCGACGCCGCCGGGCCGGGCGCGGACGAGGAGCCGTGGCTGCCGGGGTCGCTGATCGCCCGCCTGGGGCGGCACGCCGTCGACCTGCTGGAGGCGGAGAACCCGCAGGGCGAGGAGAGGCAGCAGGGCGCGCGGCCCGCGGCCCCGGCGCAGACCGCCGGGCACCCCGGTGTGCCTCCCCTCCCCACCACCGTCACACCCGCCCCCGGCAGCGCCCCGCCGTCTCCCCCGATACCCGACAGCCCGGTGCCGTACCCGCCGCACACCGCGCACGGAGCCGACGCCCGCCCCGCCACGCGGCCCGGTGGAACGGTGGCTCCCGCCGCCCCGCCGCGCCGCCGCCGTATCGGGACCGCCGTGCTCACCGTCCTCGCCTTCGCACTCGCCGGAGCCGGTGCGGTCACCGCGTACACGCTGCTGACGGACGAGGGCGGCGTACGGAAGGCGGGCGGCGACGGGAGCGGCGGGACGTCGGCGCAGCCGGCGGCGAACGGCGGGATCCCCGCGGACTACCTGGGCACCTGGGAGGGAACGGTCGGCGACTCGCGCACCAATGTCCGGCGGATGACCGTCACCCAGGGCAAGAAGGGCGAGACCGTTCTGACGATGACGGCCACGGGTGACACCTACCGCTGCGAGTTCGCGGCCACCCTGGCCAGTCCGGGCCCCCCGGTCCGCCTCGGTCCGTCCACCGTCGTCTCCGGTCCGGCCGCCTGCCACCCCGGTGAAGCGAGCACCCTGGAGCTGGTGGACGGCACACTTCGCCGCATCTCCGACAGCGGGCAGGCGGTCTCGTACCGCAAAAAGGGCTGACGGGGCGTCCACTCCCCGATCGTTCCCCCCTCGTAACGATCTGTCGGCCGTTGCGCGATCGGTGCCCGCCTACGCTCGGGGGACGCCTGCTGCCGACTGCGCCTCAGGCGCCGGACGAGACGGGGGAGGGCGCCCGGATGGACGGCCTGTGCGGGCTGGTGGCCGGTGATCCGCAGTGGATCGGCGCGTACCGGCTGATCGGGCGGCTGGGCAGCGGCGGCATGGGCCGGGTCTACCTCGCGCGTTCGGAGGGCGGCCGGACCGTCGCGGTGAAACTGGTGAAGGACGGGCTGGCGGCCGAGGAGGAGTTCCGGGACCGGTTCCGGGCGGAGGTGGAGGCCGCGCGGCGGGTCGGCGGGCAGTGGACCGCCCCGGTGCTCGACGCGGACACCGAGGCCGAGGTCCCCTGGGTCGCCACGGGGTACATCGCGGGCCCGACCCTGAAAGAGGTCGTCGGCAGTGCGTACGGCGGTGGTGCGCGCGGCAGTTACGGGCCGCTGCCCGGTCATTCGCTGCAACGGCTCGCGTACGGGCTGGCCGGTGCGCTGCGCGACATCCACGGCGTCGGGCTGGTGCACCGCGATCTGAAGCCGTCCAACGTGCTGCTGACCATCGACGGACCGCGGGTCATCGACTTCGGGATCGCGCGGGCGCTGGACACGGTCGGCGACCAGACCCAGACCCGCAGCGGCACGGTGGTCGGCTCCCCCAGCTTCATGTCGCCCGAGCAGGTCCAGGGGCACCGGGTCGGGCCGGCCAGCGATGTGTTCTGCGTGGGGTCGGTGCTGGCGTATGCGGCGACCGGGCGGCAGCCGTTCGGCAGCGCCGCAGCGGGCGTCCATGCGGTGATGTTCAAGATCGCGCAGGACGAGCCGGATCTGGCCGGGACGCCGGAGGAGATCCGGGCGCTGATCGAGGACTGCCTGGCCAAGGACCCCGGCGCCCGGCCCACGCCGGAGGAGATCACCGAACGGCTCGGTGCGGCCCCGGCCGGCCCCGCGGCCACCCCCTGGCTGCCCGCCGAGCTGATCGCGCGCCTGGGCCGGCACGCCGTGCAGCTCCTCGACACCGACACCCTGCCCGGGCGCGAGCCGCCGACCCTCACCGTCACCACGACCGCGCCCCGGCCGGCCCCGGCCGCCACCCGGCGCCGCCGCCGCTGGCTCCCCCTCCTCGCCACCGCCGTCGCCGCGGCCGCCACGACCGCCGTCGCCGTCCCCCTGCTCGGTGCCGCGGACGACCGCGCCGGCGCCGTCGACCGTGCCTCCGACATCCCCGCCCGCTACCTCGGCACCTGGTCCGGCCCGGTGCTGCGGGACGGGGCGCCCACCGGACAGCAGCGCCGGTTCGTGATCAGCAACGGCAAGGTCGGCGAGGTGGTCGCCAACAGCACCAGCCTCGGCGCGAACTACGAGTGCCGCAGCGACGCCAAGCTGGTATCGGTCCTCGCACACGACGGGCGCCCAGCGCTGCGGCTGGACACCACGGTCGTACGGTCCGTCCCGGCCGGCCGCTGTGCGGCGCTCGGCGAGCACACCCTGGAGGCCGGCAGCGCCGGCACCCTGCGATGGGCGGCGGCCGGCCGCACCGCGGTACTGCACCGCTCCCGCCCCGCCGACGACGCCGTCCCGGCCGGCTTCCTCGGCACCTGGCAGCACCCGACCTCCGACGGCCACGGCCCCCAGCGGCTGACCCTCCGCCGGGCCCCGGCCGGCAGCACCGTGCTCACCACCCTCGTCGTGGGCCCCGGCGGCCGCCGCTGCACCGCACACGCCGACCTGTACGGGGCCGAGGACGGCGCCCTGACCATCGGCCCCTCGGTCGTCGACCGTCCCACCCCCGGCTGCGACCCGAACAACACCTCGGTCCTCCGGCTCACCGACAACGGCACCCTGCGCCGCACCTTCCTCGGCAACGACGAACAGCCGCGCAGCTACACCAGGGTGGGGCAGCAGGACGTCAGCGGACGTAGGTCTTGAGGATCTCCGTGTCGAGGGTGATGCCGACCGGATCAGGGAGGGTGATCTCCTTGCCGAAGGGGGCCTCGTGGATGTCGAGGTAGCGGCCCTGCTGCGGGTCGGGGTCGGTATGGACGACGACCGCGCAGCAGTCGCGGTCGACGACGAGATAGACGGGAATGCCCGCGGCCGCGTAGGCGGCCGGCTTCTCCACCCGGTCACGCCGTTCGGTGTCCCCGTCGTACGAGGTGATCTCCACGGTCATCAGGACGCCGTCGGGGTCGGCCCACTCGCCCTTGCCGGCGAAGTAGCCGTCCGCGGCCAGCGCTCCGTCGGGCCGCGCCCGGCCCATGCGGTACGCCTCTACCCTCAGACCGCGATCGTCCCCGTACAACCAGAGATCGGGACGATGCTGCATACAGCGCTTCTGAAGCCACTTGACGATCTCGCCGTGATCCCCGTCCGGCACGCACTTCTCCTCAATCCGTCCGCCGATGAACTCCAACGTGACGGTCTCGGGCGCGGCGGAGGCGATCTGCTCGAATTCCTCTACCTGCATGTGAGACGTGCGCTCGGCCATAACCGTCATGCTGCACTCCTTTCAGGTCGAAAGCCAGTGTTGTCAGCCGCGGGCAGAGCCGGGGGCATTCCCCATCGGATCACTCGTTCGAGCACAGGCGGCACGCACAAGGGCCCGCGCGCCGTCGTGTGCTGACGGTGCGCGGGCCCCTGGGGCGAACGGGACTACGACAGGAACGAGTTGATCTCGATCGTCTCGTCGCGGCCGGGGCCGACGCCGATGGCCGAGATCGGGGCGCCGGACATCTCCTCCAGCGCCTTGACGTACGCCTGGGCGTTCTTCGGCAGGTCGGAGAAGGACTTCGCCTTGGTGATGTCCTCGGACCAGCCCGGCAGCATTTCGTAGACCGGCTTGGCGTGGTGGAAGTCGGTCTGGCTGTAGGGCAGCTCCTCGACGCGCTTGCCGTCGATCTCGTACGCCACGCAGACCGGGATCTGCTCCCAGCCGGTGAGGACGTCGAGCTTGGTGAGGAAGAAGTCCGTCAGACCGTTCACGCGGGTCGCGTAGCGGGCGATGACCGCGTCGAACCAGCCGCAGCGGCGGTCACGGCCGGTGGTCACACCGCGCTCGCCGCCGATGCGGCGCAGCGCCTCGCCGTCCTCGTCGAACAGCTCCGTCGGGAACGGTCCGGCGCCCACACGCGTCGTATAGGCCTTGAGGATGCCGATGACGCGGCTGATCTTCGTGGGGCCGACGCCGGCGCCCGTGCAGGCACCGCCCGCGGTCGGGTTCGAGGACGTGACGAAGGGGTACGTGCCGTGGTCGATGTCGAGCAGCGTGCCCTGGCCGCCCTCGAAGAGCACGACCTTGTCGTCGTCGAGGGCCTTGTTGAGGATCAGGGTGGTGTCGGCGACGTAGCCCTTGATCTGGTCGGCGTAGCCCAGCAGCTCCTCGACGACCTGGCCGGCCTCGATGGCGCGGCGGTTGTAGAGCTTGGTGAGCAGCTGGTTCTTGACGTCGAGGGCCGCCTCGACCTTCTGCGTGAGGATCGACTCGTCGTAGAGGTCCTGTACACGGATGCCGACGCGGTTGATCTTGTCGGCGTAGGTCGGGCCGATGCCGCGGCCGGTGGTGCCGATCTTCCGCTTGCCGAGGAACCGTTCCGTCACCTTGTCGACGGTGATGTTGTACGGCGTGATCAGATGCGCGTTACCACTGAGCAGCAGCTTGGACGTGTCGACGCCACGCTCGTTGAGTCCGCTCAGCTCGGAGAGCAGGACCGCGGGGTCGACAACGACGCCGTTGCCGATCACCGGGGTGCACCCCGGCGAGAGGATTCCGGAAGGGAGAAGGTGCAGTGCGTACTTCTGGTCGCCGACGACGACCGTGTGGCCGGCGTTGTTGCCGCCCTGGTAGCGCACCACATAGTCAACGGATCCACCGAGCAGGTCGGTGGCCTTTCCCTTGCCTTCATCACCCCACTGAGCACCGAGCAGCACAAGTGCGGGCACAGGCGTACACCCCTTCCGGGCGGGGCATGTCCAACGTGCGTGGATGGCGCCTGCGTGCGTGTTCACGCGTCCGTCATCGCTAGAGCCGTCGAACCGGTGCCCCGGAATAGACGAAGCCCCTGGCGCAATAGCGCAAGGGGCTCTTGCACCGAGATGCTACCTGAGGAAGGACCGAGGTGTCGGCGCAGCCTTCTGGGCACTCTCCCGTGGACTCCGTTCGGGGGTACCCCCTGCTCGTGGTCATCGACCCGGTCGCCCGCAGTACGGACGGTGAGTCCGTGCGGATCGCGAAGGATGTCCTGTGCGCGGGCGCGGGGGCGAAAATCTGCCTGCCGGAGGGGCCGGAGGAATTTGCCCGGATGCTGGCCCGACGGGGACAGCGGCGGCCGGTGGTGATCGGGGACGACCGGGCGCTGCTGCGGGTCGTGGGGCTGCTGCACAAGGAGCGCGAGCTGGCCGGGGTGCCGCTGTCGATGGTCCCGGTCGGGGCGCCGGCGGCCGTCGCGCTGAGCCGGTCGCTGGGCGTGCCCACGGACACCGTGGCCGCCGCGCGGGCGGTGCTGGACGGCGGGGAGCGGCCGATGGATCTGCTCACGGACGACAGCGACGGGATCGTGCTGGGCGGGCTGCGGATCCCGTGCGGCAGCGACGGGAGCAAGGCGGTCCGACAGGGGACCAGGGCGTATGTGCCGGGGGCGGCCGCCCCGGCCGATCCGCTCGCCCCGTTGGGTGCGAGGGGACCGCGGACCGTACCGGAGGCGTGGGGCGGTGCGGCCGGCGCTGTCGACGGGCAGCGGCCGTGGTGGCGGCCGGCCGCGCGGACCGCCCGTACGGCGCTGGCGCTGCTGGCGCCCACGGCCGGGCGGCGGGCACGGGTCCCGGCCCAGCGGCTGCGGATCGAGGCCGACGGGGTGGTGCTGGCGGATCTGGACCGGCCGGTGCGCGGGGTGTCGGTGGTGCCGGGCGCCCACGCGGGGACGGACGGCACGGCCGGGGCGCGGACGGTGGCCGGCGGCGGTGAGCTGGCCGAGGTCGTGGTGCACTGGCCGGGCGGGGCACGGCCGGTACGGGCCCGGGCGCGGGCGGTGACGGTGTCCGGGGCGGACTTCCACTACCGCGCGGACGCGGTGGTCGGCGGCCCGGTCAGGACCCGTACGTGGACCGTGCAGACGGGGGCCTGGCGGCTCCAGCTGCCGCGGAGCGGGTGAGCGGGGGGCCGTCCGGAAGATCCGCGCAGGCCGGAGAGTGGCCGCTAGGGGGTCTCGTACTCGCTGCGCAGCTGGTCGCGGTGGTCGCGCCAGCGCTGGAGCATCCCGGCGAGCTCCTTCTGCATGAACTCGAAGAAGGCCAGCGTCTCGTTGAGCCGTCGCCCCGCGGGGGAGGCTTGGCCCAGGCTCTCGACGCCGTCGCGCAGGGTGGCCTCCCAGCGGGTGAGGACGTTCTCCCGGCGCGCCAGGGCCTCGTACCACTGGTCGCTGTGGACGCGGTAGCGGTCGCGGCGGGAGCCCGGCTCGCGCTCGCGGCTGATCATGTCGACCTGGGAGAGGTAGCGGACCGCGCCGGAGACCGCGGCGGGGCTGATCTGGAGGCGTTCGCCCAGTTCGGCGGAGGTCAGCACGCCGGAGTCGGAGGCGAGCAGGCAGGCGAAGACCCGGGCGGGCATCCGCGCCATCCCCGCGTCGACGAGTTGGGAGGCGAAGCGCTCGACGAACTGTGAGATCGCTTCCTGGGCGCTCGGGGGGCCGCTCTGCTGTTGCTGCTCGCTCATATCCGCATCATCTCCCCTGATCAGAGCCACCCACCCGACTTTATACGGTTTCTTAACTTCACAAATTTGTGAAACAAGCGTAGCTTCCAAAGCATGACCAAGGCAATCGCTCCCGCTCCCGCGATCCGGGTGAACGGTCTCCACAAGTCCTTCGGGCGGACCCACGCGCTGGACGGCCTCGACCTGACCGTCGAGGCCGGTGAGGTGCACGGCTTCCTCGGCCCCAACGGCGCCGGGAAGTCCACCACGATCCGCGTACTGCTCGGTCTGCTGCGCGCCGACGGCGGCACAGCCGAGGTGCTGGGCAAGGACCCCTGGCACGACGCCGTCGAACTGCACCGCCGTATCGCCTACGTCCCCGGCGATGTGACCCTGTGGCGCAACCTCTCCGGCGGCGAGGTCATCGACCTCTACGGGCGGCTGCATCAAGGCAGCGGCGCGAAGCGCTCCGGCGGTGGCGGGCGACGGGCCGGCCTCGACGCCGCGCGGCGGGCCGAACTCCTGGAGCGGTTCGAACTCGATCCCACCAAGAAGGGGCGGACCTACTCCAAGGGCAACCGGCAGAAGGTCGCCCTGGTCGCCGCCTTCGCCTCCGACGTCGACCTGCTGATCCTCGACGAACCGACCTCCGGGCTCGACCCGCTGATGGAGGAGGTCTTCCAGACCTGTGTCGCCGAGGAGCGCGACCGCGGCCGTACGGTCCTGCTCTCCAGCCATGTGCTGTCCGAGGTCGAGGCGCTCTGCGACCGCGTCAGCATCATCCGCAAGGGGCGGACCGTCGAATCCGGCTCCCTGGGGGAGCTGCGGCATCTGACCCGTACCTCGGTCGTGGCCGAACTCGCCGGCCCGCCCAACGGGTTGTCGACACTGCCCGGTGTGCACGATCTGGCCGGCCAGCCGATCAAGGGCGGTCAGGGCCACCGCGTCCGGCTCCAGGTCGACACCGACAAGCTCGACGCCGTACTGCGCGCCCTCAGCACCTCCGGCGTCCGCAGCCTCACCAGCACCCCGCCCACCCTGGAAGAGCTCTTCCTGCGCCACTACCAGGACGAGCCGCACGGCGAGGTATCCGACGCAGTCGACGTATCCGACGTATCCGCCGAAGGGAGGGGCGCGCGATGACCGCGGCAGCCCCGGCGCTCCCCATCCGCGCCGCCCGACCCCGCCATCTCGCGGGCACCGGCGCCCTGTTGCGGCTCGCGCTGCGCCGCGACCGGGTGCTGATCCCGGCCTGGGTGCTGGCCCTCGGCCTCGTCGTCGCCTCCATGGGGGCGTCCTTCGAGACGCTGTACGACACCGCCGCCGAGCGCCTTGAGCTGGCCGGCTCGATGAACGCCAACGCCTCGATGCGCGCGCTGTACGGACCGGTCTTCGGCGACTCCGTCGGCGGGCTGATCGCCTGGCGGATGGCCGGGTTCGGTGCCGTGCTCGCCGCGGTGATGAGCCTGCTGATCGTCGTCCGGCACACCCGCGAGGAGGAGGAGACGGGGCGTCAGGAGCTGCTGTCCGCCGCGATGGTCGGCCGCCGGGCTCCGCTGACGGCGGCCGTGCTGACGGCGGCGCTCGCCAACGCCGGGCTCGCCGCGCTGATCGCCGGCGGCCTCACCGCTTCCGGTCAGCCGGCCGCCGGTTCGCTCGCCCTCGGCCTGGCCATCGGCGGCACCGGCATGCTCTTCGGCGGTCTGGCCGCCATCGCCGCCCAGCTCACCGAGAGCGCCCGGATGGCCAAGGGGCTGACCGGAGCGGTCCTGGGCGCCGCCTTCGCGCTGCGCGCCGCGGGCGACGCCGCCACCGCCGATGCCCGCTCCCCGCTCACCTGGCTCTCACCCATCGGCTGGTCGGAGAACCTCCGCCCGTACGCCGGCGAACGCTGGTGGGTGCTGCTGCTCTTCGCCGCGGGGGCGGCCCTGGCCGTCTCGGTCGCGTACGCCCTGACCGCCCGCCGTGACCTCGGCATGAGCTTTCTGCCCGCCCGCCCCGGACCGGCGGCCGCGCCGCGCTCCCTGGCAGGCCCGTCCGGCCTGGCCTGGCGGCTCCAGCGCACCACCCTGCTGGGCTGGACGGCCGGCTTCCTGTGCGCCGGCGGGGTCTTCGGCGGGATAGCCGAGGGCGCCTCGGACCTGGTCGGCGGCAACCAGCGGACCCGGGAGATCTTTGAACGGATGGGCGGACAGCAGGAGTTGACCGAGGCTTTCCTGGCCACGATGGCCGGCATGCTCGGCATGGTCGCCGCGCTCTACGCGGTCGGCGCGGTGCTCAGACTGCGCGGTGAGGAGACCGGCGAGCGGGCGGAGCCCGTACTGGCCGGCGCGGTGGGCCGGCTGCGCTGGGCCGCCGGCCACCTGGTCGTCGCGTACCTGGGCACCGTCGTCGTCCTGGCCGCCGGCGGGCTGGCCCTGGGCCTGAGTTACGGCCTCTCCGTCGACGACCCCGGCGGGCAGCTGGTGCCGGTACTGGCCGCCACGCTCTCCCAGGCCCCCGCGGTCTGGACGCTCGCCGGCCTGGCGGTCCTCGCGTTCGGCCTGCTCCCCAAGGCGACCACCGCCGTGTGGGCGCTCGTCGGCGGCTGCCTGACCCTCGGCTGGATCGGCCCCTCGCTCGATCTCCCGCAGTGGGCCATGGACCTCTCCCCCTACAGCCACCTCCCCAAGCTCCCGGGCGCCGAGGCCACCGCGGCCCCGTTCGTCTGGCTGCTGGCGCTGTCCGCGCTCTTCGCCGTCGTCGGGCTGGCCGGCTTCCGCCGGCGCGACATCGGCTGATCCCGGGCGGCGGTTCCCCGTGAACCGCCGCACCCCCATACGTACGCCGCCGGAGCTGTAGCGGACTCCGGCGGCGTACTTGTGCGCACAGACGGGCACGGACGGACACGGCGGCGCATCCACAGGGTGTGGACAGAGCACACCTGGCGACCGAAGGCCAGTCACTCCCCGCGATTTCACCTGACGGGGTGATAACCAGGAGTAACCATAGAGCAGTGCGTGATCTCGTTGTTACTTTCCGTACGCACGGTCGTGATCACGACCCGCGGCATCGGAGGGGACCATGCGACGTATCACCACCAAGATCGGCATGCTCGCGGCGGCAGCGCTGCTGGCCGTCACAGGCGCCGGGCCCGCCCAGGGACAGCCGGCGAGCGACGCCACGCACCGCACCACGGCCGGCTCCGCGGCCTACTTCGTGATGACCGATGTCACCCGCGCGGAATTCGTCATCAAGCTCACCGACCCCCGCAAGATCCAGCACGCACGCGACCTCCTGAACGGCACGACCAGGTCGGAGCCGCATGTCATCGGCAGGATCGAGAAGCGCTCCGCGCCGTACAACTGGCGCTGGAGCTTCCACCTCCGCCCGGAGACGATCGACTTCTTCGACTTCGCCATCGAGGTCTGCGACGCCACCACCCCGTACGTCGAAGAGCATCTGGACGAGGCCGGCGGCCCCTTCCTGCCGGGGCTGATCTGGTGCCCCTGGAGCTCGCACCTGGTCCGGGAGATCCCTCAGCCGTAAGGCCGGCGTGCCGGGGCCGCTGCCCGATTCCGCGGCGGCGCTCAGCCGCCCGGCGTCACCAGCCGCGCCTCGTACGCGAACACCGCCGCCTGGGTCCGGTCGCGCAGCCCCAGCTTCACCAGGATCCGGCTGACATGGGTCTTCACGGTGGACTCGGCGACGACGAGATGTTCGGCGATCTCCCCGTTCGACAGCCCCTGGGCCACCAGCACCAGGACCTCGGTCTCGCGTTCCGTGAGGTCGGCGATGCGTTCCTGGGCGGGAGCCCTGGGGGTACCCAGACGGGAGAATTCGGAGATCAGGCGCTTGGTGACGGTGGGCGCGAGCAGCGCCTCGCCGGAGGCGACGATGCGCACGCCCTCGGCGAGCTGGCCGGCCGAGGCGTCCTTGAGGAGGAAGCCGCTGGCCCCGGAGCGCAGCGCCTGGTAGACGTACTCGTCGAGGTCGAAGGTGGTCAGCACCAGGACCTTGGCGTCCGCGTCGGCCGCGACGATCTCCCGGGTCGCCTCCAGCCCGTTCATCTCCGGCATCCGGATGTCCATCAGCACGACGTCCGGCTTGAGCACGGCGACCTTGTGCACCGCCTGACGGCCGTCGACGGCCTCCCCGACGACCTCGATGTCCGGCATGGCGTTGAGCAGGACGGAGAAGCCCTCGCGGACCATCACCTGGTCATCGACGATCAGTACCCGGATCATGCCGTCCCCCCAGTGGTGGTCTCCCCGGCCGCATGCGACACCGGGATGAACGCCGCGACCTCGAAGCCGCCGTCCTCGGTCGGGCCGGCGGTGATCTCGCCGCCCAGCATCTGTACCCGCTCACGCATGCCCAGCACGCCATGGCCCGCGCCCGGCGACGGCTTGGCCAGCCGGCTCGGGGTCCCGTTGACGATCCGCAGGCCGATCCCGCCCAGGACGTAGGAGATCTCCACCCGGGCCTCGGCGCCCGGCGAGTGGCGCAGTGCGTTGCTCAGCGCCTCCTGGACGATCCGGTACGCGGACAGCTCCACGCCCTGCGGCAGCGGGCGCGGCGCACCGGTGACCACCGCTTCGACGACCAGTCCGGCGCCGCGAACGCTGTTGAGCAGCGAGTCGAGGCTGGCCAGCGTCGGCTGCGGGGCCTCCGGGTCGCGCTCCGCGAAGGCGTCCGGGTCCTCGGAGCGGACCACGCCCAGGATGCGGCGCAGTTCGGTGAGCGCGGCGACCGCGTTCTCGCGGATCGTCGCGAAGGACGTGGCGAGCTCCGGCGGGGTGTTCTCGACCCGGTACGGAGCCGCCTCGGCCTGGATGGCGATGACGGACATATGGTGCGCGACCACATCGTGCAGCTCACGGGCGATGGTGGCGCGCTCCTCCAGCAGCGTGCGCCGGGAGCGCTCCTCGGCGGTGGCGGTCAGGGTCTCGACGACCTGCCGGCGCTCCTCGCGCCAGGCGCGGACGGCGGCGGCGGCGAGCAGCACCACCCCGCTGAAGAACGACACCGGCGCCAGGTCGCTCGTGTCGCGCCCGGCGAGCGCCGTCACGGCCGCCCCCACCGCAATGGTGACCAGCCACATCTCCACCGCCAGCCGCGGCCGGGTGCGCAGCACCACCAGCACCATCACGGCCAGCAGAGTGGGGTAGCCGAGGCCTCCGAAGACGCTGCCGTACGGAGAGAAGACCTGCTCGGCGAAGACCGACACCACGAAGGCGACCAGCGCCAGCCAGTAGGCGCCCACCGGTCGGAAGAGCGTCACCGTCGGCGCGACGGCGACCACCACACAGAGGCCTGCGGTCAGGACGCTGCGCACCGGGCCGAGGTCGTAGCCGACGGTGAGGGACGCCAGGAAGACGCACACCGAGAAGAAGCCGACGGTGAAGTGCGGCAGCCAGCGCGCCCAGTGGCGGATCCGCTCCGGCAGCCAGGGCACCCAGCGGGACACCTTGGCGTCCTCCAGCGGCGGCATCGGGCGGAAGGCGAAGGCGTCGACGAACAGGTCCTGGCGCAGCCGGTGCAGCGCCCCATGGGCTATCCGGGCCTCTGAACGCAGGGTGCTCTGCGTCTGGGTCGTCTGTTTCACGCTGACAACGGTAAGCAAATGCAGCGCCACCGGCGTCCCCACCAGTGGGGATTTCCCGGCGTCCGTCTCAAGTACTACCTGGTAACTGGAGCCGTACCCCCCGGTAGGTGCAGCAGCGCGAAGAGGACGTCGCAGCTCGGGGTGCCGGGGGTGACCGCCGCGTAGTGGCCCACGCCGGGCAGCTCACGCAGCTCCGTCGTGGCCGGGCTCACCGCGGCGTAGCGGCGGGAGAGGTCGAGCGGGACGTCCGGGTCGTCGGTGCCGTGCAGGATCGTGACCGGGATGCCGGGCGGCGGGCGGCGGGCCGGGTCCGCGGCGGCGAGGCGCTGCGGGAGGCCGGGGCCGGCACCGAGCAGTTCGGCCACCGCACCGTTGCTCAGTCCCAGCTCATGGGCGCGGGCCAGATCGGCGACCGGCGAGACGGCGATCACCCGGGTCACCGGCGTGCCGGGGCCGGCGGCGGCGAGCAGGGCGAGATGGCCGCCGGCGGAGTGCCCGACGAGCACGGTGCCCCCCGATGCGGGCACCGCGCCGGCCGCCGCCCCGACGGCCGCCGAAACGTCCTCGAACGTCTGCGGGGCGCCGCCGCCCGCGCCGACCCTGCGGTACTCGGCGAGCGCGACCGGCAGCCCCTGACCGGCCAGTGCGGCGGCGAGCGGCGACAGGTGGCGGCGGTCGTACGCCGCGCGCCAGAACCCGCCGTGCAGCAGGACCACCAGCGGGCCGGGGGCCGCAGCCCCCGCGCCCGCCCGCGGCCCGTACAGATCCACGATCTGGTCCGGATGCGGCCCGTAGGCCACCGTGCGGTCCGGCGCCACCGGGGCAAGCCCCAGCAGCGCCGTCTCCTCGTCCGCCACGCTCACCCGCCGGTCCCTGCCGGGCCCACGTCGGGCAGCGCCCCCAGCACCTCGCCGAGCACCCACGCGGCCCGCTCCGCGTTGGCGAAGGAGGTGTAGAGCGGGGTGAAGCCGAAGCGCAGCACGTCCGGGTGGCGGAAGTCGCCGACCACCCCGTGCCGGATCAGCTCGTCCATCACCTCACCGGCTCCCGGGCAGGCCAGCGACACCTGGCTGCCGCGCCGCTGGTGCTCCCGCGGTGTGACCGAGCGGGCCCGGCCGGCCGGTACGTACGCACCGACGCACTCCAGGAAGAAGTCGGTCAGCGCGAGGCTCTTGCTGCGTACGTCCTCGATCGCGACCCCGTCCCAGGCCTCCAGCGCCGCCTCCAGGGCGAGCAGCGAGAGGATGTCGGGGGTGCCGACCCGGCCGCGCGCGATGCCGTCGGCGGGGGTGTAGCCGGGGTCCATCGCGAACGGATCGGCGTGCGAGTTCCAGCCGGGCAGCGGCGATTCGAACCGCTCCTGGAGGCTTTCGCGGACGTAGAGGTAGGCGGGCGCACCCGGGCCGCCGTTGAGGTATTTGTACGTACAGCCGACGGCGAGGTCGACATGGTGGGCGTCGAGGCCGACCGGCAGGGCGCCCGCGCTGTGGCACAGGTCCCAGACGGCGAGCGCGCCCGCCGAGTGCAGCGCGTTGGTGATGCCGGGCAGGTCGTTGAGCTCGCCGGTGCGGTAGTCGACATGGTTGACCAGCGCCAGCGCGGTGCGCTCGGTGACCTCGTCGGCGATCCGCGCGGGCTCCACGGGCCGCACCGCGAGGCCGGTCATCCGGGCCGCCGAGCGGGCGATATAGCCGTCGGTCGGGAAGGTCGTGGCGTCGACCAGGATCTCCGTGCAGCCCTTGCCGGCCATCCGTACGCCGCCGACCACGGCCTTGAAGATGTTGACGCTGGTCGAGTCGCCGACCACCACCCGGCCCGGGCCCGCCCCGATCAGCGGGGCGATCTTGTCGCCGACCCGCTGGGGCGCGGTCCACCAGCCGGACTCGGTCCAGGAGCGGATCCGCAGCTCGCCCCACTCGCGGTTGATGACATCGGCCAGCCGGCCGGGCACCGCACGGGGCAGCGCGCCCAGGGAGTTGCCGTCGAGGTAGACGTCAGCCTCGCCGGAGGCCTGATCGGTCACACCATCCAGGACGAACCGGTCGCGGATCGCGGCGAGCGCATCATCGGCGTCCAACTGCCGTGCGCGCACGGACAGTTCACGCTCCTCGGCAGCCTCCGCGGCGCCGGCGTTCTCAGGGATTCCGGGTGTCTCAGACATGGCTGCGCGCCGTCCACAGCTCGGGGAAGACGTTCTTGCGGGCCCGCTTCTCCAGCCAGGCCACACCCGCGGAACCACCAGTTCCCATTTTCGCCCCCATGGCCCGCCGGGTCGCGACCAGATGGTCGTTGCGCCAGCGCCAGACCAGCTCGGCGACATCGGTCAGCGCCTCTCCCAGCCGGACCAGCTCGGACTCCTGCGGACCGGCGTAGACCTCGGCCCAGGCGGCCTCGACGGCCGGTTCCGGTTCGTAGCGCTGCGCCGGATCCCGCCGGAGCACGGCCTCGGGCACGGCGTAACCGCGCCGGGCGAGCAGTCGCAGCACCTCGTCCCACAGGCTCGGCTCCTGGAGGGCCTTCTCCAGTTCGGCGTGCACCCGGGGCGCGCCACGGTGCGGCACCAGCATGGACGGGGACTTCTCACCGAGCAGGAACTCCATCCGCCGGTACATCGCGGACTGGAATCCGGAGCCCTCGCCGAGCGCGCTGCGGTAGGAGTTGAACTGCGCCGGGGTCAGCCTGGCCAGCGGCTTCCAGGCGGCGTTCAGCGCCTCCAGCTCATAGGTCGAGCGGCGCAGGGCGTCCATGGCCACCGGCAGATCGTCGCGGCGCAGGGCCGCGGCCGCGGTGTGCCACTCATGGACGATGACCGTGAACCACAGCTCCATGACCTGGGTGGTGACCAGGAAGACCATCTCGCCGGGGTCGTCGGAGAGCGGGTGCTGGAGATGGGTGAGGACATCGGCCTGGACGTAGTCCTCGTACGGGGTGGTACCTGCGAAGTCGAGGTTAGGGGTCTCAGACTCCTGAGCCCCGCCGGTTACCTCGTGGGACATCGCTGTCTCCTCGAAACGTACTCCGGGTAGCGGTCCGCCCCTGCCATGTCGGCACGGGGGCCCCGGTCCCCACCGGGCATCTTCCGCAATGGTCCCCGGAGAAGGCAAGGCCCGCCTGGTCAGAGAACCAGGCGGGCCCGGCCCCGCAGCTCAGGAGAGGGTCTCGGCCGCGGTCGGCGAGGAGTCGCGCAGGAACGCCGTGCAGCGCTCGTACTCCTCCTGCTCACCGATCGCCTGGGCGGCGCGGGCCAGAGCGTGCAGCGCCCGCAGGAAGCCGCGGTTGGGCTCATGCTCGAACGGCACCGGGCCGTGGCCCTTCCAGCCGGCCCGGCGCAGCGCATCAAGACCGCGGTGGTAGCCGGTGCGGGCGTACGCGTACGACTCGACGACCCGCCCCTGGGCGAACGCATCGTCCGCGAGCTGCGCCCAGGCCAGCGAGGAGGTCGGGTACTTCGCGGCGACATCGGACGGCGCGGTGCCCGCGGCCAGCAGCTCACGGGGCTCCGGGTCGTCGGGCAGATGGGTCGGGGGCGGACCCCCGAGCAGGTTCTCGTGAATGGGCATGGGTCCAGTCTCCCTTACGTTCCGCTGCGCTTGGGCTTCCTTCCCACGTTGTCGGCTGTCCCGCCGTGGTGGTTGCTCGCCGTTGCGCCTGCGGCGGGCGGGGACGCTGCGCGAGGCTGTCAGGTGCGGTGACGGACCTCCGGGGCCTGGTGTGTGGACTGCTTCGCTTTACGTCCACACACCAGGCCCCTCCGGCCCGTCCCCTCCCGTGGGTGGGGGGAAAGAAGACCGTGGGGGTGCCCGTAGGTGGGCGGTTGCACGCTGGGGGACCCAGTAACGGGCCACTGGACACTCAACGCCCGCCCCCACGAGAAATCCCCCCACCCACGGGAGGGGCCGCGCCGCAGGACGAAGTCCGGAGGAGCGGCACCGCACCCGACAAACCCACGCCCGCCGCCAGGCGCAACGGCGACAAGCCACCACGGCGCCGCAGCCGAAAACGTGGGAGGGCCGCCAAGGGCGCAACCGCGAGACGACACACGGCGCCGCAGCCGACAACGTGGGAAGGCCTCCTAGCCGCCGCCCGGGT
This sequence comes from Streptomyces sp. NPDC034111, assembly GCF_055575375.1. NCBI lineage: Bacteria > Bacillati > Actinomycetota > Actinomycetes > Kitasatosporales > Streptomycetaceae > Streptomyces > Streptomyces sp. NPDC034111. The sequence continues at coordinate 53,629 of NZ_JBVIST010000020.1, read as the reverse complement.
CCAGCGGCGGTGCGTTCACCCCGCAGTGGTACGTGCACTCGGGGTGGCAGCGCTCCTCCGCGGGCGGGGTTGCGGCGCGCAGCGTTGCGGGGCGGATCATGAACCAGGCGATGAGGGCGCCGGCCAGCAGGACGCCCGCCAGCAGTGGCATGGCGCGCCGGAAGGTCGCGGCGAACTCGTCGGCCGAGCGGTAGGACTCCGGGCCCATGCCCACCAGCAGCGGCAGTGCGGCCACCGCGACCAGGCCCGCGGCCCGGGCCGCGGCGTTGTTGATGCCGCTGGCCAGGCCCGCCCGGTCCACGTCCACCGAAGCCAGCACGGTCGAGGTGAGGGGGGCGACCAGGGTGACCATCCCCATGCCCAGCACCACCAGCGCGGGCAGCACATCGGCGAAGTACGCCGCGCCCGGTCCGACCCGCATCATCAGCAGCATCCCGGCGGCGCACAGCAGCGGGCCGACGGTGAGCGGGATCCGCGGGCCGATGCGCTGGCCCAGCTCGCCGGAGCGGGCGGAGAGCAGCAGCATCAGCACCGTCGTGGGCAGCAGCGCGGTGCCGGCGAGCAGCGCCGAGTAGCCCGCCACGACCTGCAACTGGAGCACGGACAGGAAGAAGAAGCCGCTGAACGCGGCGTAGACGCACACCGTGACCGCATTGATCGCGGAGAACAGCCGGATGCCGAAGATCGACGGTGGCAGCATGGGGTCCGGGCTGCGCCGTTCGACGCGCAGGAAGACCACCCCGAGCAGCAGCCCCGCGACCGCGGGCACCAGCACGCCCGGCGCGATGCCCCGTCCCGGAGCGGCGATCAGCGCATAGCTCACCCCGGCCAGCGCCAGCGCCCCCAACACCGCGCCCGGTACGTCGAAGCCCCGCCGCTCGCCGACGTCCCGCTCCCGGGTCTCCGGTACGTGCCGCAGCGCCACCGGCACACACACCGCCGCCAGCGGCACGTTCAGGAAGAACACCCAGCGCCAGCCGGGGCCGTCCACCAGCCAGCCGCCGATGAACGGGCCGACCGCCGCGGCCACCCCGCCCAGCCCCGACCAGGCGCCGACCGCCCGCGCCCGGTCGTCGGGGTGGAAGACCGCCTGGATCAGCGCCAGCGAACCGGGGGTGAGCAGCGCCCCGCCGACGCCCTGGAGCGCCCTGGCCGCGATCAGCATCCCGGCGTTCGGAGCGAGCCCGCACAGCAGGGAGGCGGCGGCGAACCAGACCACACCGATGACGAAGACCCTGCGGCGGCCGTACCGGTCGCCGAGGGCGCCGCCGAGCAGGATCAGCGAGGAGAGGGTGAGCAGGTAGGCGGTGACGGTCCACTGGAGGACCGCCAGATCCGCATCGAGATCCCGGCCGATCCTCGGCAGCGCGACATTGACGACCGTGCCGTCGAGAAAGGCCATACCGGAGCCCAGCACGGCCGTCGTCAGCACCCACCGGCCCTGCGCCGAGGCAAGCCGGACGCCGCCGGGGGCCGGGGTTTCGTACGGTGCGCTCATATCGCGAGCTTGCCCGGCGGCAGGGGTCCGTGCACGGCGAGGGCCCCGCACCTCACCCGGAGATGCGGGGCCCTCTGACCCTTACGGGACGGACTACTTGATCTTGGTGCCGGTGGAGCGCAGGTTGGCGCAGGCCTCGGTCACGCGCTTGGCCATACCGGCCTCGGCCAGCTTGCCCCAGCTGCGCGGGTCGTAGGTCTTCTTGTTGCCGACCTCGCCGTCGACCTTCAGCACACCGTCGTAGTTGCGGAACATGTGGTCCGCGACGGGGCGGGTGAAGGCGTACTGGGTGTCGGTGTCCAGGTTCATCTTGACCACGCCGTTCTCCAGCGCGGTGGCGATCTCCTGCTCGGTGGAGCCGGAGCCGCCGTGGAAGACGAAGTCGAACGGGGCGGTCTTGCCGTACTTGGCGCCGACGCCCTCCTGGAGGTCCTTCAGCAGCTCGGGGCGGAGTACGACGTTGCCCGGCTTGTAGACGCCGTGGACGTTGCCGAAGGAGGCGGCGAGCAGGTAGCGGCCCTTCTCGCCCAGGCCCAGCGCCTCGGCGGTGCGCAGCGCGTCGTCGACCGTGGTGTAGAGCTCGTCGTTGATCTCGTGGGTGACGCCGTCCTCCTCGCCGCCGGTCGGGGTGATCTCGACCTCAAGGATGATCTTGGCGGCGGCCGCCTTGGCCAGCAGCTCCTGGCCGATGGCCAGGTTGTCGGCCAGGTTCTCGGCCGAGCCGTCCCACATGTGCGACTGGAAGAGCGGGTTCTGGCCCTTGGCCACGCGCTCGGCGGAGATGTCGAGCAGCGGGCGGACATAGCCGTCCAGCTTGTCCTTGGGGCAGTGGTCGGTGTGCAGCGCGACGGTGATGTCGTACTTGGCGGCGACGACGTGCGCGAACTCGGCGAGCGCGACCGCGCCGGTCACCATGTCCTTGTTGTACTGACCGCCCAGGAACTCCGCACCACCGGTGGAGATCTGGATGATGCCGTCGCTCTCGGCCTCGGCGAAGCCCCGCAGCGCGGCGTGCAGCGTCTGCGTCGACGTGACGTTGATGGCCGGGTAGGCGAACTTGCCTGCCTTCGCCCGGTCCAGCATCTCGTTGTAGACGTCGGGGGTTGCGATGGGCATCTGTCCGCTCCTTGTGTATGCGGGTGTGCGTTCTTGGCCCTGACCATGGGGGGCGAGGACTTCGCCGAGCACATCTTCCCAGACTGGGCCGGGAGCTCCACATCACCGTCCGGCCCTCGGACGAAAAGGGTGCGCCGTTTCACGTGAAACAGCGCACCCCTTAACAAAACCGCAGGTCAGAGCCGCAGGTACCAGCTACCGCGCCCCTCCGACGTCCTCAGGCCAGGCCGAGGTCGCCGAGCTGGTAGCCCGTGATATAAGGCAGGCCGGCCTCGGCAATCGCCGACGCGGCGCCGCGGTCCACGATCGTCGCGACCGCAACGACCTCGGCACCCGCCTCGCGCGCCGCCTCGACCGCGGTCAGCGGCGAGCCACCGGTGGTGGAGGTGTCCTCGACGATCAGCACCCGGCGGCCCGTGATGTCCGGGCCCTCGATCCGGCGCTGCATACCGTGCGCCTTCTGAGCCTTGCGGACGACGAACGCGTCCAGCCGACGGCCGCGCGCGGCGGAGGCGTGCAGCATCGACGTGGCGACCGGGTCGGCGCCGAGCGTCAGCCCGCCGACCGCGTCGTAGTCCAGCTCGGCGGTGATGTCCAGCATCAGCTGCCCGACCAGCGGCGCGGCCTCGCCGTCCAGGGTGATCCGGCGCAGGTCGATGTAGTAGTCGGCCTCCTTGCCGGAGGAAAGCGTCACCTTGCCGTGCACCACGGCCTTGTCCTTGATCTGTTGCAGCAGCGCGCCGCGCACGTCGTCACTCATGCCCATGAGCTTATGCGGTGCGCAGAGCGTGCCTTACGGATCACCGGCGCCTGCGGATCCACAGGCCACGCCTAACCCAGACTCCGCCAGCTCCAGGTCGTGGAGATCTCCAGCGGGTCGATGGGGGTGACCAGCCGCGGCAGGGTGTTGAGGCCGTTCGGCGGGCCGGACTGCGGCTCGACACAGACCGCGGCCTCCTGCTCGTCGTAGATCACGACCCACTCGGCACGGCTGGTGATCCTCAGCTCCAGGCGGCCCGGCCAGGTGAGGGTGGCATCCACCCCGCGCGGCATACCGAAGCAGTCGTCCCAGGGGCCGGGCCCAGGCGTGATCCGTCGCCCGGTCGGGAGGTGGTCGGCGCCGCGCTCCTCCTGCCACTCCGGCGCGAAGTCGAGGCGTACGTCCTCACCGCCCTCGCCCAGGTTCCGCCGGAACCAGGGGTGCCAGCCGGCCTGCGCCGGGAAGGAGTCGGCTGTCGCCTCGACACCCATGGTGAGGGTGAGCGAGCCGCCGTCCTCGGCCAGTTCGACAAGGTGGGTGACCTGACCGGGGTACGGCCAGGAGGCGGCCGGGTCGGTGAGGTCGTAGATGAAGGCCGCCGCCGTGGCGCTCGAACGCGCGGTGCGCCAGCGGAGGTTGCGGCCGGTGCCGTGGATGGCGTGCGGCGCGGCATTGACCGGCATCTGGTGCAGCTGACCGCCGTTGCGGAACTGCCCGTGCTCGATCCGGCCGCACCACGGAACCATCGGGAAGCAGCCGTACGTGGCGCCCTGCCGCAGCAACTCCGTACCGCCGACGCGGAGACTGCCGATCCGGCAGCCGTTCTCCGGCTGCACGGTCACCTCGGCCGCCCCGGCCGCGAGCCGCACACCCACCGCGTCGGGCGGGGCCTGTGTGTCTTTGTCGCTCCTCACGCTCTTGACCATATCCCCACGTTGTCGGCTTTCCCGCCGTGTGTCGTCTCGCCGTGGCGCCTGCGGCGGGCGTTGGATTGTCGGGTGCGGTGACGGACCGGAGGGGTCTTGTTTGTGGACTGCTTCGCTTTACGTCCACAAACAAGACCCCTCCGGCCCGTCCCCTCCCGTGGGTGGGAGGAAATAAACCGGTGGGGGTGCCCGTAAGGGGGCGGGTGCACGCTCATGGATCCAGTAACAGCAACGGGACACTCAACGCCCGCCCCCACCCAGCTTTCCCACCCACCCACGGGAGGGGCCGCGCCGCAGGACGAAGTCCGGAGGAGCGGCACCGCACCCGACAACACCACGCCCGCCGCCAGGCGCAACGGCGAGAGACCACCACGGCGCCGCAGCCGACAACGTGGGAGGGAAAACTAACGGCGACGCCGCAGTACCCGTCCCACCACCACCGCAGAGGCCAGGACCACCGCGGCCGCCGGGGCGGCCCAGCGCAGGGTGAGGGAGGTGGCGTTGGTCTCGGGGGCGGGGACGGGGGCGTACCGGCCGCGGGGCGGGGCGTGGTCGACTTCCTCCGCGCTGCGGCCGATCATCGTGCGGCGGGCGTGCGCGGCCTCGGCGGGGGCGACGCCGTCCAGGTCGTCGTCGTAGGGGGGCCCGGTGGTCACCTCGTGCACCGCGTCGCCCAGGTCGATGTCGTCCCCGGCGTCCTCGATGGCTTCCTCGACGGCGTTCTCGATGGCGTCCTCGTCGCTGAGCGGGTCCAGGGACGGGGGCGGTACCTCCGTGTCGAAGACGTCCGGCCGGCCGGAGTCCCCGTTGGCCGCCGGTGGCCGCTGGCGCAGGTCCTCGGCCAGGTTCTCCCCGAAACGGTCCAGCAGCCGGCGGCCGGCGGAGGCCGCGGCCTGGTCGGTCACCTCGGCGAGCCGGCCGTCGCTGTGGACGGTGCCGGCGCAGCTCAGTGTCGTGCCGGGGCCGGGCTCGGTTGCCGGGGAGAGCCGTACGGTCAGCGTCAGCGCCACCGCTCCGTCGCCCCGCGTCTCGGCGCCCTTCACCTCGACCGTCACCGCGGCTTCGGTACCGTCCTCGCCGGGTCTGCCGTCCGTGACCGTCAGCGAGCCGCGATAGGTGATGGTGGAGCTTCCTACCCGCAGCCGCAGCCGACCCTCGGGGCAGTGCGGGGCCGCATCGGCGTCGAGCTGGACTCCCGGGACACAGCGCGCCACCCGCTCCGGCTCGGCGAGCGCCTGCCGCACGGTGCCGACGGGAAACGGAACGTACACCTCATGCTCCATGACATGGGAGCCTACCCAGCACCCCCGGGACCCGTGCCCGCGTGCACCCAATTTTCTGCGCTGCGGGGCTGTCGGGCGGGTCTCCGCTCAGTCCTGGTACCGCGGATGCATCAGCGTCGACGCCGGCAGGCCGGAGATCCGGGAGCGGGCGGCGCCCCGGCGCCCGGCCTCCAGTTCCTGGGAGGTCAGGCCCGCCGGCGCGGGCGCATCGGGCGCGAGGCCGAAGCGTGGCCGGTGCTCCGCGGCGAGGACGAAGCCCCAGTACCGCAGCCGGCCGGGCGGTGGGACGGCGGGGGTGTCCGGCGCCGCGCGGTCCGGGCCGCCGTAGAAGTGGGCCGGCCGGCCCGGCAGCTGGTACGGCACGGTCGCCAGGCCCACCGACCTGATGGTGGCGTCCACCGTCCAGTACGACCGTGGCCGCGCGGCCAGCGGCCCGGCGTGCACCACCAGCCGCCCGCCGTCGGCCAGCATCCGCTCCGCCAGTCCGTAGAACTCCTGGGAGTAGAGCTTGGTGCTGGCGGTGATGCCGGGGTCGGGGAGGTCGGAGACGATGACGTCGTACCGCCGGGGGCTGTTCCCGCCCTGCTCCCGCAGCCACTCGAAGGCGTCGGCGGTGACGGCATGGACCCTCGGGTCGCCGAGCGAGTGGTGGTTGAGGCGCGCGAGTCCGGGGTCCGTACGCGCCAACCGCAGGACGCCGGGGTCGAGTTCGACGACGGTCACCGAGCGGACCGCGGGGTGGCGGAGGATCTCGCGCACCGCGAGGCCGTCGCCGCCGCCGAGGACCAGCACCCGGGCGTGCCGGCCGGCCGCCATCGCCGGGTGCACCAGCGCTTCGTGGTAGCGGAATTCGGTGTCCGCACTGACCCGCAGCCGGCCGTCCAGATAGAGCTCCAGCGGCCGGCCGGAACCTTTCCTCTCCTGTCCCGCACCGGTTCCGTCCCCCGTGCCCCCGGTCATCACCACCTCCTGGATGCCGGTCTGCACCGCGACCCGGGCGGAGGCGCCGTACACCGCCTGCCGGGCGGCCCGTTCGAACGGCGTGGCCAGCACCATGCCCGCGGCGAGCAACGCCAGCACCAGGGCGTTGACGCCGAGCAGCGTCCAGCGGGCGCGGACGGTCAGATCACGGCGGAACAGCCACAGCACCAGCGCGGCGCCGGCCACCGCGTTGACCGCACCGGTGACCAGCGCACCGGTCAGCTGTCCGAGGCACGGCAGCAGCAGAAAGGGGAAGGCCAGCCCGCCGACCAGGGCACCGACGTAGTCCGCGGCGAACAGGTCGGCGACCGCACCGCCCGCGTCCTGCCGGCAGACCCGCTGGATCAGCGTCATCAGCAGCGGCACCTCGGCACCGATCAGGACGCCGATGAGCAGGGAGAAGCCGACGAGCGCGGAGCGGGACTGGCCGAACCAGGCGAAGCAGGCGTAGAGCGCCATCGCCGAACAGCCGCCGACCAGCGCGAGACCGGCCTCGACCGCCCCGAACCCGGCCGCCGCCCGGCACCGCAGCCGCTTGGCGAGCAGCGCGCCGACGCCCATCGCGAAGACCATGACGGACAGCACGACCGAGGCCTGGGTGACCGAGTCGCCGACCAAGTACGTTGCCAGCGCGACCAGTTCGAGCTCGTAGACCAGACCGCAGGCGGCGCAGACGAAGACCACGGCGAGGACCAGCAGCCGGCCGAGCCCGGCCGGCACGGGGAGCCGGGCCGGCGGTGGCACGGCCTCCGACGGAACGGCCTCCGGCGGCACGACGACGCCGGTGCGAGCGGGCTCTGGCGGGTCGTTCATGGGGCGAACGCTACGTGACGGTTCATTGGCTTTTGGTCACCCACACGAGTGCAGTCTGCCGGGTTGCGTACGCCGGCTGGGGCGTTGTTTCCGCGCACCGGACGGCGGGAGTCGCCGCGCTGTGCGCCCGGCGCGAACAGCCCCGTACGCGCCCCGACGGCTCTCCGCACTCTGGGCGCATGCACCACGCGCCCGTCACACCCCACGTCCCCGCACACCCCCGGCCAACCAGCCCCGCCGACCCGCCTACTCACTTCCGCCGGTCCCGCGCTAGACCGCCGCGACCGCCGCACGTACGCCCACGCGGGTACGGGTGGCCACCAGGCGGCCCTCCTGCGGGTACGCGTGCCAGGTCCGCCAGCGCACCTGCCCCTGCTGACACTGCGCCAGCATCGCGGTGAAGGCGTGCGGCGAGCCGGGGAAGGTACCGGCCAGGCCGTGCGGATGCTCGGCGACCAGCGCCAGCAACTCCTGTGCCCGGCCTGCGAAGGAGCCCCGCGAAAGGGTCTCCACATGGGCGGCGAATTCGTACTCCCAGTCGCCCAGGCGTTCTGCCACACCGAGCGGCAGCGGGGTGCTGCTGCCCGGCATACAGGCGACCGTCTCGGAACAGCTGCCGCTCTCCTCTTCGAGAATCACCTGGTGAGAGGCGCCGAGCAGCCTCAACTGCACGTGTGCGCCATGGAGTTGGAGATCAAGTACGGCAAGGGCCGGCAGGGGTTCCCTGCCCAACGCCCAGGCGAGGTCGGATGCACGGGTATCGGTGTACGCCGTCTTCAGAGTGGTGAGCATGGGTCGGCTCCGCAAGCACGCAGTGGAATGGTGGGCCGGCCCGCCCGTTAAGGATCAGGAATGTACGTCTGCCTGCCGGCTCGTGCCCACGTGGGATCGGAGAACGTGGGGGATTCTCTATGAAGAGGGAATCATGAATGACCGCTCACTCACAGCGTCTTTACTCATCTTCTCCGGGTTCTCATCCCCTAGAGGGCCATGCAGTTCATCTGTTCAACGCCAGTGCGCCCGGCGGGCGTTGGTGAACGGTCACCAACGCCCGCCGGGCGCATATGCGGCATCGCACGCGCCCCCGCATGTGTCCCTTTTGAGGGGCCGTCCGGTGGTCCGGAAGCCGCGTTTCGTTCTTCAGATGTCCCGGCGCGGTTCAGGCGCCCCCGCCACCGCCGCAGCCACCGCCGCCACCACCGCCACCGCAGCCGCCTCCTCCGCCGCCGCAGGAGGAGCCGCCGCCGCACGAGTGGCCCCCGTGGTGCCCGTGGTGGCCGTGGTGGCCACCGCTCGACCCTGAGTCACCGCCGGCCCACCAACTGCCGCCGCCCGAACCGTTGTTGCCGCCGCCCGACCCGTAGCTGCGGCCGCTCCCACCGGTGCCGAGCCGGGAGGCCACGGCCACCACGCCGATCACCACCACGCAGATCACCAGGAAGACTGCGATTCCCATCTGCCTCACACTCCTCTCGTTCCCCCGAAGCGTGGGGGGTACCTCCCACGCCCTTCAGGCAGTGGGGGAGCATCGCTCCGTCCATCGCCCGGTGCGCCACCGAAGCGAGTCATCCGCTCCGGACCGGCGCCTGTGCCGCGGCACCGTCCCGTGCCGCCGTCGGCCGCCCCCGTTGCCGGCCGTCACTGTCCTTGGTGCGGGGCTGATGCCCTCGCCGCGGAGTCTCAAAGCACAGTTGAGGAAGTCCAGAGGTTCGGCGGAGGATGGCGCGCATGGACCGACCGCTGCTCAATCGACGCCTCGCCGAGTTCGGCACCACGATCTTCGCCGAAATGTCGGCACTTGCCGTACGGACCGGCTCCATCAACCTCGGCCAGGGCTTCCCCGACGCCGACGGACCCGAGGAGGTCAGAGAGGCAGCGGTGCGCGCCCTGCGCGACGGCCGCGGCAACCAGTACCCGCCCGGCCCCGGCATCCCCGAACTGCGCACCGCCGTCGCCGCCCACCAACAGCGTTTCTACGGCCACCTCGGCCTGTCCTACGACCCGGACACCGAGGTCCTGATCACGGCCGGTGCCACCGAGGCCATCGCCGCCTCGCTGCTCGCCCTGCTCGAACCGGGCGACGAGGTCATCGCCCTGGAGCCGTACTACGACTCCTACGCCGCCTGCATCGCGATGGCGGGCGGCCGCCGCGTCCCGGTGACTCTGCGCGCCCACCCGGAGTCCGGTGCCTACCGGCTCGACCTCGACGAGCTGCGCGACGCCATCACCGACAACACCCGGCTCATCCTCCTCAACACCCCGCACAACCCCACCGGCACCGTCCTCACCCGCGATGAACTCGCCGCCGTCGCCGAGCTCGCGGTGCGGCACAACCTCCTCGTCATCACCGACGAGGTCTACGAACACCTGGTCTTCGAGGGCGAGCACCTTCCGCTCGCGTCGTTCCCCGGCATGCGCGAACGCACCGTCACCATCAGCTCGGCCGGCAAGACCTTCTCCTTCACCGGCTGGAAGGTCGGCTGGGTCACCGCACCGGCCGAACTGACCGGCGCGGTCCGCTCGGCCAAGCAGTTCCTCACCTACGTCTCGGCCGGCCCCTTCCAGTACGCGGTCGCCGAGGCCCTCGCCCTCCCCGACAGCTACTACACCGGCCTCCGCGACGACCTGCGCACCAAGCGCGACGTCCTGACCACCGGCCTCACCGACGCCGGCTTCCAGGTCTTCCGCCCCTCCGGTACGTACTTCATCACCACCGACATCCGTCCCCTCGGCGAGACCGACGGCTTCGCCTTCTGCCGGGCCCTCCCCGAACGTGCCGGCGTCGTCGCCATCCCCAACGCCGTCTTCTACGACCACAAGGACCAGGGCGCGCCCTTCGTCCGCTTCGCCTTCTGCAAGAGCGTCGACGTCCTCCAGGAGGCGGCAACCCGGCTCAAGCGGCTCTGACACCCCGACCGGCCCCGGCGTCTGCCTGCCGGAACGGACGTGGGCCCGTGGAGCGGATGCTCCACGGGCCCACGCAGCCGAGCTGGGTGAGACGTACGTGCGTCAGGCCTCGTCGTCGCCCGGCTTCTGGTCGGAGTCGCCTTCGATCTCGGCTTCCAGGCCGAGCTGCTCGACGATCCACTTGTCGAATTCGATCGAGGCGCGAACCCAGCTGACCGTGCTCGACACAAAGTGTTCGAGCGAGACGCCGGTGCCGATCAGCATCGATGCCTCACCGATCAGACGGACCGTGCCGTCGTCATGGGTGTGGGTGTAGGCCTTGGGCCACAGGGTCCGGCGGTTCCAGTCGTCGATCGCCTCCAGCAGCTTCGACTTCTCGTCGATGCCGTGGACACGGTCGTAGAACGTGCGGACGGAGAAGATCTGCTGCTCCTCCTCGCCGCGGAACATGAAGTACGTGCGGAACTGCTCCCACGGGGCGGCGAGGTCACCCTCCTCGTCGACGACGTACTTCAGCTCCATCTGGTCGAGGAGCTGCTTGACCAGGTCCTGGTCGGGCAGGACGGGACCATCAGGCCCCGACGGCTCAGGTTCGGGCTGGCCCCCGAAATTCGGAATCGAGGACGGGTCGATGCTCACCGTGGAATTCCCTTCGTATGGTCCCTGCCATCCTCCCCCACATCCGCCCCGTCCTGGCAACCCCGGACGGAGCGGATATCGCGGCGGCCCGGGCAAGCACCCGGCAAGCGCAGGTCAGGCGGCCGGGCCCGGCCGCTCCGCCTCGACCGACAGCCGGTCGCCGTCGACGTCCACCCGGACGGTGTCCCCGTCCAGGACCTCGCCCGCCAGGATGGCGCGGGCGAGCTGGTCGCCGATGGCCGTCTGGACCAGGCGGCGCAGCGGGCGGGCGCCGTAGGAGAGGTCCGGGGCCGGGGCGTCGGGAACCGGTTCCTGGCCGAGCCAGGCGAGCCAGCTCAGGGCACGGTCGGTGACGTCCAGGGTGAGCCGGCGGTCGCCGAGGCGGTGCTGGAGGTGGGCGAGCTGGAGCCGGGCGATCCGCTGAAGCTGCTCGGTGCCCAGCGGGTGGAAGACCACCACATCGTCGAGGCGGTTGAGGAATTCGGGGCGGAAGGCCGCACGGACCGTCTCCAGCACCTTCTCCCTCTTCTGCTCCTCCTTCAGCAGCGGGTCCATGAGGAAGTTGGAGCCGAGGTTGGAGGTCAGGATGAGGATGGTGTTGCGGAAGTCGACCGTGCGGCCCTGGCCGTCCGTGAGGCGGCCGTCGTCGAGGACCTGCAACAGGATGTCGAAGACCTCGGTGTGCGCCTTCTCCACCTCGTCGAGGAGGATCACGCTGTACGGGCGACGGCGGACCGCCTCGGTCAGCTGACCGCCCTCCTCGTAGCCGACATAGCCGGGCGGCGCGCCCACCAGGCGGGCGACCGAGTGCTTCTCGCCGTACTCCGACATATCGATCCGGACCATCGCCCGCTCGTCGTCGAAGAGGAAGTCCGCAAGCGCCTTGGCCAGCTCCGTCTTGCCGACACCGGTCGGGCCGAGGAAGAGGAACGAGCCGGTGGGCCGGTCGGGGTCGGCGATACCGGCGCGGGTGCGCCGCACCGCGTCGGAGACCGACCGTACGGCCTCGGCCTGGCCGATCAGCCGCTTGCCGATCTCCTCCTCCATACGCAGCAGCTTCTGGGTCTCGCCCTCCAGGAGCCGGCCGGCCGGGATGCCGGTCCAGGAGCCGACCACATCGGCGATGTCGTCCGGCCCGACCTCCTCCTTGACCATCGACTCCTTGGACGCCTCCTGCTCGGCCTCGGCGGCGGCCGCCGCCTCCAGCTCCTGCTCGACGGCCGGGATCTCGCCGTAGAGCAGCTTGGAGGCGGTGTCGAAGTCACCGTCGCGCTGGGCCCGCTCGGACTGTCCGCGCAGGTCGTCGAGCTTCTCCTTGAGCTCACCGACGCGGTTGAGGCCCTGCTTCTCCTTCTCCCAGCGGGCGGTCAGGCCGCGCAGCTCCTCCTCCTTGTCGGCGAGGTCCTTGCGCAGCTTCTCCAGGCGCTGGAGCGAGCCGGCGTCGGTCTCGTTCCTGAGCGCCAGCTCCTCCATCTTGAGGCGGTCCACGGCGCGCTGGAGCTCGTCGATCTCGACGGGGGACGAATCGATCTCCATCCGGAGCCGCGACGCGGCCTCGTCGACCAGGTCGATGGCCTTGTCCGGCAGGAAGCGGGAGGTGATGTAGCGGTCGGAGAGGGTGGCCGCGGCGACCAGCGCGGAGTCGGCGATCTGCACCTTGTGGTGCGCCTCGTAGCGGCCCTTGAGCCCGCGCAGGATCGCCACCGTGTCCTCGACGGTCGGCTCGGCGACCAGCACCTGCTGGAACCGGCGCTCCAGCGCCGCGTCCTTCTCGATCCGCTCGCGGTACTCGTCGAGCGTGGTCGCACCGACCATCCGCAGCTCGCCACGGGCCAGCATCGGCTTGAGCATGTTGCCGGCGTCCATCGACGAGTCGCCGCCGGCGCCCGCGCCGACGACCGTGTGCAGTTCGTCGATGAAGGTGATGATCTGGCCCTCGCTGGACTTGATCTCCGCGAGAACGGTCTTCAGCCGTTCCTCGAACTCACCGCGGTACTTGGCGCCCGCGACCATCGCGCCCAGGTCGAGCGCGACCAGCCGCTTGTTGCGCAGCGACTCGGGCACATCGCCCTTGACGATCCGCTGCGCCAGCCCCTCGACGACGGCGGTCTTGCCGACGCCCGGCTCGCCGATCAGCACCGGGTTGTTCTTCGTACGGCGGGAGAGCACCTGCACCACGCGGCGGATCTCATGATCCCGGCCGATCACCGGGTCGAGCTTGCCCTCGCGGGCGGCGGCGGTGAAGTCCGTACCGAACTTCTCCAGCGCCTTGTACGTGCCCTCCGGGTCGGGGTTGGTCACCCGCTGCCCGCCGCGGCTGGCCTCGAAGGCGGCCAGCAGCTTCTTGGCGGAGGCGCCCTGCTGCTCCAGCAGCTCACCGGTGCGCCCGCCCTTGGCGGCGATCCCGATCAGCAGATGCTCGGTGGAGACATAGGCGTCGCCCAGCTCCTTGGCGCGCTGGGTGGCGTCCGCGATGGCGGCGAGCAGCTCGCGGTCGGGCTGCGGCGGGGCGACCGTCGAGCCCTGCACGCTGGGCAGCCCGGCCAGCTGGCGCTCTGCGCCGTTGCGCAGCGCGGCGGCGTCCGCCTCGACGGCGGCCAGCAGGTCCATGATGTTCTCGTTGTCCTGCCCGGCCAGCAGCGCGAGCAGGAGATGCGCAGACGTCATGTCCGCATGCCCGGCGGTGACCGCCCGCTCATTGGCGGCGCTCAGCGCCTCCCGGCTCTTGTTGGTCAGCTCGGCGTCCACGGTCCTCGCGGTCCTCCTCGTACTCGTGCCATCGTGCCCGTACTGCCTATCGGCACGGGTGCCCTCAGCCAATCCTGCTCATGCCAACGTGCGATAAGTTGAGTCTATTCCACTCAAGGTGGCCCGTGCCGAGGAACCCCCGGTTTTTCCGACCGCCGGGCCGGGCCGGCAAGGCCCCCTCTACCCTGACCCCATGGCCCACGACCTCAGCGCCCTCAGTCCGGAGTACCTCGCCTTCTGGGACGAGTACCTGATGCCGACGCTCACCACGCTGCGTACGGACGGGACGCCGCACGTCGTTCCGGTGGGCGTCACCTACGACGCCGGGCAGCGGATCGCGCGGGTCATCACCCGCAAGGACAGCACCAAGGTCAAGAACATCCTCGCCGCCGGCGCGGACGGCGCCACCGTCGCCGTGTGCCAGGTCGACAAGGGGCGCTGGGCGACCCTGGAGGGCATCGCGCGGGTGCGTACGGACGCCGAGTCGGTGGCCGACGCGGTCAGCCGCTACGCCGCGCGGTACGGGCGGACCCCGACGCCCAACCCCGACCGGGTCATGATCGAGATCGCGGTCACCAGGGCGATGGGGCGGGCCTGACGCCCGTCTCCCCCTCCCGCACCCAGCCCGGCCCTGGCCGAAAACGGACGCTCCGCATCCGGCACCCGCTCTCCACCTGGTACCCAGGTACGAACGGGAACCGAACAGCCTCGCGCAAGGGCGGGCGGCATCGGCCCTGTCCCGTACAAATGAGGGCAGTTGGAGGATGCATGGCGCCGGCATCGCGCAGTGTGAGGGCCGTCCCGCGGCGTCCGCGCCCCGCCCTTCCGCACCCGCGCGCCGAGCTCTGTCCGCGCTGCGGCGGCCAGCTCGCCGTCAATCAGGACGGCTGGAAGATCTGCCACGCCTGCGGATACGCCTCGCCGCCCGGTACCGCCCCTGCACCGCGGGCCGCCCTCGGGAGTATCGTCGCCCCCACAGTCGCCACGCCCCGGAGGGCACGATGAACTCGGTCCGAGTCACGGCGATCGCCTGCCTGATGCCACTGTCCGAGCTGGACGAGGATCCGTTCCTGGTCGACGACCGCAGCCAGCACGACATGTGCCGGCAGTGGGCGGTGGCCCGTGACTACCACCTGACCTGCCGGCTCAGCCTGCACCAGCTGCGCGCCGACCACAGCGCGCTGTGGCGCGATGTGGAAAAGGGCCTGGTCGATGTGTTTGTGACGCCCAATCGCCGGGCGCTGGAGAACGCCATCGACGGGGCCGACGAGTTCTCCGAGCGCTGCGCGGCGGCCGGCGTACGCCTGGAGACCGCGGACCTGGACGAGCCGGTCTACACCCTGGCGATGAAGTCCCAGGTACACCGGCGGCTGTCGATGCCTACGGCCGGCTACAACGGCTGCTGACGGCCCGTATGCAGCACGAAGGGCCGGGGTTCGTCACCCCGGCCCTTCGTCTGCGACTTCACCGCGCCCGTTACTCGGAGCGCTTGGGCCGCCAGACCACCAGCGCGCTGGTCTGCTGGACGTCCTGATACGGCACCAGATCGCGCCGGTACGAGGCATGCACCGCCGCCTCCCTCTGCTGCATCGCGCTGGCCGCGCCCTCCAGGGCGCCCTGGAGTTCGGCGACCCGCTGCTGGAGGGCCGCGACCTGGTTCTCCAGTTCGATGATGCGCTTGATGCCGGCGAGGTTGATGCCCTCGTTCTGGGACAACTGCTGCACCGTACGGAGCAGTTCGATGTCCCGGGCCGAGTAGCGGCGGCCCCGCCCGGCCGTGCGGTCGGGCGAGACCAGCCCCAGCCGGTCGTACTGCCGCAGGGTCTGCGGATGCAGGCCGGAGAGCTGAGCCGCGACGGAGATGACGTACACCGGCGACTCATCGGTCAGTTCATACGGGTTACGACGCTGCCCGCCCCGGCTGTCCATCTCAAGCTCCCTTCGCGGCCTGGAACAGCTCCGCCCGCGGGTCCGGCCCCGCGGTCGCCTCGCGGTAGGACTCCAGCGCTTCCTTCGCCTTGTCGCCGAGGTCCTTGGGAACGACCACCTCTATGGTGACCAGCAGATCACCCCGGGTGCCGTCCTTGCGGGCCGCGCCCTTGCCCCGGGCCCGCATCGTGCGTCCGTTGGGAGTGCCGGCCGGCAGCTTCAGCGTCACCGGCGGGCCGCCCAGCGTCGGCACCTTCACCTCGCCGCCGAGCGCGGCCTCCGGGAAGGTGACCGGCACCGTGATGGTGAGGTTGTCGCCCTTCCGGCCGAAGACCGGGTGGGCGTCGACATGCACAACGACGTAGAGGTCGCCCGCCGGGCCGCCCTGCTCGCCCGGCGCGCCCTTGCCCCGCAGCCGGATGCGCTGCCCGTCGGAGACCCCCGCGGGGATCCTGACCTGCATCGTGCGGGCGCTGGTCGCGCGTCCGCTGCCCTTGCAGACATCGCACGCGTCCTGGGCGATCAGGCCCCGGCCCTTGCAGTCCGCGCACGGGTCGGTCAGCGAGAAGCCGCCGCCCCCGCCCCGGCTGACCTGTCCGGTGCCGACACAGGTCGGGCAGACCCGAGGCGTACCGTTTTTGTCGCCGGTGCCCGAACACGCCTTGCACGGCGCCTGGCTGGACATCCGCAGCGGGACCGTGGCCCCGTCGACCGCCTCGGTGAAGCTCAGCGTCACCTCGGACTCGATGTCCTGGCCGCGCCGCGGATGGGTACGCGTACCGGCGCCCCCGCGGTTGAACAGACCGCCGAACACGTCCCCCAGCCCGCCGCCGAAGCCGCCGGCCCCGGCTCCGCCCGAGCCCCCGAAGAGGTCGCCCAGGTCGAAGTTGAAGGAGCCGCCGCCCCCGCCCGGACCGGGCCGGAAGCCGCCGTTGCCGAACAGCGCCCGCGCCTCGTCGTACTCCTTGCGGCGCTTGGCGTCGCCCAGTACGTCGTTGGCCTCGGAGATCTCCTTGAAGCGCTCCTCGGCCTTGGCGTCGCCCTTGTTGGCGTCCGGGTGGTTCTCGCGGGCGAGCTTGCGGTACGCCTTCTTGATCTCTGCTTCGGTGGCGTCCTTGGGGACGCCGAGGACCTTGTAGTAGTCCTTCTCGACGAAGTCCTTGGTGCTCATCCCCGACGTCCCTCCTTCCGTTCTGTTCTCTTCTGTGTCCGCACGTCAGCCCTCTTCCGGGCCACCGCTCTCCTCGTCCGACGGCTTGGCGTCCTCGTCCGAGGCGGACTTGGCGCTCTGCGCGCCCGGCTGCGGCTCGGCGACGGCGACCCGTGCGGGACGGATCGTCCGCTCACCGATGCGATACCCGGGCTGAAGGATCGCAACGCACGTCGTCTCGGTGACATCCGGCGCGTACGAATGCATCAGCGCTTCGTGGATCGTCGGGTCGAAGGGCTCGCCCTCCTTGCCGAACTGCTGGAGGCCGAGCTTGGCGGCCACGGTCTCCAGCGATTCGGCCACCGACTTGAAGCCGCCGACCAGTTCGCCGTGCTCACGCGCCCGGCCGATGTCGTCGAGCACGGGAAGGAGCTCGGACAGGAGGTTCGCCGCGGCGATCTCCTTGACCGTGACCCGGTCCCGTTCCACCCGACGGCGGTAGTTCTGGTACTCCGCCTGGAGCCGCTGGAGGTCCGCCGTGCGCTCGTTGAGCGCCGTGCGCACCTGGTCCAGCTGCGCCTGGAGTGCCACGTCCTGTACGTCCCCGGCCGGGGCCGAGCCCGCCTTCTCGGCGGACTCGGCCTGCGCCGCGTCTTCGGGGGCGGCGTCGGAAGGGACGTCGGGCTTCTCCTCGAAGCCCGGGGTCTCCTCCGTCACGCGGCACCATCCTTCTTCGGCTTCTCGTCGTCGACGATCTCGGCGTCGACGACATCGTCCTCGGCCTTGGCCTGGTCACCGGCGGCAGCGCCCTCGGCGCCACCGGCGGCCTGCGCGCCCTGGGCGTCGGCGTACATGGCCTGACCCAGCTTCTGGGAGACGGCCGCGACCTTCTCCGTGGCGGTACGGATCTCGGCGGTGTCCTCGCCCTTGAGCTTCTCCTTCAGCTCGCCGACGGCGGTCTCGACCTCGGTCTTGACCTCACCGGGGACCTTGTCCTCGTTGTCCTTGAGGAACTTCTCGGTCTGGTAGACGAGCTGCTCGCCCTGGTTGCGGGCCTCGGCGGCCTCGCGGCGGCGGTGGTCCTCGTCCGCGTACTGCTCGGCCTCCCGGCGCATCCGGTCGACCTCGTCCTTCGGCAGCGAGGAGCCGCCGGTGACGGTCATCTTCTGCTCCTTGCCCGTGCCCAGGTCCTTCGCGGTCACGTGCATGATGCCGTTGGCGTCGATGTCGAAGGAGACCTCGATCTGCGGGACACCACGCGGGGCCGGCGGCAGACCGGTCAGCTCGAACATCCCGAGCTTCTTGTTGTACGCCGCGATCTCGCGCTCGCCCTGGTAGACCTGGATCTGCACGGACGGCTGGTTGTCCTCGGCCGTGGTGAAGATCTCCGAGCGCTTGGTCGGGATCGTGGTGTTGCGCTCGATGAGCTTGGTCATGATGCCGCCCTTGGTCTCGATACCGAGGGACAGCGGGGTCACGTCGAGGAGCAGAACGTCCTTGACCTCACCCTTGAGGACACCGGCCTGGAGCGAGGCGCCGATGGCGACGACCTCGTCCGGGTTGACGCCCTTGTTGGCGTCCTTGCCGCCGGTCAGCTCCTTGACGAGCTCGGCGACGGCCGGCATACGGGTCGAGCCACCGACGAGAACGACGTGGTCGATCTCGGAGAGCTGGATGCCCGCGTCCTTGATGACGTTGTGGAACGGGGTCTTGCAGCGCTCCAGGAGGTCCGCGGTCAACTGCTGGAACTGCGAGCGGGTGAGCTTCTCGTCCAGGTGGAGCGGGCCCTCGGCGGAGGCGGTGATGTAGGGAAGGTTGATCGTCGTCTCGGTGGAGGACGACAGCTCGATCTTCGCCTTCTCGGCGGCCTCGCGCAGACGCTGGAGCGCCATCTTGTCCTTGGACAGGTCGACGCCGTGGCCGTTCTGGAACTGCTTCACCAGGTAGTCGACGACACGCTGGTCCCAGTCGTCACCACCGAGGTGGTTGTCACCGTTGGTGGCCTTCACCTCGACGACGCCGTCGCCGATCTCCAGCAGCGAGACGTCGAAGGTGCCGCCACCGAGGTCGAAGACCAGAATGGTCTGGTCGTCCTTCTCCAGGCCGTAGGCCAGGGCGGCCGCGGTGGGCTCGTTGACGATACGCAGGACGTTGAGGCCCGCGATCTCACCGGCCTCCTTGGTGGCCTGGCGCTCGGAGTCGTTGAAGTAGGCCGGAACGGTGATGACCGCGTCGACAACCTTCTCGCCCAGATACGCCTCGGCATCCCGCTTGAGCTTCTGCAGGATGAAGGCGCTCATCTGCTGCGGGTTGAAGCCCTTGTCGTCGATGTCGATCTTCCAGTCGGTGCCCATGTGGCGCTTGACCGACCGGATGGTCCTGTCGACGTTGGTGACCGCCTGGCGCTTCGCGACCTCGCCGACCAGCACCTCGCCGTTCTTGGCGAAGGCGACAACGGACGGCGTGGTCCTGGCGCCCTCGGCGTTGGTGATGACGGTGGGCTCACCGCCTTCGAGAACACTGACGACGGAGTTCGTCGTGCCCAGGTCGATGCCGACCGCACGTGCCATTTCAATTCCTCCAGCTGACTTGAGTGGAACAGGCTCAAGAGTGCAGCACCAAAGAAAACCTGTCAACAGACCTGAGTCAGGGTCGCTCAACTTTCATATGGCCCGTACCGTCACCTGGCCGCCCCCGAAGACGTCGGCACCCCGGACAGGGTTGCCTTCGCGACACAGATCACCGGCCGGGCGGCTTCATGGCACCGAGGAGAATGGGTAACCTCAGCCGCAGACCCAAAAAGTTACCGCTTAGTAGTACCGCTCAGCCTTCCCAGCAATCCCAGTCTTTTCCGCTCTCGCAGGTTCGAGGAGCCACCAATGCAACTCGCCGCGATCATTGTGTCGCTGGTCCTAATCGCGGTCGGCGTCGCGCTGTTCGGCCGCGCCATCCTGCAGATCTACCGCTTCGTACGGCTCGGCCAGCCCGTACCCGCCGGGACCCGGACCAACGACCCCGCGCAGCGCACCCTCACGGTGGCCAAGGAGTTCCTGGGCCACACCCGGATGAACCGCTGGGGCGTCGTCGGCGTGGCGCACTGGTTCGTGGCGGTGGGCTTCTTCTCCCTGCTGCTGACCATCGTCAACGCCATCGGTCAGCTCTTCCAGGCCGACTGGCTGATCCCGGTCATCGGCGGCTGGCTGCCGTGGGAGATGTGGGTCGAGGGCATGGGCACGCTGACGACCGTGGGCATCATCGTCCTGATCGTCATCCGGCAGCTGAGCAGGCCGGGCCGGGCGGGCCGCAAGTCCCGCTTCGCGGGCTCCAACACCGGCCAGGCGTACTTCGTCGAGACCGTCATCCTCATCGTCGGCATCTGCATCGTGACGCTGCACGCCCTGGAGGGCGCCCAGCACGGCGTCGATCACTACGAGCCCGCGTTCTTCGCCTCGTACCCGCTGGTCGTCTTCCTGAAGGGCCTGAGCCTCGGCACCCTCCAGAACCTCACCTACCTCTTCGCCGGGATCAAGATCGCGACGTCCTTCATCTGGATGATCACGGTCTCCCTCAAGACCGACATGGGTGTGGCCTGGCACCGCTTCCTGGCCTTCCCCAACATCTGGTTCAAGCGCGAGGCGGACGGCGAGGTGACGCTGGGCGCGCTCCAGCCGATGACCTCCGCCGGCAAGCCGATCGACTTCGAGGACCCGGGCGAGGACGACCAGTTCGGCGTCTCCCAGGTCGAGCACTTCTCCTGGAAGGGCATCCTCGACTTCTCCACCTGCACCGAGTGCGGCCGCTGCCAGTCGCAGTGCCCCGCCTGGAACACCGGTAAGCCGCTGTCGCCCAAGCTGCTGATCATGGCGCTGCGCGACCACTCGCACGCCAAGGCGCCGTACCTGCTCGCGGGCGGCGGCAAGACCGCGGAGGGCGAGGAGAAGGCCACCGAGGAGCAGCTGAAGGACGTCCCGGCCGCCGCCCTCGCGGAGGCCGAGCGCCCGCTGGTCGGCACCCTCGAAGAGGGCGGTGTCATCGACCCGGACGTGCTGTGGTCCTGCACCACCTGCGGCGCCTGCGTCGAGCAGTGCCCGGTCGACATCGAGCACGTCGACCACATCGTCGACATGCGCCGCTACCAGGTCATGATCGAGTCCAGCTTCCCCAGCGAGGCGGGCACGATGCTCAAGAACCTGGAGAAGAAGGGCAACCCCTGGGGCCTGGCCAAGAAGCAGCGCCTGGCGTGGACCAAGGAGGTCGACTTCGAGGTCCCGGTCGTCGGCAAGGACATCGAGGACCTCACCGAGGTCGACTACCTGTACTGGGTCGGCTGCGCCGGCGCCCTGGAGGACCGGGCGAAGAAGACCACCAAGGCCTTCGCGGAGCTGCTGCACATCGCCGGTGTCAAGTTCGCCATCATGGGCGGCGACGAGGCCTGCACCGGTGACTCGGCCCGCCGTCTGGGCAACGAGTTCCTCTTCCAACAGCTCGGCCAGCAGAACGTCGAGATGCTGAACATGGCCTTCGGCGAGGACAGTGACGACGAGTCCACCAAGAAGCCCAAGTCCAAGAAGAAGATCGTCGCCACCTGCCCGCACTGCTTCAACACCATCGCGAACGAATACCCCCAGCTGGGCGGCGAGTTCGAGGTCATCCACCACACCCAGCTGCTCCAGCACCTGATCGACGAGGGCAAGCTGATCCCGGTCACCCCGGTCGAGGGTCTGATCACGTACCACGACCCGTGCTACCTGGGCCGGCACAACAAGGTCTACACCCCGCCGCGCGAGATCATCGCGAAGGTGCCGGGCCTGCGGAACGAGGAGATGCACCGCCACAAGGAGCGCGGCTTCTGCTGTGGCGCCGGTGGTGCCCGTATGTGGATGGAAGAGCGCATCGGCAAGCGCATCAACAACGAGCGCGTCGACGAGGCTCTGTCCCTCAACCCGGACATCGTCTCGACGGCCTGCCCCTTCTGCCTCGTGATGCTGACCGACTCGGTCAACGGCAAGAAGAACGACGGCAAGGCGAAGGAATCCGTCCAGGTCGTCGACGTGGCCCAGCTGCTGCTGGACTCCGTCAAGGCCCCCGCCGACCCGGCCGACGACGAGGAGTCCACGGACACCCCGGAGCCCGAGCCGGTGAAGTAACCGCGCGCGCAGGCGCATTGACCGACGGCCGGTCCCCTTGTGGTGGGGGCCGGCCGTCGGCGTACACCCCCAAATCCGGTTGCCCGGCCACCCGCCCGCCCCCGTGAACTTGCTCGACCAGCTCTACCTCCGCCCGGACGTCCGGCGCACCGGCATCGGCAGCCGGCTGCTCGCCGAGGTGCGGCGCCACCGCCCCGGCGGTCTCACCCTGCGTGTTCTTCCAACTCAACAGCGAGGCCCGGGCGTTCTACGCCCACCACGGTTTCCGGGTCCTGGCCACGAACGACGGCAGTGGCAACAGGGAGAACCTTCCGGAGCTGACCCTTGGCCGGACTCCGGGCTCCGGACCGGAATTCCCTCCGGGATCCCCCTAGGGGATGTCACAGCTCAGCAGCAAACGCCGCCCCAGTCCCCCGGCCCGGCCCCCCGTTCCCCGCGGACCAGGTACTTTCGAAGGCGTGGCTGGATTCAGGATGGGTCGCGGACGGGATGCCCGCCCCGCGCAGGACGGACAGCAGGGGCACCAGGGGCAGCAGGCTCCGTACGGACAGCAAGGACCGTACGGACAGCAGCCCCCACCGCCGCACGGGCAGTGGCAGCAGCCCCCGCAGCAGTACGGCGGCGGGCCGCAGGGACAGCCGCAGGCTCCCGGGCAGTACGGTGAGCCCGAGTACTTCGGCGACGGCGGCTACGAGCCCGCCCAGCAGTCCTACGCGCCGTACGGCGACCACAACAACCCGGGCAGCACCCGGCAGTTCAGCATCGGCGAGGCCCCGGACGCCTACGGCCAGTACCCCGGCCAGTACGGCGACGGCCCCGGTGACGGCGACTACGCGGCCGGCGGCACCTACCGCGCCGGCCAGACCTCCGCACCGCCGGCCGGCCCCCGGCTGCACTGGAAGCAGCTGCTGTCCGGCATGGTGCTGCGCCCCGACGCCACGTTCTGGCAGATGCGCGACCACACGGTCTGGGGCCCGGCGCTCATCGTCACCTTCGTCTACGGCCTGCTCGCGGTCTTCGGCTTCGACAAGGCCCGCGAGGACGTGCTCAACGCCACGCTCTCCAACAGCATCCCCTGGGTGCTGATCACCGCCGTGATGTTCATCATCGGCAGCCTGATCCTGGGCGCGGTCACCCACACCCTGGCCCGCCAGCTCGGCGGCGACGGCGCCTGGCAGCCGACCATCGGCCTGTCCATGCTGATCATGAACATCTCGGATGCGCCCCGGCTGCTGTTCGCGATGTTCCTGGGCGGCGACTCCACCCTGGTCCAGGTCCTGGGCTGGCTGACCTGGCTCGCCTGCGGCTATCTGCTGACCTCCATGGTCAGCAAGTCGCACGACCTGCCGTGGCCCAAGGCCCTCGGCGCCTCGGCGATCCAGCTGGTCGCCCTCCTGGGCCTGCTCAAGCTCGGCACCCTGTAGGCCGCAGGCCCGGCCCACCACGCGGGGGCCCGCCCCGGAGCACTCGGCTCCGGAGCGGGCCCCTGGCCGTACGGCGGACGTCAGCCGGTGAACCGCTGCCCCGCGGACCCGTCGCAGCGCTGGAGCCGCAGCGGCTCCTTCGCCCCGCCCAGCGTCAGACAGAGCGCCCGGGCAGCGGCCGGCTGCACCGCGCCGCCATCGGCCCGTACGAACTGCTGGTTGGCCGCGCCCGAGCAGTTCCACAGCACCAGCGCCGCACCCGCCTCGTACCGTCCGCCCGGCACGTCCAGACACCGGTCCTGGGTCAGCCCCACATGCACCGACCGCTGCTCGCCGTCGTACCACCAGTCCTGGTTGCGCTGCCCGTGGCAGTCCCACCCGATGACGGCCGTACCGTTCCGGCTGCTGCCGCCGTTCGCGTCCACACAGCTCCCGGTGGCGGCGTTCTTCCACGGCCGGTAGACGTCGTCCCAGCCTCCCGCGTACAGCTTCGGCCGCCCGGTGCTCGCCGGATCCGTACAGGACGCCTCCCGCAGCCCCGGCTCCGCGTAGAGCTGGGTCAGACAGGACGCGAACGCACCGTGCCCGCGCAGGTTGGGATGGAACGACTGCCGCACCGAATTCGCGTCCGGCGGGAAGGGGTTGGTGAGGTTCACCCACAGCCCGCGGGCCCAGGTGTCCTCCATGCACACCTCGTGCCCGTGGAACAGCCGCGAGGCGTCGAGGTACGTCGCGCCCGTGTCCCGCGCCGCCTTCCGTATCCCCCGCTCGAAGGCCGGTACGGCGGCATCGCGCCCCCACGCCGCATCCGAGGTGTAGCCGGTGCAGCCGCCCGGCAGCTTCCCCGGATAGCTGGGGTTGTCCTCCACGTCCGGCCCGATCGGGCTCGGATACGACATCACCACGAGCCGGTAGTCGCCGTCCGCGTACCCCGCGTCCCGCATCACGGTCCGCAGATCGCCGAGCGTCCGCTCGACCTTGGGCACCAGCCCGTCGACCCGCCCCTGCCACCCCGGCTCGTACCCGGGCCGGCAGGTCCCCTGCAACAGGAACCAGCGCTTCACACAGTCCGTCATCACCGGCCCGAACTGGAGATCGTCATTGGCGCCCGCGACCAGCAGCACCATCTTCAGCCGGGTGTTACGGGCCTTGATCGCCAGACTGTCGCTCTGCACCAGCTCATCGGGGTACTGCCGGCTCCCGCCGATCACGATGTTGCCGCTGTACGCGCCCGAGCAGGCGACGTTGTACGTCACCTCGGCCGCGATCCCGGTCCGGTGGATCGCCGAGTCCGGTGACCTGTGGCACCAGTTCCCGGGCCCGTCCGTCCCCGGCTCGTACGTCCCGACGCCCTCGCCCGAGATCTCACTGTCCCCCAGCGAGATCAATGCGGACTTCCGTTCCGCCAGGGGCCGCTCGGCCGGGTCCCCGTAGAGCGCGACCGCCTCCTGTGCCCGGACCTTCTCCAGCTCGGCCGACAGCGGCCTGGCCGCCGCGGCGCCCGCCCCTGCGGTGGCGGCACCAGCCCCTGCGGTGGCGCCGCTCGCCCCGCTCACCGCAGTGGTGAACACCACCGTCAAGGCCGCGGTCAAGGCCGCGACCGCCGCCCGCCCCCGCCGCCCACGTCTCGCACGCACCATGGGGTCTCCCCTCCGGTCTGCTGTTACCGCGGGTTTTACTCGTAAGTAAGAACAGGCGGAACACCCGGAACGGGATTGGCCGAAACATGCGTGAGGGAGCTGACCTGTCGGCCAACTCCCTCACCACAAAAGCTACTTGCGCGCCTCAGGCGTCGAGAACCTGTCCTTCACGGCGCACCACCGGCGGTTCGACGCTCCACGGGAAGTTGATCCATTCGTCCGTGCGCTTCCACACGTACTCGCACTTCACCAGCGAGTGCGACTTCTCATAGATCACCGCGCTACGGACCTCGGCCACGGTCCCCACACAGAAGTCGTGCACCAGCTTCAACGTCTTACCGGTGTCGGCGACATCGTCGGCGATCAGCACCTTCTTCTCGGAGAAGTCGATCGCGTTCGGCACCGGCGCCAGCATGACCGGCATCTCCAGCGTGGTCCCCACACCGGTGTAGAACTCGACGTTCACCAGGTGGATGTTCTTGCAGTCCAGCGCGTACGCCAGCCCGCCCGCGACGAAGACACCACCGCGGGCGATCGACAGCACTATGTCGGGCTCGTACCCGTCATCCGCGATCGTCTGCGCCAGCTCGCGGATCGCCCCGCCGAACCGCTCGTACGTCAGGTTCTCCCGCACGTCACTCACGTATCTCTCTCAGCCTTCTCTGTCCCACGGCCGGCCGGACAGCCCCGCCCTGCGCCCGGCCACGCGCCTCTGCCCGCCTCACACCTGCGTACGGTGGAAGTTCCTGAACGACCGGGACGGCGTCGGACCACGCTGCCCCTGGTAACGGGAGCCGTACCGCTCGCTGCCGTACGGGTGCTCGGCCGGCGAGGTCAGCCGGAACATGCACAGCTGCCCGATCTTCATGCCCGGCCACAGCTTGATCGGCAGCGTGGCGACATTGCTCAGCTCAAGCGTCACATGCCCGCTGAACCCCGGGTCGATGAACCCGGCGGTCGAGTGCGTCAGCAGCCCCAGCCGCCCCAGCGAGCTCTTCCCCTCGAGCCGGGACGCAAGATCATCGGGCAGCGAGATGACCTCGTACGTCGAGGCCAGCACGAACTCACCCGGGTGCAGGATGAACGCCTCGTCCCCCTCCGGAACGACCTCACGGGTCAGATCGGACTGCTCGACGGCGGGGTCGATGTGCGGGTACCGGTGATTCTCGAACACCCGGAAGTACCGGTCGAGGCGCACGTCGATACTGGACGGCTGCACCATCGACTCGTCATAGGGGTCGATGCGCACCCGACCAGCGTCGATCTCGGCCCGGATGTCCTTGTCTGAGAGAAGCACGCACATGAGGATACGCGCCCGCACCACCCCCACCGCACGACGAGGGCCCGGCCCCCCCCCAGGGAGACCGGGCCCACCACTACGCCCTCTTGATCGACACCTCACGACCTGGCCACGACCGCCTCGCTCCGCACGATCACCACACGACCGCTGAACGACCGCTCGACGACCACTGGCTCGACCGCTACGCGACCACCGCACGGCCCCTACGCGATCGCTGCCCGACCACTGCCCGACCGCTCTTCGAGCGCCGCGGCCCGCCCGCTACCGCTTCGCGTGCTCCACGGGCACCGAATGCCGCAGCCGAGCACAGCGCGGGCAGCGCAACAGCCGTCCGGGACCGAGCCGGTCGGTGGTCTGCATGGGGAACGAAGCGGTGCTGAACACATGGCCCTCAGCACAACGTACGACGGTGCGCTCCATCAGGTCCCTCTCCCAACTGCGTGGACAACAAAAGCCACATTAGGGGATGAACTGGGCGCACTCGCACGCGGCACTCCGACGCCCAACCGTACGCCCCAACTCCCGCGCCCCGCACCCACATCCCACCCGGCGGAGCCCTCCCCCACGACCCGCGAAGCACCCCGCACCACCCCCGGCCTGCGGCGCCCGGGCATGCCAAATGCACCGCGACGCGGTGATGGGGTAGAGTGTGCGACGATGTTCCGCTCTCGATCCGAGGCGGGATTACGCGGGTGTAGTTTAATGGTAGAACATGAGCTTCCCAAGCTCAGAGCGCGGGTTCGATTCCCGTCACCCGCTCCAAAGACTCAGGCCCAGCTCAGGGAGTTAACTCCCCGGCTGGGCCTCTGTGTTGTCTAGACCGTGCTAGGCGTTTCGTGCCCGCTACGTGCCCGATCAGCCGGGACGGCATCGCCCTCGAACGCTTTCACGCAGCCCAGGCGCGCGCTCACACTTCCCGCCGAGCCGCCATCGTCGCCTTCACCCTCGGAACGCGGCGATCGAACTTGCAGAGTCTGTCGACGAAGTGTTGGCTCCCAACGCGTGGGGGCGACTGCGACAGTCTGGTCCTGCCGCCAACAAAGGTCGACCCAACCTCGCAATGCGGACCACAGCGCAGGAGCGTGAGCACCTCAAGAAGTCGGCCAAGGCAGTTGGTGACGCCATCACTGATCGCGTGAACGAGGGTCTGCGCCTTTTCCTCTCGGGTGAGTTCGTTCCCGATCGACCCACGCGAGCCGTAAGGGGCACCGCGAAGGCCGATGGCAGCCTAAACGTGAGGCCTAGTGAGCAGCTGCGTGCCCGGGCAGGGTCGCGGTGTGAGGAAGTGGAACGGGAGCTGGGCTGGAAGCCGACCGTATCTGGTGTGGCTCTTGCCTACTTGAAGAGCCTCTACCCGCTACCGGACGCCTAGCATCTGCTGTATAGCAACGAAGTACAGCAACCGTGGTGATCTCAGATGACCGCCCGAGACCGCAGGACCTCTGACGACCAGGCCAACAGACCCCAGCGACGACCCCGCCGGTAGTTCGCATCGAGGGACGTCGATCGGTCGGCGGGTTGCCTCCGCCATTGAGACTCCGCCATCCGAGCGGTAGCGGGTTGCCTGTACCGGGGAGGGAATCAGGCTCGACGGTCGACGTAGTACGGTTCCGCTCCCATGATCCACTCACTGGGGAGTTCCGCATGGCCAGCTACGAAGAACACGCCCAAGCCGCGAGCGATCTCTTGGCACCGATCAAGCTCGGAAAGCTAGCCTCATATGAAGCCCGTGCCCAGGTCGCACAGGTTGAAGCCTTGCTGGCACTCGCCGCAGCCATCGCCGGTCGTCAGACGGGATCGACATGGCAGCCGCCGCAGTCGGATCGGTAGCCGGGCCGTCGCTGGGCCGTCCGGAGCGGACCAAGGCTGACAGATGTCGCCAGCTGGCGAGTGCGTCACCACAGTTCAGCTGTCAAATGTCTGATGGCGTTGCAGCGCCGGGCGGGGCGAGTACCAGGGCAAGAAGGCGCGCGTTGTCGGCGAACGGGGCGGACCTGCGCGAGCGGTGGCGGCAGTGAGATGCGGTGTGGCTGACATCTACAGCTGACATCAACGGCTGCGAACGACGGGAGACGCGAGCGGCCTACGGTGGTGTAAACGGTCCGAGGCGCAGCTATCACCTGAGTGTCGGAGCGAACTTACAAAGCGGATGTCGTGGCGCCGGCCTCGCGAGCCCTCATCCATGCAGGCGCTTGCCACTCGGGCCGACTTTCACGGAGTTTCCTGATCTGTCGCTGCGTAAGACCCAGAGAATGGCGTCAATTCCCGCCGCATGGCCTTCAAGCAGAGTTTAAGTTCCGGGTCATTGTCGTATGGATAATATGCAGAGTCCGGAATCTCTGCGTCGCTCGTGATAATCTCCCCCATCCAAGCTTCTTTCCTGTATGGACCTCCCCGTCGACGAGTCTGCGTGAAAAGAAGCTGGTAGGCCTCCCCTACCACCGCAGAGTCCATATCCAAGAGCGCCTGGTTATAGCGGATTCGCGAGAACACTTCAGTCTGACGCTGAACGATTGCAGCTCGTGTCTCACCGACCCCATCGGGCCGTCGTCGAATGAGATACGGAAGTTCCTCGTAGTCCGAGATGGCCAACAACGCCTCAGCATAGGTCTTGGATTTCCGCTCGCGGCGGGCGGCATGCTGGTTAACCCAGTAACCAAGAATAGCTACGGCGGCCGTCGCGAAGCCGGTGATGAGTGTTACTTGAGCGGCAGCATCCATCTACTCAGCTCCTCGGCAAGCAGCGTCCCCCTTCGTCCCGATTGTGCAGATGATGCATTACTGTGCAAGAGCGCAATTTCGCCACGCCATGTGCCGACACACCGACGGCCGTCGTGCCCGTTGCGTGCCCGAAGGGCCGGTGAACCACGGGGAATTCGGGTACGCAACGGGGTATCGGAATGAGGCGCCCAGGTGGCCTTTCTGGCAGATCAGGGCGCAGATTGCATGCCGATCACCCCGTGATTCCCAAGCTCAGAGCCGCAGGTTCGAATCCCGTCACCCGCTCCATAGTTGAGGCCCAGGTCGGTGACCTGGTCCTTGCTTCATCTGGACCTCTTGCAATCCGACGCACCGTCCGCGTGCCCCTTCCCGTGAGAACGGCGAGGCCGGAGGGTATGCGGCGCCCCCTGAGGGATGGTGCGCCGTGGGATCCC
Organism: Streptomyces sp. NPDC034111; assembly: GCF_055575375.1. Classification (NCBI taxonomy): domain Bacteria; kingdom Bacillati; phylum Actinomycetota; class Actinomycetes; order Kitasatosporales; family Streptomycetaceae; genus Streptomyces; species Streptomyces sp. NPDC034111. The sequence goes on along the minus strand of NZ_JBVIST010000020.1, from coordinate 24,213 downwards.
CCGGTGCGGCGCTCCCCGCCGACAGGCACTCGCCGAGCGGTGGGTGGCGCAGATTGGCTCGGACGCGGGGACGTTGAGGGGTGGGTCAGGCAGCGAACAGGCGTCCGGGAACTGTTGGGCGTGGGGTTTTCAGGGGGCCGTCAACACTGCGGACAGCCGCTGACGGGTGGTCAATCCCCTTTGTCGGCATCCCCTTTGCCGACACTCCCTTTTGCTGCCGTTGCAGCCGTCGAGGTGCTAATTCTCCCCGCATGCTCCGTCGGGGTCGGCGGCGGCCTGGACGAGGTTCTGTTCCAGGCGTTCGAGGGTGTGCAGGGCGGCGGTTCGCTCGTCGGGGGAGAGGCCCGCCGTGGAGAGGTCCTCCAGTTGGCTCCAGACCTGCTCGACCTCACGGCGCAGGGCATGGCTGGCCGCCGTGGGTTCGATGAGTGAGGCGCGCTTGTCGGTGGGTGAGGGGCGGCGGCGGACGAAGCCGGCCTGCTCCAGGCGCCGGACGGTGCGGGTCATGGTGGCGGCGTCGGAGTCCATCAGCCGTACCAGGTCGGCCTGCCTCTGGGGGCCGAGCTCCCACAGGTGCATCATCACCAGCTCCTGGCCCGGATGCAGGCCGATCCGGCGCAGTAGTTGTCCGGCGAACATGCGGTGCAGGCGGGCCAGGCGGAAGATCGCGTGACTGACCGGCCCGCCGCCGGCCGCGGCCGGCACCGGAACGGTGACCTCCTGCCCCGTCCCCGCGGGACCCTTCCCGGTTTCCGGTGTGGACTGCGTCATCGGAACTCACTTTCCTGCTTAGGCAGCGTAATCCTACCTTCCCACGCGATACCTGGCGGCACCTACGCCGCCACCAGGGAACATACGGGCAGGTAGCGATGTGTTGCGTGCTTCACATTTCAGAGCGGGAATGGATTCGATGTCGTTACCTGTTCGGACAGGTGATTTACTTGTTCAGGCAGGCATCTGCTGGTGCGGGCTCGTGAGCGCCCGGCCGCGGAGCACTACCCACCCGGAGGAAGAAGCCCATGACCACCGCTTTCGATCCGATCGCCCTGGGCGGCAAGCGCCTGGCGAACCGCCTCGTGATGGCGCCGATGACCCGCAGCCGTGCCTACGGTCCCGGCGCCGAGCCGACCGAGCTGATGGCGACGTACTACGCGCAGCGCGCCACCGCCGGACTGATCGTCACGGAGGGCATCCAGCCCTCGCCGCTCGGCCAGGGCTACCCCGACACCCCCGGCCTGCACACGCCCGGGCAGGTGCGGGCATGGCGGACGGTGACCGACGCCGTGCACCGCGAGGGCGGTGCGATCTTCGCGCAGCTGATGCACACCGGCCGGATCGGGCACCCGAGCCTGCTGCCCGACGGGCTGGTGCCGGTGGGGCCGTCCGCGGTGGCCGCCGAGGGGCGGGTCTACACCCACGAGGGGCCGAAGGAGTTCGTGACGCCGAAGGAGCTGAGCGAGGCGGAGATCCGGCAGACCATCGCCGACTTCGCCGACGCCGCCCGCAACGCGGTCGAGGCCGGGTTCGACGGCGTGGAGCTGCACGGCGCCAACGGCTACCTGATCCACCAGTTCCTCGCGCCCAACACCAACCACCGCACCGACGAGTGGGGCGGCACCACCGAGGGCCGGATCCGCTTCGCCGTCGAGGTCGTCAGCGCCGTGGCCGAGGCGATCGGCAGCGACCGGGTGGGCCTGCGGATCTCGCCCGGGAACCAGTTCAACGACATCTCCGAGGACACCCCGGACGAGGTCTACCTCGCCCTGCTGGACCGGCTCGCCGGCCTGGACCTGGCCTACCTGCACCTGATGGAAGGGCCGAACCGCGACCTGACCCCGCGGCTGCGCAAGGTCTGGCCCGGCACGTTCGTCCTCAACCCGTTCACCTATCCCGACGTCACCGGCCCCGACGCGCTGGGTCTGATCGAGGACGGGAGCGCGGACATGGTGGCCTACGGAGCGCTGTTCCTGGCCAACCCCGACCTGCCCCGGCGCCTCGCCTCCGGCGGCCCGTTCAACGACCCCGACAAGGGCACCTTCTACGGCGGCGACCACCGCGGCTACACCGACTACCCCACCCTCACCGCCTGAGCGTCGACTGCGCCGAGGCAGCCGCACAGTGAGTCACAGCGCGTGCAGTTGCCTCTCTTCTCGCCCCTACCTGGGAGTTTCCGATGTCCAAAGCAATCACCTTCTCCGAGTACGGCGCGCCCGAGGTGCTGCGGCCGTCGGAGGTCACCCCGCCGGAGCCCGCGCCGGGCCAGGTCCGGATCCGGGTGCGGGCCGCCTCCGTGAACCCCCTCGACCTCAAGATCCGGTCCGGTCTGATGGCGAAGGCCGCCCCGGCGCGCTTCCCCGTGGTCCCCGGCCTGGACGCGGCCGGTGTCGTCGATGCCGTCGGCGAGGGAGCCGGTGCGGCCGTGGGGGACGAGGTCCTCGGTGCTGCCGTCGGCGGCGGCTACGCCGAGTACGCCCTGCTGGAGCGGCCGGTGGCCAGGCCCCGGGCCCTGTCGTGGGAGGTCGCCGCCTCGCTGGTCACGGTCGGCGAGACCGCGTCCCGTGTCCTGCGGCAGCTGGGTGCGCAGGCCGGGCAGACCCTGCTCGTCCACGGCGCCGCGGGCAGTGTGGGCACCATCGCGGTGCAACTGGCCGTCGCCCGCGGCATCACCGTCGTCGGGACCGTCGGCGAGCACGACGTCGAGCGCCTCACCGCGCTGGGCGCCACCGCCGTCCGTTACGGCGACGGCTGGGCGGAGCGGGTGAAGGCCGCGGCCCCCGAGGGAGTCGACTTCGTCTTCGACGCCTCCGGCGCCGGCGTCCTCGCCGACTCCGTCGCCCTGACCGGCGACAGCGCACGCGTGATCACCATCGCCGACATGTCCGCCGCCGAGCACGGTGTCCGCTTCAGCGCCGGCAGCGCCGACCACGCCGAAGACCCCCTGCCGCAGCTGGTGCAGCTGGCCGCGGCCGGCGAACTCGACATCCCCGTGTGGCGTACGTACCCGCTCGACCAGGCCGCCACCGCCCACCGGGACATCGAGGCCCGCCGCAACAAGGGCAAGGTCGTCCTCCTTCCCTGAACCTCCGTGCCGCCGCCTCGCCGCCGGAGCTGACGAGGCGGCCCGAGCCGCAGCCGCCCCCGGCCGGCTGCGGCCCGCCCACCGAACCCACCAAGATGCTCGCCGACCGGCTGCGCGAACTCGTCGAGGCCGGGCTCGTCACCCACGGCCGGCTCCCGCCCGGGCCCACCACCTACACGCTCACCGCCGACGGACGGGCCCTGCTGCCCGCCCTGGAGCAGATCCGCTCCTGGTCGCAGCACCGCACCCCTACACCCCGTAGCCCCTCGAAGAAGGGAACCCCCATGTCCGCACACCCCCTGCCCGAAGCCACCTTCGCCCGCACCGTCCTGGGTTCCGGCCCCGGCCTCGCCCTCGCCCACGGCGCCGGCAGCAGCGTGGCCGGCACCTACGGCCCGATCCTGGACGGCCTGGCCGCCCGCCACACGGTGGTCGGTATCGACTACCCCGGCAGCGGCGACACTCCCCGCTCCGCCGCGCCGCTGTCGCTGGACGACCTGGCCGACCAGCTCGTCGCCGCAGCCGTCGCCGAGGGCCTGGACACCTTCGCGGTGTCCGGCTACTCGCTCGGCGGCCCGGTCGCCATCCGCGCGGCCGCCCGCCACCCCGAGCGCATCACCGCCCTCGTCCTGACCGCGACCTTCCCCCACCGGGACAACCGGCTCGCGCTCGCCCTGTCCGTCTGGCGCAAGCTGGCCGAATCGGGCAACCGCGAACTGCTGGCCGAGTACCTCACGATGATGGCCCTCGGCGCCGACGCGCTGGAGGCGATGCCGGAGGAGCAGCTCCAGCAGGCTGTCGGGTTCACCGCCGCCGGCGTCGCCGACGGCACCCCCGAGCACGCCGAGCTGGCCCCCCGGGTCGACGTCCGCGACGACCTCCCGGGCATCCAGGCACCCACCCTGGTCATCTCCACCACCCAGGACCGCTTCACCTCCACCCGCCTGCACCACCAACTCGCCGACACCATCCCCGGCGCCCAACTCACGGAGATCCCCACCGGCCATCTGCCCATGGTCGAACGCCCCGAGGAATGGCAGCAGCTCATCACCGACTTCCTCGACCAGCACCGCGACTGACATACACGCATCCGTGGGGCCGGCACCGCCGCTGCTGGTGCCGGCCCCACACATGGCGTCGCCGGGGCGGCGCCCCCGCACCGATGATTCCCAAGCTCAGAGCGCGGGTTCGATTCCCGTAATCCGCTCCATAGTCGAGGCCCAGGTCGGCGACCTGGGCCTTGTTTATTGGTCGGCCTTCAGGGGGGTCGTTAGGCACGCCCGGGCGTGCGTGGTGGGAAGCCGCCAGACAGGACCGGCAGCGCCTCCCGCGCTACAAAGGCGCCCCTTCGCCAGGTTGCGGCGTGGACGAAGCAGCCACCGCGACAGCGCTGCAACCTCAGCTTCCTGACCGCCCCACAGCCCGCCGGTGCCCAGCTCCAGCACGAAGGTCATGGCCGCCCGCAAGGCCGCTGAACACCTGCGCACCTGCGCGAATACTCGCCTCTCGACTTCCGCCCCCGCACCCACTGTGTTGGCCCCGTCACTGGCTGCGGCGATAGCTCCACTGATACTGCCCAGCGACGCGGTGGACCGATGGTTCCAGGCCGGCGATGACCCTGCGAACACCCAGCGATGGCTCTACCGGGGAGCCCCCCGCCGCGGGCCCGCCACGGCATATCAGGCGCCCTGGCCGGGAGCATGGGGCGGAGACGTGGGGGGGGACGCGGTGCGCATGCTGCTCGACGCCGCAGAGCTCCAGTGCAACCGGGCCGTGACCGCGGTCGACGAACCGAACATCGGCGCGGTACAGCTCGGCAGGCGTCCGACGCCCCGTGCGGTCGAACGCCCGGCCGACGGTAACGTGTTGACGGCTGTGCACAGATACGGGGAACGCCGGGGAGGGCGTATGGGCGGCTATTTCAAGGTCGAGGCGGACAATCTCGGACGCATGCTGAAGGACCTGCACGACAGTCAGGACAACATGCGCAAGGCGCTCGGCGCGATGAAGGACACCGGCCCAAAGTCGATGGGAGCGGAGTCTCTGGACAACGCGTGCGACGAGTTCCACGACAGCTGGGACAACGCCATCAAGAAGATCGCTGACGGTACCCAGGCGATCGAGGAGAAGCTGAAGCAGGTCAAGCAGAACTACGAGTCGCTGGAGCACTCACTGCGCGACGCCTTCGCGAAGAACGCCAAGTAGGCACCACGCAGCTCGTGTTCACCCAACCCATGCTTCGCTCCGACCTCCGACAGGTGACTCCATGACCACACAACACTTCCCCGCGCTCGGCTTCAACCCGGCGCCCGGCGACCTGGGTTCTGTCGACGCCGTCACCGGCAAGCTCGACTCGGCCAAGCGCTCCCTCGACTCCGCCCATGCCGTCCTGTCCCGCATCGGCAAGGGCGGTGGCGAGTGGGAGGGCGACGCGGCAAAGGCGTTCGCGGAGAAGGTCGGCGACCTGCCGAAGTACGTGAGCGACAGCCGCGACGCCATGCGCGACGCCGTCACACAGCTCCGCTCATGGCACACCGCGCTCTCCTCGTACCAGACCAAGGGGCGCCAATACGAGTCAGAGGCCGCAGCGGCCAAGCGGACGGTGACCGCCCGGGAGACCGAGAAGGAACACGCGGTCAAGGCTTACAACGAGGCCGCCGCCAACCCGGACCTGCGCCTGGCCGGCGCCTACTACACCGACCAGGCCGCCCTGGACGCCGCGCAGAAGAGGATAGACGCAGCAAGCGACCGCCTGGACAAAGCGGACGCAACCCTCGACTCCGCCCGCAACCGTCTGGACTCCGCCACCCAGGAGCTGGAGGCGATCGTCAAAAAGGCCGAGCACCTCCTCGGCGACCACCAGGACGAGGCCCGAGGCATCGCCGAACGCATCCGGCGGGCCACGGAGAACGCGCCCGACCCGGGGTTCTGGGAAAGCCTCGGTGACTTCTTCACCCGCATGGGCCACGGCATCCAAGAGTGGTGCACCAAACACGCCGACCTGCTGAAGGAGATCGGCGACTGGCTGTCGATCGCCTCCAGCATCCTGGGCGTCGCCTCGCTGCTGACCCTGTGGTGCCCGCCGCTCTCCGGCGCCCTGGCCCTCGCCAGCGCGGGTGCCTCCCTCGGCGCCCTCGCCACACATGGGGCGGCGAAGCTCGGTGGGGCGAACGTGGGTGTGATGGACCTGGTGGGGGACGGGATCGGGGTGATCCCGTTCGGGAAGTTCGGCTCCGTCGCGATGAAGGGGGCCAAGGTGCCCATGAAGCTGGCGCAGGTGGAAGGCCGCACCGTCGCCTCGATCGACAAGGTCAACAAGATCCGCGCCCTGCGGGACGCCGGGTTCACCGGCCGGGCTCTGGAGGGCAAGTCGCTCTTCGGGAGGGGGGCGGAGTACGTCGGCGGAAGCAAGGTCTTCACCACCACTGGGTTCGGCAACCGCATGAAGCTGGCCTGGACCAGCCACGTCCAGGACGTCGCGGGGGCAAGCATCAAGGAGGCGGGCATCAGCAAGGGTCTCAACAAGGTCCTCGACAGCAGCTTCACCCCCGAGGCGGTCAAGTCATCTCTGCGCGGGGCCCTGAGAGCCGACGGCTCCATCGACCCCCTCTCCTGGTGGTCCAAGGGCCCGCAGGTGGTCCAGCAGTTGCCGGGCCTCGCCATCGACACCCACACTCAGCTCACCGATCCCAATACGCCGGCTGCGGGGAGGCTCTGATGTCCGCGTCCCCACAGAGCGTGTCGATCGCCCTGGACACGCCGGAGGGTTTCCACGAACTGCCGCTGCACCTCCCCCCGGACGTCCTCGACGTCGCCCTGTGGGAGCTGGCGGAAGAGATCTGGCCGGGCGGTACGGAGTTCCAGCGCGAGACCACCGCCGCCGTCTACTCCGACCTCACAACGGCCTTGACCGCCGACGACGTTCTTCACGCGTCCGTCGCCTTCTACGAGACGGACGACGGCACGGCGAGCACCGCTCACCTCCTGGTACGGGCGGAGGCCGTGGACCCGGAGGCCCCGGAGATCATCGCCGCCTCATTCCAGGAGACGCTCTCGTTCGACGAACACCGCAGCGTCTCCCAGGTGGACCTACCCTGCGGCCCGGCCGTGATCTCCCTGCACGCCACTGAGACGGACGGCGAGGGCATCCTTCCGGCACTGGAATTCGCCCACCTCGAGTTGTACATACCCTCTCCGGTCCGGGGCTGGCTGCTGGTCCTCGCCCTCACCACACCGTGCTTCACCGACCTGCCGCGGTACACAGGCATGTTGCGGCAGATCGGTGAATCTCTGGTCGTCCGCCCGGCGGAGCAGGCGGACGACCTCCCGGGGACGCCGGCGGCCAGTGACGTGCGCGCGGTATTCGGTTAGGCCGGAGGATGGGTGAACCGGACTGTGACAGCTGTCTTCGCCGACGAAGAGGAGAAGCGTGCCTGCTACCGCGCACTGCGGTACGGGGTCACCGGTGGCGCGGCTCTCCAAGGACAGGCTGCGGTTCACCCTCCCCCGCACGCCGGACGGCAAGCCGCTCTCCGTCATGGCCCGCCGGAAGCGGGGTTCAACGGTCTCGCACCCGCACGGGAGGGAACTCGCGTGCCTGGCGTTCCGCGAGCGCCCATGGGAGCCACCTGCCGTCGTGCGACGTGTTCCTCCCGGACCGCCGCACGCTGCGTGCCCGCTCGTCGGTCGCCTCGCTACTGTCCGTCGCGTCTGTGTGTTCCCCTTGAGCGTGCTGTGGATGGCGGTAGCGTTCTTCGGCAACCTGACCGGCACTGCACTTGCCTTCCCCGGGCGCACGTTGCGGGCGCCGACGGACGATGCGGGCTGTGGCCGTGCCCGGATGCAGACGATCGAAAGCCACAGCCGAGTGTGCCGAGACGCCGTCACTCTCCGCCTGGACCAGACGCCCGGGGTCGCGCTCTTCTGGAGTACGGGCCACCCCGACGGCTATCTCTCCTGTTGAACTCCGCAACCGGCAACGGCGCCCAGATCCGACGCGACGAGACGAGACACGCCATGACCCTCATCTTCACCCGCCACCCCGACGCCAAGCGCTACGAACTGCGCCCCCGAGGCTCCGCCCCCGTCCACGTGCGCCGTGGCGCCCCCGACGGCCGCCCCCTACCTAAGGGGTGCAAGCCGCGCTTTACGCTCGCCGACGACCCTGCCGGTACCTCGCCCCTCGCCGTGGTCGTCCGGCATGACGGCGGTCGTCTCGCCGTGCTCACCCCGGACCACGAGCACTTGGCCGAACTGCGCCTGCCGCCGCGGAAGAAGCGGTGGCGGCCCGCGTACGAGATCCACCTGCCCGACGGAACGGTGCTGCGTGGGCGTGAGGGAACGGTGCCGTCGCTGCTCCTGTGCCTGGTGCTACTGCCGCTCGCCCTGCTGTACCTGGTTGCCCTCGCACTCTCCGACTCCCCCGCCGACACCACCACTGCCCCGCTGCGGACGGCCTGGAAACGGCCGGGTGAGCTCTTCGGCCGGGCGGCCCTGACCGAGTCCGTGCGCGGCCGGTTCCGGGTCCGGGGCGACAGGCTCGACCACCGGGTGGCGTACGCGCAGGCGGTGGCGAAGTACTGGGAGCGGTAACCCGCTGGCCGACCCCGCCCTGACGCGCTTGGCCGCCCAACCTCCACCAGTCATTGAGACCTCAACAACCAAGATCAGCCGTTAACTTGACACACCCCCTTAGCGCGGCCTGGCTTAGCTTCACCTTGCATCGCGGGACACTCTTGGCCATGCCTTCATGAGTGCAACCGGCGTACCAGCAACAGGGCGCCTGGGGCATCGCAACAACCTGCCCTCTGGGTGTCCCGTCCCCGACGGCCGCGGTACCAGTGTCGTGCCAGATGCGGCGGTAAACAGCGGTCAATCAAGAGCAGAGAAGCGTCCGAGTCAGCCGCGCAGCACATTGTTTGTGCAGGTCAGGACCACTCCTAGGCTGCGAAGGCGCCCTGATTCCCAAGCTCAGAGCGCGGGTTCGATTCCCGTCACCCGCTCCAGAATCCAGAGCCCAGCTCAGGGGGACAACCCCCAAGCTGGGTCTCTTTGTTGTCCAGGCGGGGTCAGGGGCCGCCGCGAGACCGTGGAGACCTCGGCGGCCTCGGAGGCCTCATGGGTTTTCCCTTCCCTGTTGGTGCGTTGTGGTGTCGATGGCGGTGATGGCCGCGGCGGGGCAGAGGCCGGTGGCCTGGTGGGCCGCGGTGTGGTGGGCGGGGAGCGGCTCCGGGTCGAGGAGGAGGACCCGGCCGTCTTCGTCGTTCTGGTCGAACACCGCGGGGGCGGTCAGTGCGCACATGCCGGCGCCGACGCAGCGGTCACGGTCGACGGTAAGGGTCAGGGTGACGGGCACCGGGCTACTCCTTGTCCCAGGTGACGGGGAGGCTCTGTACGCCGTAGATGGGCGTGTTGGCGCGCAGCGGTACGTCCTCCGGCGGGACGGCCAGCCGTAGCGTCGGGAAGCGGGTGAGCAGCGCCGGGAAGGCGACGGTCATCTCGACGCGGGCCAGTTGCTGGCCCAGGCACTGGTGGGCGCCGTGGCCGAAGGCCAGATGTCCGATGGCCTTGCGGTGCAGGTCGAGGCGCTCGGGCTCCGGGTACTTCGCCGGGTCGCGGTTGGCGGCCGGGAAGGAGACGACGACCGTCTCACCGGCCTTGACCAGCCGGCCGTCGATCTCGACGTCCTCCAGCGCGACCCGCAGCCCCAGGTCGACGATGGTGAGATAGCGCAACAGTTCCTCGACGGCTTGGCCTGCGAGGCCCGGATCGCTGCGTAGGGCGGCGAGCTGGTCGGGGTTGCTCAGCAGCGCGAAGGTGCCGAGCCCGAGCATGTTGGCGGTGGTGTCGAGACCGGCTGCCAGCAGAAGGAAGCCGACACCGATCAGTTCCTCGTCGGTGAGGTCGCTGTCGGTGAGGTCGCTGAGTATGTCGTCGGTGGGATCGGTGCGCTTGGCGGCCACCAGCTGTGTGAGGTACTCCTGGATCGCTGTGTAGGCGGCCACCTTGTCTTCCAGGTTGTCCGCGCCGAAGATCGTCGCGGCCTGCTCCTGGAAGGAGCCCCGGTCCTCGTACGGCACCCCCAGCAGCTCGCAGATCATGATCGCGGGGATGGGCTTGGCGAACGCGGTCACTAAGTCCACCGGCGGCCCGGCCTTTTCCATGGCGTCCAGGTGGTCGGCGGTGACCTGCTCGACCCGCTCGGTGAGCAAACGCATGCGTCGGACGGTGAACTTGCCCGCCAGCAGTTTCCGGTAACGGCCGTGCTGTGGCCCGTCCATGTGGATGAACTCGCCGGGCGCCGCCGGAGGCATCTCCATGTCACCTATGTCCATGGACGGGTCGTGCATGAGCTCCTTGCGGGAGCTGAACCGTCCGTCGGCCATGATCGCGCGGACCACGTCGTGCCCGGTGGCCAGCCAGCCGATGTGTCCGTCGGGGAAGCGCAGCCGGCGCAGCGGCTGCTCCGCACGGAACTGCGCCAGCTCGGTGGGCGGGTCGAAGGGGCAGCCCGTGCGGCGGTCGGTCGGTCGCGTCACCGGCTCGGAGTGCTGCGGCGCGTCGTGGGCGGAGTGCGTCGACGGTTCGGTGTGCATGGTGTTCTCCGGTGTTGGTTGAAGTTGATTGACGTTGATTGAAGGGGGGAAGTGGCTTGTGGGGTGGGAGGGTTACCGCTTCGCGTCGCGGTTGAAGGCCGAGCGGGCCCAGAGGTAGCCGACCAGGGTGAGCCCGACGCACCAGGCGACGGCTATCAGCCCGTTGTTGCCGATCCCGGTGCCCATCAGCAGGCCTCGCAGCGTCTCGATGACCGGGGTGAAGGGCTGGTACTCGGCGAACCAGCGCAGCCCGGTGGGCATCGACTCCGGCGGGACGATGGCGCTGCCGAGGAAGGGCAGGAACGTCAGCGGCATGGGCATGTTGCTGGCGGTCTCGACGTTCTTGGCTATCAGGCCCATGGCGGCGGCCAGCCAGGTGAGGGCCAGGGTGAGCAGGGCGAGGAGGCCGGCGGTGGCGAGCCACTCCACGGGGGTGGCGCTGGGACGGAAGCCCATCAGCAGCGCTACGCCGAGGACGAGAGCGATGCTGACCAGGGTCTGGATGACGCTGCCGACGACATGGCCGGTGAGGAACGAGGCGCGGGAGATCGACATCGTACGGAACCGGTTGACGATGCCCTCGGTCATGTCCGAGCAGACGCTGATCGCGGCGGACAGGGCTCCGGAGGTCGCGGCCATCAGGATGATGCCGGGCGCGATGTAGTCGATGTACTCACCGCCGCCGGTGGGCATGGCGCCGATGCCGGTGCCCAGGGCGCCGCCGAAGACGTAGTTGAACAGCAGCAGCATCACCAGCGGCATCGCGACGACCGTGACCGTCATGCTCGGGTAGCGCAGTGCGTGCTTGAGGTTGCGCCGCAGCATCGTCATGGAATCGCTGACGGCGTAGGACAGGGAGCTCATCGGACGCTCTCCTTCTGGGAGTTGGTCCCGGCGCCCGACTGGGTCCGGCCGGTGAGGGTGAGGAAGACATCGTCGAGGTCGGGGGTGTGCACGGTGAGGGCCTCGGCCTCGATCGACGCGTCGTCCAGGGCGTCGAGGACGGCTCGCAGGGTGGGGATGCTGCCGTTGCTGGGAATGTGCAGGGTGAGTTCTTCGCTGTCTCGGGCTGCGGAGCCGAAGAGGGCGGCGGCCGTTGCGAGACCGTCCGGGTCGGCGAACCGGAGGCGGATGTGGCCGCCGGGGATGAGGCGCTTGAGCTCGTCCGCGGTGCCTTCGGCGACCAGCTTGCCGTGGTCCAGTACGGCGATGCGGTCCGCGAGTTGGTCGGCCTCCTCCAGGTACTGCGTGGTCAGGAAGATCGTGACGCCTTCGTCGGCGACCAGGCCGCGGATGATCTCCCACATGGTGCGGCGGCTGCGCGGGTCCAGGCCGGTGGTCGGCTCGTCGAGGAAGATGATGCGGGGGTTGCCGACCAGGGTCATCGCGAGGTCGAGCTTGCGGCGCATACCGCCGGAGAAGGTGGCCACGGGCTTCTTGGCCGCGTCGGTGAGCTCGAAGCGGCGCAGCAGTTCGGTGGAGCGCCGGCGGCCCTCGCGGCGGGGCAGGTGGTGCAGGTCCGCCATGAGGAACAGGTTCTCCTCGGCGGTGAGGAGGTTGTCCAGCGCCGCGAACTGGCCGGTGACGCCGATCGCGGCGCGTACGGCATCGACCTCGCGGGTCAGGTCGTGGCCCGCGATCTGCGCCTGGCCGGCGTTCGCGGAGATGAGGGTGGAGAGGATCTGGACGGTGGTGGTCTTGCCGGCGCCGTTGGGGCCGAGCAGGGCGAAGATCGTGCCCTCGGGGATGTGCAGGTCGATGCCGTCGAGCACCACCTTGTCGCCATAGGACTTGGAGAGACCGGTGGCGGTGATCGCCGGTGAAGCGGCGGGCGTACTGGACATGAACATGACAGTCCTCGCGGAGTGCGGTGTGAAGTGTGGTGTGTCGTGTGTGGTGTGTCGTGTGTGGTGGTGGGTGTGAAGGCCGGTGGGCGGTGAGCGGCGGATCGCGCGGCCGGGAGCCGCCGCTCACCTCGTCACGCGCGGCGGATGACGATGTTGCCGACGCCGGTGCGGCCGCGCACCTCGACCTTGTTGGCGGAGTCGCCCGGGCCCTCCGACTCCCCAAGGGAGTTGTGCAACCCACCGGCGCGGGTGTGTACGTCGAGCCAGGCGGCGGTGGACTCCCGGATGCCGACTTCGAGATCACCGGCAGCGGAGTGCAGTGCGATACGACCGCGCGTCACATCGCCGATCTTGATGGCGCCGTTGGCGGTCTTGGCGTCGACCGAGGCATGCGCGACATCAACGAAGATGCCGCCGTTGGACGCTTTCGCCGTCAGGTCGCCGGTGATCTCGCCGACCACGGTGTCCCCGTTGCCGTTCTTGACCAACGCCGCGCCCGCGACCTCGCCGACGTGGATCCGCCCCGCCCCGACGAGCTCGGCGTTTCCCGTTACGCGGTCCACGCTGATCGTGCCGTGACCGGTCCTGAGGTTGACGGATGCCGCCTCCTCGACCTGGAGGGCGCCGAGCGAGGTCTTGAGCCGGCACTGCCCCAGACGGCCTTCGCAGACGAAGTCCCCCATGGGCGCGTTTCCCAGGACCTCGGAGTCGGCCGGCAGCTCGATGGTCACGTCGAGCGAGCCGCTCTTGCCGAACACGGAGCGCTTCTTGGGCCCCTTGACCAGCAACTTGCCGCCCGAGCAGGTGACTTTCGTCTGCTCCGCCGCCCGTACGTCGAGCTCATCGGCGTCGTTGCTCGGCAGCACCTCGACGACCGTGTCGGTGCGCTTGCTCGCGACGATCCGGACCGACCCGATGTCGAATTCGAGGGTGGCGGAGATCGGTTCGGGAGTGTCGAAAGTTGGCATGGCTGTCCCGTCCTCTTGACTGTGGTCTGCGTTTCCGCTGGTCAGGGGCCTCTCCCAGCGTTGGCTGGGGAGGGTGAATGAGTAACTGAGCTGGTGTGCGTGCCGGGTTGCTGAGCGGTGGCGCCCGGGCCGTCCTAGCGGGCCCAGCCCGTGAAGCCCTGCTGGCCTCGGGAGCGGCGGCCGGCCGGGCGGGCCCGCTCGCCGGGCTGCTCCAGCGCGGCTGCGACGGCTCGTACCAGCCAGGCGTTGACCGAGAGGCCCTCCTGGCCGGCGGCTTCCTCGACCCGGGTCTTGAGATGGGCCGGGAGCCGGAAGTTGATGCGCGCGGTGCCGCCCTCGTCGGTGTCCGCGGCAGGAACCGGCGGTGGTGCGGGGACGTTCTCGGGCTCCCCGGCCTCCTCGAACACCTCGTGCTCCGGCGGCAGTGTCACCACGAACTCCGGGTCGAGCCCGCGCAGCCGTACGTCGACCGAGCCCGGCGCCAGGTCACGGGTGACCTCCCCCATGGCGTCGGACAGTGCGTTGAGAATGGTCAGCCGGGCGGCCGACTCCAGGGGCGTGGTGAGCCGCTCGGCCAGAGCGCGGGCGTCGTCGCCACCCGCATCCGCGGCGACCGCGAGTTCGTGCCGGAGGTTGTCGACGTAGGGCGTGAGGTCCATGACCCCACTATGGCATCACTATGGCACCACCGCAAGCCTTTCTGGCGCCACCTCGGCCCCCATGGCGCCATCGTGACGTCACGTGGGCACCAGGCCGTGCTGGATGTGGCGGGTAGGGATTCGCGCCGGCGCCGGAGGGGCGATCCAGGTTGCAGGCGAACTTCAGCAGGTGGCGCCCGCATGGTCAGCGCCCCGTCAGCCCAGCACATGGCGCCAGGGTGGCACCAGACGGCGGTCCAGACGGCGTCCAGACGGCGCGTCGACCAGGGCGAAACGAGCACACATCACCAAGGGGCAGGGATGGGGTGGTGGTGGCTACGGCGAATCAGCGTCCGCGCGGGCCGCGGTCGCCTGTGCGGCGTCCAGGAGGCGGCGCAGGCGGAGTCCGTCCGGGGCGACGGCGGTGACCAGAGCGGCAGGGCCGACCAGTGGTGTCAGCACAGCCCGGCCGTCTTCCGGAACGCCGCCGAGCAGGCGGACTTCCGGGGGCTGGTCCTCGAAAGCCGGGTCGACGAGGAGGAGTTGCCCGGCCGCGCGGTGGGCGGCGAGAACGGCGGGGCCGTCCCAGCCGGGTGCGCCCGGGCCGTACGCGGCCTGTTGGTCCAGCAGTGTGCGTCCGCCGCGGCGGACGGTGAGGCGAGATGCCACATGGCCGGGCGGTTCGCCCGTGCGGCCAAGGACCTGTTCCTCGCGCAGTACGAGCCGTGCGGTGGGGGCGAGATCGACGGTCCAGGTCTGCCGCAGAGCGCTGCCGGCCGCGCAGATCAGTGGTTTGGGGAGCCAGTGGAGCTGTGCGTGCTCTCCTGCGGTCAGCTGCACGTCGTAGGTGGCGGGCTCAGGGGTCGGGCCGCGCAGGGCGAGGGTCGCGGCGGCGGAGGTGAGGTGCAGCGCCGCGCCCTGCTGGGCGGTGGCTTCGATGCGCAGCCGGTCGCCGCCGAGGGGGGCGCTCATGGCGCCGATGACGCATACCCGGGCCTCGGTCCCTCGTGGGCGCAGGCGCCGCAGTTCGAAGGGTCCGTCGCCGTCGAGGACGGGCAGGGTGGTGGTGCCGCCCCTGGCTGCTGCCGTGATGCGGGCGGTGGCACGCACGCCTACGGAAGTCCGCTGGGGGGCCGGCACGGTGTGCGGGGGCGCGAGGGTCATGCGGGGCCCGCGGTCCAGTCGGAGAGGCGTGCGCGGACCCAGTCGGCGACCGGTTTCACGCCGCCGTCCGTCTTGAGGGAGGTGAAGGCGACGGGGAGTTCGCCACGCTGGGCCTTGGCGTCGCGGGCCATGCCTTCCAGGTCGGAGCCGACGTAGGGCGCGAGGTCGGTCTTGTTGATGACGAGGAGGTCGGCGGTGGTGACGCCGGGGCCGCCCTTACGGGGGATGTCGTCGCCGCCGGCGACGTCGATGATGAAGATCTGGGCGTCGGCCAGGCCCTTGGAGAAGGTGGCGGTGAGGTTGTCGCCGCCGGACTCGACCAGGACCAGGTCGAGTCCGGCGCCCTCGGACGAAGCCGCGGCCTCCAGGTCCTCGACGGCTTCCAGGTTGGCGGAGATGTCGTCGCGGATGGCGGTGTGCGGGCAGGCGCCGGTCTCGACGGCGGTGATGCGCTCGGCGGGCAGGACCGCCTCGCGGAGCAGGTATGCGGCGTCCTCGCGGGTGTAGATGTCGTTGGTGACCACCGCGAGGGACAGCTCGTCGCGCAGAGCCCGGCAGAGGGCGGCGACGGTGGCGGTCTTGCCCGAGCCGACCGGCCCGCCCAGGCCGATACGCAGGGCACGCCGGGTGCCGTCGGGGCGTACGAGGTCGGCGGCGCTGTAGGTGTGGCGCTCGGGGAAGGTCTCGCCGTGATCGCGGTGCATACAGACTCCGGTCTTTCGCAGTGCTTCGTGGTTGTCGTGCGGGTCAGGAGGCGAAGAGGCGTACCGGCCAGGCGGCGTGCTGCTGCGCGGTGATGTCGAGCAGCGGCGCGGAGGCGGCGGGCAGCGCGTCGAGCCCCTCAGCGGGGAGGCGTTCGGCGGCCGCGGAGGCTGCGGCGGCGGTCCGGTCGAGGTCGGGGGCGAGGCGGGCGAGGACGGCGGTGGCGTCGAAGGGGTCCAGGCTCAGCAGCCGGACGGCGGCGGTGGCCGGGCCGCTGATGTTCTCGTACGCCACCGCATACGCGGCATCCAGCGGTGCCAGCCCGGCCGAGCGTGCCGCCAGGCCCAGCACCACCGGCTGGTGCGCGCCCCGTGGCCGGGCCGCGGCCAGCGCGTCCAGTTCGGCCGACGGCCAGGTCGCGCGGGCGGCCCGCATCATCTGCCGGCCCAGCTTGCGGGCGGTGGTCCGTAGCGCCGGCACAGGGGTACGGGCGTCGGCGGCGTCGTCCAGCGCCAGTGGATCGTGCCCCGCGGCGGCCGCGGCGGCCAGCGCCGCCGCGACCAGTCCCGCGGTGTGCAGCCGCCCCCGGCAGAAGTCCTCCAGCGAGTCCGCATCCTTGATACGGCCCGCGGCCACGGCCGGTTCGGCGCCACCGGAGTGCGCGTGCCCCCCGGCGGGGAACCGGCCATCGGCCAGGACGAACAGCGCGGCACGGCTCATATTTCGCAGGTACCTTTCGTCACTCATACCTCAAAGACCTCAGCGATCTCAGAAGAGGAAGTACCGCTGTGCCATGGGGAGTTCACGGGGGTAGTTCCGCTCGACGGTCCGGCCATCGATGGACGTCGACACGTCCTCCACCTTCTCGCCCCCGGCGATCACCTCGAAGGTGTCGGCGTCGACCTCGACGTCGGGGGTGGCGTCGTTCTCCTTCATGTCCGCCTTGCAGACGTCACGCGTGCTGCTGATGGCCTTGAACTGCTTGGTCAGCCTGAGCCGTTGGGGCAGCCCGTTGTCGATGGCCCGTTGGGTGACGAAGTTGAACGAGTTGGAGCGGGGTGCCAGTCCCGTGGCGCCCCACACGGCGCGGGGCAGGACCGGCTGCGGGGTCGGAATGGAGGCATTGGCGTCGCCCACCTGCGCGTACGCGATCTGCCCGCCCTTGATGACCTGATGCGGCTTGACCCCGAAGAACTTCGGCTCCCACAGCACCAGATCGGCCAGCTTGCCGGGCTCCACGGACCCGACCACCGCATCGATCCCCTGGGCGATCGCCGGGTTGATCGTGTACTTCGCGATGTACCGCCGGGCGCGCCTGTTATCGGCTCCCTTGTCCCTCGTCGGCCGCTCATCCTCCGGCAGCCTGTCCTCTTCCAGGAAGCCCCGCCGTACCTTCATGACGTGTGCGGTCTGCCAGGTGCGCATGATCATCTCGCCGATGCGGCCCATGGCCTGGGCGTCGGAGGACATGATCGAGATGGCGCCGAGGTCGTGCAGGATGTCTTCGGCGGCCATCGTGGAGGGCCGGATCCGGGAGTCCGCGAAGGCCAGATCCTCTTTGATCTCCGGGTTGAGGTGATGGCAGACCATCACCATGTCGAAGTGCTCCTTGACCGTGTTGACGGTCAGCGGCCGGGTGGGATTGGTGGAGGCGGGCAGGACGTTCGGCTCGCTCACCATCTTGATCATGTCGGGGGCGTGGCCACCGCCCGCACCCTCGACGTGGAAGACATGGATCGAGCGGCCGTCGATGGCCGCGATGGTGTCGTCGACGAAGCCCGCCTCGTTCAACGAGTCGGCATGGAGCGCGAGTTGGACATGGATACCCGTCGTCTCGCAGACGTCCAGACACTTCTTGATGACGGCGGGGGTGGCGCCCCAGTCCTCGTGGATCTTGAAGCCGATGATGCCGGCGTCCACCTGGTTGTACAGGGAATCCTCGGACATGGTGGCGCCCTTGCCGAGCAGTCCGATGTTGACCGGGAAGGCGTCCAGCGCCTCGAAGGTACGGGCGAGGTGCCAGGAACCGGGCGTGACGGTGGTGGCGGTGGTGCCCGCCGCCGGCCCGGTACCGCCTCCGATCAGCGTGGTGACACCCGCGGCCAGCGCCTCGCCGACCTGCTCGGGGCAGATGAAGTGGACGTGTGTGTCGATCCCGCCGGCGGTGAGGATCTTCCCGTTGCCCGCGATGACCTCCGTCTCGGGGCCGATGACGAAATCCGTGGGCTTCGGGCCGATGTCGTTGTGTTCGCCGGCCCCCTCATGGAGAGGCGTCATCGTCTCGTCGTTGTACGCCTTGCCGAGCGCGGTGATGTGGCCGTCGCGGAGGGCGACATCGGCCTTGACGATGCCCCAGTGGTCCAGGATGACAGCGCCTGTGATCACGGTGTCGGGGGGCTCGACGACCTCGTCGCCGGCGGAGTCACCGAACTCCTGCGGCCCGCCGGGCTTGTCGTCGACGCGCGGGTCGCGTGGCGCGATGGACTGCCCCATCGACTCACGGATCACCTTGCCCCCGCCGAAGACCATCTCGTTCCCGCTGCGCCCGGGACCGCCCGCCCAGTCGTCCTCGATCTCGATCCGCAGCTCCGTGTCGGCGAGACGGATACGGTCACGGGTCGTAGGGCCGAACCGGTCCGCGTACTGGGCGCGGGTCAGGGGGTCCGAAGGCTTGGGAGGCTCAGGGCAGCACTCAGTCACTGTGCCCACCCCTGACCTCATCGGACGACTCCGGGATACCGATGAGGGGGCCGCCGGCCTCGCCGCGCAGGCCGTGGACCACGCGCTTGCCCTCGATGGGTACGAGCTCGACGTCTTCGGGCATGTTGGGCTCGAAGCGTACGGAGCTGCCGGCAGGGACGTGGAGGCGCTTGCCCCAGGCGGCCTCACGGTCGAAGTCCAGCCCGGGGTTGGCCTCGGCGAAGTGGTAGTGGGAACCGACCTGGACGGGACGGTCGCACGGGTTGTTGACGGTCAGGCGGGTGACCTCACGGCCCTCGTTGAAGCGCACGACCTTGTCGCCCGGCTCCGTGGAGTACTCAACCTTCCCGGGTGAGACGAGCAGCTCTTCGCCCTCGCCCGCTTCCGGGAAGGGATCATGGATGGTGACCAGCTTTGTGCCGTCCGGGAACGTGGCCTCCACCTGCACATTCTTGATCATCTCGGGGACGCCCTCCATGACGTCCTCCCTGGCCAGCAGCTTCCGCCCGGAAGACATCAGGTCGGCGACGGTGCGGCCGTCCCTGGCCCCCTCAAGGACATGCACCGTCAACAGCGCCACTGTCTCGGGGTAGTTGAGCCGGACCCCTCTGGCCCGACGCTTCTCGGCGACGTCCGCCGCGAGATGAATCATCAGGCGCTCTTGTTCGTGTGGAGTCAGATGCATGGTCGTACCTGCGCCTTCTTCCTGCCCCGAAGCCTGTGCCCGGGGTTTCTGTCGTGCTGGGGGTTCGGCCACCTCGGCGCCCGTGACAGGCGCCATGCCCTCTGCCACAGCCCTACAGGGAGGGGAGAAACGTACGACCGATGCATGCGTCAGCTGCCGCCATGGGACACAGATCGAGCTCAACCACCGTCACAATGAGTGGACTTGACGACCATCGGGTTTGCCGGCCGCTTGTCTCGCGGCCGGCGGGGTGGGTACCCGCGCCGGACCGGCCATCGGCGTAGCGGGCATGGGCAGGGCGCCTCTGACCGGAGATGCCACGGGAGGCCGGGGCCTGTCCGGGCCCCGGCCTCGCATCGGGCGTTGACCCGTCTATCGCTCGGCCGCCTGGGGCGAAGCCGTACGACAGGGATCGCCGGAACTGCTGACCTGGGGTGTGTCCGGCCCCGCCGGTGATCCGAGGGGACTCTCCTCCCTCCCGGAGCGGGCGTTCCGTGCCGGGCGAACGACGGTGACCAACACGGCCAGCGCCGCAGCCGGGGCCAGCACCGCGAGGCTCAGCGCGACAGATTCGGTCGGGTCCGTCCAGGACAACACGCCCGTATAGAGGGCACCGCTGGTCATTTGCAGGAAGAAGAACAGGCCGGAGGCGCTGCGGGCATTGGCTCCCACCGACCGCAGCATGCCGGCCTGGCAGACGGGGAAGGCGGCACCGATACCCGTCATCGCTACGGCCATCGGCACGACGAGAACGAGAGGTTCCTGCGGGAACAGGTACGCGCCCAGGGTCATGGCCGCCGTCGCTACCAGGGACACCAGCCCCGAGACGAGCAGTATCCGCTCCAGCCGGTGGCGCTGATGCATTCTCCGGGCGGTCCTGCTCCCCACGATGTAGCCGACGACCACGAGTGCGTAGAGGAGGCTGAAGACCGTTGACGTGGTGCCGAGGCGCACCTGAAGGGTGTGGCTGGAGAACGTGGTGAACGTGAAGTACACGCACCACGCGAGGCAGATCGCTGCGGTGAACCACCAGTACTGGGGCCTCGCCAGGACCTGACGCAGCCCCGATCCGGCGCCGGAGGGCTGGGCCTCCGAGTGGGGCAGGGTGCGCCGGGCGACAAGGAAGGTACCGGCGCTCAGCAGGCCGAGCCCCAGCATGATCGGCCGCCATGACAGATGGTCGACCAGCAGCCCGACGACGGGTGGTGTGAGCGCGGGCGTGAGCGCGATGGCTGTGGACAGCCCCGTGAGTGCCGCCAGCCGCTGGCGTTCCGGAAGGGCTTCCTGCACATAGACCCGGGCGAGCACCGTCCCCGCGCCGCCACCGAGTGCCTGGAGTACCCGGGCGGCGGTCAGGGTGAGGACATCGGGCGCGGCCGCCACCGCCACCGACGCCACGACGTGCAGTACCAGAGCGGCGAGCTGCACCTTGCGTGGACCTGTGCGAGCGGCCAGCACCCCGGCCACGGCCATGGCAATGGCGTACCCGGACATGTACAGCACAAGACTGCGGTCGATGGCCGCGGGCGACGTCGCGAGGTCCGCGGCGATGTGCGGCACAGCGGGCACAAACGCCGCCAGCGTCGCCTGCGGCACGACGACCAGCAAGATCAGACATATCCGCACGGTGGACCGGTCGGGGTTCACAGCAGCACTCCCGCGCGCGTGGGAAGACGGGATGCGACCTGCTCCGCGACCCGGCCCGCCTGGGTGGCCGCGTACTCCATCGAACTGGTGTGGAAGTGCACCCCGGACGAGAGGTCTCCGACGATGTGCAGCCGGGGGATCGACACCCCGCACGCATCGAGCACCTCGTTGGTGTCGGGGTCGACGTCCAGTCCGCCGAGCGGGTGCGGACGGGCGAATCCACTCCGGGTCAGCATCTCGACCAAGCTGCCGGGGCGAGCGGCGCTCACGTCGATGCCCCGTCCCGTCGCATTCACCACCACGTCGTACCGCCGCTCCTCCCCTCCGCGGTAGAACGCCCGGAAATGGCGGCCCTCGGCGCGGACATCGAGGATGCCGGCGCGGAACGAGAGTCTGCCGGAGTCGGCCAGTGCCAGCAGCGACCGGGCGTTGACGGGAGGCATCGGACTTCGCAGGCAGGTGAAGATCCGGCTGTAGCGCCGGGTGAACTCCGTGCCACTCGTGGCGTCCAGGGCTCTCCAGAGCCGCGAGTACCAGGGAGTCAGCGCGACGATGCACCGCTGCACCGCAGCGGCGGGACCTGGTTCGCCGAGCCGGGCGCGAAGCAGCTCGGCGCCGCCGGTCCGGGCCAGGAAGGGGTGAAGCGCTTCCCGCAGGGTCGTACCCCGGCGCGCCAGCTCTCCGTCGAGAAGCCCGGCGAGATCTTTGAGACCGATGGTGTCCCGCTGGGCGAATGTGCGCCGGACGTCCTCGACGAGTTCCTGAGCGCAGTCCCCCGCACCGAGATCGCAGCGCACATCCGGTAACGCACCACTGCGCGAACCAAGGGTGACGCGCACCCCGTCCGTTCCGCGCCCCAGTTCCAGGGCCACGTCGATCGCCGTCAGTCCGGAGCCGAGTACCAGTACCTCGGAACCGGGCGGTACGGCATCCGTACTCTGCTGCACGGGATAGGGCTGGTGAAGGTAACCCGGTGCGCCGGACAGCTTGTACACATCCCGCGCGGGCAGCGATCCCAGGCAGAGGATCACGTCGTCCGCCCAGCGCGGGGCAGAGCGCGCCGGCACCACCGCGCTGCGTTCCGCGGTGGGCTGCACCTCACACACCGGCTCTCGGACGGCCTCCACGGAACCGCCGAGATTACGCAGGTCACGGCATGCCGTAGCGAAGACATCCGTCAGATACCTGCCAAAGCTCGACCGTGGTGCGAACAGCATGCTGCCGGCATCGGTGCGGGCGGCCACCGGCCCGTGCTGCCCGAGCCACCGCCGGAAGTGACCGCGGTCCACGTAGTCCACCGACATCGCGGAGACCGGCCGGTTGAGCAACGCGCCCTCCGTGTCGTCCCGGTAGGCGAAGCCCGGCCCGCACGGCCCGTCCGGTTCGAACACCACGACGTCAGGAGCCTCCACAGCCGGCTCGGCCGAGATCTGCTTCACGAGGGCGACCAAGAACGCCGTACCCGAAGCGCCGCCACCGATCACAGCGATCCTCCGTCGCTGATGCGGGGCACTCTCGACCGGTGCAGGGCAGGACACTGCGGACTGTGCGGAATTCACGTTCTCTCCTTGGGGCTCGTCAGGGCATGCCTGAACTCGGTGGCTCAACCTCACGGAAGAGCCAAGGAATTACTTGAGGTAATGACCTCAATGCGTGGAGTAACCGGAACTGGCGAGCAGGGGCGCAAGGCACACTGACGGATCATCAGGAGTCGGAGGAGTCCACCGAGGACGCAGGCAGGCCGCAGACGCACGCAGGCCGCAGGAGCCTGCCACGGTGTTTCCGGAAGCCGGGTTTATGCCGCCACAGCGGCGGTCCCGGCCCACCGCTTCGGTCCTTGCCGGGACCATTCGCAACCGGCCGGACGACGGCCGCGCCGCCCCTCACTCACACAATTCCTCGCCGGAAGACGGCGCATTGCAGCGGGACACACATCAGGACGTCGCAGAAGACCGCCCGCTGCAACAATCAGCCAGGCCGGCAGCGCGGCCGGAGCAGCGGGGGCAAGTGTCAGCGGGGCGACAGACTCCGCCATAACAGGACCTCCTGAGGGAAACACGCGTCCCAAGTCGTTGGAGCTCGCAACGACGGCAGCGGGTCTGACTCGCCCGGCACCGACCGCCCCTACCGGGGACGGGTCGTGCTGGACTTACAGTGGCGCGACCGTGCCGGGCTCTCACCGGCTTCCGCCATGCCGTCGTAAATATCGCCGTTACGGTACCGAGAACCACCGACCGAGCCAAGGGCGTACAGGCGGCACAACCGCGTGCAGAAAACCACTTCCCGCTCCCCAAAACCCCGCAATCATGGACTCATTGGCAGGTAAAGAGAGGGGTTGCACGGCCACCCCGGTGACGATGATCTCACCCGCAGTGAACGCGGCACTGTGCCTCATGTGCCCGCCGGGCCGCGGGCAACAGCGGGCCGCCCATGGGAGTTGGGGCCCTGCACGACCGATTTCCTGTGCGACCCCGACGGGTTGACCGTCGGGGTCCACGCGGCGGGCTGATACGGCAACGGTGGGTTGTTAGTGAGGCGTTACCGGTGCGCTAGCGATCTCCGTGAGAGTCATGTGCGTCCAAGGGCGTTGGTTGAGGGCCGCTGCGGCCGTCGGCTTTCTGCCCCGCCCATCGAACGGGGGAGCACGACATGCAGAGAATGACGCCGGATGACGTAGAGCGCCGCGGAGCGCCGGGCTCCGAGAATCCCTCCACATTTGACTTCGGAGAGTAAGTCGCACACGACCCTCCGTTGAGGATTCTTTTTCTCGGGGTCGCAGCGGAACCTCAGCATCCGCCTCGCCCTCTTTTTAGGCGTCCCACTCCTCTGGGCGTCCCACTTACCAGAACTTCGAACGAATGCGATGGGACCGTTATGCGTGAATTCAGCCGCCGGGGCATATGTGGACTCGGGATAGGCGCGGCGGCCGCGCTCACTGTCGCCGGCTGTTCCTCCTCCCGTTCGTCGGCCTCCGGCACGGTCGGAACCAAGCCCGGCAAGACGGCGAAGAGCAAGCCGATCGGCGACGGCTCGACCGCCTACACCGGAAAGCAGCCCAACCAGCCGCCCGCACCGGAGAAGCTGGAGCCGGGCCAGAAGCCGCCCCAGTTCGTGGTCTTCTCCTGGGACGGCGCGGGCGAGGTGGGAAACGGCCTCTTTCCGCGATTCCGTAAGCTCGCCAAGGATCA
>NZ_JBVIST010000019.1:0-168690 GCF_055575375.1 Streptomyces sp. NPDC034111 | reverse complement strand
GAAATTCACCTTGATACCGGTCTCCTTGGTGAAATGCTCCGCGGTCAGCCGCTGAAGATCCACCATCTGCGGATTGTTGACCATCAGCACATTGAGGGTGTTCTTTCCGCTGCGGCCGATATCGCCGGCACCGTGATAGCACCCACCGGCCGCCAGGGCCATGACCAGGGCGACGGACATCCGGCGAACGGCGCGGCTGGGGCGGCCCCGGGCGGTCTTCCTACGGCGTCGAGCTCTCACAGCTGGCACCTTTCACCACACCCCCGGCGAGAATGCCCGATTCCTTCCGCGCTCCCTCCGATGGAGCAAGGAACCGCGTGGTCTCAGAGCAGGCTCTGGGCAACCCCGGCGTCGGTGACCAGGCCGTTGAAGAGGCCGGTCTTCATGGCCGCCGAGGCAGCCGTGGCCCGTTCGACACCGTCGGCCAGCAGAATCACCTCGGGCACCTTGCGCAATTCGTCAAAGCTGATGGCGATGACCCGTTCGGTGAGTTCGGGGGCGATTTCCCGGCCTTCCGCATCGAGCAACCGGCCGACGACTTCGGCGCACACTCCTCGGCTCCGGTACTCCTCACGTTCGGCCTCGCTGAGCGCGTCGTAGACGGTGGAGAGCCCCGGCCCCCATCCGCCGACGGTGACCACGGCCTTGGTCACCTGGCCGAAGCGGCTGACCGCATCGACGATGCCGGGCTGTTCACGCAGCATCCGGGCCGCCGTGGCATCGGGCAGCAGCAGGGGGGCGTAGATGGGGTGGACCACGCCCCGCGAGACGGTGGCGGCCCGGCGCACCGCCTCCACCGCGGTCTCGTTCACGGGGCGCAGCGGTGTCACGCCGCACAGCTGGACGACCGTGCACCGGGCGAGCGTGGTCAGGCCGAGCCCGACGGCCTCCATCTCCGGACCCCAAACGAGCCCGAGGACGTCGTTCTCGGTGACGATCTCGGCGAGCAGATCGGCCGTGACCGCGCCGAGCCGGCGGGTGGCCTGCACCGTGTCGTTCAGGACCTCCTGCCGCGAGTCGATGACGATGGCGTGTTGGAGGCCGTACCGCGTGCGCAGGGCGTCGGAGAGTCCGGCGTCGAGTTCGGCGGGCAGCCGTATCTCCAGGCGGATCAGGCCGTCGCGGAGGGCGGTCTCCAGGGTCCGGGCCACCTTGAACCGGCTGATACCGAATTCCTCGGCGATCTCCATCTTGGATTTGCCTTCGAGGTAGAACCTCCGGGCCATCGCAGCCGTCTGCACCAGGTACTCCGGCCCGGTGTGGTGTGTGCGCATATCCGCCCTGGCCTTCCTGCCCAGCCGCTGCGATGCAGTGCTCGAATGAGCCGGTACGTCTCATTTGCACCTTTTCTTCATTAAAGCTCCCCGGAGGGTGCTGTCAACGCGCCCACCGCCTGGCGCTCCGGCCGGTGCGCGACGGCGGCGACGGCGGGTTCCGTGTGCGGCTCGGGGGTTTTCATGCACAGCACGAGGACGGTGCTGAGCAGATGCAGGGCGGCGTAGACCACATGACTCCGCCGATGCCGAGCACACCGATGAAGACCGTGCCGATGAGCGGGCCGAAGGCCATGCTGGCGCCGGCGCCCAGCGTGTAGGCCGACATGATCTGCCCCTTGCGCTCCGGATCCTGCGAGGTCATCAGCGGCGGCAAGGGCGCGTACCCGGCCATGCCGACGCCCAGCGCACCCGCGGCGATCGCGACGGCCAGGTAGTCGCGGCCTGCGGTCTCGGGTAGCTGCTGTGCGCGGAAGCCGTGGCGTGGCAGACCGCCCAGCAGGCCGCGCCGGCCATCATCACCCGGCGCGGCCCCCACAGGTCGGAGAGCCCGCCCGCCAGGAAGGCACCCACCGCGGCGGTGACGCCGTACACCGTGAAGATGACGCCGACGCCCGCCTCCGCGAAGCCGAGGTCGATCTTGAATCTCACAGAGAATTTCAAGCACTTCACATAAAGTGTGTGATGTTCTAGGGTGAGAGCACGCCGGAGGACCGTCGCGGAAACGAACGGGGGATGCCCACGATGAGAGCGAGTCGCGGCTCCGAGGCCGAGGTGGAGGAGCGCCGTCAGGCGGTGCTGCGCCATGTCGCCCAGGAAGGCGAGATCCGCATCGCCGACCTCGCGGAGCGCATGCACGTCAGCGTGATGACCATGCACCGGGACCTCGACAACCTCCATGAGCGGCAGCTGCTGCGCAAGGGCCGCGGCGTGGCGACGGCCTTCTCCAACGTCGCCATGGAGAGCGCGCTGCGCTTCCGCGAGAACGCCAACGTCGAGGTCAAGACCGCCATCGCGGACGCCCTCGCGCAAGAGGTCGCCCCCGGGGACACGGTGCTGATCGACTGCGGCTCCACGCTCTTCCCGCTCGCCCGCCGGCTCGCCACCGTCGAGGGAATCCGCGTGATCACCAACTCGCTGCGCATCACCTACCTGCTGGCGGCGTCACCGGCCGAAGTGACGCTGCTGGGCGACCGGTTCTACGAGGACTTCGAGTCCTGCGCCGGCCCGCAGACCCGGCGTCAGCTCCAGGACATCCGCGCCACCGTCGCCTTCGTCACCGCCACCTCGGTCCGCGACGGCCGGCTCTTCCATCCGGTGCGGGAGTACGCGGAGACCAAGCAGGCGTATCTCCAGGCCGCCGACCGCGCCGTACTGGCCGTCGACCACAGCAAGTTCGGCCGCACCGCCACCTACCCCTACGGCGATGTCAGCGGCTACGACCTGCTGGTCACCGACGCCGACACCCCGGAGAGCGAACTCAAGCCCGTCCGGGACCTCGGTGTCGAGGTCCGCACCGTCGATCCCCCACAGCTGAGCCGGCCCGAGCCGGGTCTCCCCGTACCCCGCCCGAGCGCATCCCCGAGCGCATCCCCGAGTGCCCCCTGAGCGCACCCCTGAGAAAGGCCCCGATCCATGCGTGCTGTCGTCATCCACTCCCCCGGGCACTACGAGGTCACCACCGTCGACGACCCCGCCCCGGGCCCCGGCGAGGTCATCGTGGCGCCCGCCGCGGTAGGCATCTGCGGCACCGATGTGCACATCGTCCAGGGGGAGTTCGCGCCCACCCCGTACCCGATCGTTCCCGGTCACGAGTTCACCGGCGAGATCGTCGCGCTGGGGGCGGGGGTCAGTGGTCTGCGCACCGGCGAGCAGGTCGCCGTCGACCCGTCGCTGTTCTGCGGCGCCTGCCACTACTGCTCGATCGGGCACGGCAACCTCTGCGAGAACTGGGGCGCGATCGGCGACACCGTGGACGGCGCGATGGCCGAGTACGTCAAGGTCCCGGCCGCCAACTGCTACCGGCTGCCCGAGAGCGTCGATGTCGCGCAGGGCACGCTGATCGAGCCGCTGTCGTGCGCGATCCGCGGCTTCGACGTCCTGCCGCGCCGTCTCGGCGACCACTACCTCATCTACGGCGCGGGCACCATGGGCCTGATGATGCTCCAGCTCGCCAAGGCCGCCGGCGCGGCATCCCTCTCGGTCGTCGATCTCAACAAGGACCGGCTGGAGATCGCCCGACAGCTCGGCGCGGACGCCACCGCGGTCAGCGCCTCGGCCCTGGACCGGCCGCAGGGCTGGGAGACCGTCATCGACTGCACCGGCGTCATCCACGTCATCGAGGACGGCCTGACCCGGGTGCGCCGCGGTGGCACCTTCCAGCAGTTCGGCGTCGCACCGTCCGCGGCCAAGGCGTCCTTCTCGCCGTTCAGCGTGTACAACGACGAGATCACCATCGTCGGGTCGATGGCCGTCCTGCACAGCTTCGGGCGCGCCGTGGACCTGATGGCGAAGGGGGTCATCGACGCCGACACGATGATCACTCACAGCTTCGGACTGGACGACTTCGGCGCCGCCCTCCAGACGTTCCGGGACGGCTCCGGCCGCAAGATCCAGCTCCGCCCCCAGGCCTGAACTCCCCTGCCCCCTCGTCCCGTTGCACGGAAGCGGAAGCGACATCGTCATGCCCACAGTTGCCGGGGTGGACTCCTCTACCCAGTCCTGCAAGGTCGTCGTCTGCGACGCCGACACCGGTGAAGTCCTGCACCGCGGCCGCGCCGCCCATCCCGAGGGCACCGAGGTCGCCCCCGAGGCCTGGTGGCACGCGCTCCGCGAAGCGGGCAACGGCCTCCTGGAACACGTGGATGCCATTGCGGTCGCGGGTCAGCAGCACGGTCTGGTGGCCCTCGACGCGGCCGGGCAGCCGGTGCGCGACGCGCTGCTGTGGAACGACACCCGTTCCGCGCAGGCCGCGGCGGATCTCGTCGATGAGCTCGGCGGGCCGGAGAAATGGGCCCAGGCGGTCGGCACCGTACCGGTCGCGGCCATCACCGTCGCCAAGCTGCGCTGGCTGGCCGAGCACGAGCCGCGACTCGCGGACCGTACGGACCGGGTACTGCTGCCGCACGACTGGCTGACCTGGCAGTTGTGCGGCGGCACCGGGTCCCGCGCGGAACCGGTCACCGACCGCGGGGACGCCTCCGGTACGGGATACTGGTCGCCGGCCGAGGGCGCCTACCGCCGCGACCTCCTGGCCCTCGCCTTCGGCGACCGCACCCCCGAACTGCCCCGTGTGGCCGGCCCGTACGAGGCGGCCGGCCGTACCCCCTACGGGGCACTGGTGGCACCGGGAACCGGTGACAACATGGGCGCGGCCCTCGGACTGGGCATCCAGCCCGGCGACGTGGTCATCTCCCTCGGGACCAGCGGCACCGCCTTCGCCCTCTCCGAACGCCCCACGGCCGACCCCTCCGGCGCCGTCGCCGGCTTCGCCGACGCCACCGGCCGCTTCCTGCCGCTGGTGTGCACCCTCAACGCCGCCCGGGTCCTCAGCTCCACCGCACGCATGCTCGGCATCGCACTCGACGACCTCGGCCCGCTCGCCCGCGAGGCCGAGCCCGGCGCCGGTGGCCTGGTCCTGCTCCCCTATCTGGGCGGCGAGCGCACCCCCAACCTCCCTGAGGCCGCGGGCAGTCTGATGGGCATGCGCAAGGCGAACATGCACCCGCCGAACTTCGCCCGGGCAGCCGTCGAAGGCATGCTGTGCAACATGGCCGATGCCCTCGACCGGCTGCGCGCCCAGGATGTCAGCGCCCGGCGCGTCCTCATCATCGGAGGGGCGGCCAAGGCACCCGTGGTGGGCGAGATCGCCGCCGAAATCTTCGGCACCCCCGTCACCGTGCCCGAACCCGAGGAGTACGTGGCTCTCGGCGCGGCCCGCCAGGCCGCCTGGGCCCTGACCGGCACTCCCGAGCCACCGCACTGGCCCCTCACCCCGTCACGGCAGATCCCCGTCCCCACCGACAGCTCCACCGGCCACCGCATCCGCGAGGCGTACGCGGACGCCCGCTGGATGGTGTACGGATAGCTCGCCAGGCGCCCGCGGCGCTCCGGCGGACGCGTTTGAGCTCGTTCTGCCGGGGCGTAGGCACGGCGCTACTGCCCGTGATGCCGGCCAGGGAGACCAGAAGAACGGCGCAGATGCATCCGCGGGACGAGAAGCGCACGATGAGGGGAAGGTCCAGCCCCCGGACGACTCGGGATCACCGATGAAACGGCATCAAGAACCTCATCGCGCCCAGGACCATGGTGCGCGGCACGAGGGCGGTGGATGCGGTCGGCAACAAGGGCACGGTGGGCCTTGACGCCACGCAGACCGACCGAACGCCCCGCTGAGGCAGCGGCTCATGCGCCGGGCGTCACCGGAAACGGGCCCGCTGTTTCGCGCCAGGAGTTCGATGCGCTGTTCGCGACGGTCCGTACGTGGGGCCGCTGGACGGCGGCCGACCGCGGGGCCTGGAACCGGGTGACCCCGGAGCACGTACGGCGGGCCACCGCGCTGGTCCGGTCCGGGACGGTGGTGGCGTTGGGGCGGCCCTGGAGCACGGCGGCCGGCCCGGACAACAGCAAGCCCGCCCTGCACTACATGTCCGACCTGGGCGACGTCGAGGCACCTGAACCCTCCACCTACAAGGACTTCATCGCCGTCGACTACCACGCCAAGGCCGTCAGTCATCTGGACGCGCTGGCCCATGTCGCCTACCGCGGTCTCCTCTACGACGGCCGCGTGGCGCATGAGGTCATCGATGCCGGTGGTGCCCGCTTCGGTGCCGTCTCGGCGCTCGGGCCGCTCGTGACCAGAGGCGTGCTGCTGGACCTGCCCGCCGTTTTGGGGTGCGCATGGCTGGAGCCCGGACGGGCTGTGCACGCCGCGGACCTCGTGGCCGCCGAGGAGGCGCTGGGCGTGACGATCGGTGAGGGCGATGCGGTGCTGCTCCGGTCCGGCAGTCTGCGGCGCCGCAGGGAACGGGGCGCCTGGAACCCCGACGCGGCGAGCGCGGGCCTTCATGTGGACGCCATGCCGCTCCTGGCCGAGCGTGGTATTGCCCTGCTCGGCGGCGACGGCGACAGCGACGTACGGCCCTCGCCCGTCGACGGTCTGCATTCGCCGGTGCATGCGCTCGCCCTCGCCGCAATGGGGGTGCCGCTCCTGGACAACCTCGATCTCGAAGCGCTCTCCGCCGCCGGCGCCGAGACGGGCCGTTACGCGTTCCTGCTCCAGGTGGCTCCGCTGGACATCCCCGGCGGCACAGGCTCGCCGGTCAACCCGGTCGCGGTCCTGTGACGGACGGGCCGTACGGAGCGGGAGGCGGCCGCGACACAGGGCTTCGCGGGGCGGTCCCTGGCACCCAGACGTCGGGAAAAGGGCAGGTCACCGGCGTGATCGCGAGGATGCGTGGGCGGCCGGCGGGCAGGGGGAACCTCCGCACCGGACAGTTCCGTTACGTATTCAAAGGCCTACAATTGGATCAAACGGTACAGCTACTCCGACGTACGGGTGGCCATGGGCGGTACGTACGGATAGGGGAAGTGATGTGGATGGGCCTCGCGGGAGAGGGGCTCGGTCCCGCACGCGCCCGTGAGCAGTTCCTTCGCGGTGAGTCGGTGGAGGGGGGCGTGCGGAGCTCGATCCTGAGTTCATGGCAGCGCTCCCGGTCGCTGGGGCTCTCACCGGACGCGTGCGAGCTTCCCTACGACCAGGACCTCGACGTGGACGGCCGGCTCGTCCGCGCCGCCGAGCCCGTACTGGACCGGCTGCGGTCCCGGTTCGACGGCCGGAACATGAACGTGTGCCTCGCCGATGGACACGGGGCGGTGCTGCAACGCCGCTTCGGTGAATCCTCCATGGTCAGAAGCCTGGCCCCGATCCAGGCCGTCCCCGGCTTCGTCTTCGCCGAACAATTCGGCGGGACCAACGGAATCGGGCTGGCGCTGGCGGAGCGAAAGCTGATCAACGTCTACGGTGCCGAGCACTTCGCCGAACGCGCCCAGTCAAATGCCTGTTCGGCAATCCCCGTCCGGGACCTGCTCAGTGGGCGCATAGAAGGCATCCTCTGCTTCGGCTACCCGCTGACCGAGGCGGATGCTGCCCTGGACACCGTGATCAGCCGGGCGGCCCGGGCCATCGAAGGGCGGATGCTGGAGCAGAGTTCGACCAGGGAGCGCGGCCTGCTCCAGGCGTACCTCGATGCCCGGCGCCGCTCGCCGGCCGACGCCGATACCGGCAACGGGCAACTGGGCGCGCTCGCCGAGAGCGGACTGGACTGGCGTGACCAGATGATCCTCAAGGAGCGGGCCACCGAGCTGATCTCCTCGGCCCAACGGGCCGCCGTCGAGGTGCCGTTGCCCGGCGGCCGGCGGGTCACGTTGCTGAGCCACCCGGTGACCAGCCCCTCGGGGGTGGAGGGCATCGTCATCGAAGCGGTCCTGCCCTCCCGGCAGCAACGCCTGACCGTTTACTCCGAAACCGGCGCACCGGGTCCCCCACCGCCGCGGCAGGTACCCGACGCGACCGCCGCGCTGCGCGGGCGGCCGCTCGGACCCGTACCCGTACCCGGCCCGGCAGCCATCACGGCGCGCAGGCCCGCCCCCGCCGGAGACACCGCCGCCGACGGTGCGACCAGCGGACTGGTGCTGGTGGGCGAGCCGGGCGTGGGCAAGTACGCGGTGGCGGCCCGCCGTCGACTGGAGCTGCTGTCCGAGGCCAGCACCCGCATCGGCACCACCCTGGACGTGAGCCGCACCGCCCATGAACTCGCCGAGATGGCCGTCCCGTGCCTGGCCGACTTCGTCACCATCGACCTTCCCGAAGCGGTGCTGCGCGGCGAGGAGCCGACCGATCCGCGCACCGGCCTGTACCGCACGGTGGTGCACGGCTACCGCGACGACTGCCCCTTCTACCCTGCTGGTGAGCCGGTCGACCTTCGTCCCACCACCCCTCAACTCCGTTGTCTGGCCAGTGGACAGCCGGTGCTGGAGCCCGACCTGCGGACCGCTGCGGGCTGGATCTCCCAGGACCCCGTGCACGCCCAGCGCCTCCTCGACCACAACGTCCACTCCCTCATCACCGTCCCCCTGCTCGCCCGCGGCATCGCCCTGGGCGTGGCGAGCTTCTACCGCGCGCGGGATCCCGCCCCGTACGGCGACGACGACCGTTCGCTCGCCCAGGAACTCGCCACCCGCGCCGCCATCTGCATCGACAACGCCCGCAGGTACACCCGCGAACACACCATGGTCGTTGCCCTTCAGCGCAGCCTGCTGCCGCAGAGCTTCCCGGAGCTGAACGCCATCGAGGTCGCCTACCGCTATCTGCCCGCCAAGTCCGGGGTCGGCGGGGACTGGTTCGATGTCATCCCGCTCTCCAGCAGCCGCGTCGCCCTCGTCGTCGGGGATGTCGTCGGCCATGGGCTGCACGCCGCCGCCACCATGGGCCGGCTGCGCACCGCTGCCCGCAACTTCGCCGGACTGGACCTCGCCCCGGACGAAGTCCTCACCCACCTGGACAATCTGGTGGGGCGTCTCGACCGGGACGAGCAGTGCGAGGACCCCGCCGTCGACAGCACCGCGATCATCGGCGCCACATGTCTGTACGCGATCTACGACCCCACCTCACAGCAGTGCGTGATGGCCCGGGCCGGCCACCCGCCGCCCGCGCTGGTGCACCCCGACGGCGTCGTCACCTTCCCCGATCTGCCCGCCGGCCCGCCTCTCGGACTGGGCGGTCTCCCCTTCGAAACCGCCGAGTTCCACCTTCCCGAAGGCAGCCAGCTCGTCCTGTACACCGACGGGGTCATCGAGGACCGCGACCGCGATCTCGACACGGCCCTCGACCAGCTGCGGCAGGCCCTGGCGCACCCGGACCGCCCGCCTGAGGAGACCTGTGAGGCGGTGCTCCGGACCGTGGCGCCCCCGTGCCCCGCGGACGACATCGCGCTGCTCGTCGCCCGCACCCACGCCCTCGATCCCCACCGGATCGCCACCTGGGACCTGCCCGCCGACCCTGCGCTGGTCTCCGGAGTCCGTGCCGCCGTGACCCGCCAGCTGACCGAATGGGGGCTGGACGAGGTCGTCTTCGCCACCGAACTGCTGCTCAGCGAGCTGGTCACCAATGCCATCCGCTACGGCAACGGCCCCATCCAGGTCCGCCTGCTCTACGACCGCACGCTGACCTGCGAGGTCTCCGACACCAGCAGCACCGCCCCGCATCTGCGCCACGCGGCCACCACCGATGAGGGCGGCCGCGGCCTGTTCCTCGTCGCCCAGCTCACCCAGGCCTGGGGCACCCGCTACACCGCCGAGGGCAAGGTCATCTGGGCCGAGTGCGCCCTGGAGGTACCCGGCGGAAAGCCCACCACCGCCGCGATGCATTTCGACGACATTCCCGCCATCTGACGGGCCATCCGGCCTGGAGGACAAAGAGCGCCGTAGCATGCGGAAATGCGACAAAGAGCGCTGATCGTGCCTTGCGGTACCACCCGGCAACGCACCCTCACCGCACTCACACCGCAAAGCGCCCTTGCAGCATCGCCGCTTCCGCCAGAGAGAACCAAGAGGCCGACCCCCGGAGAAGTCTGTGCCTGACGCTCGTGAGACCAGCCCTCCCCCGCGCCACGGCCCAGAACCTCTCGTCCGGATACGCGGTCTCAGCAAGCGGTTCGGCGGCACCCTGGCGCTGGACGCGGTCGACCTCGACATCCACTCCGGCAGCGTCCTCGCGCTGCTGGGGCCGAACGGTGCCGGAAAGTCGACCCTCATCAAGGTGCTCGCGGGCGTCCACCACGCGGACGAGGGGACGGTGACCGTCGCCGGGCACCCGCTCGGCACCGAAGCGGCCGCCCGCACCATGTCCTTCATCCACCAGGACCTGGGCCTGGTCGAGTGGATGACGGTCGCCGAGAACATCGCACTGGTCACCGGCTACCCACGCCGCTCGGGGCTGGTGTCCTGGCGGACCACCCGCAGCCGGTGCGCCGAGGCCCTGGGCATCCTCGCCGCGCACCTGGACCCGGGCGCCACCCTCGGCGACCTCCCGCGAGCCGAACGCTCCCTGGTGGCCATCGCCCGCGCCCTGGCCACCGAGGCCCGACTCATCGTCCTCGACGAGCCGACCGCCAGCCTCCCGGCCGCGGACTGCGCGCGCCTCTTCCACGTCCTGCGCTCCCTGCGCGACCAGGGCCACGCCCTTGTCTTCGTCACCCACCGGCTCGACGAGGTGTACAAGGTCGCCGATGTCTTCGCCGTGCTACGCGACGGCCGCCTGACCAGCCAGGGCCCGCTCGCCGACTACCGCCCTGCCCAGCTGGTGCACGACATCGTCGGCCATGAACCGGGCGGCTACCGGATCGCCCCCGCCACCGGCCCGGCCCTGCTGAGCCTCGACGGCGTACGGACGGCGAACACCGCACCGGTCAGCCTGGAGCTGCGCGCCGGCGAGGTCCTGGGCATGGTGGGCCTGACCGGCGCCGGGCACATGGAACTGGGCCGCGCCCTGGCCGGCTCCGAACCGCTCCTCGGCGGACGGGCACTGCTCGACGGCCGGCCCTACAGGCCGGGCACGGTCGCCGCCGCGGTCGACGCCGGCGTCGGCTTCGTGACCAGCAACCGTCAGGAGGAGGGCTGCGCCGCCGAGCTGACCGTACGGGAGAACTTCCTGGCCAACCCCCGGGCGGACGGTCTGACGGCCCTTCACTGGATCAGCCCCCGGCGCGAACGGGCCGAAGCCACCGCCCTGATGGAGCGGTTCGCGGTGTCTCCCCGGGACAGTGAGGCGCCGCTCTCCACCCTGTCCGGCGGGAACCAGCAGAAGGTCATGGTCGGCCGGGGCCTCCGGACGAGCCGGCGGCTGCTGATCCTCGAAGAGCCGACGGCCGGGGTGGACGTCGGCGCCAAAACGGCGGTCTACCGCCTGCTCCGGGAGGCGCTGGCCGAAGGCCTCGGTGTCCTGCTCCTCTCCACCGACTTCGAGGAGGTCGTCACGGTGTGCCATCGGGCCCTGGTGTTCGTCCGCGGAGTGCAGACGGTGGAGCTGAGCGGGGAAGCCCTCACGGTCACCGGGCTCGCCCGCGCCTCTTCCGCCATGGCCGCTCTCACCGGGACAACATGACGATGACCCGCTCCCCCGCTCCCCGTCCCCCGCTGCGCCGCCGGGCCGGCCACCTCATCGGGCCCTATGGCCTGTTGGCCCTCACGGCCCTGCTGTTCCTGGCGTTCTCCCTCGCGCTGCCGGACACCTTTCCCACCCTGGACAACATCTCGGCGGTGCTGTCCAACCAGTCGATCCCCGCCATCCTCGCGCTCGGCGCCACGATCCCCATCGTCACCGGCAAGTTCGACCTGTCCATCGGCTACGGTCTCGGCCTCGCGCACGTCATGACGATGCAGCTCATCGCCAACGAAGCGTGGCCCTGGCCGCTCGCCTGCCTCGTGGTGGTCGTCGGCGGGGCGGTCTTCGGCACCCTCAACGGTGTCGTCGTCGAGTTCGCGAAGATCGACTCCTTTATCGCCACCCTGGGCACCGGCAGCATCCTGTACGCCCTCACCGGCTGGATCACCAACGGCGCCCGGATCGTCCCCGGCCCGCACGGTCTGCCGGCCGCCTTCACCGACCTCTACGACTCCCGCTTCCTCGGCCTGCCGGTCTCCGCCTTCTACGTCCTCGCCCTCACCGCCGTACTGTGGGTGCTCCTGGAGCGACTGCCGCTCGGCCGGTACCTGTACGTCATCGGCGCCAACCGCCGCGCCGCCGATCTGGTGGGCATCCCCTCCCGGCGCTACGTCATCTACGCCTTCGCCGGTTCGGGTCTGGTCGTCGGTATCGCCGGTGTCCTGCTCGCCGCGCAGCAGCGCATCGGCAACCCCAGTGTGGGGCTGGACTACCTGCTGCCCGCGTTCGTCGGTGCGCTGCTCGGCTCCACCGCGATCAAGCCCGGCCGAGCCAACGCCCTGGGCACCCTGGTCGCCGTCGTCATCCTCGCCATCGGTCTCGCCGGCATCGGCCAGCTCGGCGCCCAGTTCTGGGTCACCCCGCTGTTCAACGGCGCCACGCTGCTGCTCGCCGTCGGCATGGCCGGCTACGCCGCGCGCCGACAGCTGCGCCATCGTCGGACGGAGCCTCCCCGAACACCGCATGACCTGTCCAAAGTCGCCTCGTAGCCCCCGCTGTCCCCCTCGCGCCGTCCCCTCCGCAAGGAAGCGCCCCGTGTACTCGAACCGCAGGACCGTCCTCGGCAGCGCAGCCGTGCTCGCGGTGGCGGCCGCCGTCCTCGCCGGCTGTGAGCGCGGCGCGTCGACCGGCACCGGTCCGTCCTCGGCGAAGCCGGAGCAGCCCGGCTGCCCCGCCGTCCTGGCCGGGGCCAAGGCGGCGGTTCGGCAGGCCGAGAAGACCAACTCCGCATGGCACGGCCCGGTCAGCGGCCCCAAGGCCGCCGCCGGCAAGAGCATCGTCTACGTCGCACAGACCATGACCAACCCCGGCGTCGCAGGCGCCGCCCAGGGCGTGCAGGAGGCCGCGAAGACCATCGGCTGGCACGTCCGGGTGATCGACGGTCAGGGCACCCCCGCCGGTATCCAGGCCGCATTCAGCCAGGCCATCGCCCTCCGGCCGTCGGGCATCGTCATCGGCGGCTTCGACCCCAATCTGACGTCGCAGCAGGTCGCGAAGGCCAACGCGGAACACATCCCGCTCGTCGGCTGGCACGCCGTCGCCTCCCCCGGCCCGAGCAGGAAGCCCGAACTCTTCAGCAATGTCACCACCAGGGTGGAGGACGTCGCGAGGATCAGCGCGCAGTGGATCACCGGGCACTCCAACGGCCGTGCCGGAGTCGTCGTGTTCACGGATGCGTCGATTCCGTTCGCCAGGCACAAGTCCGAACTGATCAAGAAGGCACTTGCCGCCTGTTCCGGTGTGAAGCTGCTGGCGGAGGAGAACATCCCGATCTCGGACACCAGCAGCCGCACCCCGCAGGAGGTCTCCTCACTCCTCTCCCGCTTCCGGGACAGCTGGACGCACTCCGTCGCCATCAACGACGTGTACTTCGCCGATGCCGCACCGGCCCTGCGCGCCGCACGTAAGAAGGGCGGCGCCGCCCCCTTCAACATCGGGGCGGGAGACGGCGATCCCTCCGCCTTCCAGCGCATCAACGGCAGACAGTTCCAGACGGCCACCGTTCCCGAGCCGTTCTCCGAGCAGGGCTGGCAGATCCTCGACGAATTCAACCGCGCCTTCGCCGGCCGGCCCGCCAGCGGCTACGTCGCCCCCGTGCACATCAGCACCGCCGCCAACAGCGGCGGCGCCACGACCTGGGACCCGCCCGGCTACCGGGCCGCGTACCGGAAGATCTGGGGCAGGTAGGCGGTCGTGGTTCAGGTGGCGAGGTGGAAGCCGGCGCCGACTCCGCCGTGGGCGTTCATCTCGTCGATGATGCTCAGGATCGGCGAGCTGTGCTGGGCGCCCCACGCGTTGCCGACCAGCGTCTGACCGGCGACGACGGGGGAACCGGAATCACCGCCGTTGGTCCAGATGAGGTGGGTGAACCAGATGCCGTGGGTGCCGAGTTTGATGCCGCAGGTGAGGCCCGTCCGGTGGCCTTCCTTGCACATGCGGGTCCCGTTGGCGGGCGGGGCTCCGATCGACGTGATGGTCACTCCGCCGACGGTGCTGGTGGGAGCGACCCGGTTCTCGTCGAGGGCGATCACCGCGTAGTCCAGGCCCTTGGGGCCGGTGTTGAGCAGATTGTTGGGCGTACTGACGTAGGTCACCGTGCCGATGGCCCCGGTCTTGAGGTCGGGGCGGCTGTCGGTGAGCGGGGCGGGGGCGGCGGCGGTCCCTGCGGGCGAGCTGTCCAGGTAGACCTTCTCGCCGACCAGCTTCTTGCCCTGCTCGTCGATGAAGCAGTGGGCGTTGGTCAGGCCTACGAGGTTGCCGGCCGCGTCGCGGCCGACCGCGGTGAGGGTGCAGATGTAGTAGCCCTTGGGGTCCTCCGGGCTCGGCTGGAGCCGGAAGATGATGCCGGTGCCTCCTCCGATGGCCGTGCGCGTATCTGCGCTGGCAGAGGGGGCTGTGCCAAGGGACATGGCCGCCAGGAGGAGGACAAGACCAAGGGCGCGGAACACGTGTAACACACGTAACATGCGATCACTTCCCGTGTGAGGCTGGGACGGCCGGAGCGAGGACCGCCGCTCCAGCCGGCCGCCGGATCGGCGTCACGCCTATAGCAGCACAACAGTCCATTAGTGACTATGTGACGTGTGTCACTCAAGACGCGCCCGGCCCGGGCACGACCGTGTCGCGCCCGGGCCGGGTGTGATGGTGACGGGGTGTCAGTTGTTGAGGCTGGTGTGGTTCCACCAGCCCTGGCGGCCGACGGTGAAGTCGACCGTCGCACCTGCCCCGTTGAGCTTGCCCTGGTACTGCTGCCCCGTCTTCAGGGGGCTTTCGACCAGCCTGTCGTGGGCGTCCTTGATCGACTCGATGACGAGGGCCGGGACCTTCTTCAGCATCGTCGGGTCGATGGGCTGCTTGGTGGTGACGGTGACGGCCTCGTCCCAGTTGGGGCGCGCGGCGAGCTGATGTGCGAGGTGGATCTCGTCGCCCTCGCCGAACACCAGGTAGGTCAGGTAGTCGGGGTAGGGGAGGTTCCCCAGCTTGCGGAAGGAGAGCACGTCTTCCTTCTTGCACTCCACCGTGGTCTCGCTCGTCGTCATCTGCTCGAAGGTGCGGCCGCCGTCGGGCTGGACCACGACCCGCTCCAGATGGACGGAGAACTCCTTGCCGTTCTGCAACTCGGGGAGCAGGAAGTGGTGCGGGCAGCGCAGGGAGTAGAAGACCCGCTGGTTCTCGTGCTGCGCCCGGTCCTTGAGGTACATCTCGCGCAGTTCACCGTTGTCCTTGATGGTGAAGCTGAAGACCGCCTGGAAGTCGTGGCCGGACTGCGGGTTGTACAGCGCCAGGTGGTAGAAGAAGAGCTTCTTCTTGCCCAGGATCAGGAAGCGGTGGATGTGCTCGTGCCCGCCGGCGTGGGCGGGTTCGGGGTTGTTGCTGCTCATGGTGGGTCTCGCCTTTCCTCAGTGGGGTGGGGAGTTGGGGGGGTTGGGTGAGGGTGGTACGGGGCTCAGGAAGGGGGCCGCTGTCGTCTGGCCCAGAAGGGGCGGTCGGACCAGCGGGTTTCCTGGGCGTGCACGACGCGGTGGCCGTGCCGGTAGGCGGTACGGGCCGTGGCGACCTTTGTCGCGTAGTCGGCCAGGGCCGCCCGGTCACCGTGCAACCGGGCGTCGACCGCCTGACCCGCGCTCAGCCCGGTGTAGAGGGCGGTGAGGATGCCCTGCGAGCTGAGCGGGTCGAACGCGGCCGCCGCGTCTCCGGCGGCCGTCCAGCCTTCGCCGTGCACCCGGTCCAGATGTGCGCTGTGCGCGGGGGCGCGGCGGGGTGGCCGCACGGTGGTGAGGCCATGCGGGCGGGCCCGGCGGGAGATGTGCCGGGTGGCCAGCAGCCGGTCACGGAACTGCTCGGCGCCGTGTGCGGCGGTGAGCAGGTCGGGGTCGGTGAAGTAGGCGACCAGGCGGTGCCCGGAGGGCAGCAGGGCGGTGTACCACCAGCCGTCCTCATCGGATTCGACCAGGGAGCGGCCGTCGTTGGTGGTCCGCGGGGCCGGGTCGAGGCGGAGGTGGAGGGCGGTCAGCCGGTCTCCGGTGTGCCGCCGGGCGCCGGAGCGGACGGCGATCGCGGCGCCCCGTCCGGTGGCGTCCACCACCCAGCGGCAGCGGACCGTACGCTCCCCGCCCGCGCCGAGGCGTGCGCGCAGGGCGAGCCGCCAGGTGCCGTCCGGCTGCCGGGCGGGGCGCCGGACGGCGGTGTGCTCGGCGACCTCGGCGCCCGCCGCGCGGGCGGCGGCCCGCAGCCGGCGGTCGAAGAGCGGCCGGTCGAGGTGCCAGCCGTGGCCGTAGGGGTCGTTGATGAAGTCCACGGCGTGCAGTTCGGACGAGCCCCAGGCGGACAGATTGCCGTGGCAGGGCAGATGGCCGGTGCCCAGGACCGGCCGGTCGACGCCGAGGTCGGCCAGCAGCAGCCGTCCCGTCGACACCAGTGCCTCGCCCGCTTTGGGCGGGCCGGTGCCGGCGTCGGCCAGCAGCACCGTACGCCCGGCCCGTACGAGGGCGAGCGCGGCGGCGCAGCCGGCCGGGCCACCGCCCGCGACCACGACGTCGTAGGCGGGCGTGGGGCTCACGGGGTGCCGCGGACGGGGTCGAGCTTCTCCAGGTACCCGGCCGCGATCGCCGCCTCGTCCCGGCCGGTCGCCGCCTTGATCTCCTGTACCGCCTGTTGCACGAGGCTCGCCTCGACGGACTCGGCCGAAACGGTTCCGCTCCAGGCGTCGGCCGCGGCGGCGAGTTGAGGCGATCCCGCCTCGGGTACCTGGATGTTGATGAGGTTGGCGTGGTCCGGTGCCGGCGGATACCCGGGCTCGGACTCCACCTGCATGAACCGGGGGAACTTCCCGTCGCCGACCTTGTACTCCTGTGTCTGGACGATGCCGAACTTGTACCAGTCGTCGATCATCTGGCGGCGCTGGACGTTGAAGTCGGTGCCCTTCAGGCCGCGCAGCCACACCGCCCGGTTCTCGAAGGCCTTCTCCCTGGCGCTGTCGTCGCTGCCGGACGGCTTGGTGTTGACGGTCTTGAAGTCGGATTCCTTGAGGACGTGGTTGGGCACCTGGGCGGGCCAGAAGGTCGGCAGATAGGGGCTGTAGCGGGGGCCGAGCCCGGCAATTACCTCATAGCCGGAGCGGCAGCTCGCCGCGTCGCACTGCCAGGGGGCGGCCATCCAGCGGGTGAGGTCGCCCGGCCCCTGTGCGTGCAGCGGACCGTTCTTGCCCAGGGCGTCCTGGACGGTGAGCACCTCGCCGTAGTCGGGTTCCGGGTTCTCCGGCGTGCGGTGCAGGATGCGGAACGGCTCGGAGTACATGGTCTTGTGCCGCACCGGCCAGGTGACCTCGCAGCCGGGATGGAAGGCGTCGGCGGCGCAGTTCTCCAGCGCGGCCCGGTCCAGCAGGCCCGGCTGTTCGGTGACGGGCGCCTTGTCCACGTCGGGGTAGCCGGTGCGGGGCGGGCCGGAGGTGAAGTGGCCGTCGGCCCACAGGGCCAGCATCCGGTCCTGGGCGCCGGAGAGCGTGATGTGCTGCCGTACGGAATTGGGCCTGCTGGACATGGCGTCGCCGTAGAGCCACGGCCAGGGGACCGGGGACATGCCGTCACGGCAGTAGTCACGCATCTGGACGTAGACCTGGCGGCGGAGTTCACGGCTGGCCACGCCCGGGTCGGCGAGCCGTTTGCGCAGGTCCGGGTCGCGGAAGTCGTGCGGTCCTTGCCAGCCGAACTGGGCGGCAAAGCCGTGGTTGACCCACTGCAGATCACAGAACCGGCCCAGCAGCGGTTCGATGTGGTCCGGGTAGGAGACCTGCTGCACGGCCGGCAGCGTCTGCTCGGTGACGAACACGTCGTAAAGCAGGTCGTAGAGGGTGCGGACGGTCTTCACGCCGGGTGCGTAGTGCGGCGGGGCGACCACGACCCAGCCCGGCGTCGCGGCCTTCGTCACGCCCCCGATGGTGACCTCCGCCGTGACCGGGCCGTCGGAGACGTCGTCGTACCAGGTGTCGTTGTTGGTGACGCCGGTGATCGGCTTCTCGGGTGTGGCGTAGGAGGCCGACTTACCGTGACCGCCGACGACCACCAGACGGCCGTCGGCCTGGGTGGCGGCCGAGCCCAGGGCGACCGCCTTGTTCATGATCTTCCCGGCGAAGGTGGCGGTCTCGTGCCGGGAGGCGTGCAGGATCTGGCGGCCGGGATCGATGACGAGTTTCTTCCGGTCCGCTCCCGTGACGTCGAAGTTCCGCCGGCGCAACTGGTTGCCCGGCAGCCCGTGGGCCTCGGGTATGTCGAGCGGGATGTGGAACTGGTACCAGGCGGCCTTCTTGTTGGCCAGGTGTACCGACCACTTGATCTCGGTCACGCCCTCTTCGCCCAGCTTGAGTTCCCTGACGACCTCACCGGCCTTGTTGTAGCCGTAGACCCGGAAGCGGGCGGCCTGACGGATGAGCTTCCCCGAGCCGTCCTTGTAGGACCCGGCCTTCAGGGGCGGCTGGTCCGGTGATTCGGGTCCTATGAAGGGCTGGTCGTCGCTGTTGCCGACCCGGGCTATGCCGATGGCGGGGTGGATCTTCACCTGTACGATCTGCTGGTCCATCGAGGAGCCTTTCCTTGGGCGATACGCAGAGGCCCCCCGACGGCTCGACCGTAGGTTCGCCGTCACTCGTACGGCGACTGCGAGACGTCGCCATGGCCGCAGGATTCACACCTTCGAGTGACCTTCGCCCGCCTCGCCTCTCGCCCCCTGCCGTGCTCGGCGACCATGCACCGCGCGGCGCGCATCCGGCAGTGGCGGTCGGGTGAACTCGGGCTGCTCCCCGTTCGCCCGTGGTTGCCGGGCGGGGATATCCCCGACGAGCCGGAGGATGACAGATGCCCCTGAAGAATTACGGTGTGCTGGCAGCCCGCGCCGTCGCGCGGAAGCGCGAGGGCGGCACCGACACGCCGCACTACGAGATCCATCTGCGCGACAACCGCGGCACCAACTACCGGGCCGCGGTCAACGTCCTGTCGAGCGACGCCCCCGCCGAATTGCTCTACGTGGTGGACGACGACTTCCGCCACCCACTGACGCAGCAGCTCCCGGCGGCCGGCGAGGGATGGCGGGAGCTGCCGCGGCAGGCGGGCGGGGGCGGTCTCGACTTCATCCGCGGCAACCTCTTCGACCCGGCCGCCCTGCGCGTCCTCCCGCCGGATCTTCCCGGCGTCGACAACGACCTCGCCGACCTCTTCGACCATTACGTGCAGCGCGCGATCAGCGATCAGACGACGGGCGTATACGTCTTCGGGGAGCGGTGGGGCCCCAAGCCCCAGGAGGAGGATCCCCTCTTCGGCTTCCGGCCCGGGGACGGCGTCCACGAGATCCATATGAACCAGGGCAACAACGCTCACCACCGTCGCGAGGACGGCGTCTGGCAGGACGGCGGGATGCTCTTCCACCTGCCGGCCGAGTCCCGGTGGATCGCCGTGTTCCTCGCGTTCCAGTCCCAGGTCTGGCACACCGACGACACCACCGGTCACGCCCTCCCCGCCGCGCCGCCCCGGCCCACCGACGGCGCCCGGCCGCTGCGGATCATGGCCGCGATGGTCAATCCCTTCGGCCCGGCACCGGAGGCCGAGACGGTCACGCTGCTCAACACCTCCCCCAGCGCCGTCGACCTCACCGGCTGGCACCTCGGCGACCGGGACCACCACCTGCTCTCCCTGCCCGCCCGACAGCTCGCCCCGGGTGCCACCCTCACCGTCCCCGTGAGCGACGGTTTCCAGCTCGGCAACCGCGGCGGGGCGATCACCCTCCTCGACCCGGCCGGACTGAAGGTCCACGGCGTCGTCTACACCGCGCAGCAGGCCGCTCGTGAGGGCGAGACGATCACCTTCTGAGCGGCGCGGGCCGGCCTCGCGCCCGGCCGCCGTCGGCCGCCGGGTACGGACGGCAGGTGGTGCGACTCCGGATCCACGCGCCCGGCCGTTCGGGTGACGTAGCGTCAATGCCCTTGCTGGTGCGTTCACTCCGATGGGTTACTGACTGCGACCAGTCCGGTGGGCCGCCCGTCCTCTCCGGGGAGTGACGGCCGGCTCGCCGTTCTTCCGGCCTGCGCACGGCGGCGGCTGTGGTGCCGCGGTGGGCTCCCCGTAGAGGATCCGGTATCTGCCCGGCGGTGCCGTGCCCCGGCACACGCCAGTGCGGTGGCTCGCGACCTCACGCAGGAGCG
Organism: Streptomyces sp. NPDC034111; assembly: GCF_055575375.1. Lineage (NCBI taxonomy): Bacteria > Bacillati > Actinomycetota > Actinomycetes > Kitasatosporales > Streptomycetaceae > Streptomyces > Streptomyces sp. NPDC034111. Next base: position 148,505 of record NZ_JBVIST010000019.1, on the reverse strand, counting down.
TGTCATGCCAACTGCCCGCAGTGCCCGATTCATGAGCCCGGCCTGTGCTCCGGCCGCGGTGCCGGCCGAGGTACGGCCGCGGCGTGCGCCGGACGACTACGACCCACCGCGCGACGCACCCCGCTCTGCCCGCTGACGGTGCCGCCGCGGGACGGTCACCTGCTTCGCCCGCGGCGGCGACTGTCCCGCGACGACGGTGAACGACCGCCCCGCCCACGGCAGTTCACCTCTCCTCAGCAATCCCGAATCCCACCCCGACAAAGGAAACAGCCATGCCCCTTTCCCCCAATCAAGGATCCACCGGCGGCGGTACCGTCGTCACCATCACCGGTACCAACCTCGGCGGCGCCACCGCCGTGCGCTTCGGGTCCAAGCTCGCCACCATCACGGCCAATACGCCGACCTCGGTCACCGTCATCTCCCCGGCGGGGGTCGGCACGGTCGATGTCACGGTCACCACACCCGGCGGCACCAGCAACCCTGAGTCGTTCTTCTACCTCGGCCCGCCGTTCAAGACCGCGCTGACCCCCACTTCCGGTGCCACCGCCGGCGGCAACACCGTCACCCTCTACGGCACCGGCCTGTCCACGGCCAACACGGTGCGCTTCGGCGCCGCCACCGCCGTGCCGACGGTGGTCAACGACAGCCAGCTGACCGTCACCGTGCCGGCGGGCGCCGCGGCCGGGCCGGTCAGTGTCAGCGTCACCACCGCCGGCGGCACCAACAACGGCCTGACGTACACCTACATCGACGCGCCGACGGTCGACGCGCCGAACCCCGACTCCGGTCCGGCGTCCGGCGGCACCACGGTGACCCTGCGCGGCACCAACCTGCGCACCACGCAGTCGGTCGCCTTCGGTGGGCAGCTGGCGCCGTTCACCGTCGTCGACGACACCACGCTCTCCGCGATCACCCCGCCCACGCCGGACGGCAACGCCGGTCCCGCCACCGTCACCGTCACCACCGCGGGCGGCAGCGCCAGCTCGCCGACCCCGTTCAACTACCTGGCCGGCCCCGGCATCTGACCCGGCATCCGGACCGCCCGCGCGGGTGCGGTGTCGTTTCACCCGCGCGGGCCCCGGCGCCCTCGACGAACCCCGGCCGGCTCTCCCTCTCTTGGCCGCGGCCGGGGCTCACCCCTTTCGGAGGAACCTGACCGTGAACGGATCCGTACCCCCGCCCACCCTCTCTCTCGCCGCCCGGCTGCCGAGCGTCAGCAGCGTCTCCCCGGCCACGGGTCCCAGCTCGGGCGGCACCAGCGTGACGATCTCCGGCAGTGGCTTCACCGGTGCCACCGCCGTGCGCTTCGGTACCGCGACGGCGCCCTCGTTCATGCTCAGCTCCGATACGCAGCTCACCGCCGTCGCGCCTCCCGGAACCGGAACGGTCCAGGTCACCGTCGCCACGCCCGCCGGCACCAGCACCCAGCTCGTCACCTATGCCTACACCCCGGTGTCCGCGACCACGCTGACCGCGGTCAGTCCCCTGTCCGGGCCGGTGACCGGCGGCAACACGGTCACCCTCACCGGTACCGGACTGGCCGCTGTCACGGCGGTGCGGTTCGGCAGCGCGGCGGCGGCCTCGTTCACGATCGTCTCCGACACACAGCTCACCGCCGTCGCCCCGGCCGGTACCGGAACCGTCCAGGTCACCGTCGCGACATCGGCCGGCACCAGCAACGGGCGGCCCTACACCTACGCGACGGCGCCGGCGGTGACCGGGGTGGGCCCCAACCAGGGGCCGCTCGCCGGCGGCAATACCGTCACGGTGAGCGGCACCAATCTGGGCGGTGCCACCGCGGTCACGTTCGGAGGCGCCGCGGCGACCAGCTTCACGGTGGTCTCACCGACCCGGATCACCGCGGTGGTTCCGGCGGGGATCGCCGGTCCGGTGAGCGTCACGGTCACCACGCCCGGCGGCACCCACACCCTCGGGGCCGGCTACTTCTACCTCCACGCGCCGGCCCTCATCAGCGTCAGCCCGAGCGCGGGCCGGCTCTCGGGAGGCAACACGGTCACCCTGACCGGGGCGCGCCTCACCACGGCCACCGCCGTGCGCTTCGGGAACACGCCCGCCGGTTCCTTCACCGTGGTCTCGGACACCCAGCTCACCGCGGTCGCCCCGCCCGGAGGCGCGGGCCCCGTGCAGCTCACCGTCACCACCCCCGGGGGGACCAGCGGTCCGGTCACCTACACCTACGTAGGGGCCCCCACCCTGACCGCTCTCAGTCCCGGCCAGGGGGCCATCTACGGCGGGAACACCGTCACCCTGACCGGCACCGGCCTCGCCCGGGCGACCGCGGTGCTGTTCGGGACGGCGCCCGCCGCCTTCACCATCATCTCCGACACCCAACTCGCCACCGTGACCCCGCCCGGCACCGCGGGACCGGTCGGCGTCACGGTCGTCGGCCCCGGCGGCACCAGCGCCCCCGTGACCTACACCCGCCTCGACCCACCCGCCATCTGAGGTCCGGCCACCCACGGGCTGGGGTGACTGCGTTACGTCGGTCAGACGGTCTCTGCCTCCAGAGGGGTGGGGGCGGGGCGGCGGGACCGCAGGATGCCTGCCGTGCAGGCGGCGGTGAGACAGCACGCGACGGGCAGGAGGAACGTGAGGTTGAGCGGGACGAAGTGGGTCAGCGGACCGATGACGGCGGGACCGGCGAGCATGCCGAGGTAGCCGAGACCGGCGACGCGCGACACATTGGCGCCGGCAGCGTCCTGGTCGATGTGGCCCGCGGCGCTGAAGAGTTGGGGGATGCAGCCGGACAGCCCGGCCCCGAACAGGGCCCAGCCGAGCAGGGCCGGCGCGGCCCACGGGGAGAGCGCGGCCAGCGTCAGGCCGAGCCCGGCCAGGGACGCGCCGTGCCGCAGGATCGCGACCGGGCCGAAGCGCGCGGCCATCCGGTCGGTCAGCAGCCGGCCGACGGTCATGGCGGTGGCGAAGGCACCGTAGGCGAGCGCGGCGGTGGCGGCGGGCGCGCCCAGTACCTCCCGCAGGTGGAGCACGCTCCAGTCGTTGGCGACGCCTTCGCACAGCATGAGCATCAGGGCCAGCACGGCCAGCATCCAGATGCGCCGGGGCGTCCGGCGCCGGGTCTGCGCCGCGGCGGGGGTCCCGGTGGTGCGGGCGGGGTCGGGCCGCAGCAGGGCGGGGACGATCAGTGCGCTGACGACGAGGCCGAGGAGTGCGACCGCGCCGAGGGTCACCGCCGGGCTCCAGCCACGGTCGAGGGTGCGCGCGCCGGTCAGTGCGGCAAGGACGCCACCGATGGAGAAGGTGGCGTGGAAGGCGGACATGACGGGCCGTTGGTAGCCGCGCTCCACCTGGACGGCGTGGGCGTTCATGCTGACGTCCAGGCAGCCGTTGCCGAACCCGAGCACCAGCAGGGCGGCCCCCAGCGTCCAGCCGTTCGTGGCCAGGCCCGGCAGGACGAGCGCGGCGCTGCACAGCGCCGCACCGGCCGGGACGACGGTGCGGGCTCCGAAACGGTCGGTGAGCGGGCCGACGAGTTGCATACCGGCGAACGCCCCCGCGCCGAGCAGCAGCAGGAGCCAGCCGAGCACGGCATGGCTGATCTGGGCACGGTGCTCGACGGCGGGCAGGTGGACGACCCACATCCCCATCAGGAAGCCGTTCAGGGCAAAGCAGGCAAAGGTGGCCAGCCGGCCGGCCCGCAGCGGGTTCTCTCTGTGAACAAACATGGAAAAGAACATAGCGAACATGATTGATGTTCGTAAGCTTGCTATTCGAGCGCCTTCGATGTTCAATCTGGGGCATGGCGAGCACTGACCGACTGAGGCAGATCACCGACGCCGTGCGCGCGGCGGGCCGTATCGGCGTGGCGGAACTGGCCACCCTCACCGGCGCGTCGGAGATGACCATCCGCCGCGACCTGGAGGTACTGGCCGAACAGGGGGTGCTGGAGCGCTACCGCGGCGGGGCCAGAAGCCTGCTGCTGCGCGGCGCGGAGCCGCCCTTCGCCCTGCGGGAGCAGGACGGCCAGGAGGCCAAGCGGCGGATCGCGGCCGAGGTCGCCGGGCTGATCGCCGACGGCGAGTCGGTCGTCCTCGACAGCGGCACCACCTGCCTGGAAGTGGCCCGCGCGCTGGAACACCGCCGGCTGACCGTGATGCCGCTCTCGCTGCATGCCGCGAACGCACTGGCCGCGGCACCGCAACTGACCCTCCTGGTACCCGGCGGCCGGCCGCGCCCGGGCGAACTGGCCCTGACCGGCCCGCTGACCGCGGCCTCGCTGAGCGCGCTGCGCTTCGACACGGCCGTCATCGGATGCTGCGGGGTCAACGCGTCGGACGGCCTGACCGCGTACGACCTGGACGACGCGGCCGTCAAACGCGCCGCGATCGCCTCCTCCCGCCGCATCATCGCCGTCGCCGAGGCCCCGAAGCTCTCCCGTACCGCGCTGGCCTTCGTCACCCCCGCCTCCACACTGCACGCCCTGGTCACCGACGCCACCGCCCCGGCGGAGGAGACCGATGCGCTGGCCGCCGCGGGTGTGACCGTACGGACGGTGTGAGGCGGGCGGCGGCCCGGTGGCCGGCCGCCGCGCGATGGTCGGCCCATGCCGGGGCTTGTCAGGCCGGCGGCGGCGCGGCGAGGACGGCTTGGACGAGATGGTCGGCGTACGCAGGGGTGAGGTGGGCCGGGCGGAAGAGGATGCGGTACATCATCGGTGCCACGACATGGTCGATGACCGCTTCGGCAGTGGGGCCGGTCTCGCCGCGGGCGGTGGCACGGGCGAGGATGGCCTCGATCTGGTCGGCGGCGTAGTCCGAGCACCGGCCGGCGTTGCTGCCGTCGGGGTCGCCGAGCAGCGCGTCGCGGATGTAGGCGCGCCCCGGCCCGGAGGCCATCTCGTCGAGGAAGTGCCGGGCCCACGAGGTCAGGTCGGCGCGGAGGCTTCCGTGGTCGTCCGGCTGCTGGTCGGGGCGCAGCCGCTCGACCGCCACGTCGGAGAGCAGTTCATGGAGGTCGCCCCAGCGGCGGTAGACCGTCGACGGGGTGACACCTGCGCGGGCCGCAATGGCCGGCACGGTCAGCGCGGCGCGGCCCCGCTCGGCCTCCAGTTCCCGTACGGCGGCGTGCACGGAGGCCTGGACGCGGGCGCTGCGACCTCCGGGGCGGGCCATGGGTTTGGGGGGCATGGCACCACCTTAAGGCAAATTCGTTGCTTCTAGCGCGGGAGGGGCGCCGGGGCGGGGGCCGTAAAAGCTAAATAGTTGCTTTAACCAGGGCCAGGTCCTAGGCTGCCGTTAACGCGAATGAATTGCTTTAACGGAGGAGACTTCGGATGGACCGCCCCGCGCATGCCTCACCAACCGCACCGGCCCCCGCCTGGACCGTGGGGGAGATCACCGTCCAGCGCATCGACGAGGTGGCCCTGCCCCCGGAGACCGGCCCCTGGCTGCTTCCGGACGCGACGCCGGAGCTGGTGACCCAAGTGCCCTGGCTGCGGCCCGACTTCGTCGAGGGCTCTGGGGTGCTGCGGCTGGCCAGCCACACCTTCGCATGCTCGGTGGACGGCCTGCGGGTCCTCGTCGACACCGGGATCGGCAACGGCAAACCGCGCGCCAACCCCGCGTGGCACGACCTGAACAGCGACTACCTCGAGCGGCTCACCGCGGCGGGCTTCGCCCCGGAGACCGTCGACCTGGTCCTGCTCACCCACCTCCACACCGACCACGTCGGGTGGAACACCCGGGCGGACGGCGGGAGCTGGCACCCCACCTTCCCCAACGCCCGCTATCTGACCGCCCGAACGGAGTGGGACCACTGGGCGACGACGGAACTGGACGAGGCGCGGAGGCAGATGTTCCGGGACTCGGTCCATCCGGTCAGGGAGGCCGGCCTGCTCGACCTCATCGACGTCCCGGACGAGGGGGTCGGTGTCGCCCCCGGCATCCGCCTGCTCCCCACCCCCGGACACACCCCGGGCCACGTCGCCGTGCAGCTCCGCAGCCAGGGCGCCACCGCCCTGATCACCGGCGACTGCCTCCACCACCCCGTACAGGTGGCCCGTCCCGGCCTCAACAGCTGTGCGGACACCGACCCCCGCCAGGCGGCCGCCACCCGGCGCCGGCTGCTCGCCTCGCTGGCCGACACCGGCACCCTGGTCCTCGGCACCCACTTCCCGGCGCCCACCGGCGGTCTGGTGACGTCCCGGGGCGGCTCGTACCGGTTCACGCCGCTCCCGCAGCACACCATGGGACGTCCGGAACCGCGTACGTCGACTTCCGGTGCATAGCCGACCGGCTCCTGGCGTCAGTTACGGGTGGCGCCGGGGTGCGGGCCGTAGGCGGTCAGAAAGCGGTCGCGGAAGGTGTCCATCCGCCAGACCGGGGCCTTGCGGCCGGGCTTGAGGCCTTGCTGCCAGCCCCAGCCGGAGATCCGGTCCAGCACGGCCTGGTCGTGGGCGACGATCGCGACCGGCACATCGCGGCTCGCGTGCTCGCCGGTGACGGCCGGGACCGGCTGGTGGTCGCCCAGGAAGACCAGCACGGTGTTCTTCGTGCCGTACTTCTCCACGTAGGAGATGAGGCTGCGCAACGAGTACTGGATGGACCGCGCGTACTCGGTACGCACCTGGGCGGGGTCCTCCCAGACGTCCTTGGGGTCCTTGCCCGCCTTCTCGATGGCGTTGTAGACCGAACCGTCACCGATCCGGTCCCAGTCGATCAGCTTGGGCAGCGGCGCCCAGGGATTGTGACTGGAGGTCAGGATGATCTCCGACATCAGCGGCTTGCTGCCGGAACTGCGGTGCCGGAGACGTTCGAAGGCTGCCAGGCTGTACTGGTCGGGCATCCGCGACCAGCTGAACTTCGGCCCCCGGTAGCCCAGGTGCCAGGCATCGTGGACGCTGTCGAGACCGTAGAACTTCGCCTCCGGCCAGGACCGGCTGACGCCCGGCATGATGCCGACCGTGCGCCAGGCTCCGGTCCGCCGGAAGGCGCCGGTGAGGCTCAGCCGGTCGCTGGAGGTGACGGTGCGGTAGCGCTGCTGGTTGGTGATCCACAGGCCCGACATGAAGGTGGAGTGCGCCAGCCAGCTGCCGCCGCCCGCCGTCGACGAGGTGAGGTAGGCGCTCTGCGAGCGGAACCCGGCCTTGCGCAGCCGGCGGGTCCCGTCGGCGAGTACCGCGTCGACCTGGGCGGCCATCCGCGGATCCTCGACGGCGCTGCGCCCGTAGCTCTCGATGAAGGTGAAGAGGACGTCCTTGCCGCGCAGTCCGGTCAGCAGCCGGTCGGCCGGGGCGTCGCGGAAGGTGTCACCGGCCGCCTCCTTGGCGAACACCTGCTCGTCGTGGAGGGTCGTACGCACCTGGTGGGCACGGCCCTGCACGATCTGGGCCACGCTCATGGCGGAGACCGGATCCGCGCCGAGCTGCGCACCGAGTGCGGCACAGGTGATCCAGACGGTCCCGACGACGAAGGTGGTGCGGGTCGCGGCGGCGCTGTGCCGGGCTATGAGGCGGCTCAGCCGGACGACCGCCAGCATCATGAGGACGAACAGGGCGACAACGAGGACCACCACCCCGATCACCGCTCCGGTGGCGCCCGCCCCGCCCAGCGAATCGCGGAGGAACGAGGTGGCGTCGCCGAACAGACTCCAGTCCAGCACCGGGTCGAACGGCCGGGCGAGGACTGCGTAGAAGCCCATGTCGAGGCAGTTGAGGACGGTCGCCGTACCGAGGACGGCCCCGCCGAGCAGCGCCGCCACCCGCCGCGGCCTCGGCGGCAGGACGAGCAGCAGGGCCGCGCCGAGGATCCCCTCCACCGGGATGCGCAGAAATGCGCCGGGCGTGAGGCGGGTGAGCTGGTTGGGGAGGAGGAGGGCCACGAGGACGAGCAGGGCGGACAGGATGGTGGCCGCGACGGCCGCGGCCCGTGCCACGGTGGGGTGCCACCTGGGCTGCCACCTCCACCGGCGCGGGCCGGCGGGGGCCGCGTCCGGCACACGTTGCGCGGGGATGCCCGAGGACAGGTCGTCGTCCTCCGCGGCCGCCCGGTCCGTGTCCGGCAGCTGGCGTGAGCGCGTGAAGAGCAGCACCCGAAGGTCCTTCCGTACGAAGCCCGGTGGTGACACGGCGGACCAGGCCCGGGAGACCGCCGCCGCGGTTATCTGTACGGCCTGGCGACCGCGTCCGTTCAACGGCCGGGAAGATCGGCGGCGGTCCCCGCAGCGGGGCGTACGACGCCGGGCCGGCCGAGGGCGCCACCGGCCGTCCAGGTGATTCCTGCGCGGCTCCGGCCGGGCGGGTGTAGGGCGCGGCAGGAGCAGGAAAGGAATAGGGAACCCCTGAGCGAAGGACGTGGCCTGGTGCGACGTCGGTGAGAAGGGGACTGCCCTGCCTCCTACGGGGCCGGCTCACCCCCCGGCCGGCCCGAACCCCCCAGCAGAGGTTCTGAGTTGACGAACACGCGCGTATCCACGCCCCGCACCGCCCTCGCCGGTGCCGGTGCCGGTGCGGTGGTTCTGATCACCGCCGCCCTAGCCCTGCCGAGCGCCGGCGCCACCCCCCGCCCGGCCCCTGACCCCCCGTCGGCCGCCACCGCCGCCCAGCGCGCCAGGGAGATCGGCTCCCGACTCGGTGACCAGGCGGCGGGGTCGTACTACGACGCCGCCCACCACAAGCTCATCGTGAACGTGACGAACGAGTCCGCCGCGGCCAAGGTGCGCGGCGCCGGAGCCGAGGTCAGGATCGTCAAGCACTCCCTGACCTCGCTGAACGCCGCCCGAGCCACCCTCAAGGAGCAGGCCTCGATCCCCGGGACCTCCTGGGCGGTGGATCCGCGGGCCAACAAGGTGGTCATCACCGCTGACCGCACGGTCCAGGGCGAGGGCCTGCAACGGCTCAGGGCCGTCACCTCCGCGCTCGGTGACCGCGTCGCGCTCCGGCGGTCGGCGGGCACGCTCCGGCCGCTGATCGCCGGGGGCGACGCCATCTGGGGCGGCGCGACCCGCTGCTCGCTCGCCTTCAACGTCACCAAGGACGGGCAGCCGTACTTCCTGACGGCCGGGCACTGCACCGGCGCGGTACGGAGCTGGTCCGCGACGCACGGAGGCCCCGAGATCGCCGTGTCCGAGACCAGCAAGTTCCCCGGTGACGATTTCGGCATCGCGAGGTACACCGCCGACGACATCGCGCACCCCAGCGCGGTGGACCTCTACGACGGCAGCACGCAGCCCATCACCACCGCGGCCGAGGCGATCGTGGGCCAGACGGTCCGGCGCAGCGGCAGCACCACACAGGTCCACGACGGTGAGGTGCTCGCCGTCGAGGTGACGGCCAATTACCAGCAGGGGCCGGTCGACGATCTGATCCAGACCAACATCTGCGCGGAGCCCGGCGACAGCGGCGGGGCGCTCTTCGACGACACCGCCGCGGTCGGCGTGACCTCCGGCGGCCGCGGTGACTGCTCCTCGGGGGGCGAGACCTACTACCAGCCGGTGCGAGAGGCCCTGGAGAAGACCGGAACACGGCTCGGCTGACGGCGGTACGGCGCGGCCCGGGTGGGGCCGCGCCGTCGGCCGTCAGTCGTCCGGTCCGCGGGCCACCGCGAGGTCGGTGAGGAGGGCTCCTCGTGCGGTGGCTCTGGGCCAGGGGCCGTGCTGGGCGAGTACGGCCAGGGCGCAGGTGGGGAACTTCTCCCGGGTACGTTCCAGGGCGTCGCTCAGCGCTTCTTCGGCGAGCAGCAGGACGAGGTCCTGGACCGCGGGGTTGTGACCGACCAGCAGCAAGGTGCGTACGGTGTCCGGGGTTTCGTGTGCGACGCTGAGCAGGTCGGTGACGTCCGCGTCGTAGAGGCGTACGTCGTGGCGGACCGGGGGCAGCACGGGAAGCTGTGCGGCGGCGAGTTCCCAGGTCTGGCGCGCCCGAGTGGCGGTGGAGCAGAGGACCAGGTCCGGGATGCAGTCGGCGTCCCGCAGCCACCGGCCGGCGGCGGGGGCGTCCCGCCGTCCGCGGGCGGCGAGCGGCCGGTCATGGTCCTCCACGTCCGGCGGCCGGGCGGACTTCGCGTGGCGCAGGACGACGAGTCGGCGCACTCCTGTCACGGGGCCTCCACATAGCGTCGACGGCACGGGTCTGACGTCCGTCCGCAAGCTTCACACCCCGGGAGCGGTCCGCGAAACCGCACTGCGGCAGTTACCCCACATGGCCTCCGTGAACGCCACCCGGCGACACAGCTCGCCGCGGGAGCGTGGGCCGGGCCCTGGACCGCGGACGCCAAAGCACCGCGCCATGGGCCGCGTTCATGTGCCACGGGCCCGGGTCACGGCCTGATCGTCAGTACCTCGTCCACCGGCCGACGGGGGGTGCGGGGCCCCTGCGGGCCGTAGCCCAGGCGCATGATCATCTGGACATGGCCGGTTCCGGAGACCGGATCGCGCAGGATCCAGCGCAGGTCGGGCCATTCGAGGGGCTGGGTGGCGAAGGACGCGGCAAGCCCCTCCAGGGTGGCCAGCAGCAGGACGTGTTGCAGGGCCTGGCCGGCGCGCAGCCAGTCGGCCGGTCCGTCACCGGGGGTGCTCAGCGAGGCCAGCTGGGGGTGCTTTTCGAAGTCGGCGAAGATGCGGTGCGGCAGTGCGTGCCGGCCGGCGAAGTCGCGGACGGGGGCGGTGCCGCCCTGCTTGACGGGCCCGAAGGCGTAGTCCGGGATGCCGTCGGCGGGCGAGGGCTCGGGCGCCTCGGCGGAGGTGTCGTGGGTCCAGCGACGCTGTTCGGCGTCCCGCTGGGCGTCCATGCGGTTGTAGCCCTCGGCGTGTGTGATCAGGTCGAGGACGGTCTCGCGGTGCGCGGTGGTCAGGAACCTCAGCTCGGCGCCTTCCCGGGCGGCGGCCTCTGCGAGGACGGCGCGAAGGGTGTCCGGGATGCGGCGTTCCGAGAAGGGGACCCGGCTGGTGTGGCGGGCGCGGAGGGCGGGGTGGAGGGCCGGCAGGGGCTCGTCCAGGGGCGTGTGCGGCGGGTCCAGTCGCAGCGTGGCCAGCAGCGCCGGGTCGGCGGGGTCGGGCAGGAGGGTCGTCGCGGTCCGGTGGCCGACGTGCTCCGCGGCCACCCGCAGGTTCAGCAGCGCGGCTCCACAGCCCAGGTGCAGGGCGCGGGTGGTGGGGTCGGCGTGCGGCATCGCGCGCTCGGCGTCCGCGGAGAGCGTGAAGGTACGGCTGTGGCGGGTGTAGGTGAAGCGCCAGGGCTGGGCGTTGTGCATGGACGGCGCGGAGGCCGCGTCGGCGACGAGGGACTTCACCAGGGTGTCGTCGAGGATCTGGGTGAACACCGGGAGCCTCCGGGGGGCGCCGGACGGCGGGTCACGGACAGCGGATCCGTGGTGCCGGCCGGCATCGGTGGGTGTGCGGACAGCGTCGTGGTTCTCTCCAGCGTGCGGCGGCGGCGCCGGGGGCGTCAGGGGCCATAGGTCCCTTCCCGCAGGCCACTCGGGCCGCACAGGGGCTGCGAGGCGTACCGCCCTGGGGGCGGCGGCCCGACGTCGGCACGCTCAGAGCCCGGGTGCCCGGTCGCGCGGAGCCGCGCCGTCTGCCGCGTGCGGTGGCCCGGGCGGCTCGGCCAGTGCGCACCACGACAGCGGCTCCAGCAGTTCGCCGAGCCGGTGTGCGACGTCCATGAGCAGGTCGTCCAGCGCCACCAGGCCCGTCAGCCGGTCCCCGTCCACCACCGGAAGCCGGCGAACGCCCGCCCGGCGCATGGTGTGGTACGCCAGGTCCACATCGTCATCCGCCCGGACGGTGATGGCCGGTGCCGTCATCACGTCGGCGACCGGAGCGGTCGCGCTCACCCCCGTGGCGAGCCCGCGCACCGTCAAGTCGCGGTCGGTGACCACGCCTTGGATCGCCGCACCGGACATCACCACGAGGTATCCGACGGTGCGCTCCGCCATCCGCTGTGCGGATTCGGCCAGTGTGGTGCCGGGCGCGACCGTCACCACCGGTGTGCGCATCACCTCGCGTATCCGCATGAGTGGTCCTCCCTCTGAGCACCGCGCCGAACGGCGCACCGGCCGACCGCGCCGTCACGGCGGGGCCGGCATGGTGCTGATCCGTGAGCCGCATATGTCGAGCAACCGGAACCGGGTGGCCTGGAGACGGCGGGCGACCACATCGAGGACCCGGTGGGTGACGGCGAGGCCGAGCGCCGGGTCCGCCTCGCACAGCGCGCGTACCGCGGTCGCGTCGAACTCATGGGCCCGTACGGGGGTGGCGGCCTCGGCGCCCATCCGCCAGGCGTACGGCGGTACGAGCCATGACCAGCCCAGCAGATCACCGTGCTCGAGCGTCTCGACGACGGCCGGGCGGCGCTCCGCCACGTGGATGTCGAGGTTGACCGAGCCGGTGCGGATGATCCAGAAGCGGTCGGCGGGTTCTCGCTCTTCGAAGATCCGCGCCCCCGCGGGGAACGACACCTCGTGCGCGAACCGCATCAGGCGTTCGCGTCCTTGGGCGGGCAGGACGTTGAGCAGTGGCGTAGTGGTCATGGCGCTTCTCCCAGGGGACGGGGTGGTGGGCCAAAGGCCCCCGGGGCCGCCGGACCCCGGGGGCCACCCCGTTGGACCCACGCCCTCCTCGTCGCCCCCAGTGAAGCGCGCGGCGTGCGGCGTCGAGGAGATCCGGTCGGGCCGTGGCGAGGGGCCGACCGGCCCCATGTTCCGGCCGGGCACGGCACGGCGATCAGGCCCCCCGACTCACGGGGAGGGCCCGCTCGGCCCAAGACCCGCCGGCGCAATGCGGGGATGCTGGAGTGAGGGTGGTCCATAGCCCTGACCCCGCGGAGGTACGTCATGGGCGGCTCTGTTCTCGTAGGACTCGACGGCACCGTGAGCAGCGAGCCGGCGGTGCGCTGGGGCGCCGAGGAGGCAGCGGCCCGGGGCCTGCCGCTCCACCTGCTGCACTCCTCGGTCTCCCAGGGGCAGGCCGTCCCCCCTGCGCTGGAGACGGCCGCCAAGCGGCAGCGTTTCGGTGCCGATGTGCTCGGCGCGGCCGAAGAGACGGCGCATGCGCTGCACCCGGAGCTCGAGGTGTCGACCGAGGAGGTCGCGGACCAGGCGGTGGACGCTTTGCTGGACCGCGGCCGGCGGGCCACGATGACGGTGCTCGGCTCGCGTGCCCACGGCGCGGTCGCCGGTTTCCTGCTCGGCTCGGTGAGCCTGCATGTGCTCGGTCGCGCGGAGTGCGCGGTGGTCACGGTGCGCGAGGAGGAGCTGGCCGCCGCCGCTACCCAGCCGGAGATCGTGGTCGGCGTGCAGGAGGCGGCGCCGGAGGACGAGGCGGTGCTGGACTTCGCGTTCACGGCCGCCGATGCCCATGGCGCGCCGCTGCGTGCCGTGCGGGCGTATGCGATGCAGGCGGCGGACATTCCTGCCGGTGGGCAGCCGCTCGGCGAGGCCCTGGGGCCCTGGCGGGCGAAGTACCCGGCGGTCGAGGTGATCGAGGATGTGCAGCGCGGCCGGGTGGTGCCCACGCTGCTGGGGGCCTGCTCACGGTCCGCTCTGCTGGTGATCGGGCGCCGGTTCCAGCGCTCGCCGATGCTGCTCGGCCCCGTTGTGCTCGCCGTGCTGCACCATGCCCGCTGTCCGGTGGCGGTCGTACCACGGATCTGAGCCCGTACGGCACCCGTACGGCACTGCTGACCCCGTACCGGCGAGCCGGGCCCGCAAGGGCCGCCCTCAGTCGTGCGGGACCACGGCGACCGGGCAGGTCACATGGTGGATCGCGGCATGGGCCACCGGGCCGACGCGGGGGGCGAGGAACGGGCGGTGCCGCCGGCGGCCGACCGCCAGGAGTTCGGCGCCCGGAACCGTCTGGACCATGGCCCGGGTGGGGCTTTCCGGCAGCACGGTCGGCTCCACCGCCACCTCGGGGTAGCGCTCGCACCACGGCCGGAGGGCGTCGCGCAGTTCACCGTCCGCCTCCTTGGTGATCTCCGCGACCGCGTCGGGGTCGACGCCCCAGGGTGCGTATGCGTGGCCAGGGAGCGGGCGGCCGTGTACGGCCTGCAACGGGAGGCCACGGGTCGCCGCGGCGTCGAAGGCGAAGTCGAGCAGGCGGTCACAGGGGGCGTGGAGGCTCACCCCGACAACAATCCGCGCCGGTGGGGCAGTTGCGGTGGCGTCCGCGGTGTCCGCGGGGGGTGGGCCGCCCGGCCCGCCGCCCCGGACGAGGACGACCGGGCCCTCGGCCTGGCCCACCACGTCGAGGCTGATGTCACCGAGCACAAAGCTCTCCCACATCCCGAGCGCGCGGGAGCCGAGCACGACCATCCGTGAGTCGTCCGCCGCGCGCAGCAGCGCCGGTTTGGCCTCCGAGCCCACCAGCTCCTCGACGATCTGTAGCCGGGGGTGGCGTTCGAGGACGGCGTCCCGGGCCGCGTGCACGATCTGCCGGGCGTTGGCGTTCTGGTCGCGCTCGGGGGGCGTATCGGGCGCTTCGGCGGCGAGCAGTATCCAGGCGTGCAGCAGCCGCAGCACCGCCTGCCGGCGGTCCGCTTCGTCGGCGGCCCACTGCGCGGCCGCCATGCTCTCCGGCGAACCGTCGAGCCCGGCCGTGATGATTTCCGGCTCCATGGCTGTCCTTACTTCCGGAACTTCCGGGGGACCAGGGCGTGGGTGCGCCGGTGAGGGAGCACGCACGCCCGGACCGGAGTCATCCCTCCGATTTGCTGCGCTTGACAGTGATCTTCGTGGTTTCGTCCGTCCTGCCGCTCCGCGGCACCCGAACGGTCAGAATGCCGGCGGTGTAGTCCGCGGTCGCCTTGTCACCCTGCGCTCCGGCCGGCAGTTGCACGGTGCGGGCGAAGGCGCCGTAGTGGAATTCGGACGTTCCCTTGTGTTCCGTGCGCTCGGCGCGTTCGCCACGAATGGTGAGCGCGTCTCCGGTCGCTTCGACCTCGAGGTCCTTGCCCGGATCGAGTCCGGGAAGTTCGGCCTTGAGCTCGTAGGCGTCCTCGTCCACCTGCTCCTCGATGCGGATACCGTGCATTCCGCTGCGCGTGAGCAGTCCGGTTTCGATCCGGTCGAATACGTCCTGGACCGACGGCATCCGTCCGGGATGGCGTTGCAGTACGTTGCCCATCGTTGCTCCTCATCGGCGTTGCATCGGCATTGCCTGGGGCCGGGCGGCAACGCCCGCCCCCTGTTATCGAGCTTGCGGGATGCCCGGCATGCCCACAAATGAGCCGATGGGCGCCGGGCCGGGGCCGAACGGCCCTCCGTGCTCCGACCTGCACAGTCGCGCCCGCGGCGACTAGCGTGGGGGGTGGGCCCGCGCCCTGAGCGCCGGGCACATCGGAGGGCGCCGTGGATGACGAGCGACGGACCGGGACCGCCCGGCTGCGCCTGGACGCACTCCCCGGCGACCTGCAAGAACGCCTCTGCTCGGTGGAACGGACCACGGGCCCCTCGCTCCGCCCCCTCCTCGAAGCCGTGCTGTCGGTGGGCAAGGAACTGGAGCTGCGGCAGGTACTGCGCCGGATCGTCGAGGCCGCGGTGGTGCTGGTGGACGCCGAATACGGCGCGCTCGGGGTGATCGGCGAGGGCACCCGGCTCTCCCAGTTCATCCCGGTAGGGGTCGACGAGGAGCAGGTCGCACGCATCGGGCCGCTGCCGTCCGGCCATGGAATTCTCGGCGAGCTGATCCGCCACCCCACTCCGCTGCGGGTGACCGAACTCGGCGAACACCCTTCGTCTTACGGATTCCCGCCGCATCACCCGCCGATGCGCTCATTTCTCGGGGTACCGATCCGGGTCCGCGACGAGGTGTTCGGCAATCTCTATCTCACCGAGAAACGCGGCGGCGGGGAATTCGACGCCGATGACGAGACGGTGCTGTCGACACTGGCAGTGGCAGCCGGGGTCGCCATCGAGAATGCCCGGTTGTACGAGGAGGCCCGCTATCGGCAGCAGTGGCTGGCGGCCAACGGAGAGATCGTCGCCGGGCTGTTGTCGGGTGCGGACGAGCGGGGCGTCCTCGAAACCATCGTCGAGCATGCCGTGCGCATCCTCTCCGCGGATCTCGGAGTGCTGGCGCTGCCCGTCGCGGGGGACAGCCTGCGGGTGGAGCTCGCCACCGGTGTGGATGCCGAGGCGCACCGCGGTCTGGTCCTCCCCCGCCACGGCTCGTTCGCCGGGGCGGCGCTGGCCGTCGGGGAGCCGTTGATCAGCCTCGATATCGAGCACGACCAGAGGGTGACCGCCGGCCCACCGCGCTGGATGGGCCTGGGGCCCGCCGTCGCGGTGCCGATGCTCGCCCGCGAGCGGGCGCGCGGTGTGCTGGTGCTGGCCCGGCTGCACGGCCGCCCTCCGTTCACCGAGCCGGAGACCGCGCCGCTGCCGACCTTCGCCGGCCAGGCGGCACTGGCGCTGGAGCTGTCCGAGCAGCGCGCGGCCACCGAGCAGGTCACACTGCTCAAGGAGCGCGAGCGGATCGCCCGCGATCTGCACGATCTGGCGATCCAACGGCTCTTCGCCACCGGTATGACGTTGCAGAGCGCGGTGCGCTTCGTGGACCATCCCGAGGCGAGCGAGCGGCTGCTGCGCGCGGTGGACGATCTGGACGAGACGATCAAGATCATCAGGTCCACCATCTTCGGTCTCCGCGCCCACGAGCCCGGCCGCGGCCGCCACGGCCTGCGGGTGCGTACGGTCACCGCGGTGGAGCAGGAGGCCCGGGCGCTGGAGTTCACCCCGTCCCTGCACATGGAGGGGCTGGTCGACACCGAGGTACCGGCCGAGGTCGCCGAGCAGGTGCCGGCGGTGCTCGGTGAGGCGCTGAGCAATGTCGCACGGCACGCACGGGCGAGCGCGGCGGATGTCTCCCTGGTCGTCGGCGACCGGAGGCTGACGGTGACGGTGCGGGACAACGGCGTCGGCATCCCCGAAGGTGGCCGGCGCAGCGGACTGCACAATCTGGCCAGGCGGGCCGAGAGCGCGGGCGGCGGGATGACCGTCGAATCGCCGCCCGAGGGCGGGACCCGGCTGGTGTGGTGGGTGCCGCTGCCGGGGTGAACGTGCCGCAGGACCGAGGTACTTACGGGGTTACGTATGCGCGGGGCAGGCGCACCCCGGGTCATGTGCTCCCGGGCCGCGGCCCCGGTTCGGGCGCCGAGGTGGCCTGGGTGGCGAGGACCGCCGCCTGGATGCGTCGCTCCACACCGAGTTTGGCCAGCAGACGGGAGATGTGGTTCTTGATGGTCTTCTCGGAGAGGTAGAGCCGTTGGCCGATCTGACGGTTCGTCATCCCCTCGCCGATCAGCCCCAGGATCTCCCGCTCCCGCGGGGAGAGCCCGGCGAGCGCATCCGCCTCGGGCTCGGCCTCGGACTCCTCGCCCCGCAGCGTGTTCATCAGCCGGGCCGTCGTCGCCGGGTCGAGCATCGAGCGTCCGGAGGCCACCGTCCGTACGGCGGCGACGAGATCGGCCCCCTTGATCTCCTTCAGCACATAGCCGGCCGCACCGGCCATGATCGCGTCGAGCAGCGCATCGTCGTCGTCGAACGAGGTGAGCATCAGACAGGCCAGCCCCGGCATCCGCGACCGCAGCTCCCGGCAGACCGAGACCCCGTCGCCGTCCGGCAGCCGCACGTCCAGCACCGCGACATCCGGCCGGAGCGCGGGGCCGCGGGCCAGCGCATGGTCCGCCGTACCGGCGTCGCCGACCACCTCGATGTCGGGCTCGGCGTCGAGCAGGTCCTGTACCCCACGGCGGACGACCTCATGGTCGTCGAGGAGGAAGACCCGGATGGGCCGCTGGGGGGAGAATGCTGCTGCGTCGCTCATGACGCGCCTCCGACTCGGTACGACGTCCGCCCCGCCTGTCCCCCATCGTGACCCCGATCGCGGGGGCCTGCCAGGGCGGTCCCGCCTCGCGCGGGCCGACGGTCCGGCGGTCTCCTCTGGGGCCGTTCGGCCCCTCACGTCCGCGCGCCGGGCGTGCCAGGGTCGAAGGACAGGCGAAAGGGGTGCGCGATGCCTCTCCGGAAGATCTGCCTGCCGTGGCAGCACAGCCCGCTCAAGCGCGGCACGGATGTCGCGGAGTCCTGGATGATCCTGGTCACCGGCGTGCTGATCGCCGTACTGGCGCCGGCCGCCGGGGTGACGGCCGCGAGCGCGGTGGACGCCGCGGCCCAGCGGCAGAGCCAGGGGTGGCACAGTGTCTCCGCCGTGCTGACCGCGGACCCGCCGGCGCGCATCGGCGTCGATTCCTCGAACGGCACGGCGGGCCGGCTCCACGCGACGGTGCGGTGGACCGCCGCGGACGGCACGCCGCGGACCGGGGAGACGACCGTGGCACCGGGCCTGCGGGCGGGTGACCGGACCACCGCCTGGCTCGACCGGCACGGCAAGCTGGTACGCAACCCGCTCACCCCGGCGGACGCCCTGGCCCAGAGCATCGCGGTCGGCACCGTGGCCGCGTCCAGCACCGGACTGCTGCTCTTCGGTGCCGAGAAGGCCGGGGCCGCGCTGCTGAACCGGCGGCGCGCCGCCCAGTGGGAGAAGGAGTGGGCGGAGGCGGACGCCGAGTGGCCGCACCGCCAGATGTGAAGCCCGGGTCCACGAGGTGCGGAGCCTGGACCGGCCGGGTGCCGATCCGGGCCCGATGCCTGCCCACCGGCTGCCGCCGGGGCCTCGCGAGGTCTACGCCGGCTGCTGGAAGGGGGCCTCGCGCCGGTAGGTGAGGCGGTTGACGACCGCGGTGACGCCGTCGACCTGCCGGGTCATCCGTACCGCGATGGCGACCTGTCCGCTGCTCTCCAGGGAGCCGCCCAGGGTCACCACCCCGTCGTGGACGGAGACCTGCACATTCTCCGGGCTCAGCCACAGCGCCCGCACCACGATCTCGTCGGTCACTTCCTCCAGGATGTCGGAGTCCGGGCGGGCGAAGATCTGGAGCACATCACGCCGGGTGACCATGCCGACCAGCCGGGCCTCCTCGTCCACCACCGGCAGCCGCTCGATACCGCCGGTGCTCATCAGGCGGGCCGCCCGGACGACGGAGTCGTCGGCGCGGACCGTACGGGCCGGGGCGGACATCACCGCACCGGCGGTGAGGTCGTCGCCCCGGGCCGGGCTGCGTGCCGCCCGGGCCAGATCGGTGGCCGAGACGACCCCGATCACCTTGTCGTCGGCGTCCACCACAGGCAGGCCGTTGATGTCGTACTCCGCCAGCCACCGCACCAGTTGACCGGCCGGTGTCCCGCTCCGTGCCCGGACGACATCAACGGTCATGACGCTTCCGACCCGTCGGGGCTTCATGTCGGGGCCTCCCTCGGTGCGTTGCTCAGGTCCGTGGTCCGGTCGTCGGCGCTTCGCTGCGGGCCGGCGCCGGTCCGGTGATGTCGAACGTCACGTCCACCACGCCCTCGACCGCCCGGACCAGACGGGCCGTGACGGCGAGGAGCGAGCTGTCGCCGAGCGGCCCGCCGAGGGTGACGACGCCGTCGGTGACACGGACCGTCACCGCCTCCGGGAAGTCCGGGAAGAGCCGGTCGACGATCTCCGTGCGTACCTCGGCCGCCAGGTCCTCGTCCGGACGCAGGAACACTTTCAGCAGGTCGGAGCGGCTGACGATGCCTTGCAGCATCCCCTCCGCGTCGACCACCGGAAGCCGCTTGACGGACATGTGCGCCATCGTCCGCGCCGCCTGGGCGAGGGTGTCGTCGGCATGCGCCGTCAGCGCGGGGGCGCTCATCAGCTCACCCGCGGTCAGCGCACCGGCCTTACGGACGTCGTCCAGCCGGTGCAGCTGGTCCAGCCGGCTGGCCAGCGGCTCCCGGAACTCCTCCTTGGGCAGCAGATCGGCCTCGGAGACCACTCCGATCACCCGCCCTTCCCCGGCCAGCACCGGCAGCGCGCTGACCCTCCACCGTTCCATGGTCTCGACGATCTCCTTGAAGCGTGCTTCCTGGCCGACCGCGACCACGGCCCGGGTCATCACCTCGCGGACGGTGTGCGGAGTGTGCTCCATGACGCCTCCTCGCTGAGCACCGGCGTCGCACGAGCCGTGGCGACATCTCCAGCCTGCGTCCGGCGGCGCGTACCGGGGAGGGGCCGTCCGGCCCCCGTCGCGCGTCGTTCGGCACACGGCGGGCCGGCGAGCACGCCGGTCCCCCGTTCGGCGGCGGCGCGGGCCCGCTCCTGAGCCGGGTGCGGGGTTTCTTCGTACGGTCGACGCATGGCGAAGGACGGCGGCCAGGGCCGCGGAAAGCTGTCGCGGCCGGTGTACGAGCGCGAGCTCTACCGGCTCCAGACGGAGCTCGTGAAGCTCCAGGAGTGGGTGCGCACCGAGGGCGCCCGGCTCGTCGTGGTCTTCGAGGGCCGCGATGCGGCGGGCAAGGGCAGCACCATCAAGCGCGTCACCGAGTACCTCAACCCCCGGGTGGCGCGGATCGTGGCGCTGCCGCGGCCGACCGAGCGCGAGCGCACCCAGTGGTACTTCCAGCGCTATGCGGAGCATCTGCCCGCGGCGGGCGAGATGGTGCTGTTCGACCGCAGCTGGTACAACCGGGCCGGCGTCGAGCGGGTCATGGGTTTCTGCACCCCCGCCGAGCTCCAGCTGTTTCTGCGGCAGTGCCCGGTCTTCGAGCGGATGCTGGTGGAGGACGGGATCCTGTTGCGCAAGTACTGGTTCTCGGTGAGCGACGAGGTCCAGGAGCAGCGGTTCCGGCGCCGGCTGAAGGACCCGACGCGGCGCTGGAAGCTCTCCGCCATGGACCTGGAGTCGATCACCCGCTGGGAGGAGTACTCACGGGCGAAGGACGAGATGTTCGTGCACACGGACATCGCGGAGGCACCGTGGTACGTCGTCGAGAGCGACGACAAGCGCCGGGCCCGGCTGAACATGATCGCCCATCTGCTGTCGACCATGCCGTACCACGACGTCGTCCCGCCGGAGTTCGAACTGCCGCCCCGGCCACCGGCCACCGGCTACCGGCGGCCACCCCGGGATCTCCAGACGTACGTGCCCGATCACTCGGCCGGACTGGATGAGTAGCGGGGCGTCAGATCCTGGGGTCCGCCGCGGACGACTCCGGGCGTACGGACGCCGGCCCGGTCACATCGAACTCCACGTCCACCACGCCCTCGACCGCCCGCACCAGGCGTGCGGCCACCGGCACGAGCGAGGTGTCCCGCACCCGGCCGCTCAGCGTGACCACCCCGTCGACGACGCTGACCCGCAGATCTCTGGCCGGGGCCGCGAAGAGTTCGGCGAGGTCCCTGCGGACCTCCTGCGCCAGTTCCTCGTCCGAGCGCAGAAACACCTTCAGCAGGTCGGCGCGGCTGACGATGCCCTTGAGCATTCCGTGGGCATCCACCACCGGAAGCCGCTTGACGGACTCGCGGGCCATCTTCCGCGCCGCCTGGGAGAGCGTGGCATCGGCCCGTACGGTGTGGGCGGGGCTGGTCATCAGCTCCCCGGCCGTGATCGCCTCCGCCCTGCGTACGTCGTCGACCCGTCGCAGCCGCTCCAGACGGTCGGGGTCCGACTCCCGGAACTCCTCCTTGGGCAGCAGATCGGCCTCGGAGACCACGCCGACCACCCGGCCCTCCCCGGCCAGCACCGGCAGCGCGCTGACCTGCCAGCGTTCCATGGTCTCGACGATCTCCTTGAACCGCGCGTGCCGGTCGACGGCGGCCACGGTCCGGGTCATCACCTCACTGACGATGTGCGGGGTGTTGTGCATGGTGCCTGCCTCCTCCTCCATGGCCGGGCCAGTGCCGCGTGGCGGTCGTGACACCTCCAGCGTGAGCGGCGAAGGGGCCGGCAGGCCAGGGGCCGTCCGGCCCTTCGCCGCGCCCGCTCACAGCCGCGCCGCGGACCTGAGGTCGTGGTCGAAGGCGCGGATGTCCTCTTCACTGAGCGAGGTGCGGGTGCCGGCGATCGCCCGCAGATAGTCGCCGGTCAGCTCGGTACGGTCCCTGGATTCCTGCGCGCCCGCGGTCAGATGCCGCTCGAAGGCGCGCTGCGCGGCGGTGCGGGCCGCGTACTCGATGTCCGCCGGGGTGAACCGGTCGCTGGCCTCGACCAGCGCCGGAAGGTCGATATCGGCGACCCGGTCCGGTCCGATGTACCGGGTCCAGATGGCCCTGCGGGCCTCGGCGTCCGGCGGGCCGACCGGGATCAGATAGTCGAACCGTCCCGGCCGCAGGAACGCCGGGTCCAGGGAGCGTACGGCGTTGATCGCGCAGATCAGCAGTCGGCGCTTGCCGCGCCGGAACTCCGGGATGAGTTTGAGGAGTTCATTGGTCACACGGTGGGCCAGCGAGGTGGGGTCCTGCCGTTCGGAGGCGATCTCCTCGGCCTCGTCGAAGAACAGCACGACCTGGTCCAGATGCTCCACCCGCGCGAACAGCCGCCGCAGACCGGCCGCCACCCCGTGCGCGTCGTCGGCGAGCTGGTAGGGGAACACCTCCAGGAACGGCCAGCGCAGCCGGGAGGCCACCGCCCGCGCGAAGGTGGTCTTGCCGGTGCCCGGCGGCCCGAAGAGCACCACGGCACGGGGCGGAGTGAGCTGATAGCTCTCCGCGACCTCGGGGTGCTCCAGCGGCATCACCAGCCGGCGTTCGATCAGCGTCTTCTCCTCGGTCATACCCGCGATCTGCTTCCACAGCCCGGCGTCCGGCACCGTGGCGCCGAGCTGGTCGAGCAGAGTGGTCTCGGCGGAGTCCGCGGTCAGCAGCTTCTCGAAGTAGTTCAGACCGGGCCGGCCGGTGTACCCGGAGTTCTTGAAGGCCTGCTCGCCGACCTCGCCCTCGGGCAGCAGCGCCCCGATGCGACGCACACCGGCCCCCGCCAGGCGGTCCTCCAGAGCGGCCAGCAGCGCCGAGCCGATGCCGTGCCGGCGCCACTGGCGGGCGATGGCCAGCCGGAGCACCCAGGCCCGCTCCTGTGCCGTGGAGGACACCGCGGCGCCAACGACCTGTTCCCCCACCACCGCCACCACGGCGGGGGTGCCGGCCCTGAGGGCGCTCACCACCTCGGCGAGGCTCACCGCGGGGTGGGCGCTGGTGTCCCGTGACTCCTCCCAGATGCGCACCACCTGGTCGAGGTCGCCCTCCTCCAGACTGCGGACCCGCCACGGCGCCATCACGCCACACCTCCCGGTTCAGGGTTCCGCCGGCCCTCTTGCCGAGGTGCGGAGGGTGGCCAGCCGCCGCTGGTACTCCTCGTCCTCGATCTCGCCCCGCGCGTACCGCTCGGCGAGGATCTGCTCCGGGCCGGGCCCGCCGGGCGGTGGACCGACGTGCCGGCCGGTGCCGTCACCGCGGGGTGAGGCCGAGCGGGAGAGGTACCGGAAGAGCAGCACACCGACCGTGATCACCAGGGCCCAGAAAAGGATCATCCCGATGGTCATCGCGAACCAGCCCCATGCACCGCCATGGTGGTCGTACCAGAACAACATCGCGCTTCACTTCCCAGCTCGGACGGGTCCTGCCCGTCGTCCGCGGGTCACTCACCCCGATTCTCGCGCGCCGCCCCCGCCCTGCGAGAGGGGCCGGACGGCCCTACGTCGTACCGCCTCCCGTGCCGCCTCATCGGCGCGGCCCCCGGCCCCGATCAAGCCGGTGTCCTCGGCGGCGCTGTGGATCTCCAGGCTCGGCAGCTTGGTGCGGAAGAGGCGGGTGACGAGGGCCGGCAGGCCGGCCCGGACCGCCTGGGTGGTGCGCACCCAGGGCTGAGCGTAGATCGCCGGAGCACGCCGTTCCACGCCGCGGACCAGGCGTTCCGCGACCTCCTGCGGCTCGTGGATATGCGCCATCGGCCACGGGAGCCGCGCCCGCAACTCCCGTAGCACGGTCGCGTGGATCATGTCGGTGTCGGCCCAGCTGAGGTAGGCCACGCCGACGTCCACACCGCGGTGGGCCAGCTCGGCGCGCAGCGCATGGGCGAACGCCTCGGCGCCCGACTTGGAGGCGCAGTACGCCGACATCATGGGCACCGCAACGATGCCGGCGAGCGAGGCCATCTGGAGGAAGTAACCGCCCGTGGCGAGCAGTCCGGGCAGGAAGGCACGCGCGGTGAGCGCACTGCCGATCAGATTGACCTCGATGACCCGGCGCCAGACGGCCGGATCGGCATCCAGGAAGGAACCGGCAGCAGCGACACCGGCGTTGGCGACCACCACGGACGGCGGGCCCAGCCGCCGCTGCACCCGCTCCGCGGCCTCCGTCAGCGCCTCCTCGTCGGTGACATCGGCGCACCAGTAGTGGGCCCGTCCGGGGAACGACGCCGCGACGCGGGCGAGTTCGGGCCCTTCGAGTCCGACCAGCGCCACCGTCGCCCCGCGGTGCACCAGACTCCGCGTCATGCACTCCCCCAGCCCGCGGGCGGCACCGGTGACCACCACGGTCCGGCCCGAGAGCGGCTGACGGGTCATGGCCTCGGCTCCCCTCTCACGGCAACGGGGTTCCGCCGGTGGCGTTGACGATCTCGGCGGTGATGTAGCTGGCCTGCGGGGAGGCGAGGAAGACGTACGCGGGCGCCATCTCCGCGGGCTGGGCCGGACGGCCGAGGGGGGACTGTTTGCCGAACGTGGTGGTGTCCGGCAGCGTGGCCGGGATCAGCGGTGTCCAGACCGGCCCGGGCGCCACCGCATTGACCCGGATCCCGTCGGAGGCCAGCATCTGTGCCAGCCCCTGGGTGAAGGTGACGATGGCTCCCTTGGTGGTCGCGTAGTCGAGCAGATGCGGGCTGGGTTTGTAGGCCTGCACCGAGGCGGAATTGATGATGGATCCGCCGGGCGGGATGTGCGGCAGCGCGCTCTTGCAGAGCCAGAACATGCCGTAGAGGTTGGTGCGCATCACCCGGTCGAACTGCTCGGTGGTGATGGCCTGGATGCCGTCCGGCTGCGACATCTGGTAGGCCGCGTTGTTCACCAGGACGTCGATCCTGCCGAACTCCTTCACCGCGCGGTCGACGAGCAGCCGGCACTGCTCCTCCTCGCGGATGTCGCAGGCGATCGGTATGGCGGTGCGCCCGGCGTCGGTGACGAGCCGGGTGGTCTCCGCCGCCTCGTCCTCCTCCGCGGGCAGGAAGGTGAACAGCACGTCCGCACCCTCCCGCGCGAAGGCCAGCGCCACGGCCCGCCCGATGCCGGAATCGCCTCCGGTCACCAGCGTCTTACGCCCTTCCAGGAGCCCGCAGCCCCGGTACGACTCCTCGCCGTGGTCGGGGGGCGGGTCCATCGGCCCGGTCCAACCGGGGTGCGGCTGGTCCTGCTGCCGGAATTCGGGCCGTGGATGCTTGGTGACGGGATTGCGCGGGGCCTGTTCTTCCCCTGCCATCGAGAACCTCCGCCCACTGGGGGTGTCAGGGGTTCTGCGGATCGACGCCGGTGTGCGCATCGGCGTCCCGTCCGCCACTGGGGCGGCGCGAACGGCCCTTCGTCCCCTTGTCCCGCATGCCCTTCTCCTCGGTCTTGTCGGCGCGCCGTTCGCCGCTGCGGGTCTCGCTGCCGACTTCGCTCGCCGGCGGCACCTTCTCCCGCCCGGCGGACTCGTCGCCGCTCCCCCGCTCCTCCTTCGGCGCGTACCGCTCGGGGTGGAAGGACCGGTGCGCGCTCTCGTTGGCCCGCTGCTCGGCGTCGTCCACGTCGGGCGACCAGCCGTGCTGCTTGCCTCCCTTGTGCATGCTGTGGCCTTCGCCCATCTTCGGGTGTGAGGACTTCCGGTGTGCAGTCACGTCTGCTCCCTCATCTGATCACCGACGGACGGCGCGCACCGCGCCCGGTACCGGGAGCGGCGAGCCGTCGCGCCGCACCACGCTTGCCCCCGGGGCAGCCGTGCTCATGCCGCCTCGGTCTCGTATCCCCTACCTCCAGGCTGAGGGCCAACCGGACCGTCCGCACCTCAGCCCGGGAAACACGGCGGGGGGCTGCCGCGGGCCGCCCGGCACCGCCGCTCAGGTGGTGGCTCCGCCGGATCGCCACGACGCTGGTAAGGAGGCTCCGGCCCTCGGACGATGGCGCTCGCTTCATGGGAGGGAGGGGCCGTATGGGCGCAGGGACGGCCGTGCTCTCCCGGCCACGGCCGCTGGTGGCACTGCCGGGTGTCTACCCTCCCCAGGAGGACACCCGGCTGCTGCTGCGCGCGCTGTACCGGGAGGACATCGGCCCCGGCGCCGAGCTGCTGGACCTCGGTTCGGGCAGCGGAGCCCTCGCGGTGCGGGCCGCGCGCCAAGGGGCCAGGGTGACCGCCGTCGACATCTCGTGGCATGCGGTGCTGGCCACGCAGGTCAACGCGTGGCTCGCCCGGCAGCACATCACCGTCCGCCACAGCGATCTGCTGACGGCGCTGCGCGGCCGCTCCTTCGACCTGCTCCTCAGCAACCCGCCGTACGTACCGGCGCCCGGCGCCCGCCCGCCCCGGGGGCCGGCCCGCGCCTGGGACGCCGGACGCGACGGACGGCTGCTGATCGACCGCATCTGTGACGCCGCGCCCGGGGCACTGCGCCCCGGCGGGGTCCTGCTGATGGTCCACTCCGTGCTGTGCGGCGCCGACGACACCCTGGAGCGGCTGTCCCGCGCGGGGCTGCGGGCCGCGGTCAGCGACCGTGCGCTGGTCCCGTTCGGCCCGGTGCTGCGCTCCCGGCTGCCGTGGCTGCGCAGTCAGGGCTTCCTCGACGACGGCCAGGACAAAGAGGAACTGGTGATCATCCGTGCCGAGCACTCCTGAGCGCCCCCGGCGCATCACCCTCACCCGTGGCGGCCCGCTCCTGGTGGAGGGGCCGGTGGAAGTGGTCGGTGAGGACGGCACGGTGACCGTCTCCCGGCGCTTCGTCGTGGCGATCTGTACCTGCCGGCGCAGCCGCAGCTACCCCTGGTGCGACACCAGCCACCGGCGGCGCGCACGGCCGCCCGGCGCCGCCCGCTGCCCGGCGGCGGACCGGGACCCGGAGGAGGAGCGATGAAGACCGGCCTGGTGACCGCCCGGCCGGCCCGGCCGCGGCTGCCGCAACCGCGCGGGCCGCTGTCGGACGCCGTGACCGGCTGGCTGTGCAGCGCCACAGGGCCGCTGCCCGCCGGGGAAGAGGTCCGGCGCTCCGGCCCGTACGGAGCTGATCTCCAGCTCGCCCTGTATGTGCTGTACGAGCTGCACTATCAGGGCTTCGACGGCGTGCCCGACGACCGGGAGTGGGATCCGGCGGCACTGTCGGTGCGGCGCCTGCTGGAGGAACGCTTCCTGGGGGCGCTGCGTACGGACGTTCCGGCGGTCGGCGTCGAGGAGGCGATGGCCGGTCTGCTGACCGAGCCCGCGGACGACGACGGCACCGGCGTCAGCCATTACTTGAAGCGCGAGGGGCAGCTGTGGCAGCTGCGGGAGTACGCGGCGGTCCGCTCGCTCTACCACCTGAAGGAGGCGGACCCGCACGCCTGGGTCCTCCCCCGGCTGCGGGGCCGCGCCAAGGCCGGGATGGCCGCCGTCGAATGCGACGAGTTCGGCGCCGGACGCGCGGAGGACGTCCACGCCCGGCTCTTCGCCGACCTGATGGCGGACCTCGGGCTGGACCCCACGTACGGCCGCTACCTCGACCTGGCGCCCGCCGAAGCCCTCGCCACCGTCAATGTGATGTCTCTGCTGGGTCTGCACCGGTCCTTGCGCGGGGCGCTGATCGGTCATTTCGCGGCGGTCGAGGTGACCTCGTCGCCCGCGTCGGGACGGCTCGCCGAGGCGATGCGCCGCACCGGCGCCGGGCCCGCGGCGGAGCGTTTCTACGACGAACACGTCGAGGCCGACGCGGTCCACGAACAGGTGGTCCGCCGGGACGTGGTCGGCGGCCTGCTGACCGACGAACCGGAACTGGCCGCCGATGTCGCCTTCGGCATCGGTGTCACCACGCACCTCGAAGACCGGCTCGCCGGGTGTCTCCTGGCGGCCTGGCGCGAGGAACGCAGCGCGCTCCGGGCGCCGTTGACCGAACTCTGAGGCCGGGCCGGGGCCGCGGCCCGGCCGTCACGACACTGCCGGCGGAAGACAGGAGGCACCCTCATGGACGAGACCACCGCCCGCCCCACCGTCGATCCGGGTACCCCGCCCGCCGTGGCGCCGGTGCGGGCGTCCTTGGCCCGCACCGGTGTCCACCTCATGCCGTCGGCCGCCGTACGGGCGCATCTGCCCACCGGTGCGCGGGGCTGGGCGCGCTTCGCCGCGCACTGGGAGGACCTGCCCCTGGACCGGTACGCGTCCGCACAGGGCACCCACCGTCGGCGCCGCTACGGACAGTTCTCCCTCACTCCCGCGACCGGTGAACTGCGCCGGCTGCCGCATCTCCCGTTCGTCCAGCCGGAGAAGAGCAACCCGCTGTATGTGGGGGTCGACCGGCACTTCGCCCCGCTGACCGACGCTTTCGTGGCGGACCCCGTACTGCACGCGGTGCTGTCGCTGCTGGGGCAGCTCGCGGGCGCCCTGGACCCGGCCGCCCGCTGGAATGCGAAGGTCCACCCCTTCCGGGTCGTCGCCACGGCCCACGGCGAGGGCAGGCCCACACCGGAGGGCCGGCATCGCGACGGGGTGACACTGGTCTCGTCGCTGCTCGTCGGCCGGAGCAACGCGTCCGGCGGCAGCAGCACCGTCTTCGCTCCCGACGGCCGCGAGCTGCTGACCGTCACCCTGGACGAGCCCGCGAGTCTGCTGCTGTCGGACGACCGCAGCACGCTGCACGGCGTTTCACCGATCCACCCCCTGGACCCGGCCCGGCCCGCCCACCGGGACGTCCTGGTCACCACCCTCACCCCGGCCTGACCGCTCACTCCTCGGCGAGGAGCCCGTCGCGCAGTTTGCTGCACACACGGTTCAGCAGCCGGGAGATATGCATCTGGGAGAGGTTGAGTTCCCGGCCGATCTCGGCCTGGGTCATCTCGGCCCCGAAACGCATCTGCAGGAGGGCGCGTTCGCGCTCGTCGAGCCGCGCCAGGTGCGGTTTGAGGGCCTGGACGTTCTCCGCGAGGTCGAGGGCGGGATCGTCGTTCCCCATCAGGTCGGCGACGAGCCCGGTCCGCTGCTTGGCGCCGGCCTGGATGGGCCGGTCGATGGAGTCGGTGTCGTAACCGTTGCAGGCGATCAGCCCTTCCCGCACCTCGTCCTCACCCCGCCCCAGATGCGTGGCGAGGTCCTGCGCGGTGGGGTCGTGGGTGCCCTGGGCCTCCAGGTCCTCGAAGGCGCGGGCGAGGTCGATACGGAGTTCCTGCAACCGGCGGGGTACATGCACGGACCAGGTGGCGTCACGGAAGAACCGCCTGATCTCACCGCGGATGTAGGGGACGGCCAGGGTGGTGAACTCCACGTCCCGGTAGAAGTCGTAGCGGTCGATGGCCTTGATCAGGCCGATGGTGCCGACCTGTAGGACGTCCTCGGTGCTCTCGCTGCGGCTCCGGAAGCGCCGCGCCACGTAGCGCACGAGCGACAGGTTCATCTCGATCAGAGTGTTGCGCACATAGCAGTACTCCGGTGCGTCCTCGTCCACGGCGGCCAGCCGTTCGAAGAACGGCCGCGATAACTCCCGGGCGTCTTCGGGAGCGAGGCGCCGTGGCTCCTCGACCGGCGGCAGAGGCACCGTGGGAGCCGGAGCGGCACACCCCTTGGAGGTGTCCATGGTGAGGGTGTCGGCGGTCCGTGCTGTCACGGTGCCATTGCTGGTCATGCGGTGGCTCCTCAGTATGTGACTGCGTCCCTCCTCGCACGGCCCCTACCCGGCGACACCTCTGCCATGTACGGGCTGAGCCAACTCCTCCGTTTGCGCCGGGTGTTGACGCGATCCGTGGGGTGGGAGCCCTGGCCGTACGGGAGGCCGCCGGTCCCACGCCCGGCCTGTCCTTCCGGACGTAGGGCGCCGCCACCGGCCCCCGTACGGGTACGGGTACGGGTTGAAGCGCGGGGAGAGCGGTTAGTCATAGCCACCGCATGGCCGAACAGCGAAAGAGGCGCCGCACAGAACGTGACACCTGAGGAGTGCACGGAGCCGGTGGTGGCGCGTGGAGGCGTGAGGGAGCGCGGGGCATGTCCTTCCGGAACCGCACAGAGCGAGGCCGTCTCCGCCTGGAGCGCGCGGCGGAGAAGAGCTTCCACCGGCTGGATGAACGCCTCCCGGCCGCCTCGGCCGGAAAACTGCTGCGCAAGGCCTTTCCGGACCACTGGGCCTTTCTGCTGGGCGAGCTGGCGCTCTACAGCCTCATCGTGCTGGTGCTCACCGGCGTCTTTCTGGCTCTCTTCTTCGACCCGGGGATGACCAAGAGCGTCTACCACGGCTCCTACGCCCCGCTGCGGGGCACCTGGGTGACCGCCGCGTACGCCTCCACCCTCGCCATCAGCTTCGACGTACGGGGCGGACTCCTCCTCCGGCAGATCCACCACTGGGCGGCGCTCACGTTCCTGGCCGCCATCGGGGTGCATATGCTGCGGATCTTCTTCACCGGAGCCTTCCGGCGCCCCCGCGAGGGGAACTGGATGATCGGCCTGACGCTCTTTCTGCTGGCGTTGCTGGAGGGATTCTGCGGCTATTCGCTACCGGACGACCTGCTGTCCGGAACCGGGCTGCGGACCGCGGACACCATCATCGGGTCCATTCCCGTCGTGGGAACCTATCTCGCGTTCTTCGCCTTCGGCGGCGAGTTCCCCGGCCACGAAATCATCCCCCGTCTCTACGCCCTGCACATCCTGCTGATCCCCGGCATCCTGATCGCTCTTGTCACGGTGCACCTCATTCTCGTGGTGCACCTCAAGCACACCCAGTGGCGGGGCCCCGGAAAGACCAACAAGAACGTCATCGGCCAGCCGATGTTCCCGCAGTGGCTCACCAAGTCCACCGGACTCTTCATCGTGCTGACCGCCGTCTTCGCCGTCCTCGGGGCGCTCGGCCAGATCAACCCGGTGTGGGACTACGGCCCGTTCCAGGCCGACCAGGTGTCCACCAATGCCCAGCCCGACTGGTACGTGGGGTTCCTCGAAGGCGCGCTGCGGCTAATGCCGCCCTGGGAGACCAACCTGTGGGGCCACACCATCATGTGGAACGTCTTCATCCCCGCGGTCGCCCTGCCGGGGCTGCTCTTCGCGCTCCTCTACGCGTACCCGTTCTTCGAGAGATGGGTGAGCACGGAACGCGCCGAACTGCATCTGTGCGACCGGCCGCGGGAACAGCACACCCGCACCGCACTCGGAGTGGCGGGCATCTCCTTTTACGCGGTGCTCCTCCTCGCCGGCGGAAATGACGTCATTGCCTTTGTGTTCGGCCTGTCGCTCAATACCCTCACCTGGGTTCTGCGGGTGGCGGTGATCGTCGTCCCGCTGCTGGCTTTCCTGGTCACCAAGTGGCTCTGCCTGGCCCTCCAGCACCGTGACCGGGACCGTCTGGTCGAGGGGGACGAAACCGGTCAGGTCGAACAGAGCGTCTACGGCGATCTGAGTGAAGGTCATCAGCCGCTGTCGTCCGTCGAGCGCTATACGCTGCTGGCCCGTCGGACCCCGCGCCCGTTCGAAGCACCTCCGGGAGAGCCCGTCGGAACGCTCTCCCTGCGCCGGCGGTTGCGGCTGGCGCTGAGCCGCTGGTACTACCGCGACCAGGTGGAATTGCCCACCGCCGGGCAGCAGAAGCAACAGTTCGCCGCGGTGACGGAACGCTCCGGGACCGAGGGTCCGTAATCTCAGCTCTCGCGGTCCACGTACTGGAAGGCGAAGCCGAAGACGCCACCGGCCAGCAGACCCACGCCGATCAGGAAGAGCCATAGGCCGTAGATGACGCCCAGCGCAGTCACGGAATAGCCGACGGCGGTCAGGACCGGATAGATGCTGCGCGCCGGGAAGAAGTCCAACGGCCCTGAGCGCTGTTTGATTTCGGCACTCTTGTGGTCCTCCGGCCGGCTCCCGCGCTTGTGCCGCTGCACGCCGAAGAAGAGGAAGACCAGGGCCGACATCAGGAAGGACACGATGAGCGCGGCGGTGCCGGCCGGTTCCAGGTCGGACCACCAGGCATAGCCGGTGGCGGTCACGGCGAAGAACAAGGCGACGCCGCCGAAGAGGAGCGCTTCGATTTTCATGCGGTCACTCGGTCGCGGTGTCGGGGGTGGGGGTGCCGTTCTGGCCTGGACCGGATCCAGGGCCGGGGGCGGCGGGGACCGGGACGGCCTCACCCACCTCGGGATGGTGCAGGTCGAATGCGGGTGAGTCGGAGCGGACCCGCGGCAGCGTATGGAAGTTGTGGCGCGGCGGCGGGCACGAGGTCGCCCACTCCAGGGACCGGCCGAATCCCCAGGGGTCGTCCATCCGCACCTTGGGCGCAAAGCGGGTGGTGCGCCAGACGTTGTAGAGGAACGGCAGCGTGGAGGCGCCCAGCAGGAAGGAGCTCACCGAGGAGATGGTGTTCAGGAGGGTGAAACCGTCGGCCGCCAGATAGTTGGCGTACCGCCGTGGCATCCCGCTCTCGCCCAGCCAGTGCTGCACCAGAAAGGTTCCCTGGAAGCCGAGGAACAGCGTCCAGAAATGGATTTTCCCAAGCCTTTCGTCGAGCATTTTCCCGGTCAATTTGGGCCACCAGAAGTAGAACCCGGCAAACATCGCGAAGACGACCGTGCCGAACAGCACATAGTGCAGGTGCGCCACGATGAAGTACGTATCCGTCACCTGGAAATCCAACGGCGGGGAGGCGATCAGCACACCGCTCAGCCCGCCGAGCAGAAACGACACAAGAAATCCCACGCTCCACAGCATCGGCGTCTCGAACGAGAGGCTGCCATGCCACATGGTGCCGATCCAGTTGAAGAACTTCACACCGGTCGGCACCGCGATAAGAAAGGAAAGCACCGAGAAGAAGGGCAGTAGCACCGCTCCGGTGGCAAACATATGGTGGGCCCACACCGAGGCGGACAGCATGGTGATGCCGATCGTGGCACCGACCATCCCGACGTATCCGAACATCGGCTTACGACTGAAGACCGGAATGATTTCGGAGACCACCCCGAAAAAGGGCAGTGCCACGATATAGACCTCCGGATGCCCGAAAAACCAGAACATATGCTGCCATAGGATTGCGCCGCCATTTGTGGCGTCGAAGACATGCGCACCGAATTTCCGGTCGGCTTCCAGGCAGAGCAGCGCCGCGGTGAGCACGGGAAAAGCGAGCAGCGCGAGGATGGAGGTGAACAGAACATTCCAGGTGAAGATCGGCATACGGAACATCGTCATGCCTGGCGCCCGCAGGCACACGATCGTGGCGATGAAGTTCACCGCCCCCAAAATCGTGCTGAGACCGGCTACGACCAGCCCCATCGTCCAGAGATCCCCGCCTTTCCCCGGCGAGAAGACCGGTCCGTTGAGCGGTGCATAGGCGAACCAGCCGAACGAGGCGGCGCCGCCGGGAATGATGAATCCGGAGATCACCATGAGGCCGCCCAGCAGGAAGATCCAGTACGTAAAGGCGTTCAGCCGCGGGAACGCGACATCCGGGGAACCGATCTGGAGCGGCATGATCGCATTCGAGAATCCCGCGAACATGGGGGTTGCGAAGAGCAGCATCATAATGGTGCCGTGAATGGTGAAGAGCTGGTTGTACTGCTCATTCGAGAACAGCTGAAGACCGGGGCGGAGCAGTTCTGCCCGCATCAGCATGGCGAGCACCCCGGCCAGCAGGAAAAACCCGAAGGCAGTGACCATATAGAGATTCCCGATCACCTTGTGATCGGTCGTGGTAATCCACCCCAGCACGACCCGTCCAGGCCGTGACCGGTCCTTTTCCGAGCCCGGCCGCTCCACCGCCGCAACGTCCGTCATACGAGCTCTGCCCCTTCGCTCTGCGTGGGATCGAAAACAGCTTCCGAGGACCACCACTCCGACCTATTTTCATTTCATTCACCGTGGCCTCCGTGGAAATTCCGATTCCCCTCGCCATCATGGACGCTGGCGGCCGCGCGGGGGTGCGCGCGTCGGGGGCCGTAGGAGTGAAATGCAGACGGAATGTGCCGCGGCAGCTTCGCCGGACCGGTCGCACCGCATGAGATCGCTACGGAGAGGGCCGCTAAGCCGGGAAATGCGCAACACCTTCGACCGCGGCTCCTTCAGTCGCTGCCGCCTCCCGGGGCACTTGGTTGGGCCACCCGGCTGATTCTGGTCCGAAAGCGTTTCGGCTCCAGCGGGTTGAAGACCGTACCGGCCGCCGGGGCACGACGATACCTCTGCCATCACCGGACCAAACGGCAAGGAGCGTCGTGAGAAGCGTTGTGCGGGCTGGAAATGTCGTCGGGGCGTGCGGCCTCGTTCTGCTGAGTTCCGGAATCGCCCGGGCCCAGATCCTTCCGGAGCCCCTTTCCGCGGTCACCGACCTCGCCGGTCTCACCGGCGTTCACAACGGTGTGGCCTGCCACAACCGGTTCGGCAACATCTTCTTCAAGGCGCCGGTGAACGGGATGTCCCGCCCCTGCGTGAACGGCCCGGTGAACAGCGGTAACAGCCAGGGCGCGGAAAACGTCATCAACCACGGCACCGCGAACAACAGCGGCAACCTCGGCAGCTACAACGGAAACACCAACAGCGGCAACTCCGTCTCGGGCGCCTCGCAGGACAGCAGCAACAACATCCAGCGCAACATCGGAGGGGGCCACCACCACCGGCACCACCACTGATCCCGCTACGGCCCCGACCGTGCCGGCCCTGGCCAGCGGCACGGTGGGGGCCGGTGGTTCGGGGCCAATGGCTCTGGGGCCGGTGGTTCGGGACCGGAAGTGCCGTGCGACTCAGCTTCCGGTGTTGGTCGGACTCCCGGCGTTGGTGACGTTGCCGGAGATGTACACGTTCTGCGCGTCCCGGACGTTTCCGCTGTTCACCGGCCCGTTGGCGCAGACCCTCGCCCTGCGTGTGCAGCGCAGCAGACCATCGAATTCGACCAGGGTGTCGCTGTCGAATACGTTGCCGTCCGAGCCCAACGGGCTCTCGTCCGCCTGCGCGGGCGAGGCCCCACCGACGGCCAGCAGCAGGCCGCATGCTCCGGCTATCACCATGTCGACACGTGCCATCTTCTTCACTGTGCGCTCCTGCACCTCGCGGTTGCCCCCCGCGGTCGGACTGCCGGGCATGCCGGTATCCACGATGCATGAGCAGCGGCCGGCCCGCGCGTTCACCGTCGGGCAGGCGCCGGACGGGCGGCCCTCGGATGGCCGATCAGTTCACGGCCGGACCGCCCGTGTTGGCGGGACCCCGTCGTCGCCGACGGGGTCCCGCCACGGCCGGGGCTGGTTCAGAGGTCCACCGTGACCTCGAACTCCTCCGGGGCAGCGCCCTCGGCCGTGACGATGAAGGTGGCGCTGCCCTCCGCATCGCCTGCCGTCAGCGGCGGCGTCCGTGCGTACCCCTGGGCGTCCGTGCGGATGGTCACGGTTCTTTCGTTGCCCTCGAAGAGGACCTGCTGGCTGGTGGACACCCAGGAGAACGTCACGAGGGCACCGGACACCGGCCGGTGGGTGTTGCTCTCGAGCAGCCGGGCCGTCAGTGGCAGGGCGAAGGGCTCACTACGCCCGGCGCGCTGGCCGGTACCCCCGGCCGGCTGGATGGTCAGTCCCCGAGCCGAGCCTGCTTCCGCACTCATGGTGCCTCCTGACTGAATGACCCTGTGGGTGGCAAGCTGCCCGGCCGGTTCCCGGGTTCCGATGCCGGTGCGGAGGCCGGATTCCGGGATGCCGGATGCGGATGCCGGATTCCGGTGATGGTAGACAGCGCAGCGCACCCGTCTCGCGCATGACCTGCTCGTTTCCGGGGAGTTCCTGCGTTGGGGTGACGAGCGCGCTGCCGTCGCGTCCACGGCCGGCACCGGGGCGTGCCGGTTCAGTCGACCATGAGGACGATCTTCCCGGTGGTCCGGCCCGTCTTCCCCAGCGCATGTGCCTTGGCCGCCTCCGAGAGCGGGAACACCGTGTCGATGTGGGGGCGCAGCGCGCCGGATTCGACGAGCCCGGCGATCGCCTGCATGCCCGCCTGGTCGGCCTCGACGAGCAGGTTCTCCAGACGGACGCCCAACGCGGCGGCCTTCTCGGTCTCTTCCTCCGTGGGGCCCTGAAGGATCGAGACGAGGATGCCGCCCGGGCGCAGCACGTCGAGGGAGCGGAGGCGGGTCTCCCCGGCGAGGCTGTCCAGGACGATGTCGATCTCCCCGGTGGCTTCGGTGAAGTCGGTGGTGCGGTAGTCCACCAGCTCGTCCGCGCCCAGCTCCCGCAGGAATTGGTGCTTGGCGGCGCTGGCCGTGCCGATGACGTAGGCGCCGCGGGCCTTGGCGATCTGTACGGCGAGGTGGCCGACGCCGCCGGCGGCCGCATGGATCAGCACCCGCTGTCCGGGCCGGATACCGGCGGTGTCGACCAGTGCCTGGTACGCGGTGAGGGCGGCCAGCGGGAGGGCACCGGCCTGGACGTGGTCGAGGGCGGGCGGCTTGGGCGCGAAGGCGCGGGCGGGTCCGGTGACGTACTCGGCGTGCGAGCCGAGCCCGTGCGGGTAGGGCAGCATCCCGAAGACCTCGTCACCCGGCTTGTGGAGGGTGACGCCGAAGCCGACGGCCTCGACGACACCGGAGACGTCCCAGCCGAGGACGAGCGGCGTCGTGCGGAGGAATCCCTGGCCCGCGCGGTGCTTCCAGTCGGTCGGATTGACGCCGGCCGCACGGACGGCGATCAGGATCTCGCCGGGGCCGGGCTGCGGTCGGGGAAGCTCGACCTCCTTGAGGACGTCGGGACCGCCGTGGGCATCCTGGCTGATGGCTCGCATGGTGGCTGGGGTGGCGCGGTGCGCTGTCGACTCGGTCATGTCCCCAAGACTGTCGGGGCCCATGATCGACGACAATGGCACGATGGTCATCGTTCGATGGGATCGCGCCAGCCGCCGGACGCTGGACAGATGGCCGGCCGGGCGCCGCCACGATGGCCCCGGGGCCTTACTGCGCCGCCCGGAAGGCCCGTCGGTAGGCCAGCGGGGAAACCCCGATCAGCGCGTTGAGGTGCTGACGGAGGGAGATGGCGGTGCCGAAACCGACTTCGTGGGCGATGCGTTCGACGGACAGGTCAGTGGTTTCCAGCAGCCGGCGGGCCTGGTGGACGCGCTGCTGGATGAGCCAGCGGCCCGGGCTGGTGCCGGTCTCCTCGGTGAAGCGCCGTGCGAAGGTACGGCCGCTCATCCCGGCCCGCGCCGCGAGGTCGGCGAGGGTGAGAGGCCGGTCGAGGTGTTGCAGGGCCCAGGCTCGTGCGGCGGCGGTGCCGGACGTCCCGGGCTCCGGCACCGGGAGTTCGATGTACTGGGCCTGCCCGCCGTCCCGCCAAGGCGGAATGACACAGCGGCGGGCGATGCGGTTGGCGAGCTCGCTACCGTGGTCCTTGCGGACGACGTGCAGACAGAGGTCGACGCCCGAGACCGCCCCGGCCGAGGTGAGGATGTCGCCGTCGTCGATGAACAGCACATCGGGGTCGACGGTGACGCGCGGGAACATCCGGCGGAAGGTGTCCGTGAGCGCCCAGTGGGTGGTGGCCGTCCGCCCGTCGAGCAGGCCCGCCGCGCCGAGCAGGAAGGCGCCGGTGCAGATCGATACGAGGCGGACTCCGGGGCGTACGCGGTCGAGGGCGGCGGCCATCGGCGGGGTGAGCCGGTCGGTGATCAGCCGGCGGTCATAGGGCGGAATGACGACCGTGTCGGCGTCTTCCAGGGCCTCGGGGCCGTTGTCGGGGGTGACCGCGAAGTCTGAACTGGTGCGTACCGGACGGCCGTCGGGGGTGCAGGTGACCACCTCGTACCGGTCCCGCGCCTCACCGAAGACGCGGTTCGCGATGCCGAGTTCGAAGGGGTACACCCCCTCGGGGGCCAGCACGACGACGCGGTGGATCGACGACTGCATGGCGTCATGCTATCGGGGGGCGGCAATCGTGCCATGACTGCCGCCGGTCGTGCCATTGCTGCCGCCGGGCCGTGCCATGACAGCCGCCGGGTCGTGCCATGACTGCCGCCGGTCCCGCCGCGGGTGCGTGCCGGTGGGCCGGCGGAGCGCCGCGGCGCCCGTGCGCCGGCCCGGACACGTGACAGGCCGTCCCGTCAGCGCGGAGCGAAGGGAACCTGCCCGGGTGCGTGCGCCGCCGTCCAGTCCACGATCTGCACCGCCGCACCGGCCGCCTCCTGGCCCCGGCAACGGGCATGGTGCCGACGGGCGATCCCGTCCAGGTCGAGGTGCGCACCGAAAGCGGGCAGGGCGGCCAGCCGGCGGGCGTACGACCACAGCCGCCGGTGGTCGGCGATGCGGTGCACGGCCTGGGCGTCCAGATGCCAGCGGTGCACGGTGTCGAGCTGCACCAGCGTCACCCACAACTCGACGTCGGCGGCGGTGAGTTCATCGCCCAGCACATACTCATGGCCGGCCAGCCGCTGCTCCACCGAGTCCAGCGCGCGCAGCAGACCGTCCATTGCGGTCCGATGGGCGGCGCTGTCGGCGCCGCACCGACCGGCACGCTGGGCAGCCTCGTTGATGTCCTGTTCGCACAGCCGCCCGACCGCCTCGATCTCCTTACGGGCATGGGGCGGACGGAGTTCGGGACCGTGCGCCCCGAACTGCCCGGCCAGATCCCGCAGGATGTCGGGCGCGTGGGTGCTGACGATCCGCCCCGTCCATCCGTCGCTGAGCACCGGCACCGCGGCGGGCCCCGGGTGCTGGTGCGAGCTGGCCTCGTACAGCGGCCGCAGCGCGGCGTATCCGCCGTCCGGGCCGTCGGGAACGGCGGGCAGCAACGTCACCGGGAGGGTGTCGCCGAGGTCCAGCAGGCTGTGGGTGATGGCGAGGCGCAAACAGCGCGGACAGGACAGCGACAGATGGAGGCGATAGCGGTGCGGTACTGCGTAGTGGCCGCTGCGGGCATCACCACCGATCCTGCCGCGCAGGGACGACTCGGACGCGGGGGACGCGGGGAATGCGGGCGACGCGGAGGACGTGGTGGATGTGGCGGGGGCGGCGGATGTGGCGGACGTGGACGGCGTGGCGGACATACGGCTCCCTCGATCCGGGCCGGTGCGGGCACGTGCGCGGGTGTGCGGGCGGGCGGACCGGCCGGTGTGTGGTCGGACGGAGATGCGGCGGCAGCCGACGGGCGGGCACTGTCGGCGCCGTCCGGCTGCGGAAGGGCGTCCGTGCGGCGCGGAGTACGGCGCGTACGGATCACGACACCTGCGGATGACGGCGCGCACGGATGACGGCGCGAGCGGGTTACCGCACGGACGAGTTACGGCGCGGCACCGGCCGCTGCCGCCTCAGCGAACGGGACTTGCCGCGCTGCACACACGCAGAAGATCGATGTGCCGGCGCGAGGTCAGACGCGAGGACAGCAGGGGAAGCGGCTGGGCCGCTACGGCGCGGTCGGTGGCCGGCCCTGCACTCCCCATGATTTCCCACCCATTCACTAGGGTTCCCACTTGAGTGTCGAGCCGTGGCCGAGCCGCGTCAAGAGGGTGCGCCGGGGTCCGCAGGGCGCTCCCCCGCGGCTGCTGCGGAATAATGCAGTCATGCGGATTTCAGCCAGGGCGGACTATGCGGTGCGGGCCGCGCTGCAACTCGCTGACGCCGGGGATGCGGGGCCGCTCAAGGCGGAGGCGATCGCCGAGGCCCAGGACATTCCGCACAAGTTCCTCGAAGGCATCCTGAACGATATGCGCCGCGGTGGGCTGGTGCTCAGCCAGCGCGGCGGCAAGGGCGGCTACCGGCTGGCCAAGGCCGCCGACGAGATCAGCATCGCCGATGTCATCCGCGTCGTGGACGGACCACTGGTGTCCGTACGCGGCGTCCGCCCACCGGAGTTGTCCTACACCGGCCCCGCGGAGTCGCTGCTCCCGCTCTGGATCGCACTGCGGGCCAACGTCCGGCAGATCCTCGACGAGGTGTCACTGGCCGATGTCGCCTCGGCCAAGCTGCCCGGCCGGGTGTCCGCACTGGCCGAGGACCCGGCGTCCTGGACCAATCCGTAGGCGAGCGAGAACGCGGCGCCTCAGCCTTGCGGCCCTTCGGCCGCCCTGGCACCGCACTGTCCGCGCGGTCCAATCTGTGCACCCCTGTCCGCACTTCAAGACTCGCTTGTCCATCCCTTGAACAGCCCTTGCCGCGAACGGAGTCCGGCCGCGATTCTTTCCCTACTAATCAAGTGGGAAAACTGGGAAACAACACGACCAGGGGCCGGAGAACCACTACTGGGCGCGCCGGTGGTCCGGGTTCCGGGGAGGGGACGGTGAACGGCGCCATGCCGAAGAAGTCCGGAGCATCCGGAGCATGTCCTGTCGCCTCGTCGATCAACTCCCCTTCTGAGGAGGAGATCTGGCGCCGCGTCACCCGTGAGCTCGCCGATGACCTCGCGGTCGATGCGCTCGTCCGGGACCGGGCTGGGAAACCGCCGTTCGACGAGATCGCGCGGCTGCGCGAGGCCGGGCTGCCGGGCTTGCTGATGCCGCCCGGCCCGCTCCGGGGCGCCGACTGGCGCACCGCCTGTGCGGTCGTCCGGGAGATCGCGGCGGCTGACGGCTCCATCGGCGAGCTGCTCGGCCGGCACTACGTCCTGTCGTGGAGTGCCCGGTTCTTCGGTACTCCGGAGCAGGCCGACGGGCTGGAGCTGCGGGCGGCCGGCGAGCAGTGGCTCTGGGCCGGCAGCACCGACGTCCCAGGATCCGTGAGGGAGTGCCGGAGCGCGACGGAACCCGGGCTCACCCTTACGCCGGCACACAACGGATACGTCCTCAACGGGCGACGGGCCCTCGCCGCGGGTGTCGCCGTCGCCGACCGGCTCGTCCTCGGCGCGGGCTGTACCGGAACCGGCGACTCACTGATCGTGGTCGTGGACCCGGCCCACCCCGGCGTCATGGCCGCTCCGGCGCACGATCGGCTCGGGCAGCGGCTCACCGGAGCCGGCAGCATCGGTTTCGACGGCGTCCCGGTGCGCCCGGACCAGGTGCTCGGCACCGTCCCGCGGGACGAGTACGACGTCTCCCCGTTCGCCACGCTCGCCCCGCTGGCGCTGCGGCTCGTCCTCGTGCACGTCGCTCTCGGGATCGCCGAAGGGGCGTTGGCCGAGGCGCGGGACGTCAGTCGTGCCACACCGCGCACCTGGCCGCCCACGGGTCCGGACGGCGAAGCGTACGAGGGGCTGCCCGGTGGGGATCCGTATCTCCTGCTGGCCTACGGGGAGTTGGTGGCCGCCGCGCACACCGCCGCCGCGGTCGTCGAACCGGCGACGGAAGCCATGGCGAGGGGCCTGCTGGCGGGGCCCGGCCTCGGCGTGGACGAGCGCGCCGACATCGCCGCCCTCGTGGCCGCGGCGGAGGCCGTCACCAGCCGGTCGGCGTTGCAGATCACCACCCGTATCCTGGAGCTCACGGAGGGCGCCGACTCCCCCGCCGCCGACCCCGGCTTCGACCGGTTCTGGCGCAATGCGCGCGTGCTGACGGCCCAGGGCTCCACCGCCCACCGGCTGCGCGATATCGGCGCCCACTATCTGAACGGCACGCATCCGCTCTTGACGCTGCGGAGGTGACGGTGACGGTCACGGCAGAGACCACCGGCCAGGGACTTGGTCCGCCGAGGCTGCCGCTCACTTGGCGGTGAGCACACCATGCGCCTCCGGATCGACCGCACGGGAGGGCGAAGGCGCCGGGCCCTGACGGGAGCGACGAGCGGACCGCGGCCGTCACGCCGGGCGGAGGGTGAAGGTGCCGGGCGGCTCGGATGCGGCGCACGGCCGGAAACCGGTGGCGATCCGGTCGAGGAGCCTTTGCAGCCACTGGAGATCCTCGGCCGAGGGGTGCCGCAGCCTCATCTGCCGCGCCTGGAGGGGAATGATCCGCAGGTCGTGGAGCCGGCCGGTGTCGGGGTCCAGCGAGACGAGGAACAGCAGCCGCAGGTCGTCCCGGTACTGCTCGTAGCCGGTGATGCCCTCGTAGTCGTCGATGAAATCGCCGCACCCGTGGATCATGAGCTTTCCCCGGTGGACCTCCAGGCCGCGCGGGTGGTGCGCGGAGTGCCCGTGGACGAGGTCGACTCCGCCGTCGAGGAGGAGGTGCGCAAAGGCGGTCTCGGCGCGCGCGACGCCATAGCCCCAGTTGGGGCCCCAGTGGACGGAGGCCACCGCGAGGTCTCCCGGACGCTTCGCCTGCCGTACGCGGGCCGCCAGTGCGTCGGCTGCCGCCTCGGTCGGGCCCGGTACGAAGGCGACCCCGCTCCGGTCGTCGGCCGCGGCCCATGACCAGGGGATACCGCTGGACGGCATGCCGAGGGAGAAGACCAGGATCCGACGGCCGCCGTCGACGGG
Source organism: Streptomyces sp. NPDC034111 (assembly GCF_055575375.1). Taxonomy (NCBI): domain Bacteria; kingdom Bacillati; phylum Actinomycetota; class Actinomycetes; order Kitasatosporales; family Streptomycetaceae; genus Streptomyces; species Streptomyces sp. NPDC034111. The sequence continues at coordinate 106,200 of NZ_JBVIST010000019.1, read as the reverse complement.
TACGACGGCCGGGCGCCTCGCCGCGTCGCCGTCCTCCCCCGCTCCCGCGGTCCGCAGCCCCGCCCCCGCCAGCGTGCCGAGCGTCTCCTCCAGTCCGTTGCGGCCGAAGTCCAGGACGTGGTTGTTGGCGAGTACGCAGACGTCGGGCCGGGCGACGGTCAGGCAGGGCAGGTTCGCCGGGTTCATCCGGTAGTGGACCTCCTTGCCGTCCGCGAAGGCCTCGCTGCGCGTGATGCTGGTCTCCAGATTGATCACCCGGGCGTCGGGCGCGGCCTCGTCGAGCATGTGCAGGGCCTCGCCCCATGGCCAGGCGAAATCGACCGGCCGGTCGAGGGGGCCGTGCGCCGCCTCGGCCAGTTCGACATAGGCGCGGGCATCGCGGATGTACGCCTCGCGCAGCGTGGGGTCGCCCGGGTACGGCAGGATCTGGTCGACGCCCCGCCCGAGCATGACGTCCCCGCAGACGAACACCGTGATCGGCTTGTCGCCCATGCCTCCAGGCTAGGGGGTGTCCCCCGATCCTCGATCCCCGAGCCCCGGAAGGTGCCCGACCGGCCGGCAGGCTCGGTTTCCGGCGCCGTGTGTCAGAGTGAAGAGAGGACTCGATGACGGGGGCGGCTACGCATGAGAGGGGCGGCCTGTCATGTCCATACAGTCGGATCGCCCTGACTCGGCCACCGCGCGCTCCACGACGGCCTACCTGCGCAACGAGCAGTACGTGGACCTGTTCGACCAGGCCCCGGTGATCTTTACCGCGCTGAGCGGCCCGCAGCATGTGCTGGAGGCGGCGAACCCGGCGTTCTTCGAGGTGTTCGGCGACAAGCGCGGGCGCACCGGCGCACCGATCGGTGAGCTGTTCCCGGAGCTGGGACCGCAGCGCGTCCTCGACAAGCTCGACGCCGTGTACCGCACCGGCACCGCGTACCGGGCCCGCGGCGCACGGCTGGTCCTCGGTGCGCCCGGCGCCGAGCGGGAGGGGTTCTTCGACTTCACCTACGAGCCCCGGCGGGACGCGTCCGGCGAGGTCGACGGCGTGATCGTGATCGCGGTCGAGACCACCGCCTACCACCACGCCCAGCTCCTCGCCGCCGAGCAGCACCTCCTGCTGGAGCAGATCGCGCGCGACGCCCCGCTCAGCGAGATCCTGACCGGGATGGCCCGGGCGATCGAGGAGCACTCCCCCGAACTGATCGTCTCCGTGCTGCTCATGGACCCCGACGGCGTGCACCTTCGGCACGGCACCGGTCCGAGCCTGCCCGACTTCTACAACGAGGCGATCGACGGGGTCGCCATCGGCCCCGACGTGGGCTCCTGCGGCACCGCCGCCTATCTGCGCGCTCCCGTGATCGTCAGCGATATCGCGACCGATCCCCGGTGGGAGGGCTACCAGGAACTGGCCCGCCAGGCCGGGGTCGCGGCGTGCTGGTCCACCCCGATCATGAGCGCGGACGATCAGCTGCTGGGCACCTTCGCGATGTACCACCGCACGCCCAAGGCCCCCGAGGACAAGGACGTGGCGCTCAGCGCCGCGTTCGCCCGGATCACCGCGCTGGCCATCGAGCGCCATCGTGCCCTGGAGGCCGGCCACGCCGCCCAGGAGCGGGAGAAGGCGGCCCGGGAGGACCTGGCCTTCGTACTCGACGCGAGCACCGCGATCACCCGCGAGCCGCACTACTTCGACTGTCTCCAGTGCATGGCCCGGCTGACCGTCCCGGCGCTCGCCCCGCTGTGCACCGTCCATGTCCTGGAGGACGGCCGGACCCGGCGGATCGCGGTGGCGGCCGCCAGCCGGGCCGCGGAGGATCTGCTCGCTTCCTCCGGTGTCAGCGACGAGATCGATCGCGCGGTCGCCCGGGTGCTCGCCTCGGGCGTGATCGAGACCGGCGGGAGTGTCGCGGGCGCCGCCTCCCGGGGGGCGAAGGTCACCGGCTACGCCTGCGTACCGCTGGCCACCCGCGGCCGCACCTTCGGCGTACTGACCCTCGTGGCCACCGGCCCGCCGCTGGACGGCCATGTCATCGCGCTCGCCGAGGAGTTGGCCCGCCGGGCCGCCTCCAGCGCCGACAACGCCCACCAGTTCACCGACCGGGTCCGGCTCGCCCGCGATCTTCAGGCCGGGCTGCTGCCGCCCGAGTTGCCGGCGATCCCCGGCGCCGATCTGGCGGCGTCGTACCACCCGGCGGGCGAAGGCCTCGAAGTGGGCGGCGACTTCTACGACGTCTTCCCGCTGTCCGACGACCGCTGGGCGCTGATGATCGGCGATGTCTGCGGACGCGGCGCACCGGCGGCCACCACGACCGGTATGGTCCGGCACACCGCGCGGGCCGCCGCCCGCCTGCTCAACGACCCGGCGGACGTGGTCTCCGCGATCAATGACGCGCTGACCGAGAGCACCACCGAGGACACCTTCGTCTCGCTCGTCTACGGCGAGCTACGGCGCTCCGCCTCCCGGCTGACGCTGGACCTGCTGCGCGCCGGACATGTTCCCCCGCTGGTCCGGCGCGCGGACGGCAGGGTCGAGGAACTGGCCGAGCCGGGGCTGCTGCTGGGCATCGGCCCCGATTTCGCCGGAACCCCGTGCCATGTCGAACTGCGTCCGGGTGACAGCCTGGTGCTGGTCACCGACGGCATCACCGAAGCCCGCTCCGCCGAGGGCGAGTTCTTCGACGACCGCCGGCTGGCCGATGCGCTCACCTCCCTCCCCGGCAGCTCCCCCACGGCCGCCGCCCTGATCGACACCGTCAATGCCGCGGTGACCGCCTTCGCCGGCCCTTCCACGCCCGACGATCAGGCCGCGCTGGTGCTCACTGCCACCTGACATCCTGCGGCTGACCTCCCGGCGACCGGTCCGTCACGGCCTTCCGGGGCGCACCCGGGTCGGCAGGGTCGGCAGGGATCTCTCATCAACGCGCTACCGAAGACTGCCGTGGTAGACAGGGCAACCAACTGGCGTACGGGGGCTGCCCGGCGGCGCCGGCCGGGCCTATGTTGGCCTCATGGAGCGCAGGCCACCGAGGCCGCCCGACGGGCCCGGCCACCACGACCCCGGCCCCGACGATCCGCTGCGCCGGCTGACCCTCACCGAGCTGCGGCGGCGTACCAGCATGAAGTGGCGCACCTATCCGCCGGATGTGCTGCCCCTGTGGGTGGCGGAGATGGATGTGCCGCTCGCCGAACCGGTCGTCCGGGCGCTCTCGGAGGCGGTCGCGCTCGGCGACACCGGCTATCCGGCGGGCACGGGCTACGCCCGGGCGCTGGCCGGTTTCGCCCACGAGCGGTGGGGCTGGGACGGGCTCGCCGTGGAGCGTACGGCGCTGGTGCCCGATGTGATGCTGGGCATCGTCGAAGTCCTCAAGCTGATCACCCGGGCGGGAGATCCGGTGGTGATCAACTGCCCGGTGTATCCGCCGTTCTACGCGTTCGTGGCCCATATGGACCGGCGCGTCGTGGAAGCACCGCTGGGCGCTGATCTGCGGCTCGATCTCGGCGCGCTGGAGGCCGCGTTCCGGCGGGCCGCCGCGGGCGGCCGGCGGCCCGGGTACCTGCTGTGCAGTCCGCACAATCCGACCGGCACCGTGCACAGCGCCGAGGAGCTGGCCGCCGTCGCTGCGCTGGCGGCCCATTACGGGGTACGGGTCGTCGCCGATGAGATCCACGCCCCTCTGGTGGCCCGGGGCACCGCCTTCGTGCCCTATCTGAGCGTGCCCGGGGCGGAGGAGGGTTTTGCGCTGATGTCGGCTTCCAAGGCGTGGAACCTGGCAGGGCTCAAGGCGGCGCTCGCCGTTGCCGGTCCGGCTGCCGCCGGCGATCTGGCGCGTATGCCGGAAGAGGTCGGCCACGGGCCGAGCCACCTCGGCATCCTCGCCCATACCGCGGCCCTGCGGGACGGCGGCGGGTGGCTCGACGCGCTGCTCGCCGGCCTCGACGACAACCGACGGCTGCTCACCGCTCTGCTGGCCGACCGGCTGCCGGCGGTCCGCTACCGCCCGGCCCCCGGAACCTTTCTCGCCTGGCTCGACTGCCGTGCGCTCGGCCTCGGCGACAACCCGGCCGCGGTCTTCCTCGAACGCGGCAGGGTGGCGCTCAGCCCCGGCCCGGATTTCGGCACCGGCGGCACCGGGCACGTACGGCTGAACCTGGCGACCTCTCCGGAACTGCTGACCGAGGCGGTACGCAGGATGGCCGTCGCGTTGGACTGACCCGGCGCCGGATTTTGGTGTCTGACGCCGGTTCACTCCTGTTGGGTGCCCGGCAGCAATTCGACCCGGACGTGCTCGCCGTCCTGGACGACGTAGGTGACGCCGGTGCCTTGGTTCCAGCCGAGGGGCAGCAGATAGTAGCGGCCGTTGCGGTCGACGAGCCGGCGCAGACCGGTGTAGCGGTAGCGGAAGTGCGCCTTGGGCCCCAGATCCGCCACCTCCAGCCCCGGCCCGGCCAGGCTGAGACGTTCGGTGCTCAGAATCACCACCGCGGTGCGGCGGATGAGGTGCTGGGCGGTCAGCCGGGCCTCCCGCTCGCCGAGATCGGAGGTCGCGAGGCTGAGCGCCCACATGACCAGCAGCCCGGCCGTGAAGGCGGGGACCGCTCTGCCCCATAACGTGGGCGGCGGGGCGGTACCGCGGGCGGCCCAGGGGGTCTGGCCGAGGAAGATGCCCACCCCCAGCAGCAAAGGGGCCGTCCATTGATACGGGACGAGGTACGGCCACAGGAGCAGCAGGAGCAGCCCGGCTCCGACGAGGCCGAGGTGCGCCCGGGCCACCGCGCGCAGTGCCCGCTCCGCCTCGTGTGCGAGGCGGCCCTGGCCCGGGTGCTCTCCACCGGTGGCGAGGTGACGTGCCATCAGGACGGCCGCGATGCAGGCGATCGCCACGGGCACGGTGACGATGTTCAGGCTCTGGATCGCCATTTCGGCGAAGCCGAAGCCCAGGCTGAAGGAGTCCAGCCGGAAGTAGTGGTAGTAGGCCGTCATATGGACCGCGCCGAGGTAGTACATGAGCGCCACGAGGAAGGAGGCCTGCGTGACGACGATGCCGAGCAGTCCGGCCGCGGTGTGCTCCCCCGGCGCGGGGGCCGTCCCCGGCACCGGCGCCGGGGACACCGGTCGCACCCGAGCGGGGCGGGACGCCCGTGTCGCGACGGGAGAAGGGCGGCGGGTCCGCCGACGGGCGGGCCGTCCGGCCCCGGGTGCCGCCCGCGCGCCCTCGTCGGCACCTGCGCTCATGTGCCGGACGCCGACGGGCAGTTGACACCCGAAGAGGGATCGTCGGAGCCGGGTGGCGACGAGGGAGTGGCCGATCCGGTCGCCTCGGGTGAGTCGGTCGGCGACGGGGACGAGGACGGGGACGACGGGGATGACGGAGACGGGGACGGGGGCTCCGCTCCTCCGGAGCTCGGGCAGGGATCGGTGGGTTCGCCGCCGACGTCACCCCCGGTGGACTCGCCGCCACCGGTGTCCCCGCCACCGGTCGGATCCAGGCCGCTGCCGGCCGGCGGCCTGCCACCGTGGTCGGGAGGCGGTGACTTGAGCGGCGGCACGGGGTCCCCGCCGTAACTGGGGCCGCCCCCTGACGCGCCTCCCGACTCCGTACCACCGGCCGCCGACTGGTCCGGCTGTTGTCCGGTGGGGGCCGGCGTCTGCGACGCTCCCGGCGTGGACGGGCCGCCGATCCCGGCCGTGGGCCGTCCTCTGTCGGAGTCCGCCCCGGACGTACCGGACGTGCCGGATGCCCCGTGCGCGCACCCCGCCGAGGCGATCAGCGCCGCGACGAGCACGGCGGTACGGAGCGGGTGACGTTGCCTGTCGCGGTGTCCCATGACGATCCCCCTGGCATGCGGTACCGCCGTGCGGCGCACCTCCTCGGCCGCACGGCGTACACAAGGAGCCACGTCCGACGGCCCGGTTCGGTTCCCGAGACGGGCGGAAAGACCCCATCGGGTGAAGGTGCGGCGCCACAGTCCCGGTATGGCGTTCGTCCGAGGGGTGGGCGCAGGGGTCGAGTCGCTTTGTGTGCGGTGCCGTTGGGCGCCGGCGGCCGTTTTGGAGCCCGGCGGATTTCTCCATACGATCCAGCGATGATCATAAGAAAACGGCTGGCGGCCGGGGTGTGCGGGCTGCTCGCCGCCCTGGCCGTCGCCCTTCCTCCCGCCACCGCCACGGCCGCCGAGCCGGACGCGAAGCCGTCACCCAAGGTCGAGTTGACGCTCGATGTCAGCGGCTCGATGCGAGCCCGCGACATCGACGGACAGAGCCGGATGGCCGCCGCCAAGCAGGCGTTCAACGAGGTGCTGGACGCCGTACCGAACGACGTCCAGCTCGGCATCCGTACCCTCGGCGCCAACTACCGTGGTGAGGACCGCAAGGTCGGCTGCAAGGACACAAAGCAGCTCTATCCGGTCGGGCCGCTCGACCGGACCGAGGCGAAGACCGCGGTGGCGACGCTCACCCCCACCGGCTGGACGCCCATCGGCCCCGCCCTGATGGGCTCGGCCCAGGACCTCAAGGGCGGTGAAGGTACCCGCAGGATCGTGCTCATCACGGACGGCGAGGACACCTGCGCCCCGCTCGATCCGTGCCAGGTGGCCCGCGACATCGCCGCGCAGGGCATCCACCTCACCGTCGACACCCTCGGGCTGCTGCCGGACGCCAAGACCCGCAAGCAGCTGAGCTGTATCGCCGAGGCCACCGGCGGTACGTACACCTCCGTGCAGCACACCAAGGAACTCCGGGACCGGGTGCACCAGTTGGTGGACCGGGCCGCCGACCCTGTCGTCACGCCGGTGCCGGCGAAGGGTGCCCAGCAGTGCGCGGGCGCCCCCAAGCTCAAGCCCGGGCTCTACAGCGACCGGGAGAAGTTCGCCGAGCACCGCTGGTACCGGGTCGATGTCCGGCCCGGCCAGGAACTGCGCGCCTCGGTGAGCGTCGGCGCCGACCGTGCGGTCAACAACGACTACGGGGTCCTGTTGCGGGCCTCGACGGTGCACGGCCGGGAGATCGTCCGCGGCGCGGAGGCCGGTGACGGCCGTACCGATGTGATCTCGTCCGGACTGCGCTACCCCAAGGCGCCGCAGGACGCCCCGGACGGCGCGGAGCAGGCGCCGGCGGAGACCGTGTGTCTCCAGGTCAGCAACTCCTTCTCGGCGCCCGCCTCGGTCAAGACCGAGCCCGGCCTGCCGGTCGAGCTGACCATCGACCTGGTGGACGGCCCCGACGACGCCTCCGACGTGGCCTCCTTCGGCCTCGGCCACGGCTGGTGGCTGCTGGGCGCGCTGGCGCTCGCCGGTCTGCTGGCCGGCCTGGTGTGGGGCTGGATCTCCCGTTGGCGCGTCACCGTCTGGAGGACCAACTGATGCGTACCGTACGCCTGCTGACGACCGCCGTACTGGCGGGCCCCGGTGTCCTCGGCCTGGCGGGCAGCGCCGTCGCCGACGACGCCACGCCGAGCCCGAGTGCGAGTGCGAGCTCGGATGCGGCCGGTCCCACCGAGGCCGGCACCTCGTTCCGTACGGCGACCGCCATCAAGCCGGACCAGCCCGCCACGGCCGACGCCTCCACCGGCGACTACCTGTACTGGGTGCTGCCCGTGGACACCGCGCAGCGCGCCACCGTCAAGGCCAAGGTGACGCTGCCGGCGGCCGCCGCCCGGCACGGCGCGGCCACCTGGCAGCTCGATGTGTACGACGGACTGCGCCGCCGCCAGGCGTGCACGTACGGCGCGCAGACCAGGACGGCGGACCGGGAGGCCGGTTCCGTCGAGTTGTCCTGCACCCTGCGCACGGTCCGTGGCGGGGCGGAGCCCTGGGCCAACGACCCGCTGCCGGGCAGCTATTACGTCCGGCTGACGGTCGTCGATCTGCCGCAGGAGGATCTGGGGCAGCCGGTGCACGCCGAGGTCGAGGCGTCCGTCTCCGACCAGGGCGGCGCGTATGCGGTGGACGGTGCGCTGGCCGCTCCGCTGGTGCCCGGCGCCGGGGCCGCCACGCCGGAGGCGGACGGCGAGTCCGCCTCCCCGCGTCCCGCGGCCCGGGTGGAGCCGGAGGGCGGCTGGTCCTCCGGCCGGTGGTCCGACCGCTGGCTGTGGACCGCGGCGGGCGGCGCGCTCGCGGCGCTGGCGGGCATCGCCGGGTACCGCGTCACCCGAGGCTCGGGCCGTCCGGCACGGATTCCGCCGGGCGCCTGACCGGCGGGGCGGTAGCCCTCGTTACGGCTGACGCAGCTCGCCGGCCGCGCCCATGGTGGCGCGGCCGGCGGGGCGAGGGGTGCCGCGTGCGTCCGGTGCGGACGTGGAAGCGCTCAGCAGTCGCAGCAACTACAGCATTCACAGCAACCGCAGCACTCGCAGCAGCCACCGTCGCAGTTGCAGCCGTCGATCTTGTGGCAGCAGCCCTCGCGCTTCTTGCGCGACCACGGACCCTCGAACTCCTCGGCACAGCAGACCTTGCAGGTGCAGAACAGGCCGATGGCGACCGCGCAGCCGGCGAGGAAGCCGCGGGGCGGCTTCGGCTGGTTCGGGAACTGCGGCCTTCCGCCGTCCCCACCGCCCGGACCGCCTCCGTGTCCCCCGCCATGGCCGCCGCCCGGACCGCCGGGCGGCACCGGGCCGCCCGCGTACGGGTGCTGCGGGGCGTTCAGGGGCAGGCCGCCCTGGGCGTACGGGCCGGCGGCCGGGGCCTGGCCGGGGTGCGGGGGCTGACCGTACTGCGGGGGCGGGCCGCCGTACCCGTCCTGGTACGGGTTGGCGCCGTGGCCCTGGTGCGCGCAGGTGGTGGTGCCGAAGGCGCGGTCCACCGAGCGCCGCAGCTCGTGCACCAGCAGCACATGCACCAGGGCGGAGTCGGTGAACTCCACCTCGCGCAGCGCGAGTCGGATGCCGTGCAGCGCGTCGTCGCACAGCCGGCGGGCCTCGGCGACGGTGGCGCCGGTCGCGGTGAGCGGGTTCCAGGCGCCCTCGGCGGCGTCCGTGGCGCGGTCCTCCACGGCGTCCAGGAGGTGGGCCAGCCGGCCGAAGAGCCGGCCGGCCTCGGCCAGTGGCGCGGCGTTGCCCGGGCGGCCCGCCAGCACCGCGGTGTGGGCGAAGGCGGCGCCGGTCGCGGTTTCGGTCGGTTCGGTGATGACGGTCAACGGGGTGCCGGGGCCGGCCAGTTGCTCGATGCCCGGCTGCCGGTCGACCGCGTCGACGAGTACGGCGGTGTCGAAGCCGAGGGCGGCGCCGGTGCGTGCCCCGGCCCGGTCCCAGCCCGCGGCGACCTTGCGCGCGGCAGCGGCCACCGGCCGGCGGCGCAACAGGCCGTTCCGGTCGGCGACATGGTCGCGTATCTTCGCCGAGGCGAGGACGAGGGAGACCGAGGCGGCGAGCCGCGCGCCCTCGCCCTTGGCGACCGAGGCGGTCCGCATGCCCCGGAGGGGGCAGGGGCCGGCGGTGCGGCGTTGCCCGGCGGCGTGGCCGGACTGGGCATCCGTGAGTACGGAGACGATCAGGCCGTCGTAGTTGGTGACGACCCGGGCGAACTGCCCGTGGTCACCGCGCAGCGCGAGACAGAGACCGCACAGATGGGCCATCCACTCCGCTTTGAGCCCTTGGGAGAGCCGATGGGTGCAGGGCCTGACGATTCCGAACATATGGCTACCCCCGTGAGACATCGGAAGGTGCGGGCAGGGGGTGTGCGCCCCGGCCGGCACCGGGGGTGATCGTACGACAGGGCCGTTGACCTGGGTGCACACGCCCTCGGGGGCATGGGCCCGATCCACCTGACGCACCGTCAGGCAAGCTGGAGCCGTACGGAGCCGCCGCACTCCCGTCGTACCGGGCGGCGGATCATGTCGTCGTCATCGGATGCGTCGGCCCCGGCCCCGGATGCTCGCGCACCCGTGCGGCGAGCACGGCGACATCGTCCTCGGCGTGCATCCCGTCGAGGTGGAGCAGCACCTCGTCCAGCACCTCCTCCACCCCGGCCCCGGCGGGCACCCGCAGCCGGGCCAGCCGGGCCAGGGAGTCGTCGATGTCCTCACCGCGGCGCTCGATGAGGCCGTCGGTGAACATCAGCAGGGTCTCGTCGGGGGTGAGGTTACGGGTGACGAGTTCGTAGCCGCCGACGCCCGTACCCAGCGGCGGGCCGACCGGCACCCGTACCAGGTTCGCGGTGCCGTCGCGGCCGAAGACCACCGGGGGGAGGTGGCCGGCGCTGGCGAACCCGGCGATGCCACGTGCCGGGTCCACCTGGGCCAGCAGACAGGTGGCGGGCCGGCGGGCCTCGTCCTCGGCCACCGCGGTGTCGAGCTGGCGCAGCACGCGATGGGGCGGCAGATCGGTCGAGGCGACGTAGCGCAGGGTGGTGCGGTAGGCGTTCATGTCGACGGCCGCGTCCAGGCCATGCCCCATGACGTCACCCATGACGAGCAGGGTGCGCCCGTAGTGGAGGCGCACCGTCTCGAACCAGTCGCCACCGACCAGGGCGGTGGTGCCGGAGGGGAGGTAGCGGGTGGCGAGCTCCAGATTGGGGTGCGGCCGGCCCGGTTCGGCCAGCAGGGCCCGCTGGAGGTCCATCGCGGTGCGCTGGACCGAGGCGTACCGGCGGGCATGGGCAAGATGGGCGGCGGCCAGGCGCGCCGCGTAGTGCATCGTGGCGGTCTCGTGCTCTCCGAAACTCCCGCCGGCCCGGAAGACGAGCAGCACGCCGTAGCAGCGGCCGTGGGCGAGCAGCGGCACCGCCTCCGCCTCGGCGGACATACCGCCCTTCAGGACGCCGGTGGCGGTGACCGGATGCCGCTCCATCAGCGCCCGCAGCGCGGGGAACCCCTCGCCCGGCTCCCCGGTCCCGTCGTCCGGGAACTGCGCCTGGAGCACCTTGACCAGACCCGCCGACGCCACGCGGGTCAGCTCCGGGGCCCGGGAGGGGCGCCTCGTCGCGGCGGCCTCCTCGGGGAGGAGGTCGACCGCGGCGGCGTCACACAGGTGCTGGCACAGGAACCGGGACAGCTCGGCGCAGATCGTCTGCTCGTCCAGGGTGGTACCGATCCGTTCGGCGGCTTCCTCCACCACGCGCAGACGGGTCAGCACGTGTGCCGCGCCGGTGTCCCGACCCTCATCCGAGCCATCCCGGTTCGTCAAGGCCACCTCCAGGGCACTGCGTCCGCGTACGGCGGATGCGCTTCTGATGCACCCATACCACCCACGACGCCGGATCCCGGCCCGGCGCGGCGGCCGTCAGGTCAGTACGCCCATGCCAAGCAGTCCGAACAGCAGCGCGCCGATGAGGATCCGGTAGATCACAAAGGAATTGAAGGAGTGCTTGGCCACGAACTTCAGCAGCCAGGCGATCGACGCGTAGGCGACGAGGAAGGAGACGACCGTGCCGACGGCCAGCGGGGCGACCGCGGCGCCGCTGCCGACCGCGTCCTTCAGTTCGTAGATTCCCGCCCCGGTGAGGGCCGGGATGCCGAGGAAGAACGACAGCCGGGTGGCCGCGACGCGCTCCAGGTCGAGGATGAGCGCGGTGGACATGGTCGCGCCGGAGCGGGAGAAGCCGGGGAAGAGCAGCGCGAGGATCTGCGAGCAGCCGACCCACATGGCGTCCTTGAGGGAGGTGTCGTCCTCCCCGCGCTTGTGGCGGCCCATCTGGTCGGCCGCCCACATCACACCGCTGCCGACGATCAGCGAGCCGGCCACCACCCACAGCGAGGCAAGGGGACCCTCGATCAGCGGCTTGGCGGCCAGACCGACGACGACGATCGGGATGGTGGCGTAGATCACCCACCAGGCGAACTTGTAGTCGTGGTGGTAGCGCTCCTCGCGGTTGCGCAGTCCGCGGAACCATGCGCCCACGATGCGCACGATGTCCTTGCCGAAGTAGACGAGCGCGGCGGCGATCGCACCGACCTGGATGACGGCCGAGAAGCCGACGACGGCCTTGTCGTCGACGGGGATCCCCATCAGACCTTCGGTGATCTTGAGATGGCCGGTCGAGGAGACCGGGAGGAATTCCGTCACCCCCTCGACGGCTCCGAGAACGACGGCTTGGCCGATGCTGATCGCGCTCATGGGATCCATTTCTGGCGACGGGCGGACGGTGGGCGCAGGGCGCGCCTCACGGCGCGGGGCGCGGTGAGGCGCCTGTGACTGTACTGGGGGTTTGACTGCCCGGAGGACGGGAAGGCCTCCGCAGCCTCCCTCGACGGGCAGAGGTGCGCCCCGCGTGCCCGGACGTCTACAGTGCCCCGAAACGGTCTACAGCACTGTAGACGGAACGAGGGGAGGAAAGGTTCCATGGCCGAGGCACAGGTCCACCGCCGGCCCATCAGCGGCGAGCGGCCCGCCCCCGGCAAGCAGCGCGACGCCTTCTTCGACAACGCCAAGTACCTGGCCATCGTCCTGGTGGCGATCGGCCACGCCTGGGAGCCGCTCTACCACACCAGCCGGAGTGCGGCCGCCCTCTACATCTTCGTCTTCGCCTTCCACATGCCGGCGTTCACGCTGATCTCCGGCTACTTCTCGCGCAGCTTCACGATGCGCCGCGACCAGCTGCAACGGCTGGTCACCGGCGTCGCCGTCCCGTACGTGGTCTTCCAGATCGCCTACGCGCTGTTCAGATACGCGGCCGGCGACCTCCCGGAGTTCTCGGTCAGTCTGCTGGACCCGTGGTTTCTCACCTGGTTCCTGGCCGCGCTGTTCCTCTGGCGGCTGACCGCACCGCTGTGGCGGATCGTGCGGTGGCCGGTGCCGCTGGCCCTGGCGATCGCCGCACTGGCCTCGGCCTCCCCGGAGATCGGCAGCGATCTGGACCTGCAACGGGTGCTCCAGTTCCTGCCGTTCTTCGTCCTGGGGAGGTCCCTGAAACCGGAGCACTTCGCATGGGTGCGCCGCCGGGCGGTGCGCCTCGCCGCGGTGCCGGTTCTCGCCGGGGCAGCGGTCTTTGCGTACTGGGCCGTACCGCGGATGAACGACGCGTGGTTCTACCACACCGACAGTGCCCAGAAGCTGGGCGTCCCGTGGTGGTGCGGGGTGCTGATGCAGGGGGCCATGTTCGGCTGCTCCCTGCTGCTCAGCGCCTGCTTCCTGGCCTGGGTGCCGGGCCGCCGGACATGGTGCACCGCGCTGGGCGCCGGCACGCTCTACGGCTATCTGCTGCACGGCTTCCTCGCCAAGGGCTCGCGCTGGTGGAACTGGTACGACGCGGCCTGGATCCACACGCCCTGGGGCGCCGTCGTGGTGACCCTGATCGCCGCGGCGGCCGTGACGCTGCTGTGCACCGCGCCCGTGCGGCGCGCCTTCCGCAGTGTCATGGAGCCGACGATGGACTGGGCGTTCAGACCGGTCGGCCGCTGCCCGGCCGACGGCGCCGGCGGCACCCGCTGACGGTGCCCGGGGGTGCGCCCTCGGACACGGATGGCCGCGGTTGCCCCGGCGGATAGCATCAGTACTGTTGGCGTGGCTCATTCGCGCGGTGGCGGCCCGGTGTGTGGCCGATCGGACGCCTGGCATGACGTGCTCGGACGTGCAGGTGAGATGGCCGGCGACGCCATGGGCCCAGGCCACCCGAACTCAGCAGAGGCGCCGATCATGGAACCAGTTGCCGCGGCATCACCACCCCGTGCCGGCATCAGCCTCCGCCAGCTGCTGATGTCGCTGGGCGAGCCCCTGGTCGAGTTGCAGGCCGCGCCCGCCGGTCTGGACGTCGAGATCCTCAGCGTCGCCCTGCTCGACCCCGAGGATCCGCCGATGGCCCGCCCCGGTGAGCTGGTGCTTGCCATAGGCGCCCGCGGCCGCGCCGCGTTCCCGGCGCTGCGGGCCGGCGGCCGCGACGGGGCGGCCGCCATCGCGGTCAAGCTCGACACCCCCGGCCAGGCCGCTGCGCTCTGTGAGACCGCGGTCGAGGCCGGGGTCGCGCTGCTGTCCGTACGGAGCGAGGCGCGCTGGGAGCAGGTGGACGCGCTGGCCCGGGCGGCCCTCGACAGCGCGCCGCAGGGGCGCCCCGGCGAGCCCCTGGACGAGGGCGACCTCTTCGCGCTCGCCCAGACCACCGCCATCCTCACCGGCGGCATCGTCAGCATCGAGGACACCGCCAACCGCGTGCTGGCGTACTCGCGTTCCACCAACACCGACGAGGTCGACGATCTGCGGCGGCTGTCCATCCTGGGCTGGCAGGGCCCGGAGGCGTACCTGGCGCGGCTGCGCAAGTGGGGCGTGTTCCAGCGGCTGCGCGCCACCGACGAGGTGATCAATATCGAAAGCCACCCCGAGCTGGGGATCCGCCGCCGGCTCGCGGTGGCCATCCGGGCCGGGGAACGGCAACTGGGCACGATCTGGGTACAGGAGGGCTCGGCACCGCTGACCGAGCACTCGGACCAGGCGCTGCTGGGCGCGGCCCGGGTCGCCGCGCTGCATCTGGTGCGCCGCCGCCGGGAGCTGTCGGCGGATCTGACCCTGACCCGTACGCTCACGGCCGGGCTGCTGGAGGGCAGTACCGGACCGCAGCCGCTCGCGAGCCACCTGGGACTGGACGCGAACCGGCCGGCCGCCGTCCTGGGCTTCTCGTACGGGTCCACCGAGGCCACCCCGGCCGAGCTGGCCCAGGCCGAGGTGAGCAATCTGATCTCGGTGCACACCGCGGCCCGGCACCGCAGCGCCCTGGTCACCCAGGCCGACTCGCGGATCTACGTGCTGCTGCCGCAACTGCCGCGCAGCATCGACCTCGGCACCCTGCGGCTCTGGGGGCAGGAGATCACCGACGCCGCCCGCCGCCACCTGAACCTGTCGCTGCGCGGCTCGGTGGGCTGCATAGTGCCGGTGCTCGGCGAGGTGCCCGAATCCCGCCGCGAGGCGGACCGGATCCTTGACGCGATGGTGAGCGTCGGCGTCACCACCACGGTGGCCGCGCTGCCCGACATCCAGGCGGAGGTGCTGGTCAGCGAGGTGCTGTCGCTGCTCTCCGCGCACCCCGACATGCGCGATCCCCGGCTGACCGCGCTGGTCGCGCACGACCGCCGCAATCAGGGACAGTTGGCCGAGACCGTCCTCGCGTATCTGAACGCCTTCGGCGATGTCCGGGCCGCCGCCACCGAGCTGCATGTGCACCCCAATACGCTGCGCTACCGGATCCGCCGGGCCGAGGAGTTGACCGGTCTCGACCTGAGCCGGCCGGACCAGCGGCTGCTGGCCATGCTTCAGCTGCGGCTGCCGTCCGCGACATGATCCGACGGTCCGGTGCGGGTCGTCGCCGGACCGCTCGCTCCCAGCTGTTGATCCGCAATCCCCCTAGACTGGGCGATATGCGCCATTGAGCTGACGGGCTGGCGATCATGACCTCGGACAATCCGCTGACGGGCGGGCCCGGACGGGCCTGTGACCTCGCGAAGGCGGCCACGGCCGAGCTGGACGCGCAGGGGCTGGTCGTCTCCTGGACCCGGGCGGCTGAGCGGCTGCTCGGTTACCGGGCCGAGGAGATCCTGAACCGCCCCGCCGCCCAGCTGCTGGCGCTGCCCGGCGACGCGGAGCGGGCGGCGGCCGTGGCGCGGTGGTGCCGGGCAGGGGACGGCTGGGGCGGATCGGTGGCCGTGCGCCACCGGGACGGCCGGGATCTCCAGCTGGCCGTACAGGTCACCCCCGTGCTCGACGGTGCCGGCCAGGAGCGGTGGTCGGTCCTCGCCCTGGAGGAGTGGCGGGTGCCGGGCGGCGGGGTGAACCAGCTGATGCTGGAGCCCTTCCTCGCACACGCCCCGGTCGGGATGGCCGTACTGGACACCGACCTGCGCTACGTCTGGGTGAACGACGTACTGGAGCGGCTGATCCCCCTGGAGCGCCGGCTGGGCCGCACGGTCGGGGAGGTACTGCCGCGGCTGGAGGCCGAGGCGTTCGAGGAGCGGATGCGGCGGGTCCTGCGGACCGGATCGCCGGTGATGGACTACGAGTTCCGCAGCCCCACCTACGCCGACCCCACCCAGGAGCGCGCATACTCCGCCTCCTTCTTCGGGCTGGCCGACCCTCAGGGCGAACGGATCGGCATCTGGTACATGGTCATCGACGTCACCGAGCGCTGGCGGGCCCAGGAGCGCCTTGCCCTGCTCAACGACGCCAGCGCCCGGATCGGCAGCACACTCGACGTCACCCGGACCGCACAGGAGCTGGCCGATGTCGCGGTGCCGGCGCTCGCCGACTTCGTCGCCGTCGATCTGCTGGACTCGGTGCTGCGCGGTGAGGAGCCGGTTCCCGGGCCGGTCGACAGCACCCCGACGATGCGCCGCTGCGGCCAGCAGTCGGTCAACGAGGGCTGCCCGGAGGCGGGCCTCGCGGTGGGCGAAACCGTCCAGCGCTCCCCTTCGTCACCGGTCGCCCGCTGTCTGCTGACGGGCGAGTCGCTGGTCGAGCCGGCCCTGGACGACTCCAGCGCATGGTTCACCGAGGACCCGGTGCGGGCGGCGGCGATCCGCGCGTTCGGCTTCCGCTCGGTGATGGTGGCGCCGGTGCAGGCCCGTGGCATCACGCTGGGCGCGGCGACGTTCTTCCGGACCCGCCGGCTGGGGCCTTTCGTCCCGGACGATGTACGGCTCGCCGAGGAGCTGGTCGCCCGGGCCGCGGTATGTGTCGACAACGCCCGGCGCTTCACCCGCGAGCGCACCGCGGCCCGGATGATGCAGCAGAACCTGCTGCCGCACGAACTGAGCGGCGGATCGGCGCTGGAGGTGGCCTCCTGGTACTTCCCGGCGGACGCCCCGAGCGGGGTGGGCGGCGACTGGTTCGATGTGATCCCGCTGTCCGGGGCCCGGGTCGCGCTGGTCGTCGGGGATGTGGTCGGACACGGCATCAACGCCGCGGCCACGATGGGCCGGCTGCGTACCGCGGTCCGTACGCTCGCCAATTTGGACCTGCCGCCCGACGAGCTGCTGGCCCGCCTGGACGACCTGGTCATCGGACTGGTGCAGACACAGGGCGCCGATCGGGAGACGGACACCGAGAACACCAAGGTGGCCGCCACGTTCATGGGGGCGACGTGCCTGTACACGGTGTACGACCCGGTCAGCAGGCGGTGCAGCATGGCGCGCGCCGGCCACCTCCCACCCGCGGTCATGGGCCCCGACGGTGCCGTCGACCACCCCGACCTGCCCGCCGGGCCGCCGCTCGGCCTGGGGTCGCTGCCCTTCGAGGCCGTCGAGCTGGAGCTGGCCGAGGGCAGCCTGCTCGCGCTCTACACCAACGGGCTGATCGAGACCTGCGACCGGGACATCGGCGTCGGCCTGGCCCGGCTCAGCAACGCCCTCGCGGTGTCCGGACCGGCGCTGGCGGACATCGGCGGCAGTGTGGTGAAGGCGTTGCTGACCGGCCCGCCGTCCGACGACGCCGCTCTGCTCCTGGCCCGGACCCGGGCCCTGGATGCGCACCAGGTCGCGTCCTGGGATCTGCCCACCGATCCGGCGGTGGTCGGCCGCGCCCGTGCCCTGGCCGGCCGGCAGCTGTCGGAGTGGGGCCTGGACGAGCTGCTGTTCACCACGGAACTGGTCGTCAGCGAACTGGTCACCAACGCCATCCGCCACGGCACCGGCCCGATCACCCTGCGGCTGATCCGGCAGGACGCCCTGATCTGCGAGGTCTCCGACGGCGGCAGCAACGCGCCACATCTGCGTCATGCCCGGACCACCGACGAGGGCGGACGCGGACTGTTCATCGTCGCGCAGCTCACCCGCAGGTGGGGCACCCGCTACACCCCGACCGGCAAGATCATCTGGACCGAGCAGGACGTACCGGCCGAGGGCTGAAGGGGGCCCGGTTTCGCGGAAGGCCCGCTGGTGACTGCGGAATGCCCCCTGGGGTGGCTCAGGTCGCTAGCGCCGGTCCTCGACGCCCGACGGAACCGCGCGCTCGCCCCCGGGCACATGGCCGCAGTCGTCCCCGGCCGGGACCGGGCGGGCGGCCAGGCCTCGGCCGGGCAGGTCGACGTAGTCGCAGTCGGCAGCGGCCACGACATGGCGCGGGGCGGCGTCCTGCGGGTGGGCGGTCAGATGGGCGGTCACGAACGCCGCGCTGGTCCGGGTGATGTCGCGGGTCAGCCCGAGGGGCAGCAGCGCGCGGGTCTCGGCGATCGCCTCGTCCTCGCCGGCCCGCAGCACCACCCTGACCTCCGGTGCCACCCCGTGCGCGGCGACCGCGACGGCGATGTTGTCCAGCTCGTCGGAGCCGACCGCGGCGAGCGCCCGGGCCCGGCCCAGGCCGAGCCGGGCGAGCACCGCCCGGTCCTCACCGTGCGCCAGCACCACGGGTATGCCCATCGACCGCGCCAGCCGCAGGTTGGGGGCGGCCGGTTCGCGCTCGACCCCGACGACCGGGACGCCCAGCTGACGCAGCGTCTGGCACAGTCGCAGCCCGACCTGGCCGAGGCCGACCACGATGACATGACCGGCGCGGGGCAGTACCCGCGGCCCGAGCACCCCGACCAGCCGCGGGCCGAAGAGCCGGTCGACGATGCCGGCGGTCAGCAGGGCGGTGAACCCCACCGTCACCAGCATCGCCGCCCCGGAGACCACCTCGTACCCGGGGTGGCCGGGGTGCGGCGCGGCCGGTCCGACCCCCGCGACGACCCGGGCGGCCTCCAGGAAGGCGGTGCTGGCCGGCGTATGGAAGGCCGTCACCAGCCACAGCCAGTCCAGGGCCAGTACGGTCACGATGCCGAACAGCCCGATGAGCAGCAGCCGGGCGTCCGCGTCATGGGGCTGCAACTGTCCGCGCAGCCGCCCGAGCAGGGCTTGCCGCCGGGCGGCCGGGCCGGCCCGCCAGGCGGTCTCCACCAGCCGCCCCGCCCGCCGGCGGACCGCCACCGCACCGCTGTCGCCGGGCCGTACGGCGAGCGCGTCGGGATCCACGCACAGACCGGCCAGGGTCGGCGCGAGGAGGTCGGCGGGTGAGACGGTCACACAGTGGCCCAGCAGCGACCGAAGCTGCCCGCCCACGGTGCGGTCGAAGACCGTGACGACGATCCGGACGGTGGCGCAGACATGCCGTACGGCGAGGGCGTAGCGCAGCGCGGCGAGGTCATCGCCCACCAGGACGGCGACGCCGGCCGGCCGGGCGGCGAGCGCCCGTCGCAGCTCCTGGTCGTCCGGAGCGGCGAGATGACCGACCGGCCGGCCGCTCTCGGCGAGGGAGGCACAGACCCTGCGGGCGAGGGATGTGGCGCCAATCACCACGAACCCCGCGGACTCCGTGCGCTCACCTTCGGAATCCGCATTCCCGTCATCCGGCATTTCGTCCCCCGTTCCGCTCATGTCGCGCAGCACTGATCGCGTGTGGGCACACATGGCCCACGTGGGCCGAACTCACGCTAGGGCGCGGGCAGTCCGCGCCGGCTGTCCGCCCGGCCAAGGGTTCGCGGCCCGCGTTGTCCGCCCCTACCAGCGGCGATGTGGGGAACGCGAGTCCGGATTCCGGGGATTGCGCATTGGCCGACCGCACAGCCATCGGGGGTGACTTTGTCGCCTCTCACAAATACGCCGCCGCTCACCGCCACATACGCTGACGCAAATCCAATCCGGACGTGATGCGGCTCACCTCTCACGAGGAGGACGGGCAATCAGCGTGGCAGCGCGGTAAGCGCTCCCCCACCCGCGCGGGGCATCCGAGGACGGGGCCCCTGTGCCGCCGCTTCGAAATGCGTCAGGGCCATGATCGCCATCACCAGTACCCGGCCCTTTCGTGCGTCCACCACCGAGGCGATCGCAGCAGTCACCCCGTGCATGACCCTCCAACCCTCAACGGATGTAGAGATGACTACACCTCCCTCCACCCAGGCCGCGCCGCCCGCTCCCCCCGGCAGCGGTGCGACCCCGGGGCACTCAGGACTGCAGTCCGGCCTGAAGAACCGCCATCTGTCCATGATCGCCGTCGGTGGCGTCATCGGCGCCGGCCTGTTCGTCGGCTCCGCATCCGGCATCGCCGCGGCCGGCCCCGGCATTCTGCTGTCGTATGCGCTGGTCGGCGCGCTGGTCGTCTTCGTGATGCGGATGCTCGGCGAGATGGCGGCCGCCAACCCGACCTCCGGCTCCTTCTCCGCCTACGCGGACCGGGCGCTCGGCCGCTGGGCCGGCTTCTCCATCGGCTGGCTGTACTGGTTCTTCTGGGTCGTGGTGCTCGCCGTGGAGGCGACCGCCGGCGCGGCCATCCTCACGAGCTGGGTCCCGGCCGTCCCGCAGTGGGCCTGGGCACTGATCGTGATGGTCGTGCTGACCGCCACCAACCTCGCCTCCGTCTCCTCGTTCGGTGAGTTCGAGTTCTGGTTCGCGGGCATCAAGGTCGTCGCCATCGCGGCCTTCATCGTCCTCGGCGGTCTGGCGATCTTCGGTGTGCTGCCCGGCTCCGACAACGCGGCCACCGGCTTCGCCAACCTCACCTCACATGGCGGCTTCCTCCCGAACGGGCCCAGCGCGATCCTCACCGGCATCCTGATGGTCGTCTTCTCCTTCATGGGCAGTGAGATCGTCACCCTCGCCGCCGGTGAGTCCGAGGACCCGGAGCGCGCGGTCACCAAGGCCACCAAGAGCGTGATCTGGCGGGTCGGCATCTTCTACCTCGGCTCGATCCTGGTCGTCGTCTCCCTCCTGCCGTGGAACGACCCCTCGATCGCCAAGAAGGGCTCCTACGTGGCGGCCCTCGACTCGATCGGCATCCCGCACGCGGGCCAGATCATGAACGTGATCGTGCTGACCGCGGTGCTCTCCTGCCTCAACTCCGGCCTCTACACCGCCTCCCGCATGGCCTTCTCGCTCGGCCAGCGCGGCGACGCTCCGAAGAGCTTCGCCCGGACGAACAGCCGGGGCGTCCCGCAGGCCGCGATCGTGGCCTCCGTGCTCTTCGGCTTCATCGCGGTCGGCTTCAACTACCTGTGGCCGACCACGGTCTTCCAGTTCCTGCTCAACTCGTCGGGTGCGGTCGCGCTCTTCGTGTGGCTCGTCATCTGCTTCTCGCAGCTGCGGATGCGCGGCATCATCCAGCGCGAGAACCCGGAGAAGCTGCTCGTCCGGATGTGGCTGTTCCCGTACCTGACCTGGGCGACCATCGCGATGATCTCGTTCGTGCTGGTCTACATGCTCACCGACGACAGCGAGGGCGGTGGCCGGATCCAGGTGCTGCTGTCCGTGCTGGTGGCCGTGATCGTGGTCGGGATCTCCCTGGTCCGCGACCGGCTCGGCCGCAACGGCGACAAGCCGGCGGTCGGCTCTCACTAGCGAGCAACAGTCCGGCATACGGGCGGCGGCGTGCACGGCACGCCGCCGCCCGTATGCTGCGTGAACTCCTGTCCGTCCCCCCACCCGCTCTGGAAGGCCACCGCGGAATGCCCGTCTTCAGACGCCGCAAAGGCAGCCGTCCCCGCCTCGTGCCCGAACTCGACGATGCCGCCCTGGGCCAGGTCCGGCGGCGGGTCGAGACGTGCTGGGCGCGCGGGTCGCTCGACACGGCCGTGATGGCCGTGATGGCGGAGGTGATCGACGACGCCGGAGAGGACTGGGACCGCAAGGCGCACCGCCTGCGGGTGCTGGCCGGGTGCTCGGGGCGGGCGCTGCCCGGCATCTGGCGGCAGCACAGCCCGAAGAACCCGGGCGCCTTGCTGCTCCATGCCTGGTCGGACCTGCTCCAGGCCGCACAGCATGGCGCCGCCGTCGATCTCCACGAGGTCCGCGAGACCTGCCGGCTCGCGGCCGAGCTGGTGCCCGCCGACCCCACGCCCTGGACGCTTCAGCTGGCCACGCTGCGGCTGGAGCGGCGCCCGTCCAGCGAGCTGTCGGCGATCTGGCGCGAGATCAAGGCCCGCGACCCGTGGAACCGGGAGGCCCACCTCCAAGCCCTGGGCTATCTGTCGCCGGACGAGTGCGGCTCCAGCTCCCTGGTGCTGGACCTCCTCGACGGTATGCGCTCCGCCATGCCTCTCGATGCGCCCGCCGCCGGTCTGGAACTCACCGCGCTGGTCCGTACGCACCACCGGGCGGTGGCGCCCGGCGGGCTCAACGCGCTCGGTGCGGGCGAGATCTGGCGCCGCCCGGACGCCGCCAAGGCCCTGGACCAGGCGGCGCACTACTGGCCGAGGCCGGGTTTCCTCCACCACGCACAGGCGCTGGCCGATCTGAACCTGCTGGCCTATGCGCTGATCAAGTCGGCGCGGATCACCGAGGCCTCGGCCGTGCTGCGGGTCACCGGAGGGGTGGCGACGCCCTGGCCGTGGAGCGCGGACGGCGAGGCGCTGGAGCAGTTCTCGCACTACTACAGCCGGGCCACCGCGGCGGGCTGACGCCTGCTGAGCCGTACGTAGGCGCACGGAAACCTACTGAGGTCTTACGGAGACCTACTGAGGTCTACTGACGCGGTCCGGGCCGAACGGGCCGGTAGGTCCGGGCGGCCCGACCGAGGCGGACATATCCGTTTTGCGGCGCATACGTGCGGTCCATAGCCGGATCGAGTGGAATTGCGGACTCTTTCCGGAGTATCCGGAGTGCCCCAATGCCTTCCAGGGGATCCCTTCCTGGAAGAGCGTTGGGAGATCCGTATGCGCGACACCGTCAGCACCGGCCGCTCCGTGGCGACCGGTGGCTGGCGTGTGTTGCTGTTACTGATGCTGCTGGCCCTGCTGCACACCGCGCTCACCCCCGACTCCGCCGAACTGCCGGCCTCCGGCGCCCACGCCTGTACACCCCCGGTGGGCGCCGCTGCTGTGCCCGGCCCCCCTGAGCGGCCCTGCCTCGCCGCGGCACCCGTACTGGCTTCGACCGGGGACGGCGCAAAACACCCGGGCAGCGGCTTCCGCAGACTCTGCGAGGCATCCGCCTGCCATCTGCGCCACCACACCCCCACCGGCCCCGGCGGCAAGGCGATCAGAACGTCCGCCGTGACCCCGGCCCTCAACCCACCGGGCCACGCCGCTTCCCGGGCCGTCACCCCGGCCGCCGCCGCCGGACCGCCGACGCGGGTGACCGTGCTCCGCTGCTGATCCGCCCCCACCGCACGCCCCACCCCGACCGCACCGCGCGCGGAGGGGCGATCGCGGCCTGCCGTCATCAGCTCTCAGCACGTCCGCACCGCAGGAGATCCGGCATGCCCCTCGACATCTTCGCCGCCCTCGGCGCTCTCGTACGCGCCGAGGCCGCCCGCACGCCCAAGCCCCGGTCCGAGCCCAACTCCCCGTCCGCGCAAGCCGATACGGACCCGGCGCAGGGCCAGAGCAGTCCCCCGCCGCCCTCGGAGGGGCCGCCGGCCGCCGCCCCGGACGCCGCGTCCGCGTCCGCCGCCCCACGGCCCTCCCGCTCCAGGCTGCGGCGGAAGCTGTCCGCGCTCACCTCGCTCGGACGAAGGCGCCCCGGCGGCTCTGCCAACGGGCGCAAAGGCCCCCGGTCCTGACGCAGGGGCGCGGGGTGAGCGGCCCGTCCCGGCGGTCCGGTGCACTCCCGGCACCGCGGCCTGAGCGGTACGACCGCACGGGCGCGGCGGACGCCTGGGCCTGCCGCTGCGGCGGACCAGTGGCGTGCGCCGGTCTCGTCACCGTTTGTCCCTCCCCCTGGCGGCCGCCATCCTGGAGACATGGCTGCTCATGCGCCGGCGGACGCGGCCTCGGGCGTCGGCCCGGGCTCGGTGTCCGGCTGGGCCGTCCGGCGGCCCGGCGCGATCGAGTCCGGCCCGCTGGTGCCGGTCCGGCGGCCGAGGCCCGTACCGGGCCCGAAGGATCTGCTGCTCGAGGTCGAGGCCTGCGGGGTCTGCCGTACGGATCTGCATCTGACCGAAGGCGATCTGCCCCCGCGGCGCCCGGAGACGGTACCCGGCCATGAGATCGTCGGCCGCGTGGTCGCCGTCGGCGAGGCGGTCACCGATTTCCGGCCCGGCGACCGGGCGGGCGGGGCCTGGCTGCGCGGCACCTGCGGTGGCTGCCGGTACTGCCGGGCCGGCCGCGAGAACCTCTGCCCGGCCTCCCGGTACACCGGCTGGGACGCCGACGGCGGATTCGCCGAGACCGCCCTCGTCCCTGCCGACTACGCCTATCCGCTCCCGGAGGGCCAGGACGCCACCCGGCTGGCGCCGCTGCTGTGCGCGGGGATCATCGGCTACCGGGCGCTGCGCCGCAGTGCGCTGCCACCGGGCGGCCGGCTCGGCCTCTACGGCTTCGGCGCATCGGCACATCTGGCCGCGCAGATCGCGCTGGCCGACGGTGCGCGGGTCCATGTGCTGACCCGGTCGGCGCAGGCCCGTGACCTGGCACTTCGTCTGGGCGCCTGCTCCGTCGGCGAGGCCTACGACCGCCCTCCCGAGCCGCTGGACTCGGCGATCCTCTTCGCGCCGGTGGGCGATCTGGTGCCGGTGGCACTGGCGGCGCTGGACCGGTCGGGCACCCTCGCGGTCGCCGGTATCCACCTCACCGATGTCCCGGCCCTGAACTACCAGCGGCACCTGTTCTACGAGCGGGATCTGCGCAGCGTGACCTCCAACACCCGGGAGGACGGCCGGGAGTTCCTTGCGGCGGCGGCGCGGGTCGGCATTCAAGTCACGGTCAGTCCCTACCCGTTGAGCCGCGCCCCGGAGGCGCTTGCCGACCTGGCCGCCGACCGGGTCCACGGTGCCGCGGTGCTGATCCCCGGGTGACCGGGACACCCTCGCTCCGTCGTACCCCGGCCGGATCCGGCCATAGGGCTTCCGGCCTGCGGCACCCCCACCCTTCGCCGGTCACGCACCGTGACCCCATGACGCCCCTCGTCGACTGGCTGGGGTCTCCTTGCATGCCGCACCATGGAGTGAAGGCGGTAAATTACGAAATATCCGATGAGGCGGTGGCGGGGTCGACGCCCTGGCCCCGAGGGCGGATACGGCGACCGTGGCTTATGACGACGGCTTCCCGCGTACGGAGGCGGTGCAGGAAGTGACCGCGCGGGTCCTTGGGTCTTCCGGGGCTGAACTGATCGCCGTCTACGTGCCGGCCGAAGGCGACGGCGATCTTCAGCTGGCCGAGATGGTCGGTGGCTCCGGCTTCCCCTACGGATTGCCGACGAGGTACCCGCTGTCCGGCAACTCTCCGGTCGCCGCGGCCTTCCGCACGGGCCTCCCCCAGTGGCTGAGCGCCGCCGATCTCTCCGAGCACGGCCTTACCCCTCCCCCCGAGACCGCTGCCGCGGAGCCCGGTCACGCCGCCGGCGGGCAGCCGGTCTCGTTCGGCGTACTGCCGCTGGGCGGCGACGGCAAGCGGCTGGGCTGCCTGGTCGTGGTGGACCAGGCCACCGACGCCTTCGACGCCGACCGCCGCCACCTCCTGGAACTGCATGCCGACCAGGTGGCCGCGGGGCTGGAGGCGGTCGAGGCGCGGGTGATGGCGCAGACCGAGCGCCGTTCGCTGCTGGGCCCGGGCCTGGACACCCTCCGCGGCGGCGCCTTCACACTGGTGCTGCACACCGGGCGGATGGAGGCGGACGCCCAGGTGCTGGAGCTGTTCGGGATCGCGCGGGAGGACTTCGGCCGGCGGGTGGAGACGCTGCTGGAGCGGACCGTTCCGGACGACGTTCCGGCGCTGATGTCGATCGTGGAGCCGGGCGGCGTGCCGGTCGCCGGGCAGCAGCTGTCGTTCCGTATCCGCCGGCCCAACGGCGAGCTGCGCTGGCTGAGTCTGCGCTGCCGGGTGCTGGTGGGCGCGGACGGAATTCCGGAGCGGATGCTGGGGGTCGTCGCGGACGCCTCGTTCCTGCGGCCCAGCGCCGATGAGGTCTCGATCGTGCAGCGGCTGTCGGCCGCGCTGGCCGGCGGCTCCACCATCCGGGACGTCAGCCGGGCCGTGGTCTCGGTGCTGCGGGCGCCGCTGGCCGCCAGCCGGATCGCGGTGGCCGAACTGGAGGCCGACCGGCTGGTGGTCACCATGCTCGACCCGCCCGAACCGGGGTCCTGGCCCGCGTCGTGGCAGGCCGAATGGCGGTCCGAGTGGCCCGATGCCTCCTGCCACACCATGCCCACGCTGGAAGGCGTACTGCGGGGCGGCCATGTGGCCCTGTGGCCCCCGGGGGCGACGCTCGAACCGGGCTTGGCGGGCATCGGCCCCGGCGGTCTGGCCGTACTGCCGCTGCCGGCCGACGGCCGGATCGTGGGGGTGTGCCTGGTCGGGTGGGACGACGAGCACCGGTTCGGTCCTGAGGAGCGCTCGCTGCTGACCGCGACCGCGGGCCTGGTGGGCCAGGCCCTGGTCCGCGCCCATGCGCTGGACGCCGGCCATGAGCTCGCCACGATGCTCCAGCGCAGTCTGCTGCCCCGCACGCTGCCGAAGCTGGCCGGCGGGGTGGCCGCGGTGCGCTATCTGCCGGCCACGATGGGGCTGGAGGTGGGCGGCGACTGGTACGACGTCATCCCGCTCTCCGACGGGCATGTGGCGCTGGTCATCGGCGATGTGGAGGGGCACAGCGCGGGCGCCGCGACGATCATGGGCCAGATGCGCACGGCCATCCGGGCCTACGCGGTCGAGGGCCATCCGCCCGACGTGGTGATCGCGCACGCCAACCGTCTGCTGCTGGGCATGGAGACCGATCTCTTCGCCACCTGCTGTTATGTGGACCTGGACATGGAGGAGGGCATCGCCTGGTTCGTGCGGGCCGGGCATCTGCCGCCGTTGCTGCGGATGCCCGACGGCAGTACGGAGGAGATGTCGGTGGAGGGCGGCCCTCCGCTCGGGGTGTCCGCGGAGGGCGAGTTCCCGCTCACCGAGATCGGTCTCGCCCCTGGAACCGTCCTGGTGCTGCTCACCGACGGTCTGGCCGAGTCGGCCAGCCTCCCGCTGGAGGACGGCATCCGACGGGTACGTGATGTGCTGGCCGCCGCCGACCCCGCCGATGCCGGACGGCTCGCCGATGCCCTGCTCGGCAGCGCCAAGCGACGCGACGACGATGTCGCGGTGCTGGTGCTGCGCTACGACGGGATGCGGGTCCGTCCGACCCGGGCGCGCTGGACGGTGTGGCGACTGCCCGACGCCGTCATGCACGCCCGCCGCTTCACCGGGCGCACCCTGCGCACCTGGGGCGTGTCGGAGGAGATGGACGTGGCGCTGCTGGTGGTGTCCGAGCTGGTCACCAACGCCATCGCGCATACGCAGGGGGAGGTGCAGCTGGATCTGACGCTCGCCGCCGACCGGCTGCGGATCGCGGTGAACGACGCCTCGCCGCGGGCGCCCGTCAAGCCGACGAGCGTGGACTGGGAGGCCACCGGTGGCCGCGGACTGCTGCTCGTCGAGGCGATGTCGGCGTCCTGGGGCTCGGTGCCGCTGAGCGGCGGCAAGCAGGTGTGGAGCGAGATCAGCCTCCCGCCCGGCGAGCGCGCCGGTACGGCGGGAGGGTGAGGAGGCCGCTGTGGAAAGAGCACGTCTGCGAAGCGCCGGGGCCGTCCTCGCCGGACTGTGTCTGCTCGCCGGGCCGGTGGCCTGCGGTGAGGCCGGCGAGTCACATCCGGGCGGCGGCGGCTCCGGCGGCACCCTGCGGATCGGTGTGCTGCTGCCGGACAACACCTCGCGCATGTACCACTACGACAAGCCCATGATCAACAACAAGATCCGTGAGCTGTGCCCGGAGTGCGAGGTGGAGACCGTCAGCGCCGAGCACGACGTCGCCACCCAGCAGCAGCAGATGGACGCGATGATCACCAAGCAGAAGGACGCCCTGATCCTCGACGCCGTCGACTCCAAGTCGCTGCGCGCCCCGGTCGAGAACGCGCGCCGGGCCGGCATCGAGGTCGTCGCCTACGACCGTCTCGTGGAGGGGCCGATTGCGGGCTATGTCTCCTTCGACGGTGCCAAGGTCGGCCGGCTCCAGGGCGAGGCGCTGCTCAAGGCGCTCGGCGACAAGGCCCGTAACGGGCAGATCGTCATGATGAACGGCGCGGCGACGGACCCCAACTCCGCCTGGTTCAAGCGGGGCGCGCTCTCCGCTCTCCAGGGCAAGGTGCGGATCGGGCAGTCGTACAACACCGCCGGCTGGCGTCCGGAGGCGGCCAACGCCAACATGACCGCCGCCATCGCCGCGCTCGGCGCCGACCGGATCAACGGGGTCTACTCCGCGAACGACGGCCTCGCCGCCGGCATCCTCGCCGCTCTCAAGGCCGCCAAGATCGATCCGCTGCCGCCGATCACCGGCCAGGACGCCGAGCTCGCGGCCATTCAGCGCATCCTCACGGGCGAGCAGTACATGACCGTCCTCAAATGGTTCAAGCCCGAGGCGGATGCCGCCGCCACGATGGCCGTCCGGCTGGCACGCGGCCAGAAGATCCACGACGTCACCACCCACCACATCAACAGCCCCACCACGCGCGGCATCCCGGCCGTGCTGCTGACTCCCGTACCCGTGACCGTGCACCACATCAAGGACACCGTGGTCCGGGTCGGTATGTACACCATCGATCAGATCTGCACCCCCAAGTACGCGTCCGCCTGCGCGAAGGCGGGGCTCACCAGGTAAGGCAGGTACCCATGTCAGGACCGCCGCTGCTGGCGCTGCGCGGGATCTTCAAGCGGTTCGGCGCCGTCCAGGCCCTCGCGGACGTGGAGCTGGAGATCCGTGCCGGGCAGGTCGTCGCGCTCGTGGGGGACAACGGCGCGGGCAAGTCGACCCTGATCAAAGTGATCGCCGGGGTCGACCCGGCCGATGCCGGCACCGTCGAGTGGGAGGGCCGGCCGGTGCACCTCGCCCGGCCGCACGACGCCCAGGACCTGGGGATCGCCACGGTGTACCAGGACCTCGCGCTGTGCGAGAACCTCGACGTGGTCGGCAACCTCTTCCTGGGCCGGGAGATCCAGCGAGTCGGTCTCCTGGACGAGGTGGAGATGGAGCGCCGCACCCTGGAGCTGCTCAACACCCTCGCCATCCGGATGCCCAGCGTGCGGATGCCGGTCGCCTCGTTGTCCGGCGGCCAGCGGCAGACCGTGGCGATCTCCCGCTCGATGCTCGGCGAACCCCGGCTGGTGCTGCTGGACGAGCCCACCGCTTCGCTGGGCATCGAGCAGACCGCGCAGGTCCTCGACCTCGTCGACCAGCTGCGCGAGCGCGGGCTCGGGGTGCTGCTGATCAGTCACAACATGGGGGACGTCAAGGCCGTCGCGGACTCGGTCGCGGTGCTGCGGCTGGGCCGTAACAACGGGTTCTTCGACGTCATGACCACCTCCCACGAACAGATCATCTCCTCCATCACGGGGGCCACCGACAACGCGGTGACCCGCCGCACGGCGCAGGGCTGGGAGGTGGAGAGGTGAGCAGGCCCTGGACGCTGCCGCTGCGCAGAAACCGGACGGGGACCGAGGGCGGCCGGCCCCCGTCCGGGCGCGGTGCGCGGCAGAACCCCCTCCAGATCCTCAAGCGCCGGTTCCACAGCGGTGAGCTCGGCTCGGTGCCTGTCGTCCTGGGCCTGCTGGTGGTGTGGATCATCTTCGAGAGCCTCAACAGCAACTTCCTCTCGCCGCGCAATCTGTCCAGCCTGAGCGTGGACATCGTCGGGATCGGGCTGATCTCGACGGGCATCGTCTTCGTGCTGCTGCTCGGGGAGATCGATCTGTCGGTCGGCTCGGTGAGCGGTCTGGCGGCGGCCGCCTTCGCGGTGCTGAATGTGAACCTCGGGGTGCCGGAAGGCCTTGCGCTGCTGCTCGCGGTGCTGGGCGGCACCGCGATCGGAGCCGTCCAGGGGTTCTTCCTCGCCAAGGTGGGGGTGCCCGCCTTCGTGGTCACCCTTGCGGGCCTGCTGGGCTGGAACGGTCTGATGCTCTACATCCTGGGGTCCAGCGGCACCATCAATTTCGACGACAAGGGCCTGGTCGCCATGCTGACCAGCTTCTACTTCACCAATGTCGCCGCCGCATACGGCCTGGCGGCGCTCGGCACCGCCGGGTACTTCCTCGCCTCCTACGCGGACGTACGGCGCCGCCGGGCCGCCGGGGTGCCGGCCCGGCCGCTGAGCGAGATCGTCCTGCGCACGGGCCTGCTGGCGGTGATCTCGCTGGCCGCGGCCTATGTGCTCAACCAGTTCGCGGGCCTGCCACTGGCACTGCTGATCTTCCTCACCTTCCTCGTCGGGCTCGACCACGTCCTGCGCCGTACCCGCTACGGGCGGATGGTCTTCGCGCTCGGTGGCAGCGTCGAGGCGTCCCGTCGCACCGGCCTCAATGTGGATCTGGTCCGGATCTCCGTGTTCATGGTGTCGGGGACGATGGCGGCGCTCGGCGGGATGTTCCTGGCCTCCCGGGTCACCTCGGCCAGTCAGACCTCGGGCGGCGGCAATCTGCTGATGAACGCCATCGCCGCCGCGGTCATCGGCGGCACCAGTCTCTTCGGCGGCCGGGGCAGGACCTGGTCCGCGCTGCTCGGTGTGCTGGTCATCCAGTCGATCGCCTCCGGCGTGGCCCTGATGGGCATCCAGACCGCCGTCCAGTTCATGATCACCGGCGGGGTGCTGCTGGTCGCGGTGGTCATCGACTCGCTGTCCCGCCGCGCCCAGCGGGCGCACGGCCGGGTGTGAGGCCCCGCCGCGGGTGGGCCGGGGTGCGTTTGGTCCCCGGCACGCCACGGAATGCATCGCCCGATGCATGCGATCACGCACGCCCTGTCCATCGCCGGATCGATGACCTGGGAGATCACCTGGGCGCTGATCCTGGGCTTCGCGCTGTCCGCGGTGGTCCAGGCCGTGGTGCGCACCTCCACCGTCGTCGGCGCGCTCGGCGACGACCGTCCCCGTACGCTCGCGCTCGCCGCCGGCCTGGGCGCGGCGTCCTCCTCCTGCTCGTACGCCGCGGTCGCGCTGGCGCGGTCGCTGTTCCTGAAGGGGGCGAACTTCACCGCGGCGATGGCGTTCGAGATCGCCTCCACCAATCTTGTGGTCGAACTCGGCGTCATCCTGGCCCTGTTGATGGGCTGGCAGTTCACCGCCGCGGAATTCGTCGGCGGGCCGGTCATGATCCTGCTGCTGGCCGTGCTGTTCCGCCTCTTCCTGCGCGAGCGGCTGCTGCGGCAGGCCCGCGAGCAGGCCGAACGGGGCCTGGCGGGCGCCATGGAAGGGCATGCCGCGATGGACATGTCCGTACGGCGCGAGGGGTCCTTCACACGGCGGCTGTTCTCCGGTGCGGGCTTCACCGCCACCGCGCATGTCTTCGTCATGGAGTGGGCCGCGATCCTCAAGGACCTGGTGCTCGGTCTGCTGATCGCCGGTGCCATCGCGGCCTGGGTCCCGAACAGCTTCTGGCAGGCCTTCTTCTTCGAAGGGCATCCGCTGGCCGCGAAGCTCTGGGGGCCGCTGATCGGCCCGCTGGTGTCCATCGCCTCGTTCGTCTGCTCCATCGGCAATGTGCCACTGGCGGTGGTGCTGTGGCAGGGCGGCATCAGCTTCGGCGGAGTGGTCGCGTTCATCTTCGCCGACCTGCTGATCCTGCCGATCCTGAACATCTACCGGAAGTACTACGGCGCCAGGACGGCCCTCTTCCTGCTGGTCACGTTCTATGCGGCCATCGTCGTGGCGAGCTACGCCGTCGAATTCGTCTTCGGCGGACTCGGCCTCGTCCCCAGCCGGGCACAGTCCCGGATCCCCATGTCGGGCGTCTCCTGGAACTACACGACCTGGCTCAACATCGCCTTTCTCCTGCTGGCCGCCGCGCTGGTGCTGCGGTTCCTGCGCACCGGCGGGCGGGCCATGCTCCGCATGATGGGCGGCGCCCCGGACGACGTCCCGCAGGCCTGAGCGCGCCGTCGCCGTGCGCGCGGTGCGGACCTGGGCGGAGGCTGGAGGTAGCGCGAGCGCCCGGCCGCGGCCGTCGGAGGAGAGGAGCGAGGCGATGAAGGACGTCATCACCGTCGGCGTGGACGGTACGCCGGAGTCGCTGTCGGCCGTCCTGTGGGCGGCACAGGAGGCGCAGGTGCGGCGCGCGCGGTTGCGGCTGCTGCACGCCTGGGTCCTGCTCGCCGCCGCACCGGTGCCCCCGCGCCCTGAGGAGGACGACCAGAACTACTGGCCCCACCAGATGATGGCCGAGGCCCGCGCCGCCGTCCGCAGCGCGCACCCGGACCTCCCGGTGGCGGAGGATCTGGTGGCCGAGGACCCGTTCGATGCCCTCAGGGAGGCCGCCGGGGCCTCGGACCTGCTGGTCCTGGGCTCACGGAACCTGGGCCCGATGACCCGCTACGTCCTCGGCGAGCTGGGGCTGAAGCTGGTGGCGCACACCGACTGTCCGACGGTCCTCGTCCGCACCCATCAGGACGCGCCGGCGACCGGGCAGGGCGGTGAGGTGGTGGTCGGGGTGAGCCTGCACGAGCCCTGCGAGGCGCTGCTCGCCTTCGCCTTCGACAGCGCCGCGCGACGCGGGGTCACCCTGCGTGCCGTGCACGGCAGGCATCTGCCCTCGTTCGCGTACAACCGCGGGGGCGGGGTGGAGCCGTACGCCGCCGAGGAGGCGGCGAAGCTGGCCCGGAACGAGCTGGCCCGGGCGCTGCATCCCTGGCAGGAGAAGTACCCGGACGTCCGGGTGGACGCCCGGGTGGAGATGGAGAGCGCGGCTCCGGCCCTGCTGCACGACACCACCGGCGCGGCGCTGCTGGTCGTCGGCCGCCGGCACCGGCACCTGCTGCCGACGCCGCGGATCGGTCATGTCGTACAGGCCGTGGTCCACCACGCTCCGTGCCCGGTGGCGGTGGTGCCGCACGAGTGAGAGGGCGGATGATGACCGTAGAGCACGGAAGGAAGCTGGGGTAAGCCATGGCGAACACAGTCGAGTGGCCCGTGCGTCTCTCCCTCGTCGAGGAGGACGGAACGACCACGGCACGCGTGGTGCTCAACACCGGGGACGCCACCTTCACCGGGCACGGCACGGCCCGCTGTAGCCCGGAGGACCCGGACGTACCGGAGATCGGGGACGAGATCGCGGCCGGGCGGGCGCTGAAGGACCTGGCCGGGCAGCTGCTGCGGGTGGCCGACGACGAGCTGGAGGGCGTCGGTGCCGCTCCGCCCCGGCGGGAGCCCCGGATCGCCTACGGCTGGACGAACGCGCTGGCGTGAGCCGGGGGCCGGGCCGGTGTCCCGGCCGTGGAAGGAGTCGGCCATGTCGGATGCGACCGTCACCGACCTGTACGAAGTGACGATGGCCCTGTCGTATCTCCACGAGGGCATGGAGCAGCCGGCGACCTTCAGCTGCTTTGTGCGGGAACTGCCGCCGGAGCGCGGCTTCCTGGTGGCCGCGGGCATCGAGACCGTGCTCGATTACCTCGCCGGCTTCCACGTGGGACACGAGGACGTCGAGGTGTTCGCCGAAGCGCTGCAACGCCCGGCCCGCGACCTGGCCCCGCTGCTGGACCTGCGCTTCACCGGCGAGGTCCGGGCGGTACCGGAGGGGCGGGTGGTGCTGGCCAACGAGCCCCTGCTGGAGATCACCGCCCCGCTCCCCCAGGCGCAGCTCTTCGAGTCGTTCGTGCTCAACCAGCTCAGCCATCAGACCGCCCTCGCGTCCAAGTGCGCCCGCTGTGTGATCGCCGCGCGGGGGCACCCCGTGGTGGACTTCTCGCTGCGGCGCACCCATGGCACCGCGGTCGCCCATGAGGTGGCCCGGCTGGGCGCGATGGCCGGTTTCGTGGGCACCAGCAATGTCGCGGCGGCGCACGCCGAGGACCTGCACGCCGTCGGGACGATGGCGCACTCGTACATCGAGGCGTTCGAGAGCGAGGAAGCGGCGTTCACCGCGTTCGCGCGCTGCCATCCGGGGCCGGTGACCTTCCTGGTCGACACCTACGACACCCCGTCCGGGGTCGCGGCGGCGGCCCGGGTGCTGACCGCGATGGGCCGCGGGGACGGCTCGGCGATCCGGCTGGACAGCGGGGACCTGGCCCAACTGGCCCGCCACGCACGGGCGATGCTCGACAACGCGGGACTGCCGCAGGTACGCATCGTCGCCAGCGGCGGGCTGGACGAGTTCGCCGTGCACGACCTGGTGTCCGCGGGCGCGCCGATCGACGTCTATGCGGTGGGTACCCGCGTCGGGGTGAGCGCCGACGCCCCGTATCTGGACTCGGCGTACAAGCTCGTCGCCTACGACGGCCGGCCGGTGATGAAGCTGTCGTCGGCGAAGGTGACCGCCCCGGGCCGTAAGCAGGTCTTCCGCCGGCCCGGCTGCCTCGATGTGATCGGCCTGGCCGACGAGCCGGCACCGGAGGCGAGCGTGCCGCTGCTGGCGACGATGATGCGGGCGGGCGAGCGCTGCGCGCCACGGGACCGGCTCGACCACGCCCACCGCCGGCTGACCGCGGACATCGCGGAACTGCCCGCGACGGCCCGGCACATCCGGTCGCCGCAGCCCGTCCGGGCGATGGTCTCGCACCGGCTGTCGGTGCTGACGGACCGGGTGCGGCGGCGGACCGAGCGCGAGATCCTGGCGCCGTTCGCCTGAGCTCCGCGCCGCGTCAGTCGTGCTGCGGCACGATCGCCACGGGGCAGGCGGCGTGGCACAGCACGGTGTGGGCCACCCTGCCGAGGGGGAGCCCGAAGTGGCCATGGCGGCGGCCCGCGCCGATGACCAGCAGATCCGCGGCGGCGGCGCGGTGGACCAGCACTTTGTGGGCCGGCCCCTCGACGGTGGTGCGGCGTACCTGCACCGCCGGATGTGCTCCGGCGGCCTCGTCGAGGGCCCGGTCGATCAGCTCGGCCGCCTGCCGCTCGTGGTGGCTCTGCGCCTGTCCGGCGAGCCGCGGCGGATCGGTGCGCTCATGCGGCGGGCAGCGCCAGGCGCGTACCGCCTTGAGCAGACAGCTCCGGGCCGCCGCCGCACGGAAGGCGAAGCGCACGGCCTCCGACGCCTTCTCCGGATCGCCGACCCCGAGGAGCACACTGCGGTGCGCGCCCGCCAGTCCGGCTGCATCGCCCCGTACCACGATCACCGGGCAGCGGGCCCGGGCCGCCACCGCCAGCCCTACGGAGCCCAGCAGCAGCGTGGTGAGTTCGCCGTGCCCGCGGGAGCCCAGGACCAGCGCGGACGCATAGGCGCCTTCGCGCAGCAGGGCGGTGACCGCTTCGTCGGGCAGCACCTCGCCGGCGGCCTGGATCCCCGGGTGGCGGCAGCGGGCCCGTTCGACGGCGGATCCGACGATGCCTTCGGCGATGACCAGCTCACCGGGGCGTTCCTCGTCCGTTTCGGGTGTCGTCCCCTCGTAGTGCTCCCAGGTGGAGGCGTGCACCACGCGCAGCCCGAGCCCGTGGCGTGCCGCCTCGTCCACCGCCCAGTCGAGCGCCCTGAGCGCGGGGGCCGAGCCGTCGACGCCTACGACCAGGGGCCGCTCCATGGGTGCCACCGCCTTCCTCTGGGTCGCCCGGTACCGGGTGGCGTCTCCATCGTCACCCCGCCCCGGTGGGCCCGCCAGGGACGCCGCCCGTGCGGCGCGCCCCGGGCCACGAGCCGTGGTGCCATGGAAGGGACACCGACGAACGGAACCGTCGTATGACCGGTGCACCGTCCCTGGCCGCGTGCCTGCACTCGCTGCGGGCCGTGGTCTTCGACACGGACGGGGTCATCACCGACTCCGCCCGGGTGCACGCCGCTGCCTGGAAGGAGGCCTTCGACCCCTGTCTGGCGGCCGCGGGACAGCGCCCGTTCGATGCGGTGGCCGAATATCTGCGCCATGTCGACGGCCGTGCCCGGCTGGACGGGGCGGCTGCGTTCCTGGCGTCCCGGGGCCTGGACCTGCCGCTCGGCGGCCCGGACGACGCGCCGGGCACGGGCACCGTGCACGCCGTGGCGGCCCGCAAGGAGGAGCTGTTCACCGCGCGCCTGCGGGCCGGCGCCATCGCGGTGTGGCCCGGCACCGTACGACTGCTGCACGCACTGCGCGGCGAGGGGGTGCCGTGTGCCGCGGTGTCGGCGTCCCGGCATGCGACCGAGCTGCTGTCCGCGGCCGAGGTGCTGCCGCTCTTCGAGGCCGTGGTGGACGGCAATGAGGCGCGCCGGCTGGAGCTCCCGGGCAAACCGGATCCGGCGCTCTTCACGGAGGCGGCCCGCCGGCTCGGTGTGCCGCCCCGGGACACCGCCGTGGTGGAGGACGCCCTGGCCGGTGTCGAGGCCGGCCGGCGGGGCGGATTCGGCCTGGTGGTGGGAGTGGACCGGACCGACGGACCGTCCGGCGCCGCCGCGCTGCGCCGTCGTGGCGCCGATGTGGTGGTGTCCGACCCCGGCGAGCTGCTGACGGCCGGGGAGCACTGATGCCGACCGCCGGCACCCGTGCCTGGACCTGGTCGTACGAGGGGTACGACGCGGGCGCGGAACGGCTGCGGGAGACGCTCTGTGCACTCGGCAACGGCTACTTCGTCACCCGCGGCGCGGCCTCAGAGGTGCTGTCCGGGCCCGCGCACTACCCGGGCACCTACGCCGCCGGCTGCTACAACCGGCTCACCTCGACGGTGGCCGGCCGCACCGTCGAGAACGAGGAGATGGTCAATCTGCCCAACTGGCTCCCGCTGCGCTACCGGATGTGCCCCACCGGCGGGGAGGCGGGCCCCTGGCTCTCCCCCGACGACCCACAGCTGCGGGAGCACCGGCAGACCCTGGACCTGCGGCACGGCACCCTGATCCGCTGGTCGGTCTACGAGGACGGGGCCGGGCGGCGCCTGACCGTGGAGCAGCGCCGTCTGG
This sequence comes from Streptomyces sp. NPDC034111, assembly GCF_055575375.1. Taxonomy (NCBI): domain Bacteria; kingdom Bacillati; phylum Actinomycetota; class Actinomycetes; order Kitasatosporales; family Streptomycetaceae; genus Streptomyces; species Streptomyces sp. NPDC034111. The sequence goes on along the minus strand of NZ_JBVIST010000019.1, from coordinate 69,588 downwards.
TGCACATGGGCGAGCCTCATCTGGCCGTGCAGCGCACCTCGTTCACGGCCGAAGGGTGGGCCGGTGAGGTGGAGGTGGAGTCGGACATCGACGGGGCGGTGCGCAACGCCGGTGTCGAGCGCTACCGCGGCCTGGGCGACCAGCATCTGCGGGGGTGGGAGACGGGCAGCGAGGGGACCGACACGGTGTGGCTGAGCTGCCGCACCGTCGACTCGGACATCCAGATCGCGCTGGCCCAGCGGGTCCGGGCCACCCCCGGGCAGGGCGTGACGACGCACAGCGAGCTCGCCGTGCTCCGCGCCGGCCATACGCTCACGCTGCCGCTCACCTCGGGTGCCACGGTGGTGGTCGACAAGACGGTGGCCCTGTACACCTCCCGTGACCCGGCGATCGAGAGCCCCCGGCACGCGGCGGTGGACTGTGTGGTCAGGGCGCCGCACTTCCGGCAGCTGCTGGCCTCGCACCGCCGGGCCTGGGAGGACCTGTGGCGGCAGGCGAAGCTGGAGGTGCCCGGGGACGCGGGCCGGATCCTGCGGCTGCACCTCTTCCATGTGCTCCAGACGCTCTCGCCGCACACCGCCGAGCTCGATGTCGGGGTGCCGGCGCGGGGCCTGCACGGGGAGGCGTACCGCGGGCACGTCTTCTGGGACGAGCTGTTCGTGCTGCCGTTCCTGAATCTGCATCTGCCCCAGGTCTCCCGGGCGTTGCTCACCTACCGCTACCGACGGCTGCCCGCCGCCTGCCACGCCGCGGAGGAAGCGGGCCGGGCGGGGGCGATGTACCCGTGGCAGAGCGCCGGTGACGGCCGCGAGGAGACCCAGCAGCTGCATCTCAATCCGCGCTCCGGCCGCTGGCTGCCCGACTATTCGCGGCTCCAGCACCACGTCGGATCGGCGATCGCCTACAACGTCTGGCAGTACGGACAGGCCAGCGGGGACACCGAGTTCCTGCACACCAGGGGCGCCGAGATGCTGATGCAGATCGCACGGTTCTGGGCCTCCGTCGCGACCTGGGACCCGGTGCTCGGCCGGTACCGCATCCGCGGGGTGGTCGGCCCCGACGAGTACCACGACGGCTATCCGGGCGCCGCGGAACCGGGGGTGGACGACAACACGTACACCAACGTCACGGCGGCCTGGGTGCTGATGCGCGCCCTGGAGCTGTGCCACACCCTTCCCGAGGCCCATCGGCGGCAGCTCTTCGAACGTCTCCAGCTCACCCCCGACGAGCCGGAGCGCTGGGAGGACATCGCAGGGCTGCTGCATGTGCCCTATCACGGCGGGGTGATCAGCCAGTTCGCCGGCTATGCGGACCTGGCGGAGCTGGACTGGGACGGCTATCGGCGGCGCTACGGTGACATCCGGCGGCTGGACCGGATCCTGGAGGCGGAGGGCGACACCGTCAACCGCTTTCAGGCCTCCAAGCAGGCCGATGTGCTGATGCTGGGTTACCTCTTCTCGCCGTCGGAGCTCGCCTCGGTCTTCCGCCGGCTGGGCTACCCGTTCGACGACGACACCTGGCACGCCACCGTCGACTACTACCTGCACCGCACCAGCCACGGCTCCACCCTCAGCGCGCTGGTGCACGCCTGGGTGCTGGCCCGTGTCCACCGGCCCGACGCCTGGACGTACTGTGAGGAGGCGCTGACCGGCGATGTCGCCGACGTCCAGGGCGGGACCACGGCGGAGGGCATCCACCTGGGGGCGATGGCGGGCACGCTGGACCTGGTCCAGCGGGGCCTGACCGGTCTGGAAACCCGTGAGCAGGCCCTCTGGCTCGATCCGGCACCGCTCCCGCAGCTGTCGAAGTTCGGCGTACGCATCCGCTACCGGCGTCACTGGGACATCGATCTGCGGATCCGCGCGGAACAGGTGCGGATCACGGTGCCGGAGTCCGAGCTCGGGCCGGTCGGGGTGCGGCTGCGGGAGCGGTCGTTCAGCATTGCGCCGGGGACGGCCCGGCGGCTCGATCTGCCGGACGCCTGACCTGCGTCAGTGCCGTACCGCCGGACGGCGGTTACCGCGTCATCGGCGCAGCGGTCCTTCGCAGATGTACTCCGCCGTGCCCCTGTTCCCCGAGACGGTGGGCGTCCCGAAGGTGCAGTTCATGTCCGCGAAGTTGTTCGCGACGGCCCTGGTGCGGTCGAGGAGCCTCTTGTCGACGGCCGCGGACATGTCCTTGAAGACCTGGTCGGGGCTGCCGGTGTTGCTGAGGGCGACGCGGATCCGGCCCTTGCACTGGAAGCGGCCGTAGGCCGGGTCCTTGGTGTCCTTGCACGAGGGCGTGTTGCGGGTGGCCGCGGCGAAGGCGCGCTTCACCTGGCCCGCCTTGGCGAACTTCAGGGCGTCGTTGGGGGTGAACCTGGTGTCCGGGACGTAGAGCTGGTCGACGACGGCGATCTGCTTGTCGAGGAAGGTGTCGTACTCCTTCTGGAGCGCCGCGTCGGATCCCAGCCGGTCGCGCCAGGCGTCGAAGGCGGCCGGGTCGTTGGCCCGCAGGTGCTGGTACATCTCCTGGAGCTTCGCCGGGTGGTCGCGCCACAGGAACTCGAAGAACGTGCCGGCGTAGTTGTAGAAGCGGAAGCCGTCGCCGTCGTAGGTCGCGTGCAGCAGCTGGTTGACGCTCATCCGCGGTCCGCCGTTGGCGGTGTCCGCGATGATGCCCTTGACCAGCGACTTCCGCACGGCGATGCCGTCGTCGCGGGTCGAGCCGTCGAAGAACTCGGCGCTGCCCTCGTCCATGGCGGTGGTGCGGTCGCGCTCGTACCAGGGGCCCTCGCCGAAGAAGCCGGGGACCGCGAAGCGGCCGTTGAGGTAGTGCGTGTACTCGTGCCGGAAGAGCTCTTCGAGGGTGAGGGTGGAGTCCTGGGGGACGCGGCGCTGGTACGTGTAGAAGGTCGCGCCGTTCTCGATGTAGACGCCGCCGTTGTTGGTGCCCATGCCGGTGAGCAGCGGGTGGAAGACCTCGTAGTCGGCGCGCGAGGCGTACAGGACGATGTTGAGCGTGGTGTTGGGGTCGCCGGTCAGCGGGATGTCGGTGCCGAGCACCCGGTGGAACTGGGCTTTGACCTGCTTGGACGCGTAGTAGAGCTGGTCGACGGTGGCGCGGGGAAGGGCGGTGCGGACCTTGATGGCGCCCTTGTCGTAGGAGTACGTCTTCGGGAAGATCTTCTTCTCGATGTCCTCCTTGCAGACCTGGTACGGCTTGCAGGCGTCGAAGGTGTTGAGCCAGCTGGCGACCTTCGCCCACGGTGCACTGGCGTCGCCGAAGTTCTTGACGATGACGGGGAGGAGTGCGCCGAGGTCCTTGATGATGTCCGGCTTGAGGGAGGCGATCTCGCCGAACCGGCCGTACTCGCTGACCGCGTCGCGCACGACCCAGGCGTTGCCGGTGCCCTTGAGGTGGGTGTAGTCCGCGAACGCCTTGAAGGTGGCGCGGTAGCCGGGGTCGGCAACGACCGCCTTCTGGAACTCGGTGTCCTGGTTGCCGGAGTAGACGCCGAGGTAGTTCAGCGAGAGGGCGGCGAGGGTGGCGCTGCCCCAGTACCAGTCCTTGTTGGTGGCGGTGTGCTGCGCGTCCATGGTGGCCAGGACCTTTTTGATCAGGCCGAGTTGGTACTGGCGCCCGCCCGGCCCGACGCCGTACAGGGCCTCCCGCAGGGTGATGGCGTTCTCCTTGGTGGTGTCGAAGGTGTGGGCCGCGGCGCCGAAGGCGTCGACCGCGGCGCGTACCGCGTTGACGGTCTGTGCGTCGGTGGTGTCGATCTCGTCGCGCGAGAAGTCGTGGTAGGCCACCGCGTGCAGGTACGTGAACATCTCGTACAGGTGGCTGGTGTTCTTGCCGTCATGGCCGGCGGCGAGCGAGGTGATGCGCCGGGCCACGGCCTGGACGTGCTGGTCGGACATCACGGGGGCCAGCCGGGCGTCCCACCTCCAGATGAGGTCGCGCAGACAGCCGTCGGCGGTGACCGCGGGGTCGGCGAGGAAGTCGGCGAACCGCTCGGGGCTCAGGCCGGTGATCCCGTCCAGGGTGCAGTCGGCGACGGCGGGCCGCGCATGGTGCGCCCGGGCGAGGGGTTTGGTCTGCGGGCCCGGTATGCGGCCGCGGTCGGTGCGTGAGCGGGGCGCCGGTGCGGGGGCCGTGGTGAACTTCGGTGCTCTGGCGAGGTGTTGGACCCGGTCGAAGGGTCTCCCGTCCGTCCCGGCCGTGGGCCGTGGCTCGGCCTGCGCCTGGCGGGCGGGGGTGGTCACGTCCCCGGGTGTGGCCTGGGCGGCCTGGACGACCGGCATCGCGAGGGCGGCGACGAGGGTCGCGGACAGCAGGATGCTGCGCGGGATGCGCTGATGTGACACCTGAACCTCCATGAGGGGGGTGGGGGTTGGTGGGGGGTTGTGTGGGTTTGAGGCAGGGGCCTTCACTCCACGAGATGTGACCCGTAACATAGTAATGTGAAATTGCACTGACAAGGCTTCAGCAGAAGTCCGCCAAAGTTTCCCGCCCGGAGGTGTCCGTGACCGACCGCGCCGCCCAACTCCACACCGGCAGCCATGACTTGCCGGTGTCGAGCGCGCTCGCCCGTTTCATGACCGTCGGCTGGGCCGCCAGCCCGCTCCCCGCCGGCTCCCGCGTCCCCGGCTTCGGCCACTTCGCCGGACGCCGGGCCCGGCTGTCCGCCCACTTCCCCGGCGAGCGGCTGATGATCCCGGCCGGTGAGCTGAAGGTCCGTTCCCACGACTGCGATCACCGCTTCCGCCCGCACAGCGCATACGCCTGGCTGACCGGGCTGACCGGCGAGGACCAGCCGGGACACGTCCTGGTGCTGGAGCCGGACGGAGAGGCGGTGCTGTACCTGCGGCCGCGGTCACCGCGGGACGACGGCGGCGAGTTCTACCGGGACCGCAGGTACGGCGAGTTCTGGGTGGGCCGCCGCCCGGACCTGGCCGAGGCCGAGCAGCTGACCGGCATCCGCTGCGCCCACCTGGACGACCTCGCCCGGCTCCCACCCGGCCGGGACGCCTCCAGGGACCCCGAACTCGCCAGTGTGCTCAGCGAGTTGCGACTGGTGAAGGACGCCTGGGAGGTGGGCCAGCTCCAGCAGGCCGTCGACCACACCGTCACCGGCTTCGAGGACGTGGTGCGCTCCCTCCCCCAGGCCCTGCGGCACCCACGCGGCGAACGCTGGATCGAAGGCGTCTTCAATCTGCGCGCCCGCGCCGAGGGCAACGGCACCGGCTACGAGACCATCGCGGCGGCCGGCGCCCATGCCTGCGTGCTGCACTGGATACGCAACGACGGTCCGCTCGACCCGAACCAACTGCTGTTGCTGGACGCGGGCGTGGAGACCGACACGCTGTACACCGCCGACATCACCCGCACCCTGCCGCTCTCCGGACGCTTCTCCCCCGTCCAGCGCCGGGTCTACGAGCTGGTGCTCGCCGCGCAGGACGCCGGAATCGCCGCCCTGAAGCCGGGCGCGTCCTTCCGGGACTTCCACCGCGCCTGTATGTCCGTCCTGGCGGAGGGGCTGGCCGACTGGGGTGTGCTGCGCATCCCGCCCGAGCAGGCGCTGGCCGCCGACAGCGGCCTCTACCGGCGCTATACGCTGTGCAGTTCGGGCCATATGCTCGGGCTCGACGTCCACGACTGCGGCCGGGCCCGCGCCGAGCAGTATCTGGACGGTGTCCTCGAAGAGGGCCAGGTGCTCACCGTCGAGCCGGGCCTCTACCTCCAGCCCGATGACGAGACCCTGCCGCCGGAGCTGCGCGGCATCGGCGTGCGCATCGAGGACGACTTGGTGATCACGTCCGACGGCGCCCGGCTGATGTCATCGGCGCTGCCCCGCACCGCCGACGCGGTGGAGGAGTGGATGGACGGGCTGCTGGCCGGGGACGGCTGATCCGGCAGCCGGCCCGCCCGGTGTACGGCCGGTGACCAACTGCCGTACACCGGCCCGGGCGTACAGCGCTCAGTGCCGGCGCGCGGCGGGCCTGCGCTGCGCGGGAGGTGCCGGTGTCTCCTCGCGCCCCTGGGCCCACAGGGAGCGGACATGGCCGAGGTGGCGGGCCATACACGCCTCGGCCGCCTCGGCATCACCGGTCAGCATCGCCTCCAGCAGCTCCATGTGCTCCTCGGCGGAGGGCAGCAGCTGGTTGCGCTCGTCGAGCCGGGTGAGGCCGTAGAGACGGGAGCGCTTGCGCAACTCCCCGACGGTCTCGACGAGTCGTTCGTTGCCGCTGAGCCCCAACAGTCCGAGGTGGAAGCGGCGGTCGGCCTCGAGGTAGCCGATGAGGTCGTGCTCGCGGGCGGCGGCGACGATCTCCTCGGCGACCGGGCGCAGCGCCTCAAGCTGTGCGCGGGTCGCGGTGCGGGTGATCCGTCCGACGACGGGGACCTCGATCAGTGCACGGATCTCGGTGTACTGGTCGAGGTCGCGCTCGCTCACCTCGGTGATCCGGAAACCCTTGTTCCGTACCGGCTCGACCAGACCCTCGCGGGCCAGATCGAGCATCGCCTCACGCACCGGGGTGGCCGAGACCCCGAAGTCCGCGGCGAGACCCGGGGCCGAGTAGACCGTCCCCGGCCGGAGTTCCCCCGCTATCAGGGCCGCACGCAACTGATGGGCGACCTGGTCGCGCAGCGGCTGCTGGGCGGTGATCAGGCTGCGATGCTTGAGTTCACCCATCTTGGCCTCCGAATGGCCCTTCGAGTTGACGCGGGGTGCCAGCGTACGATGTCACGTTGCGCAAATTGCCTGGAGACGGCACTCGTCAGCGACGACACGCTCCCGGCGCCCCGCCTCGCCGGCGAGCCCTCCCTCTGTCTACCGCCGCCGACGCCCACCCCACCCCACCCCGCCCCCGAACAACCCACCGAATTCGTCGGCAACATAGCCATGGACAACGAATTCCGCCGTGAGATACATCTCTACTCATGGAATCAGCAGAAGAAGGCGCCGCCGTACCCACCGGGAAGTTGTCCGGGACCGCTCGCACCCGCCATCACAGACAGCGCGAGCAGGGCCGTCTCGACCGTGCGGAACTCGACGCGGTGCTGGCGGCCGGGTTCCTCTGTCACCTCGGGGTGACCGTGGACGGCAGCGTGCTCGTCGTCCCCACGGTCTACGGTGCGGACGGCAGCACGCTGTACTTCCACGGGTCCGTCGCCAGCCGCAGCCTGATCGCCTCGCCCGGTGCGAGCGTCTGCGTCACGGTGACCCATGTCGACGGGCTGGTGCTCGCCCGCTCCGTGTTCGAGCACGGCGTCAACTACCGCAGCGCAATGGTCTTCGGCACGCCCCGCCTGGTCACCGACCCGGACGAGAAGCTTGCCGGACTGCGCTGTCTCACCGAACAGGCCGCCCCCGGCCAGTGGGACTACGCCCGTCGCCCGCATCGCAAGGAGCTCGCCGCGACGGCGCTGCTGGCCCTCTCCCTCGACGAGGCCTCGGTGAAGGTCCGCACCGGACCTCCGGACGACGGCGAGGGCCCGGACGCCGAACTCGGTCTCTGGGCAGGCGTCCGCCCCCTGCACACCTCCTGGGGCCCGCTCCAGCCCGACCCGCTGCTCCCCGCCGGCATCGAACCGCCCGCACATCTCACCGGGCGTGCCTGACCGGGCGGGTGCGCTGCTATGGGGTGTCTCCCCCTAGACGACCGGCTGGCCGATCCCCAGCAGGTTCCCCTCGCTGTCGCGGAACCAGGCGGCGCGTTCGCCCCGTGCGCCCTTGCTCGGGTAGTTCCCGTCGACCTCGACGATGCCGTCCGACGTTCGCCCGCCGCCCAGCAGCCCGGGAAGGTCCACGTCCTCGAACACCACGCCGCGCCGCCTGAGTTCCGATACGGCGCCCTCGATGTCGTCGACCTCCCAGGCCATCTGGGTGAACGTACCCGGCGAGGCCCCCGTCGACCGGAACACCACGAAGTCCGCGCCGCCACATCGGTACAGCAGCCCGCCGGGCCGTTCGTCGACGGGCTCCAGCCCGAGCTGCTCGGAGTAGAAACGCCGTGCCCGGCCCAGGTCCTGGGCGGGAAGCCTGGTGGCCACCCGGGCCCGGGCCAGAAAACCCCTGTCGTCTGCGGTCATGTCTCCACTCTGCCGTGCGCAGGGCCCGGAGGCGCGGCGCCGGGCCCGCCGCGGGTCACCCGCCGGCGGTCTTGAGGGTGCCGCCGGTGCGGAGGGCGGTGCCGGTGTCGAGGCCGAGGCGGGCTGCCCAGGCGAGGGCGTCGTCGAGGGTGGCGTCTGTGTCGGCCAGGCGGGCGGCGGTGAGGGTGGGCGGCACCTTGCCCTCGTTCAGCAGGGTGGTCCACTGGCGTCCGGTGAGGGCGAGGTAGCGGAGGTCCGTCAGGTCGGCCAGGACGGCCAGGGGGGCGACGTCGGCTCCGGAGAGGTCGAGGCCGCGCAGGTGGGGGACGGTGCGCAGCGGGGTGAGGTCGGCCGGGGCGGTGGTGGTCAGGTCGAGGGAGGCGAGGTGGGGGTGGCCTGCGAGCGGGGTCAGATCGCCATTGTCGAGGGTCAGGCGCAGGGATTCGACGGGCAGTTCGCGCACCGGTGTCAGGTCGGCGGTGGTGGAGCGGTTGAGGTGCAGTCGGCGGAGCTGGGGGGCGGCGGTGAGCGGGGCAAGGTCGACCAGGCCGGTGGCGTCGTTGATGTGGATTGCCTGGAGGGTGGGCGGGACCTCGTCGGGGATGGCGCCGATGATCTGCCGGCGGCCGGGAGAGCAGGCGGGTGCGCGCAGGGCGATGTGGTCACCGTGCTTCTCGTATGCGCCGCGGTCCAGCAGTTCCAGGTAATGGCCGAGGAGGGCGGTGACCGAGTCGGCGACGTAGTGGGGCCCGTCGTCGTAGTCGCGGCCGGTGCGGATGAGCTGGCCGGGGCGGCCGTTGCGGGCCGGGTCCGTGTCGACGGCAAGGAAGTTGCCGTCCTCGCTGCTGGCGAAGCGCAGCCAGCCGGGGTGGCCTCCGCAGCGGCGGACGGTATCGGTGGGGGTGGCGTCGAAGACGACGGCGTCCCACTCCAGGTCCCAGCCGTACCAGGGCCGTTCGGCCGCCCACTCGGTGCGCTCGGCGACGAGGCTCTCCAGCGACAGCCATGCGTTGCCCTCGAACAGGTAGCGGTGGTCGTAGCCGACGCCGTCTCCGTCGGCGATCATGTAGAGCGCCCGCAGGTCGGCGGGCAGACGGCGGCCGAGGCGGCGTTCGGCTGCCTCGATGGTGGCGGCGGTGGCGGGCGGGGGCAGTTCGTCGGGGTGTCCCAGGATCGCGGCGCGCCGCTCGAGGTAGGCGCGGAAGCGGGCCACGGCGAGCTCGGGGTCACCTGCCGGTGCGGCGGTGCAGGGCTCCTGGTGCACGCCGGGCTGGGGCAACCGGTAGTCGGGGTCCAAAACCACTTGGAAGCCGCCGCCCGTCCCGGTCTCCCAGGTGAGGGCGTCATGGAAGGCGACGAGCTCGTACTCGCCGGACGGCCTGCACCGGATCTCGACGCTGACGGGTTCCCAGCCGCGGTCTTTGCGCAGCGCCTCCGCCAGTGCCATGAGTTCCCTGTGGACGTGGGGGATGCCGGCGTCCCAGGGACTCCGCCGCGGGCTGTAGCCGCCGGTCGTGGAGGAACCGCCCCGGCCCGCCCGGCCGTGCAGTACTGCCTGCGTCCAGCCTCTCGGGGCGTTGGCGACGATCGCCTCGGCTATCGGTCGTACCGCCTGCTCCACCATGCTCTGCTCCCGTGCTGTCGATGTTCCCGCGCATCATGGCAGCGACCACTGACATGGCGTCCGGCCGCCGGGACGAGGCGGATCTCGGAGCGCGCGGCGACGTCGCGTGGGTGCAGGCGCGCCGGGCTCCTCGGGAGGGCCCCGGAGATTGCTGATCGACCATCCGGTCAAGGCTCCCCGTCGGCACTAGCGTGGAGGCATGGACGACACAGGAGCGGCGGGTTCGCTGCCGGGGCCTGGTGGGAGCGGCTTTCCGGCCTCCCGTGCGCCGCGCTGCGGTGGGCTGGCGGAGCTGGATGCGCAGGTGGTGCGCTGCCGGGCCTGTCCCCGGCTGGTGGAGTGGCGGGAGCAGGTCGGCGCGCATCCGCGGGCCGCGTTCCGGGACTGGGAGTACTGGGCGCGGCCGGTGCCGGGGTTCGGGCCGTCGGACGCGGCACTGGTCGTCGTCGGGCTGGCGCCCGCCGCGCACGGAGGCAATCGCACCGGCCGGATGTTCACCGGCGACGCGTCGGGGGACTTCCTGTTCGCCGCGCTCCATGAGGTGGGGCTCGCCTCTCAGCCGACCGCGACCCATCGCGACGACGGGCTGGAGCTGTACGGGGTGCGGGTCACCGCCCCTGTGCACTGCGCGCCGCCGGCGAACAAGCCGACGCCCGCCGAGCGGACCACCTGCCGCCCCTGGCTGGCGGCGGAGTTGGAGCTGCTGAGTCCGGGCCTGCGGGCGGTCGTGGCGCTGGGCGCGTTCGCCTGGCAGACGCTGCTGCCCGTCCTCGGTGAGGCGGGCTGGCCGCTCCCCCGGCCACGGCCCGCGTTCGGCCACGGCGTGGAGCTGACCCTGCCGGGCACCGACCGGCGCTCACCGCTGCACGTCCTGGGGAGCTACCACCCCAGCCAGCGCAATACGTTCACCAAACGGCTCACCCCGGACATGCTCGTCGATCTGCTCGCCCGGGCCGCCGGCCTGGCGGGGTTGCGCACCGGCTGAACACCAGCGGCTGACGGGCGCGGCGGTACGCGTCGGTGGCGCGGGTCAGCGCGCGCCGTACGCCGGTGGGGGCGGTTCGGCCTCCGCCAGCAGCTTGCGGACCGTCTCGCCCGCCTCCGCCGGGGTCCACCGGCCGCCCTTGTCCGCGGTGGGGCCGGGGCGCCAGCCCGCCATGACGGTGATGCGGCCCGCTTCGACCTCGAAGACCCGGCCCGTGACGCCGTCGGCGGCGGTGGAGGACAGCCAGACGACCAGGGGGGAGACGTTCTCCGGGGCCATGGCGTCGAACGCGTCCGCGGCGGGGGCCGCCATCCTCGTGGCGAAGGTCTGCTCGGTCATCCGGGTGCGGGCGGCCGGGGCGATGGCGTTGACCTGTACGCCGTAGCGGCCGAGTTCGGCGGCGGCGACGAGGGTGAGGCCGAGGATGCCGGCCTTGGCGGCGGAGTAGTTGCCCTGGCCGACGCTGCCCAGCAGACCGGCGCCCGAACTGGTGTTGATGACCCGGGCGTTGGGCGGACGGCCGGCCTTGGTCTCGGCCCGCCAGTGCGCGGCGGCGTGCTTCAGCGGCAGGAAGTGGCCCTTGAGGTGGACCCGGATCACGGCGTCCCAGTCGTCCTCGTCGAGGTTGACCAGCATGCGGTCGCGCAGGAACCCGGCGTTGTTGACGAGGGTGTCGAAGCGGCCGTAGGTGTCCAGGGCGGTGGCGAGGAGCGAGCCGGCGCCGTCGGTGGTGGTGATGTCGCCGGTGTGGGCGACGGCCTTGCCGCCGCGGGAGCGGATCTCGTCGACGACCTGGTGGGCCGGGCCGGACGAGGCGCCGGCGCCGTCCGCGGAGACGCCGAGGTCATTGACCACGACCCGGGCCCCTTCGGCGGCGAGCGCGAGGGCATGGGCGCGGCCGAGGCCCCGGCCGGCCCCGGTGACGGCGGCGACTCGGCCGGTGCAGAGTCCGGGCATCTCACTTCTCCTTGGGATCTCGGTTGACGGTTGCGGCGTCGAGGAAGGCGGGGCGTTCCCCGCCGCCGTGGACGAGCAGGCTGGCCCCGGTCAGATATCCGGCGCGGTCGGAGGCGAGGAAGACACAGGCGTCGCCGATCTCGGCGGGTTCGGCCAGCCGGCCGAGCGGCACGGTCGCACCGACCGCGGCGATGCCGGCCTCGTCGCCGTAGTGCTGCGCGGAACGTTCGGTGTGCACCATTCCGAGGACGAGGGTGTTGACCCGGACCGCCGGGGCCCATTCGACGGCCATGGAGCGGGCGAGGTGGTCCAGGCCCGCCTTGGCGGCTCCGTAGGCGGCGGTGCCGGGCGAGGGGCGGGTGCCGCTGACGCTGCCGATCATGATGATGGAGCCGCCGGCCGGCTGACGGCGCATCACCTCGTGGGCGGCGAGCGAGGCGGTCAGGGGGGCGGTGAGGTTGAGTTCGAGGACGCGGGCGTGCCGTTCCGGGGGCGCGTCGCCGAGCAGGCGGTAGGGCGTACCGCCGGCGTTGTTGACCAGGCAGTCGAGGCGGCCGTGGGCCGCTGCCAGGTGACCGAAGAAGTCCCGTACGGAGGGTGGGTCGCGCAGGTCGAGGGGGTGGAAGCGGGCGGTGCGGCCCGCGGCCCGTACGGGGGTGTCCGGGGGGCGGCGGGCACAGACCACCACCTCCGCCCCGGCGTGCAGAAAGGCGCGGGCGATACCCGCGCCGACGCCCCTGGTGCCGCCGGTGACGACGGCCAGCCGCCCGGACAGATCGAGGGTCAGGCTCACCGGAACACCCCTCCCGCAGCGGGCGGTCCGCTGCTAACTTCGCTACCTAACAAACGCTTGGTGGAAAGGTAGCTGATCTGCTCATGGGTGTCTCCACCTCCGGGCCGGACCACGGCATCGCGGTCGTCACCATGGACTTCCCACCGGTCAACGCCCTTCCCGTACAGGGCTGGTACGCCCTGGCCGATGCGGTACGCACGGCCGGCCGGGACCCCCGCGTCCGCTGTGTGCTGCTCACCGCCGAGGGGCGCGGCTTCAATGCGGGGGTCGACATCAAGGAGGTGCAGCGGGATACCGCCGCCGGCGGGTACGGTGCGCTGATCGGCGCCAACCGCGGCTGCGCCGAGGCGTTTTCGGCGGTGTACGAGTGTGCGGTGCCGGTGGTCGCGGCGGTGCACGGCTTCTGTCTCGGCGGCGGGATCGGGCTGGTGGGGAACGCCGATGCGATCGTGGCGAGCGACGATGCCACCTTCGGCGTCCCGGAGCTGGACCGGGGAGCGCTGGGCGCCGCCACCCACCTCGCCCGGCTGGTCCCCCAGCATCTGATGCGCGCCCTGTACTACACCTCGCGCACCGCCACCGCGGCCGAGCTGCATGCGCACGGATCGGTCTGGCGCGTAGTTCAGCCTACGCAACTTGCCGCCGCTGCACGGGAATTGGCGCAGGAGATCGCGCGGAAGGACGGCGGACTGATCCGGCTGGCCAAGGCCGCGCTCAACGGTATCGACCCGGTCGACGTGCACCGCAGCTACCGCTTCGAGCAGGGCTTCACCTTCGAGGCGAATCTGAGCGGCGCGGCCGACCGGGTACGCGACACCTTCGGCAAGGAGGCCCGGGCATGACCGACAAGACCATGACACCCGAGGACGTCGTCGCCCGCCTCCGCAGCGGCATGACCCTGGGCATCGGCGGCTGGGGGTCACGGCGCAAACCGATGGCTCTGGTGCGTGCGCTGCTGCGGTCCGACGTCACGGATCTGACGGTGATCTCGTACGGCGGCCCGGACGTGGGGCTGCTGGCCGCCGCCGGCCGGATCCGCAAGCTGGTCGCGGCGTTCGCCACGCTCGACTCGATCCCGCTCGAACCGCACTTCCGCGCGGCCCGCCAGCGCGGCGCGTTCACACTGACCGAGGTCGACGAGGCGATGTTCATGTGGGGGCTGCACGCCGCCGCCAACCGGCTGCCGTTCCTTCCCGTACGGGCCGGCCTCGGCTCGGACGTGATGCGGGTCAACCCGGACCTGCGGACCGTCACCTCACCGTACGAGGACGGCGAGAGCCTCGTCGCGATGCCCGCCCTGCGCATGGATGCCGCGCTGGTCCACGTCAACCGCGCCGACCGGCTGGGCAACGGCCAGTACCTGGGCCCCGACCCGTACTTCGACGATCTGTTCTGCGCGGCCGCGGACACGGCGTATGTCTCCTGCGAACGGCTGGTGGCCGGCTTCGCGGACGCCGTACCGCAGCGGCTGCTGATCAGCCGGCATACGGTCACCGGAGTCGTGGCGACGCCGAACGGGGCGCACTTCACCTCGTGCGTCCCCGACTACGGCCGCGATGAGCCGTTCCAGAAGCTGTATGCGACCACCCCGTGGGACGGGTTCGCGGAGCGCTTCCTGTCGGGAGCGGACGAGCAGTCCTACCAGTCGGCGGTCCACGCCTGGCACGAGGAGCAGAAGTGACGACAACCGTACGCCCGGCGACCCGCGCCGAGTACTGCGTGCTCGCCTGTGCCGAGGCCTGGCGCGACAACGGCGAGGTGCTGGCCAGCCCGATGGGGGTGGTTCCGTCCGTCGGCGCCCGGCTCGCCAGGCGCACCTTCTCGCCCGGTCTGCTGCTCACCGACGGCGAGGCGCTGCTCATCGGCCCCGACGGGGAGACCGAGGGCTGGCTGCCGTACCGCCGGCATCTGGCCCTGGTCACCGGCGGCAGGCGGCACGTCATGATGGGCGCCGGCCAGCTCGACCGCTTCGGCAACCAGAACATCTCCTGCATCGGGGACTGGCGGCAGCCCGCCCGCCAGCTCCTCGGCGTCCGCGGTGCGCCCGTGAACACCCTGAACAATCCGGTGAGTTACTGGATCCCCCGGCATGCGAAGCGGGTCTTCGTCGAGAAGGTCGACATGATCAGCGGTGTCGGGTACGACAGCGCGGCCGCTGCCGGGCCGTCCGCGACCCGCTACCACCGCATTCCGCGTGTCGTCTCCAACCTCGGGGTCTTCGACTTCGAGACCCCCGACCGCACCATGCGGCTGGTGTCCGTACACCCCGGTGTGACCGTCGAACAGGTCCAGGACGCCACCGGTTTCGCCCTCGTGGTGCCCGACGAGGTGCCTCGCACCCGGGAGCCCTCGGCCACCGAACTACGGCTGATCCGCGAGGTCATCGACCCGGAGGGGCTGCGCGACCGTGAGGTGCCGGCGGAATGACCGGCGCCCGGATCGAGACGGCGCTGACCGACCTCGTCGGGGTACGGCATCCGCTCGTACAGACCGGCATGGGGTGGGTGGCCGGTCCGCGGCTGGTCTCGGCCGCCGCCAACGCGGGCGCCCTGGGCATCCTCGCTTCCGCCACCATGACCGTCGAGCAGCTGCGGGCGGCGGTCCGCGAGGTCGCCTCCCGTACGGAGGCGCCCTTCGGGGTCAATCTGCGGGCGGATGCGGGCGATGCGGCGGAGCGGGTACGTGTCCTCATCGACGAGGGGGTGCGGGTCGCCTCGTTCGCGCTGGCTCCCTCGCATGAGCTGATCGCCCGGCTCAAGGACGCCGGGGTGATCGTCATCCCCTCCGTCGGCGCCCGCCGCCACGCCGAGAAGGTCGCGGCCTGGGGTGCGGACGCGGTCGTCGTCCAGGGCGGGGAGGGCGGCGGACACACCGGGAGCGTGGCCACGACCGTGCTGCTCCCTCAGGTCGTGGACGCGGTCGGGATCCCGGTGATCGCCGCGGGCGGCTTCTTCGACGGGCGGGGCCTGGTCGCGGCGCTCTCCTACGGCGCGGCGGGCATCGCCATGGGCACCCGCTTTCTGCTGACGTCGGACAGCACCGTGCCGCGGGCCGTCCAGGCCCGCTATCTCCAGGCGGGCGTCCAGGACATCACCGTCACCACGAAGGTGGACGGGCTGCCGCACCGGATGCTGCGCAGCGAGCTGGTCGAGGCGCTGGAGCGGTCCGGGCGCACCGTCGGGCTGCTCAAGGCGGTACGCCGAGCCGCCGCGTTCCGGAAGCTGTCCGGGCTGAGCTGGGCACGGATGGTCCGCGACGGCCTGGCGATGAAACGGGGCAAGGAGCTGTCCTGGAGCCAGGTGCTGCTCGCGGCCAACACCCCGATGCTGCTGCGGGCGTCGATGGTCGAGGGCCGCACCGACCTCGGGGTGATGGCCTCGGGCCAGGTGGCGGGTCTGCTGGAGGATCTGCCGTCCTGCGCGGAGCTCGTCGACCGCATCATGGCCGAGGCGCACGCCACTCTCGCCGGCCTGCCGCGCTGAGCGGGAGCCGTCCCTGACGGTGCGTCAGAGCCGTTCGATGATCGTGACGTTGGCCTGTCCGCCGCCCTCGCACATGGTCTGGAGCCCGAACCGGCCGCCGGTGCGCTCCAGTTCGTGCAGCAGGGTCGTCATCAGCCGGGCGCCGGTCGCACCGAGCGGGTGGCCGAGGGCGATGGCACCGCCGTTGACATTGACCCGTTCCGGGTCGGCACCGGTCTCCTTCAGCCAGGCCAGTACGACCGGGGCGAACGCCTCGTTGATCTCCACCAGGTCGATGTCGTCGAGCGTCAGACCGGTCTTCTTCAGTGCGTACGCCGTCGCGGGGATCGGCGCGGAGAGCATCCGGATCGGGTCCTCACCGCGTACTGACAGATGGTGGATACGGGCCCGCGGGGTCAGACCGTGCTCGGCCACCGCCCGCTCGGAGGCGAGCAGCAGGGCGGCGGCGCCGTCGGAGACCTGGGAGGAGACCGCCGCGGTCAGCCGGCCGCCCTCGACGACCGGCGCCAGTGTGGCCATCTTCTCCAGGGAGGTGTCGCGGCGCGGACCCTCGTCGGCGGTGACCTCCCCGTAAGGGACGGTCTCGCGGTCGAAGCGGCCCTCGTCGAGGGCGCGGACGGCCCGCTGGTGGGAACGGAGCGCGAACTCCTCCATGGCGCGGCGCGAGAGGTGCCATCTGGTGGCGATCAGTTCGGCACCGTGGAACTGGTTGACCGGGGCGTCGCCGTAGCGGGCCCGCCAGCCCGCGGAGCCGGCGAACGGCCCTTCGGTCAGGCCCAGCGGTGCGGCGGCCTGACGGCTGGCGAAGGCGATCGGGACCTGGGACATGTTCTGTACGCCGCCGGCCACCACCAGGTCCTGGGTGCCGGACAGCACACCCTGGGCGGCGAAGTGGATCGCCTGCTGGGAGGAGCCGCACTGGCGGTCGACGGTGACGCCGGGGACCTCTTCGGGCAGTCCGGCGGCCAGCCAGCACGTACGGGCGATGTCTCCGGCCTGCGGCCCCACCGTGTCCAGACATCCGAAGACCACGTCCTCCACGGCGGCCGGGTCGGCGCCGGTGCGTTCCATGAGCGCGGTCAGCACATGGGCGCCCAGGTCGGCGGCGTGGACGGCGGACAGACCGCCGCCCTTCTTGCCGACCGGGGTGCGGACCGCGCCGACGATGAAGGCCTCGGACATGGTGTCTCCTTGGTCAGATTCTGCGGACGTGCCGGCCGGATCCGCAAGGCGCTGCCGTCTCAGCGCGCGCTCAGGGGACCCCTAGGCGTGCTGGGAGCTGACGGACACGGTTTCGCCCGTCATGTACGAGGCGTAGTCGCCGGCCAGGAAGACGATGACATTGGCGACCTCCCAGGGCTCGGCGTACCGGCCGAAGGCCTCCCGCTCGGTGAGTTCGGCCAGCAGTTCGGGGGTGGTGACCTTCACCAGGTGCGGATGCATGGCGAGGCTGGGCGCGACCGCGTTGATCCGTACGCCGTACTCGGCGGCCTCCGGCGCGGCGCAGCGGGTCAGCGCCATCACCCCGGCCTTGGCGGCGGCGTAGTGGGCCTGGCCGCGCTGGGCGCGCCAGCCGACGACGGAGGCGTTGTTGACGATCACGCCGCCGTGGCCGGTGTGCCGCATCCGGCGCAGCGCGGCGCGGGTGCAGCGGAAGGTGCCGTTGAGCGTCACGTCCAGGACTTTGTGCCACTGCTCGTCGGTCATCTCGACGAGGTCGGCGGTGCCGCCCAGCCCGGCGTTGTTGACGAGGATGTCGAGCCGGCCGTGGCGCTCCTCGGCCAGCTCCAGCAGCGCACCGACCTGTGCTTCGTCGGTGACGTCGCAGGGCAGGGCGGCGACCCGGTCGGCGCCGAACTCCGCCGCCAGCGCCGCACCGCTCTCCTTGAGCCGGCGGGCATGGGCGTCGCCGATGACGATCCGGGCGCCTTCCTCCAGGAACCGGCGGGCGGTGGCACCGCCGATGCCGGTACCGGCGGCCGCGGTGATGACGGCGGTGCGGCCGGCGAGCAGTTGGTGGCCGGGCACATAGGCGGGCGGTGTCATGCGCGGGCCTCCTTCGGCGGGTGCTCGGTGCGGGGCTCCGGGCGGGGGCCGGGGCCTCGACGCTGCGGTGGCCGTACGTTAACCTACCAAACAATTGTTAGGGAAGGAGGGGCGGATGCCCGCCACGCCCGATGACGAGCCGGTGCGCTACGAACGCCACGGCCCGCTCGCCACCGTCACCATGAACCGCCCGGACTACCGCAACGCCCAGAATTCCGCGATGACTTACGCCCTCGACCGCGCCTTCTACCGCGCCGCGGACGACAACGAGGTCAAGGTCGTCGTACTGGCCGGGGCGGGCCGGCACTTCTCCGCGGGCCATGACATCGGCACCCCCGGGCGCGATGCCCACCTCCCCTTCGACCGTACGGCCGGGCTGTGGTGGGACCACTCGGACAAGGCGGGCGCGGAGAGCCGGTTCGCCCGCGAGTCGGAGGTCTATCTGGGCATGTGCCGTCGTTGGCGCGAGCTGCCCAAGCCGGTGGTCGCCGCGGTCCAAGGGGCTTGTGTGGCGGGCGGGTTGATGCTCGCCTGGGTCTGCGATCTGATCGTCGCCTCCGATGACGCCTTCTTCGCCGACCCCGTCGTACGGATGGGTATCCCCGGCGTCGAGTACTTCGCCCACCCGTGGGTGATGCCGCCGCGCATCGCCAAGGAGTTCCTCTACACCGGCGACCGGATGACCGCACAGCGGGCGTATCAGGTGGGCATGGTCAACCGGGTCGTACCGAGGTGTGAACTCGCTGACCGCACACGGGAGTTGGCGCTGCGGGTGGCGGAGATGCCCCGGCTCGGGCTGGCACTGACCAAGCGCGCCGTCAACCAGGCCGAGGACCTCCAGGGCCTGCACAGCGGTCTGGACTCGGTGTTCGGCCTGCACCACCTCGCCCATGCGCACAACGCCGAAACCGCCGCGGACCCGCTCGGCGGGGTGGACATCCGCGCGATGCGGCAGCACGCCGCACCACGCCCCCACTCCCCCGGAACGGCAGGGTCCTGATGGATCTCGCCTTCTCCGCCGCGGACGACGCCTTCCGGTCCGAGGTGCGGTCCTGGCTCGCCGCCCAGGTACCCGCCGCCCCGCTGCCGTCACTGGAGACCGCCGAGGGCTTCGCCGCCCACCGGGAGTGGGAGGGCAGGCTCTTCGCGGACCGCTGGTCGGTGGTCTCCTGGCCCGAGGAGTACGGCGGCCGGGGCGCCTCGCTGCTGCAATGGCTGATCTTCGAGGAGGAGTACTACGCCGCGGGCGCCCCCGGCCGGGTCGGCCAGAACGGCATCAGCCTGCTCGCCCCCACGCTCTTCGAGCACGGCACCGCGGAGCAACGCGCCCGCATCCTGGGGCCCATGGCGAGCGGCGAGGTCATCTGGGCCCAGGCCTGGTCGGAGCCGGAGGCGGGCTCGGACCTGGCGTCGCTGCGCTCGACGGCCGTACGGACCGGGGGCGGCTGGCTGCTGAACGGACAGAAGACCTGGTCGTCCCGGGCCACCTTCGCCGACCGCGCCTTCGGCCTGTTCCGCAGCGACCCGGCCACCGCCCGGCCGCACCAGGGGCTGACGTATCTGATGTTCCCGCTGGACGCGCCGGGTGTGACGGTACGCCCCCTCGGCCGGCTCGACGGCAAGCCGGCGTTCGCCGAGATCTTCCTCGACGGGGTGTTCGTGCCCGACGCGGACGTCATCGGCGAGCCGGGCCAGGGCTGGCAGGTGGCGATGAGCACCGCGGGCAATGAGCGCGGTCTGACGCTGCGCAGCCCGGGCCGCTTCACGGCGGCCGCCGAGCGGCTGGCCGCGCTGTGGCGCACGGCCCCCGACAGCGCCGGTCCGGCGCTCGGCGAGCGGGTGGCCGACGCCCTCATCGGTGCCCGCGCCTACCAGCTGTTCGGCTACGCCCAGGCGTCCCGGCTGGCGGAAGGGGAATCCCTCGGCGCCGGGCCGAGCCTGAACAAGGTCTTCTGGTCCGAGCTGGACCTCGCCCTGCACGAGACCGCGCTGGATCTGCTGGGCCCGTACGGCGCGCTCGCCGAGGACGCCGACGAGGCCCCCGCGCACGGGAGTTGGGCGGACGGCTACACCTTCTCGCTGGCCGGGCCGGTCTACGCCGGAACCAACGAGATCCAGCGCGACATCATCGCCGAGCGGCTGCTGGGCCTGCCGAAGGGACGCCGGTGATGCGCTTCCTCCTGACCGGTGAGCAGCGCGCATTCGCCCGTACCCTCGACGGGATGCTGGCGGCCGGCGACACCCCGGCGGCGGTGCGGGCCTGGGCCTCGGGCGAGCACACACCGGGCCGGGCGCTGTGGGCGCGGCTGGCGGAGGCGGGGGTCTTCGGGCTCGCGGTCCCGCAACGGTACGGCGGGCTGGGGCCACTGCCCGTCGACCTGGCCGTGGCCTTCGGCGAGTTGGGGCGTCACGCGGTGCCGGGTCCGGTGGTGGAGACGGTGGCGTCGGCGGCGTTCCTGGCCCGGCTCGGCGAGGACACCGCGGCCGGGGAGTGGCTGCCGCGGATCGCGGCCGGTGGTGCCGTGCTGAGCCTGTGCGCCGGGGTGCCGTACGCGCTGGACGCGGACGCTGCCGACACCGTCCTGGTCGTCCAAGGCGACACGGTGTGCCGCACGGACACCCATGGCCCCGTACAGCCCTCCCTCGATCCGGCCCGGCGGCTGGCCCGCCCGCTCGGCGGCACCCTCCTGGCCCGGGGCCCGGCGGTGACGGAGGCCGCCGCGCACGCCGTCGAGGTCGCCCGGCTCGCCACCGCGGCACAGTCGCTCGGCCTCGGCCGCGCCCTGCTGGCGGCGACCGTCACCCACGTCCGTCGGCGCACCCAGTTCAAGGTGGCCATCGGGTCCTTCCAGGCGGTCAAACACCGGCTGGCGGATGCCCTCATCGGGCTGGAGTTCGCGCAGCCGCTGGTGCATGCGGCAGCGCTGGCCGTGGCGGCGGGCGCCCCCTCGGCGGGCCGGGAGGTGGCGGCGGCGAAGACCGCGGCGGGCGAGGCGGCCTATGCCGCGGCCCGGACGGCGCTCCAGCTGCACGGCGCCCTCGGCTACACGGCGGAGCCCGACCTCTCCCTCTGGATCCGCAAGGCCAGACCGCTGCGCGACGCCTGGGGGACACCGGCCGACTGCCGGGCCCGGGTGCTGGCCGGCTGACCGTCTCATCTCGCTGGCTGACCGCCCCATCTCTCTATATGGAGCGCCCCGCACCGCCCCTGCCAGCCTTTGTATCCTCGGCAGGCGCCCCCGGGCACCGTGGCAGACAGCCCCTGCGAGAGGAATCACCATGACCACCGAGCTGAGCGCCGACACCCTGGCCGGGCTTCTCGACCGGGCTCGGCACGACTACGAGGAGCTGGCGGCACAGGGACTCAAGCTCGACCTCACCCGGGGCAAGCCCGCGCCCGAACAGCTCGACCTCTCCGCGGACCTGCTGAACCTGCCGGGCGGCCGGCCCACCACCACCGCCGACGGCACGGACGTACGCAACTACGGTGGGCTGCAAGGGCTGTTGGAGCTCCGGGAGATATTCGCCGAGGTGCTCCAGGTACCGGCCGGGCAGCTCCTCGCGGCCGGCAACTCCAGCCTGGAGCTGATGCACGACTGCCTGGTCCACGCGCTGCTGAGCGTGCTGCCCGGCGCCGGGTCCCGCTGGGCCGACCAGGACCGGATCGCGTTCCTGTGCCCGGTGCCCGGCTACGACAGGCACTTCGCGCTCTGTGAGCGGTTCGGCATCGAGATGATCCCCGTCCCGATGGGCGCGTCGGGTCCGGACATGGACGTCGTGGAGCGCCTGGTCGCCGAGGACCCGGCCGTCAAGGGCATCTGGTGCGTCCCGAAGTACAGCAACCCGACCGGCGTCAGCTACAGCGACGAGACGGTGGCGCGCCTGGCCCGTATGGAGACCGCCGCCCCGGACTTCCGGATCTTCTGGGACAACGCCTACGCCGCCCACCATCTCACCGAGGAGCCCGTCGAGATCGCCGATCTGCTGTCCGCGTGCGCCGAGAGCGGCAACCCGGACCGGGCGTTCGTCTTCGGCTCCACGTCGAAGATCACCTTCGCGGGTGCGGGCGTCGCCTTCTTCGGCTCCTCGCCCGCCAATGTGAGCTGGCTGACCGCCAACAACGCCAAGCGCTCCATAGGCCCCGACAAGGTCAACCAGCTGCGCCACGTCCTCTTCCTGCGGGACGCGGACGGCGTACGGGCCCACATGGAGCGCCAACGAGCCCTGCTCCAGCCGAAGTTCGCGGCCGTCCAGCGGATCCTGGAGACCGAGCTCGGCGGCACCGGACTCGCCACATGGACCAGCCCCAAGGGCGGATACTTCATCACCCTGGAGGTCCCGGAGGGCTGCGCCAAGGACGTGGTGCGCCGTGCGGCCGAGGCGGGCATCGTGCTGACCCCGGCCGGCGCGACCCACCCGTACGGCGACGACCCGCGCGACGCGACGATCCGCATCGCGCCCAGCTACCCGAGCCCGGCCGAGGTGGAGCAGGCGATGCTCGGCCTGACCGTGTGCGTGCGCCTGGCGGGCTACGAGAAGCTGCTCGCGGCCTGATCCGGTCGCGACGGGGGCGGCCGGGCGGCGTCAGGGCCGCCTGCGCTCGCTCTCGTCCAGGTCGGCCAGCATGGCGTCGGCCAGATCCCGTTCGGAGGCGTAGAACCGCTCCGACCATTTCCGGACGAGTGCGGGGTAGGTCCAGGCCTCTTCGGCCCGGGCGCCCTCGGCTTCCGTCTCGGCGCGCTGCCGCATGGACTCCGCATACGCGCGGTGGCGGCCGAGGACTTCCCGCATCCGGTCGTCCTCCAGCAGGTGCCCGAGCCACAGCCGCAGCATCACGCCGTGCTTGAGCACCGGGGGCTCCACCGGTGCCTCGCGCGCCCAGTGGCGGACCGCCGCCAGGCCCTCGTCGGTGATGACGTAGACGCGCTTGTCGCGGTGGCCGGTGTCCTGGGCGATCAGCCGCGAACGCATACAACCGGCCTTCTCCAGCCGCTTGAGCTCGCCGTAGATCTGGCTGAAGGACGGGCTCCAGTAGAAGAAGCACAGCGACCGGTCCGCCCACTTCTTCAGGTCGTAGCCGGACAGCTCCTCACCGAAGGAGAGCAGCCCCAGGACCGCCCAGCCGGTCGCCGG
This sequence comes from Streptomyces sp. NPDC034111, assembly GCF_055575375.1. Taxonomy (NCBI): domain Bacteria; kingdom Bacillati; phylum Actinomycetota; class Actinomycetes; order Kitasatosporales; family Streptomycetaceae; genus Streptomyces; species Streptomyces sp. NPDC034111. The sequence continues at coordinate 46,486 of NZ_JBVIST010000019.1, read as the reverse complement.
CAGCGCCGGTCGCTCCGCATCGCCGGCGTGCGCCGCACCGGCCGTCGTCTCCGTCACGGTCGGCAGTCTACGGTCCGCCTCCCGGCCCGCCGGACCTCGCCAACTCCCCTTCGCTGTGTGCCGTTTGCCGGCGGCAGGGAGAGCGGGGGCCTTGGAAAGGGGGCGTGGACGGGGGACGTGGGCAGGTAACCGGGCCGGCGGGCGAAACGGTCCGACGGGGGCGCTGCGCCCGCTGTGCGCGGGCGCCGGCCGGCCCGGTGCGCGGTGCGGACCGGGGGCCGCTGGCCAATAGTGGAGGGGTGAGGCCACAGCAGGAAGCTCCCCCGCGGTACGGGCGGGGGCATCCGCCCGGCGGGCCAGGTGACGCGGTTCTGCACAGACTGCGCTCTCTGCTGGAGCCCGGCAGGCAGGCGCTGCGCGCGCACCGCACGGTGGTCGGCAATGCGCTCCGCGTGACCACCGCCTCCTGCATCGCCTTCTATGTGTGCCGCTACGGGCTCAACCTGACCGTGATGTCCGTCTACGCCACATTCACCGTGGTCTCGCTCGGCGCACTCGCCAGGATCCCGGGGTCGGGGCGCCAGCGCGCCGCCACCACCCTCACCGCGATCCCCGCGGGCCTGGTGCTGCTCACGCTGGGCACCCTGCTCGCCGTACAGACCTGGACGGCCGTCGTCGGGATGCTCGTCATCGGCTTCGCGGTCGCCTACGCGGCCACCACAGGACCGAGGATCGCCGGCGCGGCCCCCGGGATGCAGCTGCTCTACATCCTCCCGTGCTTCCCGCCGTACGCCCCGGAGACCCTCTCCCAGCGGCTCCTCGGGTTTCTGCTGGGGGCCGTACTGCTCGCGCTGGCCCAGCGCTTCCTGATGCCCGAACCGGAGACCCCCTCGTTCCGCCGGCTGCTGGCCGAGGCCTCCGATGCGGCCGCCGCCCTGGCGGACCACCGCGGCGGGCCCGTCCCGGCGGCGGTGCTGACGCGGGCGCGTACGGCCGCCGATGCGCTGCACCCCGCCCATGTACCCCCCGCCGATCTGCCCACCTCCCCCACCCTCGCCCACAAGGCCATGGCACATGCCGCGGAATCGGTGCGCGCGCTGCTGTGCCGGCTCGACTCCCTGCACACCGCGGCCGGGCCGCGGCGTGCCTACCTGCCCGAGACGGCCGCCCTGCTCCGGTGCATCGGCGCCGCCGCCCGCGGGACGGCCGGGGCGCTGCGGCGCGGCAAGCGGCTGCGGCCCGGCGAGGGCCCCTCCCCCGTGCCCCTTCAGGAGGAGCTGGGCCCCGTCCGTACCCACCGGGCCCTGGACACCCTGGAGCGGCTGAGCGCCGACGACCGGCTGGTCTATCTGCGCCGCCGGTCCCTGGTCGTCCAGGCCGCCGACGCCGCCGTCCTCCTGGTGCTGGCCACCCGGCTGCTGCTCGGCGACCGCAGCGTCGACCGCAACCCCGCAGGGCACGCCTTCAGCTACGCACGGGCGCACGCCCCCGAGCTGTGGTGGCGGCGGCTGACCTGCCACCTGACGCCGCGCTCGGTGATCTTCCAGAACGCCTGCCGGTTCGCGCTCGGCCTGGCCGCGGCCCGGGCCGTCGCCGGGCTCCTCGACCTTCAGCACGGCTTCTGGGTGCTGCTGGCGACGCTGACGCTGACCCGTACGACGAGCCTGGAGACCCGCTCGGCGGTCCGGCAGGCCCTCGTCGGCACGCTGATCGGTGCGGTGCTGGCCGGCGGGATGCTGGCGCTGGTGCACGACCGCGAGACGGTGTACGCGGTGCTGCTGCCGCTGGTGATGCTGGTGGCGTTCACCGCGGGGCCGCTGCGCGGACTGGCCTGGGCGCAGGGCGGATTCACCCTGGTCGTGGCGGTGCTGTTCGCCCAGGTATCGCCCACCACCTGGCAGCTCGCCCCGGTCCGGCTGGAGGACGTGCTGGCCGGCAGCCTGATCGGTCTGTTCTGCGGGCTGGTGGCCTGGCCGCGGGGTGCGGGGCCCGAGGTGCGCCGGAACATGGCGGCGCTGTGTACGGCCATCGCCGACGCGATCGGGCGGACCACCGCCCGGCTCGTCGAGCGCACCGGGACGGCCGGCGCCGCCGCGGCCGACAGCGCCGCCGACATCCTCGCGATCAACCGGGCGCTGATGCTCGCGCAGGAGTGCCTGGCGCAGTACCAGAGCGAGCCGAGGGAGCGGACCGAGCGGCAACCGGACTGGCCCGCCGTGCTGGCCGCCGGGGCGGACGCCCGGCGCGGCGAACGGCAGCTGCCCGGCCGCCCGGGCCGGATCGCCCCGAACGAGGTCGGCACCTGGCTACGGCAGGCGGCGGGCACCACGGCGGCCGACTACCGGGCGCTGGCCGAACGCCTCTGCGCGGACCGCGGCCCGCTGCACGAACTCCCCCGTCCCCTCGACATCCGCGGCCTGCTCGCCGTCGCCCCGCCCGTCCCGCAGGACGGCCCGGACCGGGAGGCTCGTGCGGTCTCCGCCGCGCTGCTCGTCGACTCGGTCATCTGGCTCGATGCGCTGAGCTCCGATCTGGCCCTCATCCAGCGGGAGTTGTGACGACGGGGCCACGCGCCGGGGCACCCGGGATCAGCCGTCCCGCTCCGGCTCGACGAGGACCCGGACCGTGTCGAGGCGGGTGTCGGTGGCGTCGGGGAGGTTCATCCCCGCCTCGATGCCGGAGCGCAGATACCTCAGCACGGGTTCGGTGAGCCGTTCACCGGGCAGCACGGCCGGGATGCCGGGCGGATAGGGGGTGATCATCTCGGCGGCGATCCGGCCGGCCGCCCGCGCGACCGGGACGTTCTCGGTGCGGCCGAAGAACGCGTCACGCGGCAGGACGCACTGCTGCATCCGCAGCTCTTCCGGTGCGGGCACCGCGACCGTGGGCGCCGGCCGCAGCTCCGGTGCCGCGCGGACCAGGTCCTTCAGCGCGCTCAGCAGGGCACCCGTGGTCTCCGCGTCATCGGCGTGGGTGAGCTGGGCACTGATCCTGCGGTGATCGGCCAGGTGCACATCGGTACGGCGGTGCGCACGCAGCCAGTCGGCCGCACGGTAGCCCGTCGTACCGAGGGCGCTGACGTCGATGACGACGGGGAGCGGATCGAAGTCGTCGCCCAGGCCCGGCCCGCAGAAGTCCGCCCGGTCGTTGACGTGCAGCCCGTCGATCGCCTCGATCGCCGACCGCACCTCGCCCGCCAGGGCCAGCGCCCGGTCCATCAGTTCCCGGCCGTGCAGCGCCATCTGGCGTCGCCAGCCGTCGAGACCCGCGTAGATCAGCACGGACGGGCTGGTGGTGCCCAGCAGGTCCGCGCGGATCTTGAGGTCCGCGGGGGCGATCAGATCGCCCTGAAGATGGAAGACCGACCCCTGTTCCAGGCCGCTGCCCATCTTGTGGATGCTGGTCACGCAGACATCGGCCCCGGCGTCCATGGCCCAGGTGGGCAGGTCGGGGTGGAAGGGCAGATGGGCGCCCCATGCCTCGTCGACGATCAGCGGCCGGGAGCGGCGGTGGCAGACCTCGGCGACGGCGCGGAGGTCGGCGCAGCTCCCATAGGGGGTGGGGCTGGTGACCAGCGCTCCTTTGGCGTCGGGGTGCGCGGCAAAGGCCCGTTCGAAGGCCTCCGCCGACGGCGCGTGCGCCAGATGCCGGTCCGGGTCCCACTGCGGCTCGACCCAGACCGGGCGGATCCCGGAGAGGATCAGTCCGGAGACCACGGACTTGTGCGCGTCCCGTCCGATCAGCAGTTCCTCGTGCGGCCCGGCGACGGTGAGCATCGCGGCCTTCACCGAGAGGGAACTGCCGCAGGTGGTGAAGAAGGTGTGGTCGGCGTGCACGGCGTCGGCCATCAGGCGCTCGGCGCGCTCCAGCACCTCGCCCCCGGTCCGCCGGTCGTCCAGCCCGCCGGAGGCCAGTACGTCGCCGTGGAAGACGGCATCGCCGAGCACCTCCCGGGCCTGCGGATCGGCGCCCCGGGCCTGTTTGTGCCCGGGCGGACTGAACGGCACCCGGCCTGTCGCGTGGTAGTCGGCGAGTGCCTGGAGTACGGGTGCCTGGGTGTGATCCATGGACATCGAGTTCCCTTCCGCCCGGCCGCCAGTCGTCATTCCAGGACCCGGGCCACCGCCCGCAGGTCGGAGACCAGACCGGCGTAGGACTCGGCGCGGTCGTCGGAGCGCAGCACGGCCGACGGGTGGATGGTGGCCACCACCAGCCCGTGGTTGCTCTCGACCGGTGTGCCCCGCTCCTTGGTCACCCGGAACGAGGAGCCGAGGAGCGACTTGGCGGCGGTGGCGCCCAGCACCACGATCACCTCCGGGCCGACCAGGTTCAGTTCGGCGTGCAGCCAGGGCCGGCAGGCGGTCATCTCGCGCAGGCTCGGCGCCTTGTGGATGCGGCGCTTGCCGCGGGCCGCCACGGTGAACTTGAAGTGCTTGACGGCATTGGTGAAGTACGCCTCCTGCTCGTCGAGCCCGGCCTCGCCCATCGCCTTGCGCAACAGCCGTCCGGCCGGCCCCACGAAGGGCTCTCCCTGGCGGTCCTCCTGGTCGCCGGGCTGCTCCCCGACGAACATGGTCCGCGCCGAGGAGCTGCCCGTCCCGAAGACCGTCTGGGTCGCTTCGCGGAAGAGCGGGCAGCCGTGGCAGTCCGCCGCTGCCCGCCGGTACGCCGGCAGCCCGCCCCGCGCGGGCAGGTACGGGGTGGCGTCGTACTGCTGCCCGGCGTCCTCGGGATCACTCCCGGCCGTCCCGGTGTGCGTGCTCGGCATGTGCGGTGGCCTCCGTCGTGAACACAGCCGCCCCTGGCTGTCCACCGCAACCGGTTCCCCGAGGCCGGCCCGGTTAACGCCGCGCGGGGGCGTATTGCGCCGGACGCGCGGTGTCCATGCTGGCCCGTCCGGGTGCGGATGGCTGTGCGGGAGCTGATCCTGAAGCAGTGGAGTGGCGTGTGACGCCTCGTCTCTCGGGCATCCGCCAGGCAGGAGTACAAGGGCACCACAAGGCACCCGACAAGGCAGCATGTCGCGGTACCGCCGTGACAGCGGAACGGACACACATGAGCAATGGATTCATGGGTCCGGAGGGTTACGGCCCGGACCCGTTCGGTGAATTCCTCGCGCGCTTCTTCGGTGGGGCCACGAAGTCCGGCAGTGGCGAAACGGGGCCGTCGGCGGCCCGCCAGGCGGACATCGCGCGCCTGATGAGCGGTCCCGCCCGGGACCTGGTGACCTCCGCTGCCGCCTACGCCGCCGAGCACGGCAGTCCCGAGCTCGGCACCGAGCACCTGCTGCGGGCGGCGCTCGCCGCCGAGCCGACCCGCACCCTGCTCAGGCAGTCGGGGGCGGACCCCGACGCGCTGGCGGCCGAGATCGACCGCAGCGCGGGCAGCGGTCCCAAGCAGAGCAGCGTGGCGGTGACCCCTGCGGTCAAGCGGGCCCTGCTGGGCGCGCACGAGCTGGCGCGGGACAACGGGGCGTCGTACATCGGCCCCGAGCATGTGCTCGACGCGCTGGCGGCCAACCCGGACTCGGCGGCAGGACGCATCCTGAACCTCGCCCACTTCGATCCGCAGGCCGCGCCGCAGGGCAGCCACGGGCCCCAGCACTCGGGCGGCGAGCACGGCGCCGCGCCCAAGCACGACACCCCGACCCTGGACAAGTTCAGCCGTGATCTGACCGATCTCGCCCGTGCGGGCCGGATCGACCCGGTCATCGGCCGCGCGGAGCAGATCGAGCAGACCATCGAGGTGCTCTCCCGGCGGGGGAAGAACAATCCGGTGCTGGTCGGCGACGCGGGCGTCGGCAAGACGGCGATCGTGGAGGGGCTGGCCCAGCGGCTGGCCGACGGGGATGTGCCCGACACCCTCGCCGGACGCCGGGTGGTCGCGCTGGATCTGACCGCCGTGGTCGCCGGCACCCGCTACCGCGGTGACTTCGAGGAGCGGATGAACGGGATCATGGAGGAGGTACGGGCGCACCCGAACTCGCTGATCGTCTTCATCGACGAGCTGCACACGGTCGTCGGAGCCGGCGGGGGCAGCGGCGACGGCGGTTCGCTGGAGGCGAGCAATATGCTCAAACCCGCCCTGGCGCGCGGGGAGATGCACGTCATCGGTGCGACCACACTGGAGGAGTACCGGCGGCACATCGAGAAGGACGCCGCGCTCGCCCGCCGCTTCCAGCCCATTCTGGTGCCCGAGCCGACCGTCGCCGACACCGTGGAGATCCTGCGCGGCCTTCAGGACCGTTACGAGGCGCACCACCAGGTCCGCTACACGAACGAGGCGTTGCAGGCGGCCGTCGAACTCTCCGACCGCTACATCGCCCACCGCTTCCTGCCCGACAAGGCCATCGACCTGATCGACCAGGCGGGCGCCCGGGTCCGGCTGCGTTCGGGCACCAAGACCACCGACGTCCGCGCCCTGGAGCGCGAGGTGGAGCAACTGGCCGTGGACAAGGACCAGGCGGTCGCCGCGGAGCAGTACGAACGGGCCACCGAGCTGCGGGACCGGATCGCCGCACTCACCGCGCGGATCGAGGCCGCCCGGGGCGAGAAGCCGACCGGCGACGGACAGATCGTGATGGTCACCCCGGAGGACATCGCCGAGATCGTCTCGCGGCAGACCGGCGTACCGCTCAGCAGTCTCACCCAGGAGGAGAAGGAGCGGCTGCTCGGGCTGGAGGACCGGCTGCACTCCCGGGTGATCGGCCAGGACGATGCGGTCACGGCGGTCTCCGAGGCGATTCTGCGCTCGCGGGCCGGCCTCTCCGACCCGGAGCGCCCGATCGGCAGCTTCCTCTTCCTGGGGCCCACCGGTGTGGGCAAGACCGAACTGGCCCGGGCGCTCGCCGAGGCGCTGTTCGGCAGCGAGGACCGCATGGTGCGGCTGGACATGAGCGAGTATCAGGAGCGGCACACCGTCAGCCGGCTGGTGGGTGCGCCGCCGGGATACGTCGGCCATGAGGACGCCGGGCAGCTGACCGAGGCGGTGCGCCACCATCCGTACTCGCTGCTGCTGCTCGACGAGGTGGAGAAGGCCCACCCGGATGTCTTCAACATGCTGCTCCAGGTGCTCGACGACGGGCATCTGACCGACTCCCAGGGCCGGACCGTCGACTTCAAGAACACCGTCATCGTGATGACCAGCAACCTCGGTTCCGAGGCGCTCAGCGGTGGTCGCGGGGTGCTGGGCTTCGGCACGGAGATATCCGGGGCGGAGGGCGGCGACGGGGCGCGCGAGCGGGCGCTGGCGAGCCTGCGCGAGCACTTCCGTCCGGAGTTCCTCAACCGGCTCGACGAGATCATCGTCTTCCGCCGGCTCACCGACGACCAGTTGCGGCAGATCACCGGTCTGCTGCTGGAGGGGACCGGCCGCCGGCTGCACGCCCAGGACATCGCCGTGGAGTTCAGCCCCGAGGCCGTGGACTGGCTCACCCACCGCGGCCATCAGCCCGAGTACGGGGCCCGGCCGCTGCGCCGCACGATCCAGCGCGAGGTCGACAATGCGCTCTCGCGGCTGCTGCTGGACGGGGCGCTGACGTCCGGTGACGAGGTGAGGGTGGAGGTCAAGGACGACGAGCTGGCCTTCCGCACCCGCGAGAAGTCCTAGCCAGGGAGGCCCCGGTGAAGCTGGGTCCGCATCAGACGTCCGACGGGCGCAATGAGACACCGGAGGAGCGTGCCGACCGGCGGTGGCTGGAACTGCTCCAGGAGGTACGGGTCATCCAGACCGGGGTGCAGATCCTCTTCGGGTTCCTGCTCACCGTGGTGTTCATGCCGCGGTTCCTCACGCTCCCTCCCACCGACAAGGTCATCTACGTGGTGACGGTGCTGCTGGGCGCGGCCACCACAGGGGCGCTGATCGGCACCGTCACCTTCCACCGGCTGGTGACCGGCCACCGGATCAAGCCCGAGACGGTGGTGTGGGCCTCGCGTCTGGCCCTCGGGGGGACCGTGCTGCTGCTGGCGACGGTCACCTCGGCACTGCTGCTGATCCTGCGCATCGCGACGTCCCACTCCCCCGTCGTCCCTTATCTCGTCGTGGCACTCATCGTCTGGTTCCTCCTCTGCTGGTTCGGGCTGCCCGCCTGGGCGCTGCGGCATTACTCGTCCAAGGACTGACGCCCCCTCGGGGCGCCCCGTTTGCCCCACCAGAGGCATGATTGTCCCTGGGAGGGGCACACGCCGTTCCGGAGGTGGAACACCATGGTTCCGTTGCTTCTCGTCCTGCTCATCGCGCTCATTCTCTTCGGCGCGGGCTTCGCGTTGAAGGCACTGTGGATCGTCGCCCTGGTGGTGCTGGCGATCTGGCTGCTCGGCTTCTTCGTCCGCTCGGTGGGCGACGGCGGCCGGCGCGGCCGCTGGTACCGCTGGTAGGCCGCCGTCCGGCCCGCTCAGCATCCCGGGAGGTTTCCGTGACGGACAGCATCTGGGGTTACCACGACACGGTGGGATACCAGGCCGGGACCGACCTGACCGGCTTCACGGTCGAGGCGATCGACGGCACCGTCGGTACGGTCGACGCGCACTCCGACGAGGCCGGCGCCGCCTCTCTGGTGGTGGACACGAGGGTGTGGGTCTTCGGCCGGCACATCCTGGTGCCGGCCGGGGTCATCTCCTCGATCGACTTCGACCGCAGCACGATCTATCTCGCCCGGACGAAGAAGGAGATCGAGCACGCCCCGGAGTTCGACCGGGAGAAACACATCGGGGACGACGAGTACCACCGGCTGCTCGCCGGGTATTACGGCGCCCCGCACACCTGAGGCCCTTCCGCGGGCACGACGACGGGCGCGGGCCGGAAACCCCGTTCAGGGTCCCGGCCCGCGCCCGTAATGCCGTGTGTCCGTCGGCCGCTCACACTCCCGCCGGCGCCGGACCTACCCGGTGCGGACGGCTGAGCAGCGCCGCACCCGCGAGCCCGGCACTGACGATGGCCAGTCCCACCGCCAGCAGTTCGGGCCACATCGCGGTCTCGCCGAGCCCGCCGCCCAGCGGGGTGAGGACCCCGGCGCGGGACAGTGCGTGCAGGGCGATGATGACCATGGCCGCGGCGGCGCTGACCGTCCAGACCAGGGCGGTGTCGCGCATCGCCAGCAGGCCCGCCAGCAGCAGGTAGATCACGACGATGGCCATCGCGAGCCCGACGGCCGCCTGGGCCCCCTGCACATGGGACGTGTTCACCGGCAGATGGCTCAGCCCGCACAGCGCCAGGGCCACGGCCGCCGGCCAGCGCAGCACCGAGCGCAGCACGCCGTGGACGGCGTAGCCGGGCTGCTGATCCTCCTCGTGCCCTCTGGACCAGGCCTGGCCACCGTGCGGCGGGCTGCCGGCCGGCCGCTGGGCCCAGGGGGTGCGGTTGGGCGGCTGCTGCGGTGCGTTCTCGCGGTATCCGCCGGCGGCCGCCTGACCGGCGTTGCCCAAGGGGCGTACGTCGGGGTCGAGGACGTGCATGGTCGAGGTCTGCTCCGGCTCACCGAAGCCGCCGGAGCCACCGGACCCGCCGGAGCCGCCCGGGCCGGGCGGGTACTGGTCGGGCACACCGTAGGAATCGGCGCCGCCGTATGCGCCCGCGCCGCCGCCCTTCGCGTGGTCGAACAGCTCGATCAGCTGCGCGACCTCCTCGACGGACCGGTCCACGGCCGCCGTACGCAGTGCGTCAAAGCTCGATTCCACGGTGTGCGGGGTGGCCTGGAGCATCTCGAAGAGCGCGGCGACGTCGCTCACCGGACGGGAAAGGACCGCCACTCGCAGGGCTTCGTCGCCGGGGTTGGGAATGTCACCGCTGCGCTTGAGCAGTTCCACCAGGGCGGCGACTTCCTCCAGGGGCCGGTGGGTGACTGCTTCCCACAGAAGGGTGCGGGCCGAGTTCTTCTCAGGGGTGTTGGGCGGATAGTGCTCGCCGTGTTCTGTCGATGACAGTTCGGCGTCGCCCCCACAAAGTGCTGGTTCGGATGACATGGAGGGACTCCACTGAACGAGGGGAGCGTCAAACACCAGAAGCGCTGACACTCAGCGGACGTTGGGCTTCTGTGCCTCAGCCAACGTCCCTTTTGGCCGCCCTCGCCATTCAGGAAGGCCATCCGGTGGAGACACGCCGCAATACCCGGGCGTGCCGCGGTCGGCGGGCCTCTACGATCGCGCTTCGTTGCCGCTTGCGCTTTTCTCGTCCCGGCGAGTGACCTTTCGACGTGCCGACCGCGGCCCGGCCTGATTCGCTGGTATATGCAGCTCCCCCAATACCGCGCGAGAACGGAAACACGAGGACAGATCATGAGTGCATCAGGAGAAGCACGCGCACGAATCCAGCAGATGCGCGACAAGGCCCAGGAATTGAAGGCGGCCGCGGAACGCACCAGCGACCCGGACGAGCGGAAGCGGCTCGAGGAGAAGGCCCGCAGGCTACAGTCCCAGAGTGAGCAGGAAAGCATGATGCGGGGCGGAGACATCTACCCCACGGAGTGAGTGCGCACCCTCTGACGGGACGCGGTCCTCGGACCGCGTCCCGTCTGCGTATGCCGTTCCAGACCTCCAGCAGAGTTCCGGTGAATTTGCCGTTGGCATCCCCGTCGGAGGCCAGCGCCAGGATGCGGACGCCCCGGGCGAAGCGGCCGAATTCGCGGTGCAGCTCGTCGTCGAGGAATTCCCGGTCGTAGAACATCAGGGTCTCGTCGAATTCATCGGTCTCGGTGTCGTCGAACCCGGCTCCGCGGGCCAGCCGCGCCTGAACGGGCCCCTCCCCACGGGGTACCGGGGATGCGCGCGGCTGTTCGAGTGGCTTCGCGGTGGGCACCGGTGGGCGGTCCGCACCACCGGGAACCGGTTATCGCATGATCCCACCAGATTCCCCGTGGGCGGGCGGGGCGACGGCCGGCGCCGGGCCCCGGGACGCCCTGGCCGGCCGGACGGGTTATGACGAGCGCTTCCTCGGCGTTCCGGTGCCGCTGCCGAAGCCGAAGCGGGCCGATGTGGAGACCGTGGTCCTGCCGTACACCCACTTCACCGTCGTGCTCCGCCCGGACCGGCGGATGGCCGCTGCCACCGCCGTGTGCATCGACGGCCGGCGGCTGCTGGAGCATGTGCCGCGCGAGAGCAGCTGGCGGTTCGATCCGCGGCTGCCCGAGAACCGGCAGGCCGGGGACGCCGTCTACCACGACAACTCCCTGGACAAGGGGCATCTGGTGCGCCGGCTCGACCCGGTGTGGGGCGAGGCCGCGGAGGCCAACCAGGCCAATGCGGACACCTTCCACTACACCAACGCCGCCCCGCAGGCCGATGTGTTCAACCAGGGCAAGGAGCTCTGGCAGGGGCTGGAGAACCATCTGCTCGCCCACGCCGCCGACTTCGACCGGAAGCTGGCCGTGCTCACCGGGCCGGTGCTGCACGACTCGGACCCGCCGTACCGGGGTATCCAGGTGCCGTTGCGCTTCTGGAAGGTGGCCGCGTTCCTCCAGGACGGTGCGCTCGCGGCGACGGCGTACGTCCTCGACCAGAGCCCGGACCTGACCCGCGACGCCGAACGGGCGCTGGCCGGGGCGACGCCGGGGGCACCGCCGCCGCTCGGCGCCTTCCGGACGTTCCAGGTGCCGGTGTCGGACGTCGTCGAGCTGACCTCGCTGGACCTGGGCCCGCTGTCGGCCGTCGATCTGATGCCGGTGGGCCGCGCCCCCAGGGAGCGCTGGCAGCGGCTCAGCTCTCACGACGACATCGTGCTGCGGCGCAGCTGAACAACGGGAGGAAACGCATGCCGCCCACGGTGGTCTACGTCCACGGCAACGGGAACAAGGTCCGTGCGGAACTGCTGAAGTCCCGTTGGGACACCGCGCTGTTCGGCCGGGACATGGGCGAGGCGTCACGGATGGCGTACTGGGCCCCGCTGCGGTATGCGAAGCCGCTGCCCGACTTCGGGCCGGACCCGCTGGACGGTGGGCCGGAGCTGACGGAGGAACGGGCGGCCGGGGCCACGGGGGCCGCGCCCGAGCCGCCCGAGAACTTCGTGGCACGGACGCTCGACGCGGCGCGGCAGGAGGCCGGTGACGCCGGACCCGAGGAGCGGGTGGGCCCCGATGAGCGCGCACTGACCGGCTGGCTGCGGGACATGACCTACCTCGCGGACACGCTGGCCCGGGCCGGTGAGCCCGAGGAGCCCTCCGCCGAACTACCGCTGGAGGCGCTGCCGCTGCCCCACGCGGGCCGTACGGCGCTGTTCCGGATGCTGGTCAAGCACGCCTTCAAGGACGTGTACGCGTACTTCTTCGGCGAGGCGGGGCCTGCGATGCGCGCGGTGGTCAAGGAGGCCCTGGACGGTCCAGGGGACGGCCCGCTCGTGGTGGTCGGGCACAGCCTGGGCGCCCTCGTCGCCTACGAGGTGCTGAGGGAGCAGCGGCACGAGGTGGAACTTCTGGTCACCGTCGGCTCCCCGCTGGCGATCACCGAGGTGCAGGACCGGCTGGCGCGGCCGCCGGCCGTTCCGGCGGGCGTGGCGGCCTGGCGCAACGCCTCGGACCTGCGGGACCTGGTGGCGCTGGACCACACCCTGCGGCCCGAGTACGCCCCGCAGGAGCGGATCACCGATCTGCTGGTCACCAACGACAGCCGGAACCACCACGGCATCACGGAGTATCTGACCCAGCATCAGGTCAGGGAGCCGGTGCAGCGACTCTTCGACGGAACTGCCGACGCTGCCGACCGGGCCGGGTAGGTGCGGGATGCCGTTGACCGAAACGGAGTGGGATCTGGTCACCACGTGGGCGCAGAACTATCTGCTCGACACCACCGACCCGCACACCCAGCTCGCCCAGTACGGCTTCCCCCCGGACTTCATCAGCGCGCTGCCGCTGACCCACATCAGCTCGGAGAACGCCCGCGCCCTTGTGCACACCTCGCGCAGTGACATCGAGGGGCAGCTGCGGCTGGTCGAGGCGCTCACCATGGTCGACCGGCTCGCGGTGCTCCCGGACATCGAGAAGGCCCAGGACTTCCTGGAGCGGCTGCGCGAGGACCGCCGTGCGCACGCCGCGCGGGACAACTTCCGTACCTGTGTCCTCAAGAACGGCACCGAGGCCTTCATCGGCCGGCAGGAGCTGCGCGAGACGCTGCGCCGGTTCACGGCGGACCCGGACAAGTTCATCCTGCTCGTCGACGGCGAACCGGCGAGCGGCCGGTCGTACACCTACAACTTCCTGCGCCACATCGGTCAGCACAGCGGCTTCCGCCCGGTGCGGGTCACCCTGTCACGCACCTCCACCGCCGCCAAGGTCGTACGGCGGCTGGCCGACTTCGTCGCCGATCCGCGCGCGGGCGTCTCCCCCGTGAACCCCACCGAACTCAACGACCCGCTCCCGTCGGTCGACGAGGCGGCGCACTGGGTGGCGGGCCGGGCCACCGCCGTCGAGGAGCGCCTGTGGCTGGTCCTCGACGAGTGCGACAAGCTCGACCCCAGCTCCGATGTGTGGGACTTCATCGGGCAGTTGGCCCTGGCCATCTACGAGCACGCCGCCGTACGGGGCGATCAGGCGCCCCGGCTGGTGCTGCTGGGGTACGGCCGCTCCACCCGTCAACTCCCCTACGACCTGCGGGGGAACCTCTGCTGGGACACCGCGCGGGTCGCCGGCCCCGACGAGCTGCGCGCCTTCTTCGACCAGGTCTTCCACGAAGCGCCACCGGACGTCCTCAAGGCGGACGGACCCCAGGAGGCCGCCATCGACGAACTCGTCGACGTCGCGGTGGAAGAGGTCCTGCGAGCCATCGAGACGGAGAGCGGGAGCGGCGAGTGCTATATGCGCCGGGTCTGTACGGCGGCGGAGGGAGCCATCCGTGTCTACCAATCCCTCTGAACGCGCACCCGCGGCCCCGCCCGGTCTGCGGGAGGAGTTCGCCGCCCGGCTGCGCGAGGCGCTGCACACGGACGGGGACCGGGCCCACGACGTCCCGGCCCGCCGCCGCGCCTACCGGGAGGCGGCCTGTCTGCTGGCCCGGTTCGATCCGCGGCTGCTGCGGCTGCCGGACGAGGACCGCGCCACCGGCGGCGCGGTCCTGGAGCTGGTCGACGACTGTACGACCCTGGGGATGCAGGACCGGCCCGAGTGGGCCCTGAACGCCGATGTCCGGGAGCGGACGCTGCGCGGTCTGGACGGCCCCGAGGCCGCCCGGCGCCTCCTTGCCTGCAACATCGGTCAGCTCCCGGCCGGCCCGGGGCCGGAGCGTTTCGCGCTGGCCCAGCTGTCCGGCGACCCGTCGGCGACGGACCGGCTGACCGCCGACGAACTGGCCGACGCCCTTCAGGCGGTGCTGTGGCTGTCCCAGGTCCCGGGGGTGACCGGGCTGCCGGACGTCACCGGGCTCCAGCACGCCCTGGAGCGGGCCCGGCTGCTGGAGCCCCTGGAACGCCTGGTACGGCGGCCGTTCCAGGGGCGTACCCGCGAACTCGCCGAGCTGCGGCGGTACATCGGACTGCCGGGCGGGTCCGCGGAACCCGGCCGGCCGCCGGAGGACGGGGCGGCCGGCGGTTCTCCGGCGCCGGTGCCCCCGCTGGTCATCCACGGTCCCGGCGGGATGGGCAAGAGCACGCTGCTCGCCAAGTTCGTGCTCGACGGCGCCCGGGATCCGGCCGGCGGCTTCCCGTTCGCCTATATCGACTTCGAGCGGCCCACCCTCTCCATCCAGGAGCCGGTCACCCTGATCGCCGAGGCCGCCCGGCAGCTCGGTATCCAGTACCCCGCGCACCGCGCCGAGCTGGACGCGCTGGCGGACGAGTGCCAGCAGGCCGCCCGCAGCCAGCGTGAAGGGCTCGACCGGGTGACCGAACTGCACGAACTCGCCACGACACGGGCCGTGTTGGGGCGGCGCTTCTCACAGGAGTTCCAGTTGCTCGCCATCGGGCGGGAGACCGGTCTGATCCGGCGGGTCGCCGATGTGCTGGTACGGGCGGTGGCGGACGGCAAACCCTCCGCGGACCAGCCGGACCCGCCGTTCGTGATGGTCATCGACTCGTTCGAAGCGGCGCAGTACCGCGGATCGCCGGTGCTGGGCCGGATGTGGGCGATCTATCTGACGTTCCTCAGCGTCTATCCGCAGCTGCGGTTCCTGGTCGCCGGGCGGGCACCGGTCGAGGTCGAGCATCCGGCGAGGACCACGACACCGTTCGACATCGAACTCGGCGAACTCGACACCGAGGCGGCCATCGGCGTACTGGAGTCCTGCGGGGTCAAGGACCCTGAGGTGGCGGGGGCGCTGGCCGACCGGGTCGGGGGCCATCCGCTCAGTCTGCAACTGGCCGCCCGGGCCGCCGTCCTGACCGGGCCGGCGGCCGAGCGCACCGGTGAGCTGATCCGCAGCCTGCCCGAGCGCCGCCGTGAGGTCTTCCGCCGCGTCGACCAGCTGCTGGTGCAGGGCATCCTCTACGACCGGATCCTCAGCCATATCGCCGATGAGGACGTACGCCGGCTCGCCCACCCGGGCCTGGTGCTGCGGGTGATCACCCCGGAGATCATCAAGGACGTGCTCGCCGGGCCCTGCGGGCTGCGGGTGGCGACCCTGGACCGGGCCCGGGCGCTCTTCGACGAGCTGAGCCGTCTCGACATGGTCGAGCCCGCCCGCCCGGACGCGGTGCGCTACCGCGGCGATGTCCGCGCCATCATGCTGCGGCTGCCGGGCGGCGACCGTACGGCCGTCATGCGCGACATCGAGCGGCGGGCGGTCGACCACTACGCCGCGCGCGAGGGGGTGGAGGCGCGGGCCGAGGAGATCTACCACCGGCTGCGGCTGGACGAGAACCCGCGCTCGGTGGAGGAGCGCTGGCTGCCGGGCGTCGAACGCTTCCTGGCCGGGGCGCAGCAGGACATGGCGCCCCGGGCCGCGGGGCTGCTCACCGCCCGGCTCGGCGGGGGCGCTCCCGACCAGGTGGCGGCGGGCGCCGACCAGGAGGACTGGGAGCGGATCACCGCCCGCGAGGTCGAGGATCTGCTGGCGCAGGGCTTCACGGAGGCGGCCTTCGAACGGCTGGGCAGACGCCGGCCCTGGACACCGGGCAGCCCGTTGCACGCCCTGTACGCCGAGACCCTGAACCGGCTCGGGCGGCTGGAGGAGGCCCGTAAGGCCGTGGCGGACGCCCTCGGCCCGGCGGAGCGCGCCGGGTGCGGGGAGCGCCGGCTGGAGCTGCTGCTGCTCTCCGCCCGGCTCGCGCAGGAGGCCGGCGATCTGGCGAGCGCCGATCGCGAGCTGCGGGTCGCGGAGGATGTCGCGGTCGGACTGGGGCAGGACCTGGAGGCGATGGGCGCGCTGCTGGCCCGGACCCAGCTGACCGCCGGCCGGGACGGCGCCGAGCTGGAGGCCGGCCATCAACTCGCCGACCGCTTGCAGAAGTTGCCCGATGCCGTGCTCGCGCACCAGCCCGTACTGGTGCGGGCGGTGGCCTCGCAGATCTACGACCAGGCCCCGGGGGCGCTCGACCATGCGCTTCAGGTGGTGGGGCTGCCGGCCGACGACGAGACGCTGGACGAGCTGGGCGCGGCGATGCTGCGGGCGACCCGGCGTCAGCCCGCGCTGCTGGGCCGGGTGATGGAGATCCTGCACGACGCCGCGGGGCCGGCCCGGCCGCAGGGAGGCGGCGCACCCACCAGCATCACGGGGATCCTGCGGCTGGCCCGTGACCGCGGCACCCTCGACGCGCTGGCCCGGCGGCTGCTGACCGTGCCCGACCGGAGCGGCGAGATCGTCGCCGGTGTGGCCGCCGCGATGAGGGTGGGCAGTGGTGGCCGTACCGCGACCGTGGCCGGGGAGACGGGCCGCACCCCGCAGGATGCGGGCGGTGCCACGGGGCGGAGCGGCCGATGAGCGGCTACCTCTCCCCCGACGAGATCCGTCAGCTGCTGGACGCCGCCGTGGATACCGGGCTCGCCGACCCCGCGGTACGGCCGCTGCTGCTGGACGGGATCATGCCCCGCTACCGCAGCACGCTGCCGCTCAACCCCGCGCCCGGCCGCCAGGTGCACTCGGACCTCAACGAGATGAACCGGGTGGAGCGGCTGGTGGACGGCTCGGTGCCGCTGGAGATCTGGCTGCGCAACGCCGTCGCGGAGACCACCGAGGCCGAACCGCTCACCGTCTTCCAGCGGGCCCTGGACGATGTCGCGCGCAAGGCGGGCGGTGAGCCGGACGTGCTGGCCGGGCTGCCCGGCCCCGCCGCCGAGATCAAGGAGGAGATCGTCCACCGGGACGACACCGTGCCGATCGGGTTCCTGCGCGGCGGTGAGCTGGCCGGCGGGGCGGTGGCCCGGATCAAGGTCCCGCCCTACCAAGGCGGCGCTCCGCTCCGGCCGAACGGCTTTCCGCACTCCGGCACGGGGTGGCTGATCGCGCCGGACCTGCTGATCACCAACCACCATGTGGTCAACGCCAGGGCGGGGACCGGGGCCGGGCGCACGGTGGCCGACGAGGAGGATCTGCACCTTCAGGCCCGGCACACCACGGCCCGGTTCGACTTCGACACCGATGACGTGGAGACCGAGGAGGCCACCGTCAGCGAGCTGGTGGCCGCGGACGCCGCACTGGACTACGCGGTGCTGCGGCTGGCCGCCGCGCCCGCCCGACCGGCGCTGCGGCTGGCGGAGCAGCCGCTGGTGGTCACCCGCGGCGACTATGTGGCCGTCAACATCATCCAGCACCCGGGCGGCCAGCCGAAGCGGGTCGCGCTGCGCAACAACCTCGTCTACGAGGCGGACGAGCGGGACGTCCGCTACTTCACCGACACCCGCGGCGGTTCGTCGGGCTCGCCCGTCCTCACCGACGACTGGAAGGTCGTGGCGCTCCACCGGGGCACCCGGCGGGTGGAGAACGTGCAGTTCCACGGCAGGACCACGGCCTTCGTCAATGTCGGCACCCAGATCCGCAGCGTGCTGCGCCATCTGGAGACCAGCAGTCCCGGTGTGCATGCCGAGATCGTCACGGCGCAGGCCGCGCCGTAGCAGCGACCCACAGCGTCCGAGGAGGGCGAGATGAACAGAGCGAGCAGATCACCGGTGGCGGCCGGTCCCGAGCAGGTCTTCTCGGACCTGCGGGAGGTCGCGGCGCGGGTGCGCGACGGGCTGTCCTGGGAGATCCCCGAGACCCTGGAGGAGCTGCCGGCCGACCAGCTGCCCGCCGGGCAGATCGCGCAGTTCGCGCAGCAGGAGCGCACCCGGGTGCTGTCGGCGGGCGTCAGCGGTCTGGAGAAGCTGGCCGAGGGGCGCGCGGACGAGATCAACGACGACGAGTCCTTCGGCATGGAAGCCATCGTGCTGCTGGAGGGCCGGCCGGCGATCCTCGTCCAGAACCATGACTTCGCGCCGCAGCAGGGCGACTGGGCGGTCCTCGACGGGCACCGGGCGGCGATCCGGGAGTCCTTCGCACGGGTCGGCCGGGTGGAGCTCACCGGGCACCTCAGTCTGGACTGGCTCGGCACGGCGTTCCTGGTCGGCCCTGACGTGGTGCTGACGAACCGTCATGTGGCGGCGGAGTTCGCCCGCGGCGACGGCGGTGGCTGGACGTTCCAGCAGGGCATCCGCGCCAATGTCGACATGGGTGAGGAGTACGGCGACGCCGTTCCCGGCGGCGGCCCCTCCTTCGACGTCGTCGAGGTGCTGGGCATCCATGAGGACGTCGATCTGGCCCTGCTTCGGGTCGCTCCGCCGGACGGCGGCGGTGCGCTGCCCACTCCCCTGACGGTGGCCGCGGACGCCCCGGCCGATCTGCCCGGGCGTCCGGTGTACTGCGTCGGCTATCCGGCGTACGACGGCCGGCGCAACGAGCCGGAGTCGATGCGCCGGATCTTCATGGACATCTACAACGTCAAACGGCTCCAGCCCGGCACCACCACGGAGCTGGTGCCGGACCAGAACGTCATCAAGCACGACTGCTCCACGCTGGGCGGCAACAGCGGCTCGCCAGTCATCGACCTCACCGACCACCGGGTGCTGGGCCTGCACTTCGGCGGCCGCTACGGCACCGGCAACTTCGCCGTACCGCTGTGGCAGCTGGTGGACGATCCGCTGCTGGCCCGGGCGGAGATCAACTTCGTCTGACCCGGGCCACGCACCGCCCGCGGGGTCAGCCCTGCTTCTTGACGAATTCCGTGGTGTAGGTCTTCTTCAGATCCACCGTGGCGTTCTTGAGGTTGGGGTTGAAGGACTTCAGCACCCGCTCGACGGTCGCCGGTCCGTCGGCCGGCATCACCCCGTCCTTGGTGAACATCGGCAGGGTGTCCTTGATCGCCTGGGCGTAGAGCTCCTTGCCGCCCTGGGCGTAGTCGGACGGCATCTTGGCGGCGATCTGCTCGGCGGTGTGCGTGGACATCCACTTGAGGGTCTTCACAAAGGCGTTGGCCAGCTTCTGCACGGTGTCCTTGTGGCTGTTCACCCAGTCGGTGTTCATGTAGAGGCTGGAGGAGGGGTACGGGCCGCCGAGTGCCTTCTTGGAGCCCTCCGGTGTCCGCATGTCGATGAGGACCTTGCCGAGCTTCTTGTCCACGATCTGCGCGACCGTCGGGTCGGTCGTCATCCCGCCCTCGATCGAGCCCTGCTGGAGGGCGGAGATGAAGGTCTGGCCGGCGCCGACCGCGACCGGGGTGAACTCGTTGGTCTGCACCCCGTTCTTGACCGCGAGGTACTTGGTGAGGAAGTCGGTGGACGAGCCGAGGCCGGTGACGCCGAGCTTCTTGCCCTTGAAGTCCTCGGCCGAGGTGAGCTCACCGGCGGCCTTGTTGGAGACCACCTCGACCTCGCCGGGTGCGTGGGCGAACTGCACCACCGATTCCACCTGCTTGCCCTTGACCTGGAGGTCGAGGGTGTGGTCGTAGAAGCCGACGACGCCCTGGACGTCGCCGGAGACCAGCGAGGTGGTGGCCTGCACACCGGCGGGCTCGGTGAGCAGGGTGACGTTGACTCCTTCGTCCTTGAAGTAGCCGAGTTGCTGGGTGAGTCTGGCGGGCAGGTAGATGACCTTGTCGAGGCCGCCCACCATGATCTTGACCTTGCCGTCCTTGTCGTCGGAGGCGGAGGCGGCGGAACCGCCGCCGCAGGCGGTGAGGGTGGTCAGGGAGAGCAGGGTGGCGGCCGCGGCTGCCGTGAGCTTGATGCGGGTGCGCATGGTGACGTCCTTGTCGGGTCGACGGGCGGAGAGGGGGAAGGGGAAGGGGTGGGGGACGGAGTGGGGCAGGGGTGGGTCGGGTTCAGCGGTCGGCGGAGGCGTCGGCCGGCTTCCAGCGGAAGAGCCGCTTCTCCAGGAAGGCCAGCAGGCCTTCGGCGAGCAGGGCGACGACGGCGAGGATCACCATGGCGGCGTAGACACCGGCCGCGTTGAAGGTGCCCTGGGAGGCCGCGACCAGCAGGCCGAGGCCCTTGGTCGCGCCGATGTACTCGCCGACGATCGCGCCGATCAGCGCGAAGCCGAAGCTGACATGCAGGCTGGTGAAGATCCACGAGGTGGCGGAGGGGATGACGACCTGGAGGGTGACCTGGCGGTTGCTCGCGCCGAGGATCCGGGAGTTGGCGACCAGGTTGCGGTCCACCTCCCGGGCGCCCTGGAAGGCGTTGAAGAAGACCGGGAAGAAGACCAGGACGACGGCGGAGGCGACCTTGGAGGCCGGTCCGAGGCCGAACCAGATCAGGAAGATCGGGGCGAGCACGATCCTGGGCAGGGCGTTGAGCACCTTGATGTACGGGCCGAGCACATCGGCGAGGAAGCGGATCCGGCCGAGCGCGATACCCAGCACCACACCGCCGATGACGCCGATGACCCAGCCGAGCAGCGCTTCGTAGAGCGTGTACCAGATCTGCTCCCAGAGGGGGCCCTGCGGGGTGCCCTCAAGCGTCCACTGGGTCATCTGGGCCCAGATCTTCGAGGGCATCGAGAAGTTGAAGGGGTCGATGAGGGCGGCCCGGGCCAGCCACTCCCACAGTCCGATCAGGCCGACGAGCAGCAGTACCCGGGTGCCGTGAACGAGGAGTTTGTGGTTGCGCGCGGCACGCGCCCGTTCCTGTGAACGGCCGGTTCCCGTACCGGACTTGACCATCTCGACGGGGACGG
Source organism: Streptomyces sp. NPDC034111 (assembly GCF_055575375.1). Classification (NCBI taxonomy): domain Bacteria; kingdom Bacillati; phylum Actinomycetota; class Actinomycetes; order Kitasatosporales; family Streptomycetaceae; genus Streptomyces; species Streptomyces sp. NPDC034111. The sequence continues at coordinate 25,427 of NZ_JBVIST010000019.1, read as the reverse complement.
AAGCGGTCTCAGGCGACATGGGCGACACCCCTCTCACGGGTGATCCGGACCTCTTCGCCGAGCGAGGACCAGATCTCCCGGTAGATCTCGATGAACCGCGGCTCCAGCCGGACCGATTCGACCCGGCGGGGCCGCGGCAGGTCGATCCGGAAGACCTCCTTGACGGTCGCCGGTCCTGCGGTCATGACCACGACCTTGTCGGCGAGGGCGATCGACTCCTCCAGGTCGTGGGTGACGAAGACGACCGAGGCGCCGGTCCCGGACCACAGCTCCAGGAGTTCGTCCGACATCAGCGCCCGGGTCTGTACGTCGAGGGCGGAGAACGGCTCGTCCATCAGCAGGATCTTGGGGTCGTTGACGAAGGTCGCGGCGAGCGCGACCCGCTTGCGCTGGCCGCCGGAGAGCTGGTGCGGATAGCGGTCCTCGAAGGACGCCAGCCCGACCCGGGCGAGCCATTCGCGGGCTTGCTCCCTGGCCTCGGACTTGGGTACGCCGCGGAAGCGGGGGCCGGCCATCACGTTCGACAGCACGGTGCGCCAGGGGAACACCGCGTCCTGCTGGAAGACGAACCCGATCTTGTCGCCGATGCCGCGGACCGGCTCACCGGCCACCAGCACCTCGCCCTCGGTGGGCTCCTCCAGCCCGCTGATCAGGGTCAGGGTCGTGGACTTGCCGCATCCGGTGGGCCCGACCACCGCGACGAACTCACCGCGTTCGACGACCAGATCGAGATCGCGTACCGCGGTGTGCAGGCCCCCCGACGGGGTCCGGAATGTCTTGCTCGTTCCCCGTAGTTCGATCGCGGGGCTCGTATTGCTGTTCATGGGCCGGGAGGCTAGGAGTGACCCGGGCCACAGCGGCAGCCTTGTGGGCGCAAGCTGCCTTTCTGCGCGCAAACCCTGTTGTGCTCGTTTTGCTCACGCTAGAACAGCTTCGAGATCACCAGGGGGTGCCCAGTTGATCACGGAGGGCTTACCGTGCGGGCATCGCCGTACAACAAACGTGTCGGTTCCACGCTCCGGCGGAGGGCCAAGGAAGGGAGGTCCCATGCGCATCCACTGGCCCCGACGCGTTTTTGCGCAAGTTCTGACAGCGCAGGTGGCGCTGACCACCGGTGTGCTGGCGCTCGCCACCAGCCTGTTCCTCGCCCCGCTCAGCTCCCAGTTCGACGACCAGGCGATGCGGCGGGCGCTGTCCATCGCGCAGACCGCCGCCGCCGATCCGGACCTCGCCCGGGAGCTGGTCGCCACCGAGCCGGACCCCCGCGGCCCGGTGCAGGCCGACGCGGAGCGGATCCGGCGGGCGACCGGGGCGCTGTACATCGTGGTGATGGACACCCACGGGGTCCGCTGGTCGCACACCAACACCGCCGAGATCGGCCGGCATGTCTCCACCGACCCCAGCCGCACCCTCGCCGGACAGGAGGTACGGCAGATCGACACCGGGACCCTGGGGCGTTCGGCCCGCGCCAAGGTGCCGCTGCGCGACGACCGCGGCCGGATCATCGGCGCGGTCTCGGTGGGCATCGCCTACGACAGCGTCCGCGGGCGGCTGCTGGGCACCATCCCCACCGTGCTGCGGTACGCGGCCGCGGCGCTGGCCGTCGGGGTGCTGGCCGCGATCGCGCTCTCCCGCCGGCTGCGCCGCCGTACGCACGGGGTCGCGTTCGCGGACATCTCCGCACTGCTCGACGAGCGCGAGGCGATGCTGCACAGCATCCGCGAGGGCGTGGTGGCCTTCGACCGCGCGGGCAGAGTCCGGCTGGTCAACGACGAGGCGGGGCGGCTGCTCGGGCTCGGACCGGACGCCGCGGGACGGGGGCTGGACGAGGTGCTGCCGCCGGGCCGGACGACCGATGTGCTGGCCGGCCGGGTGGCCGGGGCGGATCTGCTGGCGGTCTGCGGCGGCCGGGTGCTGATCGCCAACCGGGTGCCGACCCGGGACGGCGGGGCGGTGGTGACGCTGCGGGACCGTACCGAACTGGAGCTGCTGGGCCGTGAACTCGACAGCACCCAGGGCCTGTTGGACGCCCTACGGGCCCAGGACCACGAGCACGCCAACCAGTTGCACACCCTGCGCGGGCTGCTGGAGCTGGGGCGGCACACCACGGCCGTGGAGTTCGTCACCGAGGTGACCAGCGCCCACCGGGCGTCCGCGGAGCAGATCGCCGAGCGGGTGCACGATCCGCTGCTGTCCGCGCTGCTGGTCGGCAAGGCGGCGATCGCCGCCGAGCGCGGGGTGGCACTGCGGGTCTCCCCCTCGACGATGCTGCCCGACGCGGTGGTCGACCCGCGCGACCTGGTGACCGTACTGGGCAATCTCCTCGACAACGCGCTGGACGCCACGGCGGGGCACCGCCGCGACGCCCCGTTCGTCGAGGTGGAGCTGCGGGCCGAGCGCGGTACGGCCGTACTGCGGGTGTCGGACACCGGGCCGGGGGTGCCGCCCGAGCTGCGCGAGCGGATCTTCGCCGAGGGCTTTTCCACCAAGGGCGCGCTGCCCGGAGCCGGCGGGCGCTCCCCCGTACGCGGCCGGGGCATCGGCCTGGCGCTGGTGCGGCGGCTCGCCGAGCGCTACGGCGGTATGGCCCGGGTGACCGCCCGCGCGGGCGGCGGCGCGGTGTTCACCGTCGTCCTGCCCGAGGCACTGGACCTGGACGACGACGCTCAGGGCCCGGCGCCCGGCGCCCGGCCCACGGCCGCGGTCCCTGCGGGGCGGCCGCGGAGCCATGAGGAGCGAAGACCCACGGTGATCGGAGAGCCACGATGATCGATGTCCTGGTCGTGGACGACGACTTCCATGTCGCCGAGATCAACGCCGCCTATGTCTCCCAGGTGCCCGGCTTCCGGGTCACCGGCCGCGCCCATACCGCCGCCCAGGCGCTGGCCACGCTGGAGCGCACCCCTGTCGATCTGGTGCTGCTCGACCACTACCTCCCGGACGAGACCGGGCTGACCCTGGTGCGCCGGCTGCGGCAGCTCGGCCACCGTACCGACGTGATCATGGTGACGGCGGCCCGTGATGTGGCCACGATCCAGGATGCGATGCGCTCCGGTGCGCTCCAGTACCTCGTCAAGCCCTTCGGCTTCTCCGGACTGCGCGCCAAGCTCGAGGGCTACGCCGCGCTGCGCCGCACCGTCGAGGGCGTCGGTGGCCGGGGCGCGGCCGGCCAGGAGCAGGTCGACCGGATCTTCGGTGCCTTCCGGACCGCCGAGTCCCCGCACACCGAGCTCCCCAAGGGCCACTCCGCGGCCACCGTCGACCTCATCCGCCATGTCCTGGGCGCGGCCGGCCGCCCGCTGTCCGCCCATGAGGTCGCCGAACGCTCCGGCGTCAGCCGCTCCACCGCCCAGCGCTACCTCAAGCACCTGGAACGCAGCGGCCACATCACCCTCACCCTCAAATACGGCGACACCGGCCGCCCCGAACACCGCTACCGCTGGGCTGACGTGCGCTGACGGGGGCTGCTGGTGGCCGGCCGCCGAGGCCGCCGACCGCGGATTGTGCCGATCCCCGGCGCGGGGCAGCGACCGGGCCCTACCCTGACGATCATGAATGCCCCGATGCCCCGCGGCGGAGACACCGGGCCCGCCCTCCTCGACGCCGCCCAGCTGACCGCCGACCCCGGACTGGCGGCGGGATTCGCCGGGGCGGCGCACCGGATTCTGGCGGATCTGGTGCGCGCGGGGGCGCCTCTGGGGTGGGACGACCCGCCGGGGGCCGAGGAAGTCGCGGAGCTCGTCGAGCGGGTCCTGCGGGCGGCGCGGAACGGTGACGGTGCGCTGCGCGCCGCCTACCTGGGGTGTCGGCTGGTCGGGCTGGGCTACTGGCTGCGCTACGCGCGTCCGACCAATCGGCAGCACGCCGATCTGGAGAAGATCGCGGTGGCCGCCGAGGCCCACGGCCAGGGCGTCGGCAGGTCGCTGACCAGCGCATTGGTCGCCGATGCCCGGGCGGCGAAGATCGAAGTCCTCACCCTGGACGCCCGCGCCGACAACACCAGGGCGTTGCGTCTGTACCGCTCCCTCGGCTTCCGTGAGTACGGGCGGCTGCCCGACTTCGTGGCGATGGGCGGCCGCCGCTACGACAAGGTCTTCTACATGCTCGATTTCCGCGGTGCGCGTCACACCCCTTGACAGCGCGCCCCGCCGGAACCGACGATCCCCGGGTGAACCTGTCAGACAGCCAGACAGCTGGCGATATGCCTCGGCGGATCAGCGCGATGGAAGCGGTTCTGAGCCATCTGCGTGGCGCCATCGAGCGGGGCGAATACGCGGTCGGCGACAAGCTCCCCTCTGAGGCGGAGCTCTGCCGTCGTCTGGAAGTCAGCAGACCCGTGCTCCGGGAGGCACTGCGGGCGCTCCAGACGATGGGGCTCACGGTCTCGCGTACCGGCAAGGGCACCTTCGTCATCTCCGACGGCGCGGTCGCGGACCCCACCTTCGGCGATTACGCGGCGAGCGACCTGCTCGAAGTGCGTCGCCATGTGGAGATCCCGGTCGCCGGGTACGCCGCGCTGCGCCGTACACCGGAGGATCTCGATCACCTGACCCATCTGCTGGAGCGGATGGAGCAGGAGACCGACACCACGGCGTGGGTGGCGATGGACTCCCTCTTCCACCTCGCCGTGGCCCAGGCGGCCCGTAACCCGGTCTTCCGCCGGGTCATCGAGGAGATCCGCGACGCACTGGCCCGCCAGTCGGCGTTCCTCAATGAGCTCGGCGGACGGCGCGAGCAGTCGAACCGCGAGCACCGGGCGATCGTCGAGGCGCTGGTCGACAGTTCCGAACAGGACGCCGTGGAAGCCATGGCGCACCACCTCGCACGCGTCGAGACGACGCTGACCACCATCGTGCGGCCCACCCACCGCACGCCCCCCTCCACGGAAGACGAGGACCACGCGTGAGCGAGCCATCCCTCCAGCAGGCGGAGCGTCATCAAGATCAGGAAGGTCAGCAGAACGGGCAGCGGCACGGCGGGCATGTCGACGCGGGGGACGCCGGGTACAGCAAGTCCCTGAAGTCCCGGCACGTCAACATGATCGCGATCGGCGGGGCCATCGGCACCGGGCTGTTCCTCGGCGCGGGCGGCCGGCTCGCCGGCGCCGGCCCGTCGCTGGCGGTGGCGTACGCGGTCTGCGGCATCTTCGCCTTTCTCGTGGTGCGCGCCCTGGGCGAGCTGGTGCTGCACCGGCCGTCCTCCGGGGCGTTCGTGTCCTACGCCCGCGAATTCCTGGGTGAGAAGGGCGCGTTCGTCGCCGGCTGGATGTACTTCCTGAACTGGGCCACCACCGGAATCGCGGACATCACGGCGGTGGCGACCTACACCCACTACTGGGGCATGTTCTCCGACATCCCCCAGTGGGTGATCGCGCTGATCGCGCTCGCGGTCGTGCTGTCCGTGAACCTGATATCCGTGCGGATCTTCGGCGAGATGGAATTCTGGTTCGCGATCGTCAAGGTCGGTGCGCTGGTCGTCTTCATGCTGATCGGCATCTTCCTGCTGGTCACCCAGCACCCGGTCGCCGGCCACTCCCCCGGCCCCTCGCTGATCACCGACAACGGCGGGGTCTTCCCGACCGGCACGCTGGCGATGCTGCTGGTCATCCAGGGCGTGGTCTTCGCCTACGCCTCGGTCGAGCTGGTCGGTGTCACCGCAGGTGAGACCGCGGAGCCGGAGAAGATCATGCCCAAGGCGATCAACTCCATCATGTGGCGGGTGGCCGTCTTCTACGTCGGCTCGGTGGTCCTGCTGGCGATGCTGCTGCCCTGGAACGAGTACTCGGCCGACCAGTCGCCCTTCGTGACCGTGCTGTCCAACGTCGGGGTGCCCGCGGCCGGCGGCGTGATGAACCTGGTGGTCCTGACCGCCGCGATGTCCAGCCTCAACTCCGGCCTCTACTCCACCGGTCGCATCCTGCGTTCGATGGCGATGTCCGGGTCCGCGCCGCGCTTCACCGGCGTGATGAGCCGCAGCCAGGTCCCGTACGGCGGCATCCTGCTCACCTCGGGCGTCTGTGTACTGGGCGTCGGCCTCAACTACGTAGTGCCGAGCGAGGCGTTCGAGATCGTGCTGAACTTCGCGGCGATCGGCATCCTCAGCACCTGGGGCATGATCATGCTCTGTCACCTGCTCTTCTGGCGGAAGGCACGGGCCGGAGAGCTGGTCCGCCCGAGCTACCGGCTCCCCGGCTCACCGTGGACGGAAATCGTCACGCTGGCCTTCCTCACCTCGGTCCTGGTCCTGATGTGGGCCGACGGCGGCGCCGGCCGGACGACCGTCCTGTCACTGCCCGCGATCGTGGCGGCCCTGGTCGGCGGCTGGTTCCTGGTACGGCGCCGGGTCGGGACCGTGCGGGACGCGGCGGCGCGGGAGCGCGCCGGGGAGAGCGGCCCCACCGCCGGTAATCCGTAGACCGAACACACCAAGAAACAGCGAAAGCACCGAGAACTGATAATGAATCAGAGCACCACCCTGCCGCGCCGCGCACCGAAGGCACCCCCCGAGGTGCGCGTGCCGGCCCACGTTCCCGTCGCCCATGTGGTGCGCGGAGGCATTGTCGAAGGCGTCCACCACGGCTCGGTCGTGGTGCTGGCGGCCGACGGGAGCGTGGAGTTCCAGGCGGGCGACATCGAGGCCGCCTTCTACCCGCGCTCGGCGCTCAAGCCGGTCCAGGCGGTCGGCCTGCTGCGCGCGGGGCTGCCGCCCCTGGACGACGAGGCGCTGGCCCTGGTCGCGGCCAGCCACTCCGGTGAGGAGCGCCACCTGGCCACCGCCCGGCGGATACTCGCCACCGGCGAACTGACCGAGGACCAGCTGCGCAACGTCCCCGACCTCCCGTACGGGGCCACCGAACGGGACGCCTGGATCGGGCGCGGACTGGGCCCCTCCCGGCTCGCCCAGAACTGCTCGGGCAAGCACGCCGCGATGCTGCTGACGGCCCTGACCCGGGGCTGGCAGCTGGACAACTACCTCGATCCGGGGCACCCGTTGCAGTGGGAGATCGCCGCAACGGTGGAGGACCTGACCGGTCAGGGCATCGCCCGGGTCACCGTCGACGGCTGCGGCGCGCCGCTGTTCGCCGTCTCCCTGCACGGTCTGACCCGGGCGGCCGCCCGGCTCGCCACCGCGGCCCCCGACAGCGACGAGGGCCGGATCGCGCACGCCATGCGGGAGCACCCGGAGATGGTCTCCGGCAGCGGGCGGGACACCGCCCGGCTGGTGCGGGCCGTGCCGGGGCTGCTCGCCAAGGACGGCTTCGAGGGCGTACAGATCGCGGCGCTGCCGGACGGGCGAGCGGTCGGCGTGAAGATCGCCGACGGGGCCGACCGCGCCCGGATGCCGGTGACGGCAGCGGCGCTGGCGCGCTGCGGGGTCGACCCCGAGATCCTTGCGCCCTTCGCCGCCACCCCGGTCATCGGGGGCGGCGCACCGGTCGGCGCCCTCCGGGCCGCAGGAGCACTCGCCCTCCCCGCCACCGGCGCCTGACCGACCGTCAACTCCCCCTGAATCACACCCCGGTACCCCTCGGGGCCCCTCCCCACCTCACGAAGGACCACCCGCACCATGACTGCCGCCGCCCACCGCCGCGAACACGATCTGCTCGGCGATCGCGACATACCCGCCGACGCGTACTGGGGCGTGCACACCCTGCGCGCCGTGGAGAACTTCCCCATCACCGGTACGCCGATCTCCGCCTACCCGCATCTGATCAATGCGCTCGCCGCCGTCAAGGAAGCCGCCGCCCGGGCCAACCAGGACCTCGGGCTGCTCGACCGGGAGCGGGCCGATGCCATCGCCGCCGCCTGCCGGGAGATCCGCGCGGACGGCCGGCTGCACGACCAGTTCATCGTCGATGTCATCCAGGGCGGTGCCGGCACCTCGACGAACATGAACGCCAACGAGGTGATCGCCAACCGCGCGCTGGAGCTGCTGGGCCACGCCAAGGGCGACTACCGCCATCTGCACCCCAACGAGCACGTCAACCTCAGCCAGTCGACGAACGACGTCTACCCGACGGCCGTCAACGTCGCCACGATAATCGCCGTACGGGAACTGCTCGACGCGATGGGCGTGCTGCGCGAGGCGTTCGCCGCCAAGGCCGAGGAGTTCCGCGACGTCCTCAAGATGGGGCGCACCCAGCTCCAGGACGCGGTGCCGATGACGCTGGGCCAGGAGTTCTCCGCGTACGCGGTGATGCTGGAGGAGGACCAGAGCCGGCTGGCCGAGGCGGTCCTGCTGATCCACGAGATCAACCTCGGTGCGACCGCCATCGGTACCGGCCTCAACGCCCCCAAGGGCTACGCCGGGGCGGCGCGCGACCACCTGGCCGCCCTGACCGGCCTGCCGCTGGTGACCGCCGCCAACCTCGTCGAGGCCACCCAGGACTGCGGGGCCTTCGTCCACCTCTCCGGTGTCCTCAAGCGGATCGCCGTCAAGCTCTCCAAGAGCTGCAACGATCTGCGGCTGCTGTCCTCCGGTCCGCGCGCGGGCCTGGCGGAGATCAATCTGCCGCCGGTACAGGCCGGTTCGAGCATCATGCCGGGCAAGGTCAACCCGGTGATCCCGGAGGTCGTCAACCAGGTCGCCTTCGAGGTGATCGGCAACGACGTCACGATCACCATGGCCGCCGAGGCGGGCCAGCTCCAGCTCAACGCCTTCGAGCCGGTCATCCTGCACTCGCTCTCGGAGAGCATCACCCACCTCGGGGCCGCCTGCCGCACCCTGGCCGAGCGCTGTGTCAAGGGCATCACCGCCAACACCGAGACGCTGCGCGCCAGCGTGGAGAACTCCATCGGACTGGTCACCGCCCTCAACCCGCACATCGGATACACCGCCGCGACCGCGATCGCCAAGGAGGCCCTCGCCACCGGGCGCGGGGTCGCCGAACTGGTCCTGGAGCAGGGGCTGCTCCCGGCCGAACGGCTCGCCGCCCTGCTGCGGCCGGAGGAAATCGCGGGCACCGGCGGGGACCTGGCCACCGCCTGAGCCGGGCGCCCAAAAGGGGCGCACCATGCAGTCGGAGCAGGCACAGCAGCAGTCCCCTCGCCGGACAGCCCGTTGACGGTCTCTGCGCACAGCCTGGCCCGCCTCCCGCGGGCCAGGCTGTCGCTTTGTGCGTATCGGGACGAGAATCGGCACGACGGAAGCACGAGGGAAGAGAGATCGCATGCGTATCGCGCTGTGCCAGATGACGGCCTCGACCGACCCGAAGGAGAATCTCGCCGACGTACAGGACCAGGTGCGCCGCGCGGCGCACGAGGGGGCGCGGCTGGCGGTCTTTCCCGAGGCGTCGATGGTGCGGTTCGGGGTGCCGCTCGGGCCGGTGGCCGAGCCGCTGGACGGGCCGTGGGCCGAGGGCGTGCGCTCCGTCGCCCAGGAGACGGGGGTGACGGTGGTGGCGGGCATGTTCACCCCGGCGCCCGGCGGGAAGGTGGCCAACACCCTGCTGGCCACCGGGCCCGACGTCGAGGAGTCCTACGACAAGATCCACCTCTATGACGCGTTCGGCTTCAAGGAGTCCGACACGGTCGCGGCGGGCACACGGGTGGTGACCTTCGACCTCGACGGGGTCCGGGTGGGCCTGGCGACCTGTTACGACCTGCGGTTCCCCGAGCTGTTCCGGGCGCATGCGGACGCCGGCGCCGTGCTGTCCGTACTGCCGGCCGCCTGGGGCGCGGGACCGGGCAAGCGGGCCCAGTGGGATCTGCTGGTGCGGGCCCGCGCCCTGGACGCGACGGTCTGGCTGGCGGCGGTCGGTCAGTCCGCGCCGGATCCGCAGGCCGATCCGGAGGCGCCCACGAAGGCGCCGACCGGCGTCGGGCACAGCGCGCTGATCGGTCCCGACGGCACCGTGCGCGCCCAACTGGGCAGCGCACCGGAGCTGTTGGTGGCCGAGGCGGACATCGAGGAGACCGAGCGGGTACGGCGGGCGGTGGCGGTGCTGGACAACCGCCGACTGTAAGGGCGGAGCGACCGGCGCGGGGTCAGGCCGCCAGGAGGATGCGCTGGGTCGCCCGGAGGTGGTTGTCGATGGCCGCACAGGCGGCCGCGGCGTCTCCGGCGGCCAGCCCGTCGAGGATCTGCCGGTGCTCGGCAACCACCTCGTCCTGCCGCTTGCCGGGACGGTGCAGCGTGACCATCCCGGCCCTGCTCTGGCGGCTGCGCAGCGCCTCGTACTGCCTGTTCATCAGCGAGTTGCCGACGGCGGCGACGAGGGTGGCGTGGAAGCGGTGGTCGGCGGCGAGGAATTCCTTGGTGCGGTCCGCGCCGCGCAGACCGTCCTGGTGGGCGAGGACGGCGGCCATCTCGTCGACCGGGGCGGTGCCCGCGGCCGTCGTGTGCGTCGCGGCGAAGCGCTCGATCAGCCGGCGCATCTCCATCAGCTCGCCGATCTCCCGGCCGGACAGCGGGGCGATATGCGCCCCGCGCTTGGGCACCAGGCGCACCAGGTCCTCGGCGGCGAGCAGCAGCAGGGCCTCGCGGATCGGGGTGCGGGAGACGCCGATCCGGTCGGCGATCTCCTGCTCGGACAGGAAGCGGTCCTGCATCTCCGGGTCGGTCAGCACGCTGTCCTTGAGATACGCGTAGGCCTTCTCGCGCCCCGACTGCATCGCCCGCTCCCCCACTCGTGAAGATCCCTCGCCGCACCCGGCACTGCATACCGGATGCATGCGAAGGCTACACGGTGACTGGCCGTCAGCCGTCCGCCGCACCCGCCTTCCCTGATGGGGTGTCATGCAGGCCCAGCCGCAGGTGCTCGACATGGAAGAGCGCCTGGTCAAGGAGCTCGGCGACATGGTGGTCGTAGAGCGCGTAGATGATGGAGCGGCCGTTGCGCTCGCCGATGACCAGGCCGAGATTGCGCAGCAGCCGGAGCTGATGGGAGCAGGCGGACTGCTCCATGCCGACGGCGGCGGCGAGGTCGCCCACCGCACAGGGCCCCTCCTGGAGTCTGGCGAGGATCCGTAGCCGGGAGGGGGTGGACAGGGCCTGGAGGGTCGCGGCGACATCGGCGGCGCCCACCGTGTCCAGGCGCTCGCGAGTGGTGATGCGGTCATCCATTCCGTGGCCCATGCGGCCATTCTAGCGACGACAGATGAATACCCATTCATGCGTTCCTGTACGGTGGCGGGGTTGTCGATTGCCCGCCCGTGGAGGGTAGTTCTGCGATGCCCCTGCCGTGCTCCGGCGAGCAGACGACCGGTGCCGGCGGCTCCGGCACCCCGGGCTCAGCCGCCGGCCCCGGCCACGTCGAGGAGGATCCGCGCCAGCTCGCGCGGCCGGGAGAACATCGGCCAGTGGCCGGTGTCCATCTCGACCAGCCGCCAGCGCTGGCCGGTCAGCAGCGCGGCCACATCGGGGCTCGGCTCGGCACCGTCGAGCAGGCACTTGAGGTACGTAGCCGGAAGCTCACCCAGCGGCCGGGCCAGCACGGCCGGTTCGGTGAGCGTGGCACCCGGGTGCGGGGTCGCGCCGTCCACGAGGCGCGCGATCTGCCCGTCGCTGAGACCCTGGCCTGCACAGTCTTCCGCGGTCAGGGGCGCCCAGAAGCCACCGTTGTTGGCTATCGATGCCTCCACCATCGCCCGGCCGTCCGGCCAGCCGGACACGAACGACTCTCCGTCCGCGGGAACGTTGGAGTCGACGAAGACCACCCGGGCCAGCCGGTCACCGATCCGCTCGGCGGCCTGGCCGACCGGGATGCCCGAGTAGCTGTGCCCGACCAGGACGACCTCGCGCAGATCGTGGCGTTCGACCGCGTCGACGATGTCCTGGACGTGGGTCTGCTGCCCGGCCGGCCGGCCCTGCTTCTCGGCGAGGCCGGACAGCGTCACGGGATGGCTGCCGTGGCCGGCCGCCCGCAGCTCCGGCACCACCTCGTCCCACGCCCACGCTCCCAGCCACGCCCCTGCAACCAGTACGAATTCCGTCATGACCACAACGTAGCGCCGGGGTCTGACAATTCGGCCCGCTCAACGGTTCAGCCGGCGTCCTCCCGGAGCATGTCGGCGCACTTCTCGCCGATCATCATCGTGGTGATGCACGGATTGACGGTGACCAGCTCCGGCATCACCGAGCCGTCCGCGACGCGCAGGCCGGTGATCCCCTTGACCCGCAGCCGGGCGTCCAGCGGCGCCATGGCGTCGTCGGCGGCGCCCATCTTCACCGTCGAGGAGGGGTGGTAGACGGTGTTGTGGGTGGTGCGGAGGTAGTCGAACAGCTCGTCATCGGTGCGCACGTCCGGGCCCGGCGCGAGTTCCGCACCGGCCCAGTCGGCCATGGCGGGCCGGGAGATGATCTCGCGGGCCAGGCGCAGGCCGTACGTCATCACCCGTACGTCGTGTTCATGGGTGAAGTAGCGCGGGTCGACCTTGGGTTTGTCGCGGAAGTCGCGGGTGCGCAGGCGGACCGTGCCGCGGGAGCGGGCGTGGGTGACGTTGGGGGTGAGGCAGAAGGCGTTCTCGGAGGTCGGATAGCCGTGCCGGGCGGTGTTCATGTCGAAGGGCACGGAGCCGTAGTGGAACATCAGGTCCGGGCGGTCCAGGCCGGGCTCGGTGTCGGCGAAGATGCCGATCTCCCACCACTGGTTGGAGGTGGTCACCATGGGCTGCTTCGCCTCCCACATGATGACGCCCTCGGGGTGGTCCTGAAGGTTCTCGCCGACGCCCGGCGCATCGACGAGGACGTCCACGCCCACCTCGCGCAGATGCTCCGCCGGGCCGATACCGGAGAGCATCAGCAGCTTGGGGGTGTCGAGGGAGCCGCAGGAGACGATGGTCTCGCGGCGGGCCCGCACGGTCCGGGTGTGGATCAGGTCGGGGTCGAGGTACTCGGCTCCGGTGCAGCGGCGGTCCGCGTCGATCAGCAGGCGTTTGGCGCGTACGCCGGTACGGACCGTGAGGTTGGGGCGCTTGCCCATGACCGGGTGGAGGTAGGCGACGGAGGAGGACTGGCGGGTGTTGTTCTCGTCCGAGTTGATCTGGAACCAATGAGCGCCGCGGAGGACGGTGGTGCCGGTGTTGAACGGAGTGGTGGGGATGCCGTGTTCGGCGCAGGCGGCCAGGAGGGCGGTGCCGCAGGGGTCCGCGCCGTTGATGGTGCGCAGGGTGACCGGGCCGGTGCGGCCGTGGTGGTCGCCGGGTGCGTCATTGCTCTCCAGCCGCTGATAGAGCGGGAAGCAGTCGGCCGCGCTCCAGCCCGTACAGCCGCGCGCGGCCCATTCGTCGAGGTCCTCGGCGGGGGCCCAGAAAGCGATACAGGAGTTGTGCGAGGAGCAGCCGCCGAGGACCTTGGCCCGGGCATGCCGCATAAAGCTGTTGCCGTTCTCCTGGGGCTCGACGGGGTAGTCCCAGTCGTAGCCGGACTCCAGCAGCGCCATCCAGCGGTCCAGCCGCAGGACGTTGTCGTCACCGACGTCGGAGGGGCCGGCCTCCAGGACGCAGACGGTGACGCCCGGGTCCTCGCTGAGCCGGGCCGCCACGACGTTGCCAGCCGTACCGCCACCGACGATGACATAGTCGAACTCTTCTGTGGGCATGGGGAGTTGACCTCCTTGCGGATCGGGCTCCGGATGCGGGTCAGTCGTGCGCCGGGACGGAGTGCGGGGAGGCGGTGCCGGTGCCGTGCTCGGCGGCCGGCCGCGGTGCGGCGGCGTGCTCGGCGAGTACGCCGGTACGGTGGCGCTGGACGCACCAGTAGTAGGCGAAGCCGCCGAGTGCGACAGCGCCGACGAAGAGGACCGCGCCCCAGCGCAGATACCAGTGGTGCGGCGGTGTGGCGTTGTAGACCGCGTCCCGTGGCCAGGCGAGGTTGACGATCATGCCGGCGCCCCAGAGGACCGCGACGATGTTGACCGGCAGGCCCCAGCGCCCCAGGCTGAAGCGGCCGCCGCCGGCCGGTACCCATCTGCCCCGCAGCCTGGCCACCAGCATCGGGGCGGTGACCAGCAGATACGCCAGGTAGATCATGATGATGCCGATGCTGGTCACCACGGAGAAGATCTGCGGCTGGCGGATGTTGAGCAGCAGCACGGCCAGGGAGAGCACCCCGACGACGACCGCGGGCAGTACCGGTGTCTGGAAGCGCGGGCTGACCTTGGCCATCAGCGAGGCGGCGGGCAGGTTGTTGTCCCGGGACATCGCGAACGCCAGGCGGATGGCGGCGGTGTGCACGGCCAGCGCGCAGACCGTGACCGCGATCAGTACGCACCACAGCATCGCCTTGCCGACGGTGTCGCCGAGCACGTCCAGGACGACGTACTGGAGGCCGTCGGTGGTCAGGCCCTTTCCGTTCAGGCTGCCCACGCTCATCATGGCGAGCAGCAGGATCAGCCCGCCGAGCACGAACGAGGCGATCAGCGCCCGGAGGATGGCGCGCGGTGCGTTGCGCGAGGGGTCCAGGGACTCCTCGCCGAGCGAGGCCGCGGTGTCGAAGCCGTACATGACATAGGCGGAGGCCAGCGAGGCGGTGAGGAAGGCGCCCAGGTAGCCGAGGGACTGGCCGTCGCCGGTGTGGTGCGTCTCCATGACCACGTCCGGGCCGCGCACGATGTGGACGGCGAACAGCACGATCAGCACCACGGTGGCGATCAGCTCGATGAAGACGCCCGCGGTGTTGATCCGGGCCATGAGCTTGACGCCGAAGGCGTTGACCAGGGTGGTGAACAGAATCAGCACCGCCGCCAGCAGCACGCCGTTGGTGGCGGTGTCGTACGTACCGGTGCCGTCGCCGATGAACTGGAAGGCGGCGGAGATCTTCGGCAGGGTCAGCTGGTAGGCGAGCGCCACCGCCGAGAGCGAGACGATCGAGGCGACCAGCATCATCCAGCCGGCCAGCCAGCCGATATGCGCATTGCCCAGCTTCTTGGCCCAGTTGTAGACCGAGCCGGCGACGGGGTGGCGGGCGGCCAGCTCGGCGAAGGAGAGGGCGATCATCAGCTGGCCGGCGAAGACCATCGGCCAGGACCACCAGTAGGCGGGGCCGCCGATGCCATAGCCGAAGTAGAAGAGCTGGAAGGTGCCGGTGAGGATGGAGATATAGCTGATGCCGGCCGCGAAGGTGTGGAAATTGCCGAGGGTGCGCTTGAGTTCGGGGCGGTAACCGAATTCGGCGAGCTCGGTGTCGTCGTGCGTGGGGTGCGTGTCGTTCCGCGTGTCACCTCTTGGTGACACCGCGTCGGGTGAGTTCAAGAGCGTTCCTCCTCAGTCGAACCAGTGCAGCGGCGCGGGCGCGGTGTTGCGCCAGATGTGTTTGGTCTCCCGGTACTCCGCCAGGCCGCTGGGTCCGAGTTCCCGGCCGGTTCCGGACTGTTTGAAGCCTCCCCACTCCGCCTGCGGGAGATAGGGGTGGTAGTCGTTGATCCATACGGTGCCCAGGCGCAGCGCGGAGCTGACCCGGTCGGCCCTGGCCTGGTCGCCGGTCCATACGGCGCCGGCGAGCCCGTAGACGGTGTCGTTGGCGAGCTGTACGGCCTCGTCCTCGTCGGTGAAGCGCTCGACGGTCAGGACCGGTCCGAAGGACTCCTCGCGCACCACGGACATGGCGGCGTGGCATCCGTCGAGGACGGTGGGCAAGTAGTAGTAGCCGTCGGCGAGTCGGGGATCGTCGGGGCGGGCGCCACCGCAGCGCAGTACGGCGCCCTCGGCGAGCCCGGCGGCCACATACGCCTCGACCTTGGCGCGGTGCGCGGCCGAGATCAGCGGTCCGGTACGGGCGTCCTCGTCGAACGGCCCGCCCAGCCGGATGAGCTGGGCGCGGCGCACGATCTCGTCGACGAAGCGGTCGTGCAGCGCGTCCTCGACCAGCAGCCGGGCGCCGGCCGAGCAGACCTGGCCGGAGTGCAGGAAGACGGCGGTCAGGGCGTGGTCGACGGCGGTGTCGAAGTCGGCGTCGGCGAAGACGATGTTGGGGTTCTTGCCGCCGAGTTCGAGGGCAACGCGTTTGACGGTGCCGGCAGCGGCCGCCATGATCCGCCGCCCGGTGAGCAGCCCCCCGGTGAAGGAGACCATGTCGACGTCCGGATGGTCGGTGAGCGGGGCGCCGGCCTCGGGGCCGGTGCCCAGGACCAGGTTGGCGACGCCGTCCGGCAGCCCGGCCTCCTGGAGCAGCCGGATCAGGGCGAGCGCGGTGTGCGGGGTGAGTTCGCTGGGCTTGAGCACGAAGGTGTTGCCGGCGGCGAGGGCCGGGGCGACCTTCCACGCGGTTTGCAGCAACGGGTAGTTCCAGGGGGTGATCAGGGCACAGACCCCGATCGGTTCATGGACGATCCGGCTGTCGACGCCAGGGGTGCCCGGGTCGACCACCCGGCCGTCCTCGGTGCCGGCGAGGCGGCCGAAGTAGCGGAAGCAGGCGGCGATGTCGTCGATGTCGGCTTCGCTCTCGACCAGGCGTTTGCCGGTGTCGAGGGATTCGGCGCGGGCCAGCGCCGGTTTGTCGCGGAGCAGCAGTCCGGCGACGCGCAGCAGCAGATCGCCGCGTTCGGCGGCCGGGGTGTGCGGCCAGGGTCCCTCGTCGAAGGCGCGCCGGGCGGCGGCGACCGCCTCCAGGGCGTCCTTGCCGCCGGCCTCGTCGACGACGGCGACCAGGCTGCCGTCGGCGGGGCAGCGGATCTCACGGGTCCGCTCGGTGAGCGCGGCGCGCCAGCGGCCGTCGATGAAGAGATCAGCCACGGGTGCCCTCCAGGCGCTCGGTGACCCAGCGGTGGAAGGCGCCGATGTGGTGCTCGCTGGGTACGAGCACCCCGCCGTCGCGGTAGGCGCGGGAGTGCATGGCGGGCTGGGTGCGCTCGCAGGCCTCGAAGTCCTGGGTGTTGACCCGGTGGAAGAGCTCGACGGACCTGGAGACGTCGGCGCCGGAGTCGATGACCTCGGGCAGATACAGCCAGTCGCATTCGACGACGGTGCGGTCGGCGGCCATCGGGAACATCCGGTGGACGATGACGTGGTCGGGGACGAGGTTGACGAACACCTGGGGGCGGACCGTGATCGCGTAGTAGCGGCGGTCCTGGGTGTCCTCGATGTCCGGCAGCCGGCCGAAGCCCGCGCTGCCGTCCACGGTGAATCCGGCGGCCTCCTCGGCGAACTCGGCGCCGTGGCCGACGTAGTACTGCGCGGCGAAGCCGTCGGCGAACTCCGGGAGGACGTCGGTGAGTTCGGGGTGGATGGTGGCGCAGTGGTAGCACTCCATGAAGTTCTCGATGATGAGCTTCCAGTTGGCCCGCACGTCGTAGGTGAGGCGTTTGCCGATGGCCAGTCCTTCGGTGCGGTAGCGGTCGATGGCGGCCGGGTCGCCCAGTCGCTCGACGGCCGCGCCGATGACGGTGTCCTCGAAGGACGGCGGTTCGTCGGCCAGACACACCCAGGTGTAGCCCAGCCATTCGCGCAGCGGGACGGTGACCAGGCCGCGTTCGGTACGGTCGATGTCCGGCATCTTCTGGAGGTTGGGGGCGGCCACCAGGCGCCCGTCGAGGTCGTAGGTCCAGGCGTGGTAGGGGCACTGGAGTGTGCGGCGGACCTCGCCGGACTCCGCGGTGCACAGCTGCGCGCCGCGGTGCCGGCAGATGTTGAGGAAGGCACGCAGTTCACCGGCGCGGTTACGGGTGATCAGTACGCTCTCCCGGCCGACCCGTACCGTGCGGAAGGCGCCGGGCCTGGCCAGGTCGGCGCTGCGGACGGCGCAGAACCACAGCCGCTCGAAGATCTTCTCCTGTTCCTGGCGGAAGATCTCGGGGTCGGTGTAGTAGTGGCCGGCGAGGGTGGCGATCAGGCTGGGTGAGAGCGGGGTCGTCGTCACGTGCGTACTCCTCAGGCGGGCGCGGTGGCGAGGCGGCGGGGGTCGAAGAGACCGATGGGGTGCGCGGTGCTGCCGGTCAGGGCCAGATCGGCGACGATCTCGCCGACCACGGGCACGAACTTGAAGCCGTGGCCGGAGAATCCGCAGGCGACCGTGACCGACTCCGGGTGTGCGGGGTGACGGGCGATGACGAAGTGTTCATCGGGGGTGTTGGAGTACATACAGGTGGCGGCCTTGAGGAAGGTGCCTGGCAGGTCGGGGATGCAGCGGGAGATCTGGTCCGCCATGGCCCGCACCTCGTGGTCGTGCACGGTGCGGTCGATGGTCTCCGGTGTGCACACCACGCCCTTGCGGAAGAAGGCGACCTTGGCCCCGAGCTCCGGTCCGTCGATGGACGGGAAGCCGTAGACCTGGATCCCGGCCCCGTCCTCCCAGATGTAGATGGGGTGGTTCTCGGGGAGGAAGGGGCGGACTCCGCCCTTGGGCTGGAACCAGTACATGATCTGCCGCTCGATGGTGAACGGCACCCCGAGGTCGGTGAGCAGCTGTGGCGCCCAGGCGCCCGGGCAGATCACCAACTGGCCCGCGGTGTAGGTGTTTTCGGCGGTATGGACGCGTACGCCGTCCCGGTACGGCTCCCAGCGCGTCATCGGCTCTTCGAAGTGGAGCTCGGCGCCCTGCCGGGTGGCGAGCTGGAGGTGGGCGGCGACGGTGTTCTCCGGGCGGACCAGGCCCGCCCGGGCCTCGTAGAGCGCCACCTCGTCGTCGTCGGGCGTCAGGGTCGGGAAGCGGCGGCGGATCTCCTTCGCGTCCAGCATCTCGTGGGGCAGGTCCCACTGCTGGGCGGAGCGCAGCGAACCCGAGACGGTCCGCGAGTCGGGGCGACCGAGCATCACACCACCGCACAGGGTGGCGACGTCACGGCCGGTCGCCCGCTCCAGCTCCTCGTAGAGCTCGTAGGAGCGCAGCAGCAGCGGAACGTACGCCGGGTCCTCGAAGTAGGACTGCCGGGTGATCCGGGAACCGCCGTGGCTGGAGCCGCGGGTGTGCACCGGTCCGAACTTCTCCAGTCCGAGCACCCGGGCGCCGCGCGCGGACAGCTGGTGCGCGGCGGCGCTGCCCATACCGCCCAGCCCGATGACGATCACGTCGTAAGTGGGGGACACAGTGGCCTCCTTGGTGCGTCGCAGCGTGCGTCTCAGCGTGCTTCTCAGCGCCGGATGCGGGTCATCTTCGGGTCGAAGAGCGGCTCGTCGGCGACGGTCGCCGGGACCTTCTCGCCGAAGTACTCGATGTGCACGCCGGTGCCGGTGGCGAGCGTCGGCAGCCAGGCGTAGGCGATGCAGCGGCCGAGCGTGTAGCCGTACGCGGCGCTGGTGACGTATCCGGCGGGCGCCCCGTCGACGAACACCGGCTCCTTGCCGAGGACGACGGCGGCGGGGTCGTCGAGGAGCAGGGGGGTGAGTCTGCGTACCGGTTCCGGGCGGCCGTGCAGCGCCGCCTGTCCGGTGAAGCCGTCCTTGTCCATCCGGACCGCGAAGCCGACCCCCGCCTCGTACGGGTCGTGCTCGTCGGTCATGTCGACGCCCCAGGCGCGGTAACCCTTCTCCAGGCGGAGGGAGTTGAAGGCCGAGCGCCCGGCCGCGATCACGCCGTGTGCGCGGCCCGCCTCCCACAGCGTGTCCCAGAGCCGCAGCCCCAGATCCGCGGTGGTGTACAGCTCCCAGCCCAGCTCACCGACGTAACTCAGCCGCATCGCCGTCACCGGGACATGGCCGAGGTAGGTCTGCTTGGCACGGAAGTAGCCGAACCCCTCGTGCGAGAAGTCGTCCCGGGTCAGTGGCTGGACAAGGTCGCGGGCGAGCGGTCCCCAGACGCCGATGCAGCAGGTCCCCGAGGTGATGTCCCGGATGTGCACCCCCTCACCGGGTGCGTGGCGCTGCAACCAGTCCAGGTCTGCCGGGGAGTTGGCGCCGACCTGGAAGCGCTCGGGCCCCAGGCGCGCGACGGTGAGGTCGGAGCGCACCCCGCCGGTCTCGTCGAGGAGCAGGGTGTAGGTGACCGCACCGGGCTTCTTGCGGAGGTTGTTGGTGGTCATCCGGTGGAGGAAGTCGAGGGCGCCCGGTCCTGTGACCTCCAGCCGGCGCAGCGGCGTCATGTCGTACAGGGCGACCCGCTCGCGGGTGGCCTTCGCCTCGGCGGCGGCGATCGGCGACCAGTAGCGTGCCGACCAGGCGTCCCGCTCGGGGAGTTGGAGCCCTTCGGCGAGCGGGGCGTTGGCCTCGTACCAGTGCGGACGCTCCCAGCCGCCGCCCTCCAGGAAGTACGCGCCGAGCTCCTGCTGGCGTGGGTGGAAGGGGCTGGTGCGCAGCGGCCGGGGCTGCTCCATGGGCTGGAGCGGGTGGATGACGTCATAGACCTCGATGAAGTTCTGGGCGCCGCGGTCGGCGATGTACGCGGGCGAGCGCTGGGCATCCTCGAAGCGGGCGAGGTCGCACTCGTGGATGTCGACGGCGGGCCGGCCGTCCGTCATCCATTCGGCGACGGCCTTGGCGACGCCCGCGGAATGGGTGACCCAGACCGCCTCGGCGAGCCAGAATCCGCGCAGGTCACGGGATTCGCCGAGGACCGGCATACCGTCGGGGGTGAAGGAGAAGACACCGTTGAACCCCTCGGCCACCTCGGACCCGGCCAGTGCGGGCAGCAGCTCGACGCTGTCCTGCCAGCTGGGCGCGAAGTCGTCCTCGGTGAAGGGCAGTGAGGACGGCATGACGGGAGCGTCGTCGAAGGCGGGGACGGTGAACGGGTCGACGGGCATCGGGCGGTGGGCGTAGGAGCCGATGCCGAGGCGGTCGTGGTGCTCGCGGAAGTACAGGTCGCGGTCCTGGAAGCGCAGGATCGGCTTACCGGCTTCCTCACGAGGGTCGTTGACGCCGGCGAGCTCGGGCAGCGGCGCGGTCTTGGCGTACTGGTGGGCGAGCGGCAGCAACGGTACGTCCACCCCGGCCATCGCGCCGATCACCGGGCCCCAGAAGCCGGCGGCCGAGACGACATGGTCGGCGGGGAAGGTGCCCCTGTCGGTGACGACACCGGTGACCTGGCCGTCCGCCCGCTCGATGCCGGTGACGGTGTGCCGCTCCAGGAAGCGGGCGCCGCGGGAGGCGGCCCGCTCCATCTGGGCGCGGCAGGCGAGCAGGGCGCGGGCCAGCCCGTCGTCGGGGGTGTGGAACCCGCCGTACAGCCTGCTCTCGTCCAGCATCGGCCACAGTTGCCTGCACTGTTCGGGGGTGAGCAGTGCGCCGCGTACGCCCCAGGAGGCGGCGAGTCCGGCCTTGCGGTGCAGATCGACCCAGCGGGCCTCGGTGGTGGCGACCTCCAGGCCGCCGACGGGGTGGAAGCAGGGCAGTCCGTCGACTTCGAGGGAGCCGAACTTCTGCACGGTGTAGGCGGCGAACTCGGTCATCGTCTTGGAGGGGCTGGTCTGGAAGACCAGGCCCGGGGCGTGCGAGGTGGAGCCGCCGGGGGCCGGCAGTGGGCCCTGTTCGAGGACGGTGACGTCGGTCCAGCCGCGGGCGGTCAGTTCGTCGGCGAGCGAGCAGCCGACGATGCCGGCGCCGATGACAACCACACGGGAACTGTGTGCGGGCGTACGGGACATGCCCCTCCTCCTGCTGGTCGGGGTGGTCGACGGGGGTAACGCCGTGACAGGGTCGAGCGGGTGGCGCGGGACGCGGTTGCCGGATCACATGGGGTCGGTGGCACCGCTACAGGACTACGACGGAGCGCAGTACCTGGCCGTCGCGCATCTTGTCGAAGGCGGACTCGACCTCGTCCAGGCCGATCGTCTCGGTGACAAAGCCGTCGAGGTCGAGCCGTCCGCTGAGGTGGCGGTCGATGAGGACGGGGAAGTCGCGGCTGGGCAGGCAGTCGCCGTACCAGGAGGACTTCAGCGCGCCGCCGCGGGAGAAGAGGTCGATCAGCGGCAGCTCGATGCGCATCTCGGGGTCGGGGACGCCGACCTGGACCAGGGTCCCGGCCAGATCGCGCATGTAGAAGCCCTGCCGGTAGGTCTCGGGGCGGCCGACCGCGTCGATGACAACATCCGCGCCGTGCCCGCCGGTGAGTTGCCGGACCGCCTCGACCGGGTCGGTACCACGGGAGTTGACGGTGTGGGTGGCGCCGAAGCGGGTGGCGCCGTCCAGCTTCCGTTCGTCGATGTCGACGGCGATGACCCGGCGCGCCCCGGCGATCGAGGCACCGGCGATCGCCGCATTGCCGACCCCGCCGCAGCCGATGACGGCGACGGTGTCACCGCTGCCCACTCCCCCGGTGTGCACGGCGGCGCCGTAACCGGCCATCACCCCGCAGCCGATGAGGCCGGCCGCCTCGGGGCGGGCCGCGGGGTCGACCTTCACCGCCTGCCCGGCGGCGACCAGGGTCTTCTCGGCGAAGGCCCCGATGCCGAGGGCGGGGGCGAGCGGGGTGCCGTCGAGCAGGGTCATCGGCTGTGCGGCGTTACGGGAGTCGAAGCAGTACCAGGGCCGGCCGCGGCGACAGGAGCGGCAGCTGCCACAGGGCGCCCGCCAGGCGAGTACGACGTAGTCACCGGGGGCAAGATCGGTGACGCCGGGGCCCACCGACTCGACGGTGCCGGCCGCCTCATGGCCCAGCAGGAAGGGGAATTCATCGTTGATCGCACCGTCCCGGTAGTGCAGATCGGTGTGGCAGACCCCGCAGGCCTGCACGGCGACAAGCACTTCTCCCGGGCCGGGATCCGGCACCAGGATCGTCTGCAACTCGACCGGTGCGCCTTGCTTCGCCGCGACGACGGCATGGACTTCGTGTGGCATGCCCTACCCCTCAGTGTTGCGCACTGCACGACTGGTTGCGCGATGAGAGACATAGTGGGAACGCCGAATCGGCACCGTCAAGGGGTGCGGACCAGCTGTTCGTAAAAGGCTCGTTACCCGGCCGGACACGGCGGCGGGGCCGGAACTTCCGCTCCGGCCCCGCCGCCGCACCTGCGCACCTCAGCCGTTCAACAGGCGTACCCCATCCGCCGGGAAAGCTCCTCAGCTGCGGAAACGGTGCCCTTGACGACCTCCGGCAGCCGCTCCTCGTCCAGCCGGTAGGCGGGCACCGACACACTGATCGCGCCGATCACCGAGCCGTCGTGCGCCCGCACCGGCGCCGCGACCGCCCGCAGTCCGAGCTCCAGCTCCTCGACCGCCATCGCGAAGCCCCGCTCGACGACCTCCCTCAGCTCACGGCGCAGGGCCTCGGCCGAGGTGACCGTCCGCTCGGTGAGCCGCGGCAACTTCCGCGCCAGCACGGCGTCCTGGACCGGCGCGGGCTGATAGGCGAGCAGCGCCTTGCCGCTGGAGGTGGCGTGCAGCGGCGTCCGGCGGCCGAGCCAGTTCTGCGCGGTGACCGACGCCGGGCCGCGCGCCTGCATGATGTTGACCGCGGCGTCGCTCTCCAGCACCGCGATGTTGACCGTCTCCCCCAGCTCGTCGGCCAGCCGCTTGCAGATCGCCGCGCCTTCCTGGGAGATGTCCAGCCGTACGGCCGCCGCGCCGGCCAGCCGCAGTACCCCGGCGCCGAGGTAGTACTTGCCGCGCTCCTGCTCCTGCCCGACCAGCCCGCGGCTCTCCAACACACCCAGCAGCCGGAACGCGGTGGACTTGTGCACGCCCAGCTCGTCGGCGACCTCGGTCACCCCGGCCTCGCCGAGCCGCGCAAGGATCTCCAGAACGGTCACCGCCCGGTCCACCGACTGCACGGCGCTCGCGGGCGCCTTCGACGGTTTGCCCTCCGCCTGCTCCTCCACGATGTCCGTCATGTCTTGGATCTCACCACCTGGGAACCCGCTCGCGGGTCCGAATTCGAACGGCCGGCATTTCCTGGGATCGCTTGACGCGCGCGCTCCCCGACTGGATTCTGTTGCGCATAGCGCTCCATCGTGCGCAGCGCGAAACTCCTCGATGATACCGAACAGTAACAGGGGGGTCCTGTGATTCCTGTTTGCCATCTGGCCGACCTGCCCGCAGGCGAGTCCGTACGCATCGACACCGCTCCTCCGATCGCCGTCTTCAACGCCGACGGGCAGCTGTACGCCATCGACGACACCTGCACCCACCAGGACGCCTCGCTCGCGGACGGCTGGCTGGAGGGGTGTCTGGTCGAATGCCCGCTTCACGCCGCTTCATTCGATCTCCGCACCGGAGCGCCCACCTGCCTGCCCGCGCGCCGGGCCGTGCGCACCCACCCCGTGACCGTCGAGGACGGCATGATCTACGTCCACCACGCCGCCGAGGAGGGCACCGCCGCATGAAGTCGGTCGCTGTCATCGGGGCCTCACTGGCGGGGCTGTACACCGCCCGGGCCCTGCGCGCCCAGGGGTACGAAGGCCGCCTGGTGATCGTCGGGGACGAGCGGCACCGCCCCTACGACCGCCCGCCGCTGTCCAAGGACTTCCTCACCGGCACCACCGGCCAGGACCAACTGGCCCTCGCCGACGCCGAGGAGATCGCCGAACTCGACGCCGAATGGCTGCTCGGCACCCGGGCCACCGGCCTCGACACCGGCGCCGGCGCGGTGCTCCTCGAAGGCGACCGGTCCCTGACCACCGACGGCGTGGTCATCGCCACCGGCGCCGGCCCCCGCCACCTCCCCGGCGAGGCCCCCGCCGGAGCGCACACCCTGCGCACCCTCGACGACGCCCAGGCACTCCGCGCGGACCTGGTACGCGGCCCCGCCAGGGTCGTGGTGATCGGTGCCGGCTTCATCGGCGCCGAGGTCGCCTCCTCCTGCGCCGCCCTCGGCCATGACGTCACCGTCGTCGAAGCCGCTCCGCTCCCCCTCGTCCCCCAGCTCGGCGAGGAAATGGCCCGGATCTGCGCGGCCCTCCACACCGACCACCGCGTCACCCTCCTCACCGGCACCGGCGTGGCACGGCTGCACAGCGCGAGCACCGACGGCCGTGTCACCGGGGTGGAACTCGCCGACGGCCGCCTGCTCCCCGCCGAGATCGTGGTCGTGGGCATCGGCATCCGCCCGCACACCGCCTGGCTCGAGGCCTCCGGTCTCCCGCTCGACGACGGAGTCCGCTGCAACGCCGGCTGCGTCACCCCGCTCCCCAACATCGTGGCCGTCGGCGACGTCGCCAGGGCCGACGGCATCCGCGCCGAACACTGGACCAGCGCGACCGAACAGGCCACCGTGGCCGCCCGCAACCTCCTCGCCGGCAGTACGGTCACCACCCACCAGGCCCTGCCCTACTTCTGGTCCGACCAGTACGGCGTACGGATCCAGTTCGCCGGCCGGCGCGGCCCCACCGACACCCCGCGCATCGTCGAGGGCTCCCCCGACGACCGCAGCTTCCTCGCCTGTTACGAACGCGACGGCCGCACCACCGCCGTGCTCGCCCTCAACCGCCCCCGCCCCTTCATGCGGCAACGCCGCGAACTCGCCCGCGCCGTCCAGCCGGCCACCACCTGACCTCCCGCCCAGGAAGGCGCCGCCCCATGCCGCTCCTCGACAGCTCCCTCCATGAGCTCGACCCCGACGTCGCCGCCGCCGTCGATGCCGAGCTGCACCGCCAGCAGTCCACCCTCGAAATGATCGCCTCGGAG
>NZ_JBVIST010000018.1:82403-174309 GCF_055575375.1 Streptomyces sp. NPDC034111 | reverse complement strand
ACGCCCGGTTACATTCCGAACCCGGAAGCTAAGCCTTTCAGCGCCGATGGTACTGCAGGGGGGACCCTGTGGGAGAGTAGGACGCCGCCGAACAATTCTTCAGCTCCGGTCTTTGAACCCCTTGTGGTTCAGGGACCGGAGCTTTTTTGTTCTGATTTTCGGGAAGAGCCCCACGCCATTCGGTGTGGGGCTCTTTTGCGTTCCGGGTGATGGGTAGCGCTAGCGCCCCGATACGGGGAGGGAGTCTTGTCATTTGCTGGTCTTGGGGGGAGGAAGAGTGACCCCACTACCTCGTGCAGCTGTTCTGCCCACGTTGAAGAGCGCGTGGATGGGGTGCACTCGTCAGCTGGTTGTGTGTGGCGGGGGTGGGTGGGGCTGTTGGATGAGTCGATGCTCTTTGGCTTGAGCTGTGTCTGTGCCTGTGGCCGTGTCCTTGTGGGCCAGTGCAGTGTCGTTGTCGCCATGCCTTCACACGAGCGACGGGGGCGGGGCGCCTCTCGGTATTCCTCCGGCCGTATTACAGACGGCCGGAGGACTTCAGGGTGAGGTAGGCGTCGGCCAGGTCGGGGGCCAGGCGGGCTGGGGTGGAGTCGATGACGGTGATGCCGTGGTGGCGGAGGCGGTCCGCGGTGCGGCGGCGGGCGGCGCGGGTCTGCTCCGCGGCTGCCGCGGCGTAGACGGCCTGGGGGGTGTGGCGGCCTGCGGCCATTTCCTCGATGCGAGGGTCGGCGACGGCGGCGACGATGAGTTCGTTGCGCTGGGTGAGGCTGGGGAGGACGGGCAGGAGGACCTCCTCGACGGGGGCCGCGTCCAGTCCGGTGAAGAGCACGATCAAGGACCGGCGCGAGGTGCGGCGGTGGATCGTGGCGGCCAGGCCGCGGGCGTCTGCCTCGACAAGTTCGGGTTCGAGTGGTGCGAGCGCGTCGGTCAGGTCCGGGAGGACGTCACGGGCGGCGCGGCCTTGTACGGAGGCGCGTACCCGGCGGTCGTAGGCGAGCAGGTCGACACGGTCGCCGGCGCGGGCGGCGAGGGCGCCGAGCAGCAGCGCGGCGTCCATGGAGGCGTCGAGACGGGGGATGTCGCCTACGCGGCCGGCGGAGGTGCGGCCGGTTTCCAGGACGAGCAGGATGCGGCGGTCGCGTTCGGGGCGCCAGGTGCGGACGGCGAGGTCCTGCCGGCGGGCCGTGGCGCGCCAGTCGATGGAGCGGGTGTCGTCGCCGGGGGTGTAGTCGCGGAGGCTGTCGAATTCGGTGCCCTCACCGCGCGTCAGGATGCTGGTGCGGCCGTCGAGTTCGCGGAGCCGGGCGAGCTTGGCGGGGAGGTGCTTGCGGCTGGTGAAGGGCGGGAGCACGCGGAGCGTCCACGGGACGTGGTGGTTTCCCTGACGGGCTGCCAGGCCGAGGGGGCCGTAGGAGCGGACCGTGACGCGGACGGCGTGGTGGTCGCCGCGGCGGGTGGGGTGGAGCGTGGTGGTGAGGCGGCGGCGTTCGGCGGCGGGGATGCGGACGGTGTGGCGTGAGGCGGGGATGTCGGTGCCGGGCCGGAAGGAGCTCGGGGGCCAGGCGTCGCGGATCTGGGCGCGCAGGGTGCGGCGGCTCGGGTTGGTGAGGGTGAGGTGCGTGTGGGCTTCACCCGTTAGTCGAACAGATGTGTCACCGGTTCGGGTGAAATGAAGCGTTCGCACTGGCGCGGCGAGCGCGAGATCGCACAAGATTGCTATCAGCAAGGCAAGTTGGACGGTGAGGATGCCGAGCCAGCTGGGCAGCACGAAGCCGACGAAGAGAGCTCCGAGTGCGGAGATGAGGGCGGTGCGTCCGGTGAGGGCCACGGTGTCGTCTCAGCGGGGGACGGGGAGATGAGCGAGCACGGCATTGATCACGGAGTCCGCGGTGACTCCTTCCATCTCCGCTTCGGGGCGGAGCTGGATGCGGTGGCGGAGCGTGGGAAGAGCAAGGGCCTTGACGTCGTCGGGGGTTACATAGTCGCGGCCGGTGAGCCAGGCCCAGGCGCGTGAGGTCGAGAGCAGTGCGGTGGCGCCTCGGGGGGAGACGCCGAGAGAGAGCGAGGGGGATTCACGGGTGGCACGGCAGATATCGACGATATAGCCGGTGACTTCGGGGGATACCGAGGTCTTGGCGACTGCGTCGCGGGCTGCGTCGAGGTCGGCGGTGGAGGCGACGGGGCGCAGTCCGGCGGCATTCAGGTCGCGGGGGCTGAAGCCGGCCGCATGGCGGGTGAGGATGTCTATCTCGTCGTGGCGGGCTGGGAGAGGCACTGTCAGCTTCAGCAGGAAGCGGTCGAGTTGGGCCTCGGGCAGTGGATAGGTGCCTTCGTACTCCACGGGGTTCTGGGTGGCGGCCACCAGGAACGGTTCGGGGAGGGGACGGGCGGTGCCGTCGACGGTCACCTGACGCTCTTCCATCGCTTCGAGCAGAGACGCCTGCGTCTTGGGAGGCGTGCGGTTGATTTCGTCGGCGAGCAGCAGGTTGGTGAAGACGGGCCCGGGCTGGAAGGAGAACTCCGCGCTGCGGGCGTCGTAGACCAATGAGCCGGTGACATCGCTCGGCATCAGGTCGGGGGTGAACTGGACGCGCTTGGTGTCGAGTTCGAGGGCCGCCGACAGGGCGCGTACGAGCAGAGTCTTCGCCACGCCGGGGGCGCCTTCGAGGAGCACATGACCGCGGCAGAGGAGGGCGACGACCAGGCCGGTGACGGCGGGGTCCTGGCCTACGACGGCCTTGGCTATCTCGGTGCGCAGGTCCTCGAGGGAGGCTCGGGCGCTGTCAGCGGTCGGGGTGCTCACGGGGGGCGTGCCTCTCTTGGGAAACGATCGAGGATTCGAGTGCGTCGAGGTGGTCGGCCAGCTGGACCAGGGCCCGGTCGTCCGCGGGAGCCGGGCCGAAGAGCAGGGCTTGGAGGCCTGATCCGGCGTCAGGGGCGGCGGTCAAGTGGGCCTGGATGGCGGGGAGAAGAGTGTCGGGGGTGTGGGCGTGCGTGGGGGACACGCCGATGAGTGGGGCGAGGCGGGTGCGGGTGGCGGCGCGCAGTACGGCTGCGGCCCGGTCGCGGGCGTGGGCCTGTTCGTAGAGACGTGCGTGGCCCTCGGTGGTCTCGGCGGCGGGAACGGTGACGGGGAGCCTTTCGGGTACCAGGGGGCCGAGTCGGCGGGCGCGCCAGAGCGCTGCGAGGACCGTGGCGAAGGCGAGTTGGAGCAGGGCCCAGAGCCAGCCGGAAGGAACGAGGTCGAGGAGGCCGCGCTGGTCGTCCTGGGCGGAGGACGGGTCGCTCACGGAAGGGAGGTACCAGACCAGATGTTCACGGGAGCCGAGGAGTTGAAGGGCCAGCGAGGCGTTGCCGTGCTCGGCGAGGTGCTGGTTGTAGAGGAGATCGGGGGAGCCGAGGAGTACGGTGTCGCGGCCGGTGGCCAGGGCCGGCAGCCGCAGCAGGGTCGGCCTGCCGCCGCTGGGGTAGCAGCGGTCGGCGCCGTCGGCGGGCGTTGCGTAACGCAGGCCGCCGAGGAGGGCGTTGCCGGCGCGGCGGGCGTCGGGCAGGGAACAGGCGGGCCGCAGGGCGGAGTTGCCGACCGGGGGCTCCAGGTGGACGTTCGGGGCGAAGGTGCCGAGGGCCGGCGAGCCGGGGGCGAGCAGAACGGTGCGTCCGGGGGTGTGTGCGGTCGCGGTGTGCAGACCCGTCAGCTGGTCCTTGGTCAGGACGTTGGGATCGGTGATGAGCAGGGTGGTGTCGGGGCCGGCCGCGGCGGCGGCCTCCTCGGAGCTGGTCACGACCTGTGTGGTGACGCCGTGGTCGGCGAGGAGTTGGGCGAGCGCGCGGCTTCCGGACCGGTCCGCCGAGCGGGGGTCGAGCCGGCCGCGCTGCTCACCGGATTGCAGGGCCGCGAGGACGACTCCGCTGACGACGAGCAGGAGGAGCGCGAGCAGAGGGCCGCGGGACCGGGCCCACAGGTGTCGCGTGGCCGGGGAGAGTGCGGCGGCGTTCGAGGTGGCCGTGGTCATCCGCGGCTCCTGGTCGGGGAGGTGGCCAGGGTGGGCTTGGCGCGCTGGAGATCGGCGTCGAGGCCGGCCAGGAGGGTGTACGCCGGTTCCGTGCCGGGGCGGCCGCCGTATGTGACGTCGTCGAAGGTACGGGCGGCGGTGCGCAGTTGGTCGGCGTATGGCGGCAGGGCCCGGCCGGCTTCGGTGGCCGCTTCGTCGGCGGTGCGGCCCGGGCCGGGGGTGAGCAGGGCGCGTTCCTCGAGGGCGAGGACGAGGGCCCGCATCCGGTCCTGGATGGCCTGGCTCCACCGGCCCGCGGCGGCGTGCCGGTCGGCTGCCGCGCGGTGTTCCGCGGCGGTGCGCGGGGCGTCGGCGAAGAGCGCGCCGCGGGTGGTCGGGGTGCGGCGTACGGCGCCGAGCCGGAGCCGGAGGGCGACGAGCAGCAGCAGGACGAACGCCACGATGGCGAGGAGTCCGATCCAGCCGCCCGGTGTGGTGCCGGCGGCCGCGTGGAACAGCGCGTCGAGGCGGTCCCAGAGCCAGTCGAGGGCGCGCTGGACCGGGTTGGGGTCGTGCTGGTGGTACCGGGGGTCGGACAGCTCGCGCTCCGCCGCCTCGTGGGCGGGCAGGCGAGGAGTCCGCACCGGTATGTCGTCGTCGGAACGCGCGAGGAGTGGTCCGAGCGTTGCCATGTTCCCCCCTGTGGTCACCGCATCAGCTTCCCGGTGCGGCGTCGCTGGGGCGCGATCCGGAGTCGTCGGCGGGTGTCGTCCCGGCGGGCGGGTCAGCGGGCGGTGCGTCTTCCGTCCGCTCAGATTCGGCAGGCGCCTCTTCGGCCGGCGCGGAGTGGGCCGGCGCGGCGTGGGCCGGGGCTTCGGTGCCGTAGCCGGGGAGGCCGGCGGCGCGGGCCAGTTCGAGGTCGAGGGCCTCGCGGCGGATGCGCTGGTCCATGTAGAGGAGCGCGGTGACGCCGGCGCTGATCGGGAAGGTGATGGTGGAGCTGATGACTGCGCCGATGCCCAGCACGGTCAGGAACGACCAGTCGGTGCTGTCGCTGGCGCCGCTGGCCCAGTCCATGAGGCTCTCGCCATCGATGAGGAAGGCGATGAGGGTGGCTGGGATCTGGACGATGAACTCGACGATGCCGATCAGTACGTAGGCGAGCAGCTGGGCGCCCAGCACCCGCCACCAGGAGCCCCGTACGAGCTTGGCGGAGCGGCGCATCGAGGCGATGACGCCCTGCTTCTCCAGCATCAGCGCGGGAGAGGCCAGGCTGAAGCGGACCCACAGCCAGAGGCTTGCCACGGCGGCGAGCAGTCCGCCGAACAGGGCGAGCATCAGGCCCGTGTCGAGCGAGCCCGTAGCGACGAGGAGGAGGCCGGGAGCCACCCCGACCGCGAATATCGCGGTGATGAGCGCCGGCAGCAGAACGAGCAGACCGAGCAGGCGGGGGAGCTGGCCGCGGGCGTCGCGCCAGGCCTCCCCGGGCGTCACCGAGCGGCCCAGGACCGCGCGGCTGACGACCATGGTGAGCAGCCCGGTGGCGATGATCGTGGCGAGCAGCCCGATCACCGAGGTGAGGGCGCTGCCGGCCAGCGAAGAGCTGACCTGGCGCATGGTTTCGCGGAGCGGGGGGACGTTGCCGCTGGACACGGAGGGTGTGCGGCCGGCGCTCTGGAACCACAGTCCGGTGACGACGGTGACCGCGGTCTGCGAGACGGCCGCGACGACCAACGAGATGCCGAGGACGGTGCGCCAGTGGGCGCGCATGGTGGCGACCGCGCCGTCGAGGATCTCGCCGATGGCGAGCGGGCGCAGCGGGATGACGCCGGGCTTGGCGGCCTGCGGTACCGCGGCCCAGCTGCCGCCCCACGGGGGCTGCTGGCCGCCGGGGCCCGGCCGGTGGCCCCAGCCGGGCCCGGCCGGGGCGGACGAGGCGGCGCGGGTGCGGTCGCCGGGGTTCTGGCCGCCGCGCCCATGGGGGCCGCTCTGGCTGGGGATGCCGGCGGGGGCCGACCAGTGGCCGGCGGGCGGCTGTTCCTTGGACCAGTTCGGCGGGGACGGCTGCTCGGTGGTGCCGGCCTCGGGGGTGGAGGGCTCGGTGGGCTGCTCCTGTGTGCCGCGGGCCGGCTCGTCGGAGGGCGTGGATCCGGGCGAGGCCCAGCCCGGAGAGTTGTTCATCGTCGCTCCTTCTTGCTGCCCGTCCGCCGGGGCGGCGGGGATCCGGGGTCCGCGGTGCCAGTCATCGTGTCATGGCGTCCGGCGTTGTCCACCCGTGCCCTGAAGGTGAGGGGACCTTCTGCTCGAAGGGCTGTGGGCGGCAGACTGAATGAATGGGCGATCACTACGAGGTATCCGAGGCGGGCGCCGGGGCGCTCGCAATCCCGTCGTTGCGCTGGGAGGAGCTGCCTGAGGGACCCGTACTGGTTCTCCTCGACCAGACCCGGCTGCCGGCCGAGGAGGTCGAGCTGGTCTGTACGGACGTGCCGGCGCTGGTGCAGGCGATCCGGTCGCTGGCGGTACGCGGGGCGCCGCTGCTGGGTATCGCGGGTGCGTACGGTGTCGCGCTGGCTGCGGTGCGGGGCTTCGATGTGGATGAGGCGGCGGAGGTGCTGGCGCAGGCCCGGCCGACCGCGGTCAATCTGGGGTACGGCGTGCGCCGGGCGGCCGGCGCGTATCGCGCGGCGGTGGCCGACGGGGCCGATGTCCAGGCGGCTGCTGCGGCGGCGCTGGCCGAGGCGAGGGCCGTGCATGCGGAGGACATCGCCGCGAGCGCGCGGATGGCGGAGCACGGTCTGGCGTTGCTGGGTGAGCTGCTGCCGGGCGGTGGCCATCGGATTCTCACGCACTGCAATACGGGGGCGCTGGTGTCCGGGGGCGAGGGCACCGCCCTGGCGGTGGCGCTGGCGGCGCATCGGGCCGGTGAGCTGCGCCGGCTGTGGGTGGATGAGACGCGGCCCCTGTTGCAGGGGGCGCGGCTGACCGCTTACGAGGCGGCGCGGGCGGGCATGGCGTACACCGTGCTGTCGGACGGTGCGGCGGGGTCGCTGTTCGCCGGGGGAGAGGTGGATGCCGTGCTGATCGGTGCGGACCGGATCGCGGCGGACGGGTCGGTCGCCAACAAGGTGGGCAGCTATCCACTGGCGGTGCTGGCGCGATACCACCGTGTGCCGTTCGTGGTGGTGGCGCCGACCAGCACGGTGGATCTGGAGACCGCGCAGGGGGCGGACATCGAGGTGGAGCAGCGTCCGGGGCAGGAAGTGACGGAATTCTCGTTGCCGTCCGCGGAGGGGGCCGGAGGGCCGGCGGCCGTCGGCATACCGGTGGCTCCGTTGGGCGCACAGGCCTATAACCCGGCCTTCGACGTCACCCCGCCGGAGCTGGTGACGGCGATCGTGACGGAGGCGGGTGTGGTCTCCCCGGTGACCCGCGAAACGCTTGCCGGCATGTGTTCCACGTCACGTTGGAGTAAGTCACGATCAGGTAATGGGATGATGGCCGAATGAAGGGACGCGTCCTGGTCGTCGACGACGACACCGCACTGGCAGAGATGCTCGGCATCGTGCTGCGTGGCGAAGGCTTTGAACCGTCGTTCGTGTCGGACGGTGACAAAGCCCTTGCCGCCTTCCGTGAAACCAAGCCCGATCTTGTCCTGCTCGATCTGATGCTGCCCGGTCGGGACGGCATCGAGGTGTGCCGGCTGATCCGGGCGGAGTCCGGTGTGCCGATCGTGATGCTGACCGCCAAGAGCGACACGGTGGATGTGGTGGTCGGGCTCGAGTCGGGTGCGGACGACTACATCGTCAAGCCGTTCAAGCCCAAGGAGCTGGTGGCCCGGATCCGGGCGCGGCTGCGGCGTTCGGAGGAGCCGGCGCCCGAGCAGCTGGCGATCGGTGACCTGGTCATCGATGTGGCGGGCCACTCCGTCAAGCGCGACGGACA
The DNA here is from genome assembly GCF_055575375.1 of Streptomyces sp. NPDC034111. NCBI lineage: Bacteria > Bacillati > Actinomycetota > Actinomycetes > Kitasatosporales > Streptomycetaceae > Streptomyces > Streptomyces sp. NPDC034111. The sequence continues at coordinate 166,375 of NZ_JBVIST010000018.1, read as the reverse complement.
GTCGATCGCGCTGACCCCGCTGGAGTTCGATCTGCTGGTGGCGCTGGCGCGCAAGCCGTGGCAGGTCTTCACGCGTGAGGTGCTGCTCGAGCAGGTCTGGGGCTATCGGCACGCCGCCGATACCCGCCTGGTCAATGTCCATGTCCAGCGGCTGCGCTCCAAGGTCGAGCGGGATCCGGAGCGTCCGGAGATCGTGGTGACCGTACGCGGTGTCGGCTACAAGGCCGGGCCCAGCTGAGATGGTCCGGGACGGTTCGGCCCCGGAGGGAAAGCGGGGGCGCACCGTCGGACCGACGGGTGATATGTCCTTTTCGGGAAAGTTGTGGGCCTGGTTGCTGCGCGGTGGGCAGTTGCTTCCCGATGGCGCGGTGAGCGGCCCGGTCCACCCCCTGCTGCGGCTCTTCAGTCGCTGGGTGCGCCGGCCCCTGCTGCCCGCCCTGCGCCTGTGGCGCCGCAACATCCAGCTGCGCGTGGTGGCGACCACGCTGCTGATGTCGCTCGCCGTGGTGCTGCTGCTCGGTGTCGTGGTCGTCGGACAGGTCCGTAACGGCCTGCTCACGGCCAAGGCGCAGGCCGCCCAGAGCCAGGCCGTGGGCGGCTTCAGCGTTGCCCAGAAGATGGCCGACGGCGCCGACGACACCCGTACCGATGACACCGCCCGCACCGGGAACCGCGGCACCCAGGACTCCGCGACCTGGCTGACCGGCCTGGTCGAACAGCTCGCCAGTGGTGGCCAGGGCGTCTTCTCCGTCGTGGCGCTCAGCTCCGACTCAGACGAGCCGTTCGGCGACTCCAGCCCCGGAACCCGCGGACCGCGCGCCTCCGGCGATGTCGATCCCGAGCGGAGCGTGCCCGCCGACCTGCGACGGAAGCTGGAGTCCAAGTCCGGCACGTTCCGCCAGTACACCCAGATCAAGCGCATCGGGTCGGACGACGGTGTGTCGGCGCTGATCATCGGCAAGCGGCTCAACGACGTCAACAGCAACCAGTACCAGCTCTACTACCTGTTCCCGTTCACCCAGGAAGATGAGTCCCTCAAGCTTGTGACGGGGACGCTCGCGACGGCCGGGGTGTTCGTCGTGATCCTGCTCGGCGCGATCGCCTGGCTGGTGGTGCGGCAGGTCGTCACGCCCGTACGGATGGCCGCCGGGATCTCCGAGCGGCTGGCCGCCGGCCTCCTCCAGGAGCGGATGAAGGTCACCGGCGAGGACGACATCGCCCGGCTCGGCGAGTCCTTCAACAAGATGGCGCAGAACCTCCAGGTCAAGATCCAGCAGCTGGAGGAGCTGTCCCGGATGCAGCGCCGGTTCGTCTCCGATGTCTCGCACGAGCTGCGTACGCCGCTGACGACCGTACGGATGGCGGCCGATGTCATCCATGACGCGCGGGACGAGTTCGACCCCGCCACGGCGCGCTCCGCCGAGCTGCTGCGCGGCCAGCTCGACCGCTTCGAATCGCTCCTCGCCGAGCTGCTGGAAATCAGCCGCTTCGACGCGGGCGCGGCCGCGCTGGAGGCCGAGCCGATAGACCTGCGGGACGTGGTGCACCGCGTCATCGAGGGCGCCGAACCGCTCGCCGAGCGCAAGGGCAGCCGCATCCTGGTGCGCGGCGCCGAGCAGCCCGTCATAGCCGAGGCCGACCCCCGTCGCGTGGAGCGGGTGCTGCGCAACCTCGTCGTCAACGCCGTCGAGCACGGCGAGGGCCGCGATGTGGTGGTGCGGCTGGCGTCCGCGGGCAGCCGCAGCGGCGGCGCGGTGGCCGTGGCCGTGCGGGACTACGGCGTCGGACTCAAGCCCGGCGAGGCCACCCGGGTCTTCAACCGCTTCTGGCGCGCCGACCCGGCCCGGGCCCGTACGACCGGAGGCACCGGCCTGGGCCTGTCCATCGCCGTCGAGGACGCCCGGCTGCACGGCGGCTGGCTCCAGGCCTGGGGCGAGCCCGGCGGCGGCTCGCAGTTCCGGCTGACCCTGCCGCGTACGGCCGGCGAGCCGCTGCGCGGGTCCCCGATACCCCTGGAGCCGGAGGACTCACGGCGCAACCGCGGGCTCGACGAGAGCGGACAGCCGCGCGCCGGGGCCGGCCGCAAGGCGTCGACGATCCCGGTGCAGGCGCGTGCCTCACAGGCCGGTGGTGCAGAATCGCTCGCCACGGAGCCGCGCGGGGCGGCCCGGCCGGCCGCCGATCCCGCGGCGCTGCCCGGCAACGGCTCCCGTGTGGTGCCGCAGGGCGACGGCGTACGGAGCGAAGCGGCGGAGCGCGAGGAGAGCGCACGCGCCGGTGGGGCGGCTCGTGCGGACGGGGCCGGGGACGAGGCCGGCCGGGGCGTGGATGCGGAAGGCGAGCTGCGTGGACACTGAGCGCGCAAACGGGCGCGGGGCGGGGCCGAGGTCCCGCACGGGCGCCCGTAAGGGAACCGGACCGGCCCGGAAGATGCTGCTCCTCGGCTGCGCGGCGGCGCTGCTGGCCGGATGCGCATCGATGCCGGACAGCGGGGAGGTCACGTCCGTCGACCCGTCGCCGCGCTCCGAAGGCGAATCACAGGTACGGGTCTACGGCGTGCCCCCGCAGGACGGCGCCCAGCCGACCAACATCGTGCGCAGCTTCCTCGACGCGACGACCAGCGACGAGGCGGACTTCCGCACGGCCACCCAGTACCTGGCCAAATCGGCGAAGCGGACCTGGCGGCCGTTCCAGGTGACCAAGGTGCTCCAGGAACGCCCCAAGCCCGAGCCGAAGATGCAGCCCAACCGCGAGGACGCGCACGGCTATACGGTCACGCTCTCCGGCAGCCAGGTGGCGTCGGTGGACGACCACCACGCGTACACCCCCGAGGAGAAGCCGTACCGCCAGTCGATCCACCTCATCAAGGAGGGCGGCCAGTGGCGCATCGACCGGCTGCCCAACGGACTGGTGCTGGGACTGTCCGACTTCCAGCGCATCTACCGCTCCGTCAACAAGTACTACTTCGCGTCCTACAACTCGGAGTCGGAGGACCCGAAGGCGAGCCGGAACGTGCTGGTGGCCGATCCGGTCTATCTGCGGCAGCGGATAAAACCGATCACGGCCAGCGTGGAGGCGCTGCTGTCCGGGCCCACCGACTGGCTGAACCAGGTGACGACGTCGGAGTTCCCGCGCGGCACCCGGCTCGCCGCGCATGATCTGGCGCTGGACGACTCCAACGCGCTGCGGGTCAAGCTCAGCAAGGAGGCGGTCAACACCGACACCGCCCAGTGCAAGCGGATGGCGGCTCAGCTCTTCTTCACCGTCCAGGACAAGACCCGCGCTTCGAAGATCAGCGACGTGGAGCTCCAGGACAGCGGCGGCAACTCGCTGTGCACGCTCTCCCAGGAGCAGGCCGAACGGGACTTCGCCCCCTTGCCGCGGGGCGGCCGCTCCGCCGGCGAGTACTTCATAGCCGCCGACCACAAGGTCGTCTCCCTGTCGGACTCGGCGACCGAACCGACGCCGGTGGGCGGCCCGTTCGGCACCGGCAGGACCCCGCTGCGCTCGGTCGCGATCTCCCGTGCGGAGACCGCCGCGGCCGGGGTGTCCAGTGACGGCCGGTCGCTGTATGTGGCCGCATTGGAGGACGGTACCGAGCGTGGCGGTCCGCTGCTGACCAGCGGCGGCTCGGCGAAGAACCCCGATGAGGGGCTGACCGCGCCGAGCTGGGACGGCCTGGGCGATCTGTGGATCGCGGACCGCTCCGCGCAGGGTTCGCGGCTGCTGCGGATGCGCGAGGGCAAGGGCGACCCCGAGGAGGTCGCGGTGCCGGGTCTCGGCGGGCGGCGGATCAAGGCGATCAAGGTGGCCGCGGACGGTATCCGGATCGCGGTCCTGGTGGAGGACAAGGGGCGTACGACGCTCCAGCTCGGCCGGGTCGAGCGGGACGGCAGCTCGGCGCACCCGGAGCTGTCGGTGCAGGAACTGCGGCCGATCGCACCGCAGTTGGAGGATGTCGTGGCCGCGTCCTGGGCGGGCGGCAGCCGGCTGGTGGTCGTCGGGCGGGAGTCCGGCGGGGTGCAGCAGATGCAGTTCATGGAGACCGACGGCTCGGCGTCCAATGTGCAGACCCTGCCCGGCGTCAACGGCGTCAAGGCGGTCGCGGCCTCGGAGGACGACACCAGGCCGCTGATCGCCGATGCCACCGAGGGCATTGTGCGGCTGCCTCTGGACGCGAACTGGAAGACGGTGGCGAAGGACGGGACGGCGCCGGTTTATCCGGGGTGAGGGTGCCGGGCCCGTCCTCGGGTGAGGTGCGGGCCCGTTCCCGGGCGAGGTGGCGGTCTGTGACCGTGTGAGGTGCCCGTCCGTGCCGGATGCGGCGGGCGGTGCGCGTTCGGGGGCTTCTCGGGGCTTCCCGGGGCTGCGGGGGTGGGCCGGGACGTGCCCGATGTCCAAAGGTCCCAAGCGACCGTCGACGGGCTACACGGCGTCGACGGCGTCCCCAGCCCCTTGGCGACGGCGTGACGATCCGCCGCGCCGCACCATGATCCGCGTGATCCGCGGAGTTATCCACAGGGGTGGTGGCCGCCCGTGCCCGGCGGCACAGTGGAGTCATGCAGGGGGTGTGGCGCGAACTGGCCGGTCTGGTGCTGCCGGTCGCGTGTGCGGGGTGTGGCCGGCCGCGTACGGAGCTGTGTGCGGGCTGTCGCCGGGCGCTGGCGCGGGACGGGCGTGGGGCGCGGCGGGTGCGGCCACGGCCGGGGCCGCCGGGGCTGCCCCGGGTGTGGGCGGGTGCGCCGTACGCCGACGAGGTGCGGGCGGTGCTGCTGGCGCACAAGGAGCGGGGTGCGCTGCGGCTGGCCGGGCCGCTCGGTGCGGTGCTGGCCGGGGCGGTACGGGGCCTGCGGCCCGGCGGCGGGCCGCTGCTGCTCGTGCCGGTGCCGTCGGCCCGGAGATCGGTGGCAGGGCGGGGCCATGACCCGGTGCGCAGGATCGCGCTGGCCGCGGCCGCCGAACTGCGCAGGACAGGGGTGGGGGAGGGGGTGGGGGCCCGGGTCCTCACCGCACTGCGGCAGCGCCGCGCCGTGGCCGACCAGGCGGGCCTGAGCGCTCGGCAGAGGCTGGCGAATGTGGCCGGCGCACTGGACGTACGGGGTGGGGCCGGGAGGATGCTGACGGGGCCGCCAGTGGTGCTGGTGGACGATCTGGTGACGACGGGGGCGACGCTCGCCGAGGCGGCGCGGGCGGTGACGGCGGCCGGCGGGCGGGTGCTCGGTGCGGCCGTGGTGGCAGCGCCCGAAAATGCCTTCAGATCCGATGTGAATCGCCCGGCCGGCCGGGGAAGGCGGTACCTGCCGGACGCGTAGCCGAGGAGGAAAAATCACCCGAACGGAGCCGACGGCTCCAAGGGGGTGCCGACATCCGTCCAGGAGAGCTATGTTCGGTTGTGAGGACTTGGCGGACGTTTTGCCTCGGGATGTCGCGATAAATGCGTTCAGGGGCGTTTTCGGCGACCCTGAAAACGGGGGAGTGGAGATCTCGTCGTTGGGGGAGGAGGAGGTGAAAGTCGCCAAGTCCGAGGCTTCGGCAATCCCCGAAGCCTGGTGCAAGAAGGAATTGCCCCGCTCATCGGGCGGAGCGATCCGGGAACGGAGTTCTGCGTGGACATCGTCGTCAAGGGCCGCAAGACCGAGGTGCCCGAGCGGTTCCGCAAGCACGTGGCCGAGAAGCTGAAGCTGGACAAAGTCCAGAAGCTCGACGCCAAGGTGATCAGCCTGGACGTCGAGGTGTCCAAGGAGCCCAACCCGCGGCAGGCCGACCGTTCCGACCGGGTGGAGATCACGCTCCGCTCCCGTGGCCCGGTGGTCCGGGCCGAGGCGGCCGCAGCCGACCCGTATGCCGCTCTGGACCTGGCAACCGCCAAGCTGGAGGCGCGGCTGCGGAAGCAGCACGACAAGCGGTTCTCGCGTCGCGGCAACGGCCGCATCCCGGCGAGCGAAGTCGCTGTCAGCGTGCCCGACGCCGCGAGCCTGAACACCAACGGCGAACTCGCCACCGAAGCCGAACAGAAGGTGCCGACCACGAGGATGGGGTCGATCGACGTCCAGGGTGAAGGGCCCCTCGTCGTCCGGGAGAAGACCCACTCGGCCGCGCCGATGTCGCTCGACCAGGCGCTCAACGAGATGGAGTTGGTCGGACACGACTTCTATCTCTTCGTCGACGCCGACACCAAGCTGCCAAGTGTCGTCTACCGGCGGCACGCATACGACTACGGCGTCATCCACTTGAACCCCGATTCGTTCGGGGAGGAGGAGCCCGGCGGCGCAGGCGGCGCGCTGGGTGGCTGAACCCCAACCGCTCGGTGCCCCCGGCGTACGCCGGGGGCACCATCGTGCCCGGAGAAAGCAGGAGTTGAAGCCGTATAGTGTTTGTGCCAGCCAGGGAGTACGGGGACACGAAACGGTGACGCGCCGGGGAGACGGTCGTATGGCATTGATCGGGCTGGCCGCAGGGGGCTGTTGTCAACCAGCCTTATTTCCAAGCTCTGGCCTTTCGGCGGAGTAGTTGACGGGGAGGTTCAATGGGGGACACTTTCGGGCCCGTGCGCGGTGACGCGGACGACGGCGACAGTGGCGGCGGGGGCGATGACCGCGCCGTGAGCATGCCGCGCAAGGAGCCGATCCGGGTCCTTGTCGTGGATGACCACGCGCTTTTCCGGAGAGGCCTGGAGATCGTCCTGGCCCAGGAAGAGGACATCCAGGTCGTCGGCGAGGCGGGGGACGGCGCGGAGGCGGTCGACAAGGCCGCGGATCTGCTGCCCGACATCGTGCTGATGGACGTACGGATGCCCAAGCGCGGTGGTATCGAGGCGTGCACCTCCATCAAGGAGGTGGCTCCCAGCGCGAAGATCATCATGCTGACGATCAGCGACGAAGAGGCCGATCTCTACGACGCGATCAAGGCCGGGGCCACCGGTTACCTCCTCAAGGAGATCTCCACCGACGAAGTGGCGACCGCGATCCGTGCCGTCGCGGACGGCCAGTCGCAGATCAGCCCGTCGATGGCGTCGAAGCTCCTGACGGAGTTCAAGTCGATGATCCAGCGCACGGACGAGCGCAGGCTGGTGCCGGCGCCCCGGCTCACCGACCGTGAGCTGGAGGTCCTCAAGCTGGTCGCCACCGGCATGAACAACCGCGATATCGCCAAGGAACTCTTCATCTCCGAGAACACGGTGAAGAACCACGTCCGCAACATCCTGGAGAAGCTGCAACTGCACTCCCGGATGGAGGCCGTTGTCTATGCGATGCGGGAGAAGATCCTCGAGATCCGCTGAGCGGCCGGACGGCGTGCGTCCGGCCGCTTCGCGCCGTCAGGCCGGTGCGGGCTGCCGGGTGAGCTCGGTGCGCAGGGCGGCGGCCAGGGCCGGATCGTCGCAGCGCTCCACGCGGACGGCGTCGCAGCCCACCCAGGCCGCGGCCTCCAGGAGCGCCTGGGCCATCGGGGCGACGGCCGCGGTGTCCTGCATCGAGACCTGGCGGGCGACGAGGGTGGTGCCCTCGCGGGCCGGGTCGCACCGGCCCCTCAGCCGGCCGCCGGCCAGCAGCGGCATCGCGAAGTAGCCGTGGATCCGCCGGGGGCGGGGGACATAGGCCTCCAGGCGGTGGGTGAAGCCGAAGATCCGTTCCGTGCGGGGGCGGTCCCAGATCAGGGAGTCGAAGGGCGAGAGCAGGGTCGTACGGTGCCGGCCGCGGGGCGCGGTGGCGAGCGCGGCGGGGTCGGCCCAGGCGGGCTTTCCCCAGCCCTCGACCTCGACCGGGACCAGCCCGGAGTCGGCGACGACGGCATCGACCTGCTCGCCCTTGAGACGGTGGTAGTCCGCCAGATCTGCGCGGGTGGCCACTCCCAGGGCGGCCCCGGCCTGGGCGACCAGACGGCGCAGGCACTCGGCGTCGTCCAGGTCGTCGTGCAGCAGCGCGCTCGGCACGGCGCGTTCGGCGAGGTCGTACACCCGTTTCCAGGCGCGGCGCTGTGTGACGACGACGTCGCCGGTGTCCAGCAGCCACTCCACCGCGATCTTGGTCTCGGACCAGTCCCACCACTCACCGCCCTTGCGTCCGCCGCCCAGCTCGGTGGTGGTCAGCGGGCCGTCGGCCTTCAGCCGGTCCAGGACGGCGGCGCAGGAGCGTTCGGAGTCCTGCATGACGTGCCAGCGGTGGCCCTTGGCGCGCCGGGCGCGGCGGCGGAAGGCGAAGTGCGGCCACTCCTCGATGGGCAGGATGCAGGCGGCGTGCGACCAGTATTCAAAGCTGTGCGCCTCGGTCCAGTAGGCGGCCTCGACGGCCGGGCGGCCGATGGCGCCGAGGCGGGCGTAGGGGACCAGTTCATGGGAGCGGGCCAGCACCGAGATCGTGTCCAGCTGTACCGCGCCCAGATGCCGCAGGACCCCGCGCACCCCGGCCCGCCGGTCGGGGGCGCCCAGCAGGCCCTGGGCCCGCAGCGCCAGGCGGCGGGCCTCGTCGCGGGACAGGCTGGTCACGGGCTTCGGCAAGGACGGTGGCTGCGTCACGGCGGTCATGCGGGAAAGCGTAGGGGCGGCCACTGACAACGCCCCGGCCCCGGCCGGCCCGGGGCGCACGGTGCGCGGCGGCTCAGCCGGTGTACGGCAGATACGGCGTGGCGTCCGGCAGCGGCAGCCCCGTGGGGCCGGGCGCACCGGGCTGCGGGTCCTCGGCCAGGTCGTAGGGGAGCAGCGAGCCGATCCAGGTGTCCCGGCGGGTGCCGTTGTGGAGCAGCCGGGCGCGCAGGGTGCCCTCCCTCTGGAAGCCGAGTGCGCGGGCGACGGCCCAGGAGCCCTCGTTGCCGGCCTCGGCCAGCCACTCCATGCGCTCCACGCCCAGGTCGCGGAACGCCCAGCGCAGCACCGCGCGGCCCGCCTCGACGGTGTACCCCCGGCCGCGCTGCTCCTTCGCCGTCCAGTAGCCCAGTTCGGCCTGCCGTTCGGGGGTGCGCAGCCGGTCGAGGCGGACCAGGCCCATCGCGCCTATCAGGGAGCCGTCCGCCCGGGAGACGACGGCGAAGTTGTAGCCCGTGTCGTCGCGCCAGCCCTCGGGGACGATCGTGCCGACGAACCGCTCGGCGTCCTGGCGGCTGTACGGCGAGGGGACGCTCGTCCAGCGCGGGATCTCGGGGTCCTGGCAGGCGGCGTGGACGGCGGGCGCGTCGGCGGGCTCGAAGGGGCGCAGCACCAGACGCTCGGTGGTGAGGGTGACGGGCTTCATGGGCCGAGTCTGCAAGTTTGCGGAAAGCGTGGCGAAGGGTTTTCCGTGGAGGGTATCCGGCGGGATTCCCGGCGCCGTCCCGGCACCTTCTCGCGGCCTCGTGCGTTCACGTGGAGAGGGGATGGCGGGGTTCGCGGCGGCGGACCTCCCGGCCCGGCGGCGTCCTCCCTTACGATGGCCGTTGCGGCGGGGCCTGCCCCCTTGGAAAAATGCCGCGCCCGCGCACTCGACCGTGCAGGCCCGACCGGCAAGGAGACCAGCCCAAGTGTCCGTCTTGACGAAGATCATGCGTGCAGGCGAAGGAAAGATCCTGCGCAAGCTGCACCGCATCGCGGGCCAGGTGAACTCCATCGAAGAGGATTTCGCGGCCCTGTCCGACGCTGAGCTGCGGGCGCTCACGGACGAGTACAAGGAGCGGTACGCGGACGGCGAGAGCCTTGACGACCTGCTGCCCGAGGCGTTCGCGACGGTCCGTGAGGCCGCCAAGCGGGTGCTCGGCCAGCGTCACTACGACGTTCAGCTGATGGGCGGCGCGGCCCTCCATCTGGGGTACGTCGCCGAGATGAAGACCGGTGAGGGCAAGACCCTGGTCGGTACCCTCCCGACGTATCTGAACGCGCTGTCCGGCAAGGGCGTCCACCTGATCACGGTCAATGACTACCTGGCCGAGCGCGACTCCGAGATGATGGGCCGGGTCCACAAGTTCCTGGGCCTGACCGTCGGTTGCATCCTCGCCGACATGACGCCCGCCCAGCGCCGCGAGCAGTACAACTGCGACATCACGTACGGCACGAACAACGAGTTCGGCTTCGACTATCTGCGTGACAACATGGCCTGGTCGCAGGACGAACTCGTCCAGCGGGGCCACAACTTCGCGGTCGTCGACGAGGTCGACTCGATCCTCGTGGACGAGGCCCGTACGCCGCTGATCATCTCCGGCCCGGCGGACTCGGCGACCAAGTGGTACGGCGACTTCGCCAAGTTGGTGCAGCGCCTGAAGCGGGGCGAGGCGGCCAATCCGCAGCGTGGCATCGAGGAGACCGGCGACTACGACGTCGACGAGAAGAAGCGCACGGTCGGCATCCATGAGTCCGGTGTCAGCAAGGTCGAGGACTGGCTGGGCATCGACAATCTGTACGAGTCGGTCAACACGCCGCTCGTCGGTTACCTCAACAACGCGATCAAGGCCAAGGAGCTGTTCAAGAACGACAAGGACTACGTCGTCATCGACGGCGAAGTCATGATCGTCGACGAGCACACCGGCCGTATCCTCGCCGGCCGCCGCTACAACGAGGGCATGCACCAGGCCATCGAGGCGAAGGAGGGGGTGGAGATCAAGGACGAGAACCAGACCCTCGCCACGATCACCCTCCAGAACTTCTTCCGCCTCTACGACAAGCTCTCCGGCATGACTGGTACGGCCATGACCGAGGCCGCCGAGTTCCACCAGATCTACAAGCTCGGCGTCGTCCCGATCCCGACGAACCGCCCGATGGTCCGCAAGGACCAGGCCGACCTGATCTACCGCACCGAGACCGCGAAGTTCGACGCGGTGGTCGAGGACATCGTCGAGAAGCACGGCAAGGGCCAGCCGATCCTGGTCGGCACGACGTCCGTGGAGAAGTCCGAGTACCTCTCCCAGCAGCTCAACAAGCGCGGTGTGCCGCACGAGGTCCTCAACGCCAAGCAGCACGACCGGGAGGCGTCGATCGTCGCCCAGGCCGGCCGCAAGGGCTCCGTCACGGTCGCCACCAACATGGCCGGCCGCGGTACCGACATCAAGCTCGGCGGCAACCCCGACGACCTCGCCGAGGCGGAGCTGCGCCAGATGGGCCTGGACCCGGTCGAGCACGTCGAGGAGTGGGCGGCCGCGCTGCCCGCCGCCCTGGAGCGTGCCGAGGCCGCGGTCAAGGCGGAGTTCGAGGAGGTCAAGGAGCTCGGCGGGCTGTATGTGCTCGGCACCGAGCGCCATGAGTCGCGCCGGATCGACAACCAGCTGCGCGGCCGCTCCGGCCGTCAGGGTGACCCCGGCGAGTCGCGGTTCTACCTCTCCCTGGGTGACGACCTGATGCGGCTGTTCAAGGCCCAGATGGTCGAGCGGGTCATGGCGATGGCCAATGTGCCCGACGACGTCCCGATCGAGAACAAGATGGTGACCCGGGCGATCGCCTCCGCCCAGTCGCAGGTCGAGCAGCAGAACTTCGAGACGCGGAAGAACGTCCTGAAGTACGACGAGGTGCTCAACCGCCAGCGTGAGGTCATCTACGGCGAGCGCCGGCGCGTCCTGAAGGGCGAGGACCTTCAGGAGCAGATCAAGCACTTCATGGACGACACCATCGACGCCTACATCCAGGCCGAGACCGTCGAGGGCTTCGCCGAGGAGTGGGACCTGGACCGGCTGTGGGGCGCGTTCAAGCAGCTCTACCCGGTCAAGGTGACCGTCGCGGAGCTGGAGGACGAGGCCGGCGACCGCGCGGGCATCACCGCCGAGTTCATCGCCGAGGCCGTCAAGGACGACATCCACGAGCAGTACGCCGCCCGTGAGGAGCAGCTCGGCTCGGACATCATGCGCGAGCTGGAGCGCCGGGTCGTGCTGTCCGTCTTGGACCGCAAGTGGCGTGAGCACCTCTACGAGATGGACTACCTCCAGGAGGGCATCGGCCTGCGGGCGATGGCCCAGAAGGACCCGCTGGTCGAGTACCAGCGCGAGGGCTTCGACATGTTCACCGCGATGATGGAGGGCATCAAGGAGGAGTCCGTCGGCTACCTGTTCAACCTGGAGGTCCAGGTCGAGCAGCAGGTCGAGGAGGTCCCGGTGCAGGAGGCCGCGGAGGCGCCCTCGCTGGAGAAGGGTGTGCCGGAGGTGGTGCCGGCCGGCCGTCCCGAGATCCACGCCAAGGGCCTGGAGGCGCCGCAGCGGCCCGACCGTCTGCACTTCACCGCACCCAAGGTGGACGGCGACGGCAGCGTCATCGAGGGCGACTTCATCAGCGACGAGGAGGCCGGTACGCCGGCCCGCTCCGAGGCGGACGGGCTGACCCGCGCGGAGCGCCGCAAGGCCCAGAAGAGCGCGGGTCGTCGCCGCAAGAAGTGAGCAGTGAGCGGTGACGCGGCCCCGGTACGGGATGCCGGGGCCGCGTAACGGAGGGCGCCCCGGCCGGAGTACGGCCGGGGCGCCGCTGTGTCCGGGGTCATGAGGCCGGGCTCCAGGCGGCCGGGGCCGGGCCGATGTCGAGCGCGGCGCAGCGCCAGCGGGAGTCGGCGCCCAGCTCCAGCCGGAAGGCGAGGGCGCGCAGCCGCTCCCCGGCCACGATCCGGGCGAACGCCTCGATGACCCCGCGGCGCGGGCGGCACAGCCCGCATTCGCGCACGGTCGGGAGCGGGCCGCGCCGCCCCGGTGCGAGGAAGGGCCGCAGCGGGGCCTGTGGGGCCAGCTCCGCCAGCCGGTCGTAAGCGGCGGGCAGTGCGTGCCCGAGCAGCGCGTGGACGGGCCGCTGCCCGCTGAGGGTGAGCACCAGCTGATGGGCGAACCAGAGGTGCGGCCGGCTCTCCTGTGCCCGGCGCTGTGCGCCGGCGGTCGGCAGCGGGCCGCGGGTGGGGCCCGCCGTGCGGCCGGGGCGCGGGCCGCTCCGGGAGGGGCCTCGGCCCGCCGCGCCGGGGCCGTTGCCGGCGGGGCCCTGGGGGCGGCGGCCGGCGGGCGCCCGCCGGGGCCGGGGCACGGTCGGAGCCGCGGCTGTCTGCCCGGTGGTGGGCGGTGTGGTGGAGGGTGCGGCGGGCTGTGCGGCGGGGCGCACGGGGCCGGTGGCCGTGGCCGTGTGCGCGCCCGCCGCGGTGGCCGTGGCCGGGCCCGTCGTCGTGTGTGCCGTGGTGCGCGTCGTGCTGGTGTGGTCGCCGGTCATGGTGGTGATCGCCCCCGTGGTGCGGGCCCGTGGATTACTGGGCGGTAGCTTTTTGGTGGGGAACTTCGTATCGGCGCACCGGGGGCGGCGGCAAGGCGCAGAGCGGCCGGGACCGGGGCTCCGCGGAGTTCACCCGTCCGTGGCGCGGGGCCGGGATGGAGCCTCAGGAGCGGGCTGCGGCAGGGGCCCTGGGCGGGCGGTGCGGCGGGCTTGGGGGCGGCACGATGGGGGACGCACGCCCGTATGCTGGCTGGGCAATCGTCAGAGTCGAGTGAATTGAGCGGAAGCGGCTGCCATGCGCGTCTATGTCCCCCTGACCCTCTCCGGTCTCGCGGAGGCGCACAAGAACGGTGACCTGGGACCCGGCCCCCTGGTGGCGTACGCGGTCACGCCCGCGCTGCGGGAGTGGTACGTCTCGGACGACCTCGAGGAGCTGGAGTACGCGGCGCTCAACCGCGCGGCCCAGGCATCGCTGCGGCTGCTCGCCGGGCACCCGCAGATCGCGCGGCGCCGGGTGGTGGTGGCCGTGGACGTGCCGGAGGGCGCGGCGGTGGCGGACCCGGACCGCGGGCTCGACCAGTCGTCGCTGGGCGAGGTGCGGGTCGCCGGGCCGGTGCCGTTGTCGAAGGCCGCGGCGGTGCATGTGGACTCCGGGGAAGCGGAGGCGGACATCGCGGCCGCCGCGGCGGCGCTCGGCGCGGCGGACCAGGGCGATGACGACGCGCAGTTCACCGTGGACGGTGCCGAGGACCACGATCTGCTGTGGTTCGGCGTGCAGGAGATCCCCGAATTGATCCGTTGAGAAGGGGTCGGAGGAGAGCGGGAACCGCCGGTCCGGCCGCGTTGTCAGTGGCTGCGGGTACGTTTTCCGGTGGGGAGAGCGCGCACCAGCGCATGGGGAACGACCTGGGGAAGCGGATGGGGAAGCAGGCCACACACATCGTCTGGGACTGGAACGGCACGCTGTTCCACGACATCGACGCCGTCATCGGAGCCACCAACTCCGCCTTCGAGGAGATCGGACTGGAACCGATCACGCTGGAGATCTACCGGGAGCTGTACTGCGTCCCGATTCCGCGGTTCTACGAGCGGCTGATGGGCCGGCTGCCGACCGAGGAGGAGTGGCTGGTGATGGACGAGGCGTTCCACCGGCACTACAGCGAACACCGGCTGGGCTGCGGCCTCGCCGAGGGCGTGGATCTGCTGCTGGAGGCCTGGCAGACGGCCGGCGGGAGCCAGTCGATCCTCAGCATGTTCGGGCACGAGGAGCTGATACCGCTCGTCCGCGGCTTCGGCATCGAGTCGCGGTTCGTGCTGGTGGAGGGCCGTACCGGGCCGTCCGGGGGCACGAAGAGCGCGCAGATGGTCCGTCATCTGGCGGCGCTGGAGCAGGTGGATCCGGGGCGTACGGTCGTGATCGGTGACGCGGCGGACGATGCGGTGGCCGCGCGGGACGCCGGGGCGTGCGCGGTGCTCTACACGGGCGGGTCGCACAGCCGCGCGAGCCTGGAGGCCGCGGGCCTGCCCGGCGTGCCGGTGGTGGACACCCTCGCGGAGGCGGTGGAGCTGGCGGGAGCCATGGCCGCCGGGTAGGCGGCTCTCCGGCCACCCCGGCCCGCGCGCCGCCCACGGAGCGCGGGCGGCCAGCTCGCCGTGCGGGCCCGTGTCCGGCCGTTCTCCCGGCGTTGCCGAGGCGTACGCCCTCCGGTGGGGACGCATACTCCGCCACGGAGCAGCGTTGTCCAGACGGTCCAAGTTCGACCCGGGGTTTTGTACGCACACGGCCGATGACGGCACCCGTGGAAGGAGCGATAGCCTTGCACCGTGATCAGCGCGATAACCCGCGGGGGCATCGAGGCCCCTGCCGTGCGCCCGGGGCACCACCGTGACCGGGCGGCCGCTGGTCTTTGCGGCCCACCCTCCATGTCGACATTGTCAAAGATTGTCGATAACGAAGCGGCCTTCTCCCATCGCGGCATAGCGTCGACAGCGACAGGACACCTCGCGTCGCCGTGGCGTTGTGCGGCTTCCACAGAGTTCTTCCACAACGTCACGCAACGGCGCGCGACAGGAGCCAGAGGACATGCAGACCAAGCTGGACGAAGCCAAGACCGAGCTGCTCGCCAGGGCCGCCCGGGTCGTTGAAAGCAGCCCGGCCGGGGGCAAGCACCCGGTACGCGGCCTCGACCCGGACACCCTTGCCGGATACCTCCAGCGCTACTACCTGCACACCGCCCCCGAGGACCTGATCGACCGTGACCCGGTCGACGTCTTCGGCGCCGCGCTCTCGCACTACCGCCTCGGGGAGCTGCGCCCGCAGGGCACCGCGAACGTCCGGGTGCACACGCCGACCGTCGAGGAGAACGGCTGGACGTGCAGCCACTCCGTCGTCGAGGTCGTCACCGACGACATGCCGTTCCTGGTCGACTCGGTCACCAATGAGCTCTCGCGGCAGGGCCGCGGCATCCACCTCGTGATCCACCCGCAGGTGATCGTCCGCCGCGATGTCACCGGCAAGCTCATCGAGGTCCTCGACTCCAAGTGCGACGCGCACGGCAACACCGGCAAGGGCAAGGCCGCCGAGCTGCCCCTCGACGCGGTGACCGAGTCCTGGATCCATGTCGAGATGGACCGTGAGACCGACCGCGAGGACCTTCAGCAGATCACCGCGGATCTGCGGCGGGTGCTGTCCGACGTCCGCGAGGCCGTCGAGGACTGGGAGAAGATGCGCGGCACCGCGCTGCGCCTCGCCGAGGAACTGCCCGCCGAGCCGGTCGCCGACGACCTGCGGGAGATGGAGATCGAGGAGGCCCAGGAGCTGCTGCGGTGGCTGTCCGACGACCACTTCACCTTCCTCGGCTACCGCGAGTACCGCCTCGACTCCGCGCCCGGTGAGGGCGGCACCCAGGAGGACGTGCTGACCGCCCTGCCCGGCACGGGCCTGGGCATCCTGCGCGCCGACCCGCCGCACCGCGAGAGCGACTCCGGCCACCCCGTCTCGCCGTCCTTCAACCGGCTGCCCGCCGACGCCCGCGCCAAGGCCCGTGAGCACAAGCTGCTCATCCTGACCAAGGCCAACAGCCGCGCCACCGTGCACCGCCCCTCCTACCTCGACTACGTCGGGGTGAAGAAGTTCGACGAGCAGGGCAATGTCATCGGGGAGCGCCGCTTCCTGGGCCTGTTCTCCTCGGCCGCGTACACCGAGTCCGTCCGCCGGGTCCCGGTCATCCGCCGTAAGGTCGCCGAGGTCCTGGAGGGCGCCGGCTTCAGCCCGGACAGCCACGACGGCCGCGACCTGCTCCAGATCCTGGAGACCTACCCGCGCGACGAGCTCTTCCAGACGCCCGTCGACGAACTGCGCTCCATCGCCACCAGCGTGCTCTACCTCCAAGAGCGCCGCCGGCTGCGGCTCTACCTCCGCCAGGACGAGTACGGCCGCTACTACTCCGCGCTGGTCTACCTCCCGCGCGACCGCTACACCACCGGCGTCCGGCTGCGCCTGATCGACATCCTCAAGGAGGAACTGGGCGGCACCAGCGTCGACTTCACGGCCTGGAACACCGAATCGGTCCTCTCCCGGCTGCACTTCGTCATCCGCGTCGCGCCCGGCTCCTCCCTCCCCGACCTCACCGACGCCGACGCGGACCGCATCGAGGCCCGGCTGGTGGAGGCCGCCCGCTCCTGGGCCGACGGCTTCTCCGAGGCGCTGATCGCCGAGGTCGGCGAGGAGCGCGCGGCCGAGCTGCTGCGCCGCTACAGCCACGCCTTCCCCGAGGGCTACAAGGCCGACAACAGCCCGCGCAGCGCGGTCGCCGACCTCCAGCACCTGGAGAAGCTCACCGACGAGCCCGGCAAGAACTTCTCGGTCAGCCTCTACGAGCCGGTCGGCGCCGGCCCCGGAGAGCGCCGCTTCAAGATCTACCGCCGGGGCGAGCCGGTCTCGCTGTCCCGCGTCCTGCCCGGCCTGAACCGGCTGGGCGTCGAGGTCATCGACGAGCGCCCGCACGAGCTGCGCTGCACCGACTCCACCGTCGCCTGGATCTACGACTTCGGGCTGCGGATGCCGGAGCACGTCAAGGGCGACGACGCCCGCGAGCGCTTCCAGGACGCCTTCACCGCGGTGTGGACCGGCGCGGCCGAGAGCGACAACTTCAACCAGCTGGTGCTGCGAGCCGGCCTCAACTGGCGCCAGGCGATGGTGCTGCGGGCGTACGCCAAGTACCTGCGGCAGGCCGGTTCGACCTTCAGCCAGACGTACATGGAGGACACCCTCGCCAACAACGTCCACACCACCCGGCTGCTGGTCTCGCTCTTCGAGGCGCGGATGTCCCCGGAGCGCCAGCGGGCGGGCACCGAGCTGACCGACGGCCTGCTGGAGGAGCTGGACGGCGCGCTGGACCAGGTCGCCTCCCTGGACGAGGACCGGATCCTGCGGTCCTTCCTCACGGTGATCAAGGCGACGCTGCGCACCAACCACTACCAGAAGGACAGCCAGGGCCGGCCGCACGACTACCTGTCGATGAAGCTGGACCCGCAGGCCATGCCCGACCTGCCGGCGCCCCGCCCGGCGTACGAGATCTGGGTGTACTCGCCCCGGGTCGAGGGCGTCCATCTGCGCTTCGGCAAGGTCGCGCGCGGTGGTCTGCGCTGGTCGGACCGCCGGGAGGACTTCCGTACGGAGATCCTCGGCCTGGTCAAGGCGCAGATGGTCAAGAACACCGTCATCGTGCCGGTCGGCGCCAAGGGCGGCTTCGTCGGCAAGCAGCTGCCGGACCCGTCGCAGGACCGGGACGCGTGGCTGGCCGAGGGCATCGCCTGCTACAAGACCTTCATCTCCGGTCTGCTCGACATCACCGACAACCTCGTGGGCGGCGAGGTCGAGCACCCGCAGAACGTCGTGCGCCACGACGAGGACGACACGTACCTGGTCGTCGCCGCCGACAAGGGCACCGCGACGTTCTCCGACATCGCCAACGAGGTCGCCGAGTCGTACGGCTTCTGGCTCGGGGACGCCTTCGCCTCCGGCGGCAGCGCCGGCTACGACCACAAGGGCATGGGCATCACCGCCCGTGGCGCCTGGGAGTCGGTCAAGCGGCACTTCCGCGAGCTGGGCCACGACTCCCAGACCCAGGACTTCACCGTGGTCGGCGTCGGCGACATGTCCGGTGACGTCTTCGGCAACGGCATGCTGCTCAGCGAGCACATCCGGCTGGTCGCCGCCTTCGACCACCGGCACATCTTCATCGACCCGAACCCGGACGCGGCGACCTCGTACGCCGAGCGCCGCCGGCTCTTCGAGCTGCCCCGCTCGTCCTGGGCGGACTACAACACCGAGCTGCTGTCGCAGGGCGGCGGCATCCACCCGCGCTCGGCCAAGTCCATCCCGGTCAACGCGCAGGTGCGGGCCGCCCTCGGCATCGAGGCCGGGGTGAAGAAGATGACCCCGGCCGATCTGATGCGGGCCATCCTCACGGCGCCGGTCGACCTGCTGTGGAACGGCGGCATCGGCACGTACGTGAAGGCCTCCTCGGAGTCCAACGCCGATGTCGGCGACAAGGCCAACGACGCCATCCGGGTCAACGGCGAGGACCTGCGGGTCAAGGTCGTCGGCGAGGGCGGCAACCTGGGCCTGACCCAGCTGGGCCGGATCGAGTTCGCCATGGCCGGCGGGAAGATCAACACCGATGCGATCGACAACAGCGCCGGTGTGGACACCTCCGACCACGAGGTCAACATCAAGATCCTGCTCAACGCCGTGGTGGCCGACGGCGACATGACGGTCAAGCAGCGCAACAAGCTGCTGGCCGAGATGACCGACGAGGTCGGCGCGCTGGTGCTGCGCAACAACTACGCGCAGAACACCGCGCTGGCGCTGGCCATCGCCCAGTCCCCCAGCATGCTCCACGCCCAGCAGCGCTTCATGCGCCGTCTGGTGCGCGACGGCGCCCTCGACCGGGCGCTGGAGTTCCTGCCCTCCGACCGGCAGATCAAGGAGCGGCTGGCCTCCGGCCGTGGTCTGACCCAGCCGGAGACCGCGGTGCTGCTGGCCTACACCAAGATCACGGTCGCGGATGCGCTGATCCAGACCCCGCTGCCGGACGACCGCTACCTCGAACGGCTGCTGCACGCCTACTTCCCGTCGGCGCTCTACGACCGCTTCCCCGAGCAGGTCGACGGGCATGCGCTGCGCCGCGAGATCGTCACGACGGTGCTGGTCAACGACACCGTCAACACCGGCGGTACGAGCTTCCTGCACCGTATGCGGGAGGAGACCGGCGCCTCCCTCGAAGAGGTCGTCCGGGCGCACACCGCGGCCCGCGCGATCTTCGGGCTCAACCAGGTCTGGGACGACGTCGAGGCGCTCGACAATGTCGTCGCGGCCGAGGTGCAGACCCGGATCCGGCTGCACTCGCGCCGGCTGGTCGAGCGCGGCACCCGCTGGCTGCTCAACAACCGCCCGCAGCCGCTGGAGCTGTCGGAGACCATCGATTTCTTCACGGACCGGGTCACCCAGGTCTGGGCGGAGCTGCCGAAGCTGCTTCAGGGCAGCGACCTGGAGTGGTTCCAGACGATCCTGGAGGAGCTGACCGGCGCGGGCGTGCCCGAGACGCTGGCGGTCCAGGTGTCCGGCTTCTCGTCGGTCTTCCCGGCGCTGGACATCGTCGCCGTCGCGGACCGGATGGGCAAGGAGCCGCTGGCCGTCGCCGAGGTCTACTACGACCTGGGTGACCGGCTGCGGATCAACCAGCTCCTCGACCGCATCCTGGAGCTGCCGCGCAACGACCGCTGGCAGTCGATGGCCCGCGCCTCGATCCGCGAGGACCTGTTCGCGGCGCATGCGGCGCTGACCGCGGACGTGCTGTCGGTGGGCAACGGCTCCGCGACGCCGGAGCAGCGGTTCAAGGCCTGGGAAGAGTCGAACGCCGCGATCCTGAGCCGGGCGCGGTCGACCCTGGAGGAGATCTACAGTTCGGAGGGCTTCGACCTGGCGAACCTGTCCGTCGCCATGCGGACGATGCGCACCCTGCTGCGGACGCACAGCTGACCGGCTGCGTACGGCGGACGGCCCCGGGAGCTCCAGGCTCCCGGGGCCGTCCCCCTTTTCCGCACCGGGCGGGCTACTTGCCCGTCTCCCTCTCGTAGGCCTTGATGACCTCGTCGGTGGGGCCGTCCATCAGCAGTTCGCCGCGTTCCAGCCACAGCACCCGGTCGCAGGTGTCGCGGATGGACTTGTTGTTGTGGCTGACCAGGAAGACCGTGCCGGCTTCCTTGCGCAGTTCGCGGATGCGGGCCTCGGAGCGCTTCTGGAAGCTGCGGTCGCCGGTGGCCAGTGCCTCGTCGATCATCAGCACGTCGTGGTCCTTGGCCGCGGCGATGGAGAACCGCAGCCGGGCGGCCATCCCGGAGGAGTAGGTGCGCATCGGCAGCGAGATGAAGTCGCCCTTCTCGTTGATGCCGGAGAAGTCGACGATGCCGTCGTAGCGCTCACGGACCTGCTCACGGGACATGCCCATGGCCAGACCGCCGAGAATGACGTTCTTCTCACCGGTCAGGTCGTTCATCAGGGCCGCGTTGACGCCCAGCAGGGAGGGCTGGCCGTGGGTGTAGACCTTGCCGCGCTCGGCGGGCAGCAGCCCGGCGACCGCCTTGAGCAGGGTCGACTTGCCCGAGCCGTTGGAGCCGATCAGACCGATCGACTCACCGCGGTAGGCGGTGAAGGAGACACCCTTGACCGCGTGCACCTCGCGCACACCGCTGGAGGGCTTGCGGCGGATGATGCGGTTCAGCGCCGCGGTGGCGCTGCCCTTTCCCGCACCGGTGCCGTACACGCGGTAGACGATGTGCAGATCGTCCGCGATGACGGTGGGGATCCGCTCCTGGGCGGCTGCCGACGGGCGGCCGCCGTTCTTCTGCTCAGCCACGACCTCAGCCACGTCCGTACCGCTCCTCAGCCTTCCAGAAGTACACAAAGCCGACGACGCCCATCAGCAGCGCCCAGCCGCCGGCGAACGCCCATACATGGTGCGGCAGTTGGCGCGCCGTGAAGCTTTCGATCAGGGCGAAGCGCATCAGGTCGATATAGATCGCTGCCGGATTGGCGTTGAGCAGGAACTCCACGACCGCGGGGACGTGCTTGTCCTTGAGGATCACGTCGATGCTGAACATCACGCCGGACGCATACATCCACGTCCGCATGAGGAACGGCATCAGCTGCGCCAGGTCCGGAGTCTTGGAGCCCAGGCGCGCCATCATCATCGCCAGTCCGGTGTTGAAGACGAACTGGAGCGCCAGCGCCGGCACGACCAGCAGCCAGGACCAGGTCGGCGGCTGTCCGAAGCACAGCAGGATGACCGCCAGCACGCCCATGGAGAACAGCAGTTGCTGCAACTGCATCAGGCAGAACGAGATCGGCAGACAGGCCCGCGGGAAGTGCAGCGCCCGCACCAGACCGAGGTTGCCGGAGATCGCCCGGGTGCCGGCCATCACCGAGTTCTGGAGGAAGGTGAAGACGAACACGCCGGTCACCAGGAACGGCACGAAGTCGGGGACGCCCTTTTTGGTGCCGATCAGCACACCGAAGATCAAGTAGTAGACGGCCGCGTTCAGCAGCGGGGTCACCACCTGCCAGAGCTGGCCGAGCTTGGCGGTGCTGTACTGCGCCGTCAGCTTGGCGGTGGCGAACGAGGCGATGAAGTGCCGCCGGTGCCACAGCTGCCGGACGTACTCGGGCAGCGGGGGGCGGGCGCCGCTCACCGTGAGGCCATGGCGTTCGGCCAGCGCACGCAGCTCGGGGTCGGGGGCTGCGCCGGCGGGTACCGGAGCCGGGGGAGTGAGGGTCTGGGGCATGGAGGCCGCTTTCGTTTGCGTACGGGGGCCGCAGAAACGGGGGCCGACGACGGAACGGGTCCGTATCGTCGCAACGCGCTCGACACTAAAGGGAGCTCACGTCGAAACGCAACCGTAGCGTCGTGACGCTAGGCTCAAGCCATGGCAAAGAACGGCAGCGGGAGCGAATCCGCGGCGGCGCGCCGGACCCCGGCGGGCGCCGCCGTACTACGCGAGGACAAGACCGAGGCGATCCGCGCCGCGGTCTTCGAGGAGCTGGCCGCCGTGGGCTTCGCCCGGATGTCGATCGAGGGCATCGCGCGGCGGGCGGGCGTCGGCAAGACCGCCGTCTACCGGCGATGGCGCTCCAAGCTGCACCTGGTGCTCGATGTGGTCTCCGCGGTGGCCGCCGCGGGCATGCCGACCCCGGACACCGGCTCACTGCGCGGCGACGTCCGGATGCTGCTGGAGGTCGCGGCCCGTGCGCTGCGGCACCCGATGGCCTCGCAGATCATCCCCGACCTGCTGGCGGAGGCGGCCCGCAGCCCCGAGCTGGCGCAGGCGCTGAAGTCCGCGCTGCACGACAGCCAGGAGGGCGTCGCCGCGGCGATGCTGGCGCGCGCCGTCGAACGCGGTGAGATCCCGGCCGGTGCGGACGGCCGGCTCGCCCTGGACCTGCTGACCGGGCCGCTGTACTGGCGGCTGCTGGTCGTCCGCGACGAGCTGCCCGCGGGCTACCTCGATGCGCTGGCGGGCTCGGTGACGGCGGCGCTCGGGGCGGAGTGAGCCGGCCAGGAGTGAGCCAGCCAGGGGCGGAGCGAGAGTCGCCTGGGGCGGGGCGAGGGTCACCTAGGGCGGGGGCGAACGCATCCCGTAGGGGACGCGAGGGCCCCCTGCGGGGCCACAACGAGGCGGGGCGGGGAGGTATTCCTGGGGCCCGCAGCGGGAGCGGCAAGAGGATTACGCACCGACACACCCGCACCCCCGGGCGGCATCCGGCCGGGGGTGCGGGCGTGTGTACGGGCGTGTACGGGCGTGTGTGCAGGGAGCGGGGGTCAGCCCGCCATTTCCACGTCCGAGGTGCCCGAGGACGGTACGCCGTCGTCCGCCGCCGGGCGCGGCGTCGGCAGCTTGAGCAGTCCGGCCGCGGCCGCCGCCGCGCGCGGGGAGGGCGCCACGGTGCGCTCGTCCTGCGGCAGCGGCTCGGGGTGCGCGTCCTGGCCGAGGAAGACCCGGCGCACCACGCGCTCGGCGGCGTTCCCGTCGTCCCACTGGCAGAACCGCGCGCGGAACGCGGCCCGCAGCCCGGTGGCCCGCTCGTCGTCCCAGCGGCCGCTGCGGAACGCATCGATCAGCTCGTCCTCGGTGGTGGCGATCACGCCGGGGGTGTCGCCCGGCTTGCCCGACAGCAGGTTGAAGGTGACCCCGCGGGAGCGGACGTAGGTGTCCCAGTCGTCGGTGTAGTTGATGATCGGCCGGTCGAGGTTGGCGTAGTCGAACATGATCGACGAGTAGTCGGTGACCAGGGCGTCGGCGGCCAGGCACAGCTCCTCGACGACCGGGTGGCCGGAGACGTCGATCAGCGCGCCACGCTCCTGGAGCTCCTGGAGGCCCGGGTTCTGGTCGTAGAAGTAGTGGGTGCGCACCAGCAGGACGAAGTCCTGGTCGTCCGAGCCCAGTTCGCGGGAGATCTTCTCCAGGTCGAGCCGCGGGACGTAGCCGACCTGGTAGTCGCGCATGGTGGGCGCGTAGAGGACGGCCGTCCTGCCGGGGGCGATGCCCAGGCGCTCGCGGATGTCCAGGACGTCCTGGGCGGTGGCGCGGTAGTAGATGTCGTTACGGGGGTAACCGGCGTCCACCGACTCGAAGTTGCAGGGGTAGACGCGCTCCCACTGCTCGGTGGTGTGCTGGTTGGAGGAGAGCGAGTAGTCCCAGCGGTCGGCGCGGGCCAGCAGCTTGCGGAAGCTCATGCCCTTGGCGGCGGCCGGGTAGCGCTTCTGGTCGGTGCCCATCGACTTCAGCGGGGTGCCGTGGTGGGTCTGGAGGTGGATCTGGCCCTCGCGCTTGACCACGCCGTCGGCGAAGTTGACGTTGTTGACGAGGTACTTGGCGCGGGCCATCACCTCCCAGTAGCGCGGCGAGTTCAGCACGACGTGGTCGATGCCGGCCGGGATCTGGCCGGAGTCGGCGAGGTGCTGCTTGACGACCCACACACCGTGGACGTCCGGGGCCAGCTCCTTGGCCTTCTCGTAGATGGCGAGGGGGTTGCAGGCCGGCAGCCGGTTCCAGTACGCGGAGTAGACCGCGAGGTTCTCGTCCAGCGGCTGCCGCAGCAGCGCCTGGTAACGCAGGTCCATGGCCTTCTTCTTGGCCTGCTTGACCCGCTTGGTGGCGTGCTTGCGCACCGTGCGCTGGACCTTGCCGGCGACCTTGAGGCCGGCCAGCGCCGGGTAGGCGTCCTTGGCGAGCAGTGCGTACTTGCCGCCGGCCATGCCGGTGGGGCGGACGAAGCCGGCCGGGACGCGCTTGCGGTAGTCGCGGGCGGCGCGGTGGAAGAACTCGGCCTGGGCGTTGTGCGGGAGCCGGCCGGGCTTGTCCAGGACCGTCAGGTAGTGGTCGATCATCTTGCGGAACATGTGCGGGCGCCAGCGCGACAGTTCGGGGTGCGCGTCGAGGTAGTCGAAGACCCGCTCGTACTGGTCGAAGACGTCGAAGTGCTTACGGCTGGTGGTGCGCAGGATGTTGCCGCCCTGCCGGCGCTGGCGGTAGTGCAGGCAGACCCGGTCCAGGACGGCGATCGTCCGGGCGGTGATCAGCGTGCAGAACGTCCAGGGGGCGTCCTCGTAGTAGCCCACCGGGAAGGCGAAGCCGTGCTCCTCGATGAAGTCGCGGCGGTAGGCCTTGTTCCAGACGATCTGGAGCAGATCGAGGATCTCGGGGCGCTCGGCGAGCGTGAAGGAGGGGGCGCCGGCCTCGTCGAGCAGCTCGGCGAGCGCATTGCGCCGGGCGGAGCCGTCCCAGTACGTCCGGGCGTAGTCGAAGATCAGGATCTCGGGGTTCTCGGTGGCGGTCAGCCGCTCGGCGAGGGCGGAGAGCGCACCGGGGACCAGGGTGTCGTCGCTGTCCAGGAAGAGGACGTAGTCGCCGCGGACCTTCTCCAGGCCGGCGTTGCGGGCCAGGCCCAGGCCCACGTTCTCCGGGAGGTGCAGCACCTGGACGCGGTCGTCGCGGGCGGCGTACTCGTCGAGGATGGCGCCGCTGCGGTCGGGTGAGCAGTCGTCGACGGCGATGAGCTCGAAGTCCGTGAAGTCCTGCGCCAGCACCGAGTCCATGCACTCGCGCAGGAAGCCCTGCACTCTGAACACAGGGACGATGATGCTGAAGCGGGGTACGGCGTCGAGGGCTGTCTCGGACATGCGGTACTTACTCCTCGTGACGATCTGAGCGCAGAACGCAAAAAAGCCCTAAAGGGGTCTTTGCATTGTCAGCCTTCTGACTCCTGTTCACCCGAAAAGGTTGTTGTTCGTAACCTGAAAGTTCTGTGGCGCTCATCACGTATAGGGGCAACTGCGGACCATCCGGACGGGCGGGATTCCGGGGCCGGCCGAATACTGAGGGGGTGTCACCCCCGCACCCGCACCTCCTCTCCCGCCGCCGACTGCTTCAGGCCACCGGCGGCGGCGTACTCGCCGCGACGGCGGGCGCGGGCGTGTGGGCGTGGTGGGCCCCGGACCTCCCCCGTACGGCCGAACCGGCGGGCGGCGGACGGTCCTTGGTGGACCCCGCCGACCAGTCCTTCCTCCAGGTCATCGCGCACCCCGACGACGGACTGTTCTTCATGAACCCCGACCTGGAGCAGTCCATCCGCGGCGGGGCGCGCTCGGTCACGGTCTGTCTGACGGGTGGTGAGGCCGACGGGCGCAACGCCCGCGGAAGCGCCGCCGGCCCCCGCGGCGCCCCCGGCAACCGCCCCGCCTTCGCCCGGGCCCGGACCAACGGGCTGCGCGCCGCACACGCCGCGATGGCCACCGGCGACCCGGCCGCGCCCTGGGACGTCTCCGCGGTGTCCCTGCTCCCCGGCTTCCAGGCGGAGCTGCACACCCTCCGCGCCGCCCCGCACCACCAGTTGGTCTTCCTGGAGCTCGTGGAGGCCCGGGCCGTCTGGCGGGCCCGCGCCAGAAGCCTGCGCGGCCTGTGGCTGGGCGCGGTCGACACCCTGCCCACCCTGCTACCGTCCGGCACCCCCGTACGGAGCCGGTTCCACTACACCCGCGACCACGTCATCCAGACCCTGGTGACGGTGCTCGACCGGGTCCGGCCCACGGTCGTCCGGACCCTGGACCCCAACGCCGGGCACTCCCGCAGACGCCCGCCGGCCACGCCGGACCGCGACCGGCGGCTGGCCGGCCTGCGCTACTACGACCATCAGGACCACACCGCCTCCGCCTACTTCGCCCAGGCCGCGCTCGCCGCCTACCAGGGGCGCGCCGGGGGCCGCCCGCCCGTCGTGGAGCACTACCTCGGCTACGAGGCCGCCACGCTGCCCAACGACCTCGACCTGAGGACCGCCCGCCGCAAGGCCCGGCTGCTGTCGGTGTACGGCTGGGCCGACCACCGCCGCTGCGGCGACCCGGCCGGCTGCGGCGACCGCAAGGTCGGCGGGTCGGCCCTCAACGGCGGGCCCCGCAACTGGACCCGCTCCACCCGGCTGCGCGCCCCCGGCTCCAACGCCTGGATACGCCCCGCCGCCGACGGCCGGCTCACCGCCTTCGCGGTGCTGGGCGGCGCCGCGTACCGCTGGACGGAGACCCGGCCGGGCAGCGGCGGCTTCGGCGCGCCGGTGCGGGTCGGCGGGGAGCTGCTACAGGGTCAGATCCATGTGGTGCGCCGCCGCGACGGCATGCTCCAGCTGTTCGCCACCCGCACCGTGCTGCCCGGACGGAACGCCGCGCACCGCCGTGAGCTGATGACCGTGGCGCAGCGCGGCACCGCCCCGGACGGCGGGCCGGTCTTCGGCCGCTGGGAGTCGCTGGGGTCCCCGGACGCCGACCCGGTCCGCTCGCTGGAGACCGGCTTCCCGGCGGCGGTGGCCACCCCGGACGGCGCGGTGCACGTCTTCGTGCGGACCTGGGACGGCACCATCTCCCACCGCAGCGGCCCCTCCGGCGCGCACTGGTCCCCGTGGGAGCGGCTGGAGGGCCCGGTCGGGGGGCTGGTCGCGTCACCGCAGATCGTCGACGGGCTGGACGCCGGGGTGGACTCCGACGGGCTGATCCACCTGGTCGCGCCGAGCGCCCGCGCCGTGCATCACTGGGTGTCCAAGGAGCCGGGGCAGCCGCCCCGGCCGGCCGCCGCCACCGGACTGCCGCAGCCGGCCGGCCCGGTCAGCCTGGTGCCGCTGGCCGGCGGCGTGGTGCGGGCCGTCTACCGCCGCGCCGGCACCGCGCAGGTGGTGATCGCCGAACGGCAGCGGCTGGTCGGCGGCTGGCGGGTCACCGCGCAGTGCCCGGCCGTCGGCGGCCACGGCCGGGTGGCGGCGGCGCCGGTCGGCAGCGGTGACCGGATGGTGCTGGCGGCCCGCGACGACGCCGGCGACGTACGGACGGCGATGGCCCAGGACACCCCCAGGCCCTGGCAGCGCGGCCGGGTGCCGCACTCGGCGGCCGCCGCCGTCGCCCAGGACGCGGTCGGGCGCGCCGTGGTGGCCGTGCTGGGCACCGACGGCCGGCTGTACACGACCCGTCAGACCTCGGTCGGGCAGAGCGCGCTGTTCCGGGGGTGGCGGGCTCAGACGGAGGGCGCCGGGCGCAGGATCCGCCGGGAGACGACATAGGTGAACGGGACGGCGAGGGCCGCAGCGGCCAGCGGCGCCAGCGCACTGTTCACCCCCAGCCAGCTCACCAGCGCCACCAGCCCCGCGCTCTGCACCCCGTAGTTGGTCACCTGCGTCAGCGGGAAGAGCAGCAGCTTCTTCCAGGTCGGCCGGGTGCGGTAGGTGACGTAGGTGTTCAGCAGGAACGAGCAGCCCATGCTCAGCACGAAGGCGGCGGTGTAGGCGGCGAAGTACGGCAGCAGGCGGTGCAGCGGCAGATAACAGGCGTAGAACGTCAGGGTGTTGACCCCGCCGACGGCGGCGAAGCGCACCGGCCGGCCCCAGCCGGCCGGCTCCCGGCGGCCGGGCATCAGCGGGTCCGCGAGCCGGCGGCCGCGGCGGCGCCGGCGGCACGGGCGCCGTCCGCCGGGGCGGGCACGCCGGCCTCGCCGCCGCTCTCCTTGACCAGGAAGTGCGGCCGCCGCTTGGTCTCGTAGTAGATCCGCCCGATGTACTCGCCGATCAGCCCGAGCATCACCATGTGCAGCCCGCCCAGGCCCACGATGATCGCCACCAGCGTCACATAGCCGGGGGCGGTGACCCCGCCCACGACGGCCGCGCCGACGATCCACAGGGTGTAGAGCGCGGCGAGCGAGGCCAGCCCCAGTCCGGCGTGGATGGCCAGCCGCAGCGGGCGGCAGTTGAACGAGAGCATCCCGTCGATGCCGTAGTTGACCAGCGAGCCGAACCGCCACTTGGTCTCGCCGGCCTCCCGGGCGGCGTTGCGGTAGTCGAAGGTGACGGTGTCGAAGCCGATCCAGGAGAACAGCCCCTTGGAGAAGCGGTTGTACTCCGGCAGCGACAGCAGCGCGTCCACGGCCTTGCGCGACAGCAGCCGGAAGTCGCCCACGCCGTCGGTGAGTTCGACCTCGACCCAGCTGTTGACGGCACGGTAGTAGAGCCGGCTGAGCGCGCTGCGCAGCCGCCGGTCGCCGTCCCGGCTGCGCTTGGCGACCACCTGGTCGTGGCCGAGCTGGTGGAGGTCGAGCATCTTCCCGATCAGCTCGGGCGGATGCTGGAGGTCGGCGTCCATGAGGATCACCGCGTCGCCGGTGGCCGCCCGCAGGCCGGCCAGTATGGCGGGCTCCTTGCCGAAGTTACGGCTGAAGGAGAGGTAGCGGGTGGTGGTGCGGTGCTGCGCGGCCAGACCGCGCAGCCGGGCCAGGGTCCCGTCGCCGCTGCCGTCGTCGACGTAACACAGCTCGTAGGGGACCCCGAGGCGTTCCAGTACCGCACGGACCGAGGCGTCGAAGCGGCTCAGCACGGCCTCTTCGTTGTAGCAGGGCACGACGACGGAGAGCTTCATCAACCGGCCTCCTTGGTGGGGCGGAGCCGTGGCCGGCCCCGCAGGCGCCCCCGGAGCGCGACCACGGTGAGCACCAGCCCGGCACCGCCGCTCGCCGCCAGCCCCACCGTCAGCCCCGGCGGGACGTAACTGCACGTCAGCCGGCCGGCTCCGGAGCCCAGCGGCACGGCCAGCAGCCCGCCGAACGTGGACGGCGCCGCGTACGGCCCGCCGTCCACCGCACAGCCCCACCCCTCGACGGCCGGAACGGCCAGCACCGCATGGCCCGTGCTGCCCGCGGGCAGCCGCGCGGTCAGCCGGTGCCCGCCGGCGGTCAGGGAGCGCGGCCCGCGCAGCGCCCGCACCGCCGCGGCGAGCCTGCGCCGCGCCACACAGCCGACGGCGTGCTCGGGCACCAGCTGGCGGCCCACTCCGGTGAAGCGCACCGCGACCGTGCCGTCGGCGGGCACCCGGCCCAGCCTGCGCACCGGATTGGCGGTGGTGTCGTACCGTCCGACGCCCTCGGTGCGCCTGCCCAGCCCGCTGACCTGCCCGGAGAACCAGGGCGCGGACCACACGACGGTGCTGTCCGGGGCGCACCGCGCGGTGAAGGTGGTCCCGGCGCCGTCCGGTCCGGCCACCGGCCGTGCCGGCGCCGGCAGCAGCCAGCCGCCGCGGACGGGCGCCGGGACCGCGCCCGCGGTGGGCGTCAGCTCCGGCACCTCGTAGACGGCGGCGCCCAGCACCCGCTCCTGGCGGGCGAAGACGGTGGGCGGCTCGGCGCCGCCGGCCGGGCGCGGCAGCCCGCCGGTCGCGGCCGGTCCGCGGCGTACGGTCAGCAGCGGGGCCGGCCGGGCGCGGTGCGGGACGAACCGGGAGCGGTGGTGCCCCACCGGCGCCAGATAGCTGCCGACACCCATGAGCGCCTGGCCCACCGGGTCCTCGAAGCTGAGCGTATGACGGCCTTTCATGTACCAGCCGGCGCCCAGGCCCCGCAGGGTGCGGGCGGTGGCCGCGGGCACATAGCTGCTGTAGTAGGCGCCGCCCTCACCGCCCAGCAGCAGGGGATCGTTGTTGGCGAACTCGTGCGGGCCGGGGTCGGTGCGCGAGTGCGGCCAGTCGGTGCGGGCGGCCAGCCGGTCCCGGGCCGCCAGCGACGCCCGGGTCATCGTGATCTTGGGCTTGAACCAGACGATCCTGTCGCGCACCGCGGTCACCGAGTACGCCGTGTACGCCGAGCCGAGCAGCACCGTGCCGGTCAGCGCGGCGGTGACCGCGGTCCGCAGCCGGCCGGCGCGCACCACGAAGAGCGCGGCCAGCCCCGCCAGCGTCACCGCGCCACCGCCGGCCACCAGGACCCAGGTCGCGGTGTCCACCCCGTCCTGATCGCGGCAGAGCCAGGCCAGCAGCGCGACCAGCGCGGCGCCCGCGGCCAGTTCGCCGGGCCGCGGACGGTGCGCCAGCGCGAGCCAGGAGATCATCACCAGGATCCCGCTGAGCACGAAGGCGGCCCGGTATGGGCTCCCGTTGGGCAGCGCGAAGCCGTGCCACAGCAGGATCGCCGGCTCCCAGACGAACGAGGCGGCCACCCCCGCCGCCAGGACGCACCAGCCGGCCCGCACCCGCAGCGGCACCGCACGCACGAACGGGAAGGCGGCGACCAGCAGCAGCCCCGGGATCCCGACGGAGACATTGGGCGCCGGCAGCCCGCCGTGGCCGCCGGGCAGCAGCTGCGCCACCTGGTAGAGCAGCGGCGGCCGCTCGCCGTAGGTGATCGGGGGCGCCGGCTGCGCCGCCCGGCTGGCGTGCAGGCTGACGGTCAGTACGGGCGCGGCGAGCAGGATCCCGGTGGCCGCCATGGCCACCGCCCGGCCCGCCGCCCGCAGCCGGTCACCCGGCGTCATCCGGCCGGCGGTCAGCAGCCGCACACCGAGCACCAGGGCCATCGCCAGGGTCGCCATCGCCGCCGTGTAGAAGTTGCCCGCCCAGGCGAGGGCGAGAAGCAGCGTGCCGGCCACCCAGCGGGTCCGGCGCACACACCACTCCGCCGCGATCCCCACCAGCGGCAGCGCGACCAGCCCCCACATCCACATCGGGTCGGCGAAACCGTCGTTCAGCACCCAGGCGCACAGCCCGTACCCCACCGACAGCAGCGCCCGCAGCCAGCCCGGCCCCGGGTGCAGCCGGCCCAGGAACACGGTCATCAGGGCGGCGGCCAGACCGATGCTCAGCAGTGTGACCAGGAAGACCGGCAGGTCGGCCCGTTCGCGCGGGAACAGCGCGACCAGCCAGGAGAACGGGTTCATCAGGTAGGTGAAGAAGTCCGCGAGGAACGGGACCCCGTAGCCGCTGCTCCAGTTGAAGAACCAGTCCCCGTTCGCGTGTCCGTGCAGGAGGTCCCACAGCCGGGCGTGGAACGGGACGAACTGGTTGCCCAGATCGTTGACGGCGCGGGAGCGCGGCCCGAACGGGTAACTGCCGTAGCGGCCCAGCGCCAGACAGTACGCTCCCATGGACAACGCCGCCGCGAGCAAGGGCGCGGCCGGCCGGCGGAGCACCCCGCGCCCGGCCGCCGGGCGCGGGGCGCCGGGCAGGGGCCGGACAACTTCCTGGGGCCGGACCGCCTCTTGTGGGGTAGCGGGCGTCGGAGCCACCGGCACTCCTCCACACTCGGCGAACGTTCACCCCACGTTATATGTCTTAATAGTCCCCTTTGGTCTGCTGGGACGCGGGGCTTTCGAGGAATTGCCGCACCGAACGAGCGGAGGGCAGGGTGCCGATGACCGACGAATCCACGGCCCCTGCCCCGGACGGTCCGCACAGTCCGCACGGTCCGCACGGCCCGAACGGTCCGGACAGCCCCGCCGCCCCGGCCGTCTCCGTGATCGTCCCGGTCCACAACACCCGCCCCTACCTGGCCCGCAGCCTCGGCTCGGTCTTCGCCCAGACCCTCGACCAGTGCCGCATCGAGGTGATCGCGGTCGACGACGGCTCCACCGACGGCAGCGCCGCATGGCTCACCGAACAGGCCCGCCACCACCCCAATCTGACGGTGCTCCACCAGGAGGCCTCGGGCGGCGCCGGCCGCCCCCGCAACGCCGGACTGGACCTGGCCACCGGCGACTATGTCTTCTTCCTCGACTCCGACGACCGCCTGGGCACCGAGGCCCTGGACCGCCTCATCCGGATGGCCCAGACCCACCACTCGGACATCGTCTACGGCCGGATCGTCGGCGCCGACGGCCGCGGCGCCCCCGTCGACCTGCGCACCACCCGCGCCCGCGCCACCCCCTTCGACTCCCCCGTCTACTGGACCCTGGCCGCCTACAAACTCTTCCGCCGCGCCTTCCTCGCACAGCACCGGCTGCGCTTCGTCGAGGGCCGGCTGCTCGCCGAGGACCTGCCCTTCGGCATCACCGCCCTGCTCCGCGCCCGGACCGTCTCGGTCCTCGCCGACTACGACTGCTACTACCTGCACGGCCGCCCCGACGACAGCAACGCCAGCCGCCAGGACCTGGACTGGTGCGCCTACCTCCACTACATCGGCACCGTGCTCGCCCTCGTCGAGTCCGAGGTCCCCCCGGGCCCGGACCGCGACACCCTGATGGTCCGTCACTTCCACGGCGAGATCCTCATGCCGTTCGCCGCCCCCTACCTCGCCCGCTCCCCGGCCGGCCGCCGCGCCATGGCCGCCGCCGCCCGCCCGCTCGTCGACCGCTACCTCACCGACCGGGTGCACACCGCCCTGCCGCCCGGACTCCGGCTGCGCGCCCACTACGTGCGGGCCGGCCTGGACGAGGAGCTGACCGCCGTCGTCCGCGCCGACACCGGGACCCGGCCCCCGCCGTACGTGGCCGCCGACGGACGGATCTACGCCGGCTACCCCGGCTTCCACGACCCGCGGCGCACCGTCCCCGACGCCTGCTACGAGCTGACCGACCGCGTCGTACTGCGCCAGCGGCTGACCGGATGCCACTGGGCGGGCGACGTCCTGCACCTGCGGGGCACCGCCGCCCTTCCCTGGCTCGGCGGCGACACCGCCGAGGTCCTGCTGTACGGCGCCGGCGCCGTACACCGCATCGGCGCACGGTACGACGGCGAACAGTGGCGCGCCGCTCTCGATCCGGCGACCGCGGCGGACGGACGGCCGCTGCCCGACGGCATCTGGGGCCTGAAGATCGCCGTCACCGCAGACGGCAGCGCGGCCGCCGGCGGCCCGGCCGGGCCCGCCGTCCGCCGCGAGGCCTGGCTGGTACCCCAGGACGCCCCGTACGACCACGACCCGTACGCCCCGTCCGCCGAGGAGCAGGTGGACCCGGAGGAGCAGGAGGACCCGGAGAACCCCGCGCACCCGGAGAACTCCGCGCACCCGGGGGACACGGCCGCCGCCACCGGCTTCCGGCCCCGGATCGTCGGCCGGGGCCCGGGCGGCCCGGCCGTCGCCGCCCTCTTCCGCTCCGCGCCGCACGGCCATCTCCACCTCGGCCTGGACCGCGACGGCGCCCGCCACCCGCTCGGCACCGATCTCCGCGGCACCGCCACCGTCACCCGCACCGGCCGGACCACCGTCACCGCCCGCCTCACCCTCCCCGGCTGCCCCACCGACGCCGAGCTCCGCCTGCTCCTCCACGAAACCCGCCGGCACCCGGGCGACGACCCCGGCGGCCCGCCCGCCCCGCGCACCCTCGCCCTGCGCACCACCGCCGAACGGTCCGCCGCCGGCCACCTCACCGTCCGGGCGGAGCTGCGCCCCGGCCCCCTGGGCACCTGGCAGGTGGCCCTGCGCCTGACCACCGGCCCGCTCCGCCAGGAACTCCCCGTCCGCACCACCGACGGCCGCGCCCCGCTCACCCTCACCGTCCCCCGCCCGCTCCGGCCGCCGCCCCGGACGGACCGGACCTGAGGCACACCGTGCGCCCCTCCGCCCGCGGGAGCACTCTGGTAGCAGCGGTTGGAGGTGATCGGGATGTTGCAGACCGCTGTCGGATGGCATGTGGAGCTGGAGTTCGAGGAGGACACGCACCGCACTCGTGCCGCCGCGCTGGTGCGGCTCTCCGACGGGAGCGAGGTGCGGGCCCACGGGTACGCAAGCCGCCACCCCGCCGATGCGAATCAGCCAAGGGTCGGCGAGGAGATCGCGGGAGCCAGAGCGCTCAACGAACTGGCGATGAAGCTGCTGACCAAGGCACACGACGAGATCGACGAGGCGTCCGGCCGGACGTCGCACCCGCTGGCCTGAGCAGCGCACCGGGCACCCCGCCGCGGGCACCGCAGCCCGCGGAGTAGGGTGCCCGGCCATGATCGGTGAACCGGAGTTCCTGACCGAGACCCGCGCGTTCTACGACGCCGTGGCGAGCGACTACGACGCGCACTTCGGCGACGTGCTGGCGGCCAGACCGCTGGACCGGGCGGTGCTCGCGGCGTTCGCCGAGTCCGTACAGGCCGG
Organism: Streptomyces sp. NPDC034111; assembly: GCF_055575375.1. Taxonomy (NCBI): domain Bacteria; kingdom Bacillati; phylum Actinomycetota; class Actinomycetes; order Kitasatosporales; family Streptomycetaceae; genus Streptomyces; species Streptomyces sp. NPDC034111. The sequence continues at coordinate 131,823 of NZ_JBVIST010000018.1, read as the reverse complement.
CGGCGGCGGAACGGTGGCCGACCTGGGGTGCGGCCCCGGGCGCGTCACCGCGCATCTGCACACCCTGGGCCTGTCCGTCTTCGGCATCGACCTGTCACCGCGGATGGTCGCGCTGGCCCGCACGACGCACCCGGCCGTGCGGTTCGAGGAGGGGTCCATGACGGCCCTGGACCTGCCGGACGGCGCCCTGGGCGGGGTGGTGGCCTGGTACTCGATCATCCACACCCCCCGCGCACGGCTCCCCGAAGTGTTCGCCGAACTCCACCGGGTGCTGGCCCCCGGCGGGCAGCTGCTGCTCGCCTTCCAGACCGGCGACGAGCCGCTGCACCTCGTCCAGCCGTTCGGCCACCCGGTGTCGCTCGACTTCCGCCGCCGGCAGCCGGACCAGATCGCCCGGCTGCTGGGCGAGGCCGGCCTCGACGTCCGCGCCCGGCTGCTGCGCGAACAGGACGAGACGCTGGGGGAGACGGCACCACAGGCCGTCCTGATGGCCCGTAAGCCGGATAAGCCCTAGGGCGTGTCCGCAAAGTCCCGTCTGGCCCGCGACGCCTGGCACGGCGCCTCGCTGCGTTGTCGGGATCGTCCACGTAGACCCACTACGAGGACGACCCTCCGCCTTGCGATGCACCGCACCAGACGCCGCGGGCCCCGCCCTACGGGCGGACGACGGGACTTTGCGGACACCCCCTAGGCCTGCGGGTGGTGGTGGCGCCAGCCCGCCCAGGCCGAGGTGATCATGTCGCGGACGTCGTGCCGCGCCTTCCAGCCCAGCTCGGCCGCGATCCGGTCGGCGGCCGCCACCACCCGGGCCGGGTCGCCGGGGCGGCGCGGGGTGACCTCCGGGGTGACGCCCTGATGGCCGGTGATCTCCGTGATCAGGTTGATCATTTCGCGGACGGAGACGCCCTCGCCGCGGCCGATGTTCAGGGTCAGATCGCGCACCGGGCCCGGCTCGGCGAGCTTGCGGGCGGCCGCCACATGGGCGTCGGCGAGGTCGGCGACATGGATGTAGTCGCGGATGCAGGTGCCGTCGGGGGTGTCGTAGTCGTCGCCGAAGATGCGCGGCGCGGCGCCCTCGGTGAGCTTCTCGAAGACCATCGGGACGATGTTGAAGACGCCGGTGTCGGCCAGCTCGGGGGTGGCCGCGCCGGCGACGTTGAAGTAGCGCAGACACGCGGTGCTGATGCCGTGTGCCTTGCCCGTCGCACGGGCCATCCACTCGCCGACGAGCTTGGTCTCGCCGTACGGGTTGATCGGCGCGCACGGCGTGTCCTCGGTGACCAGCTCGACGTCCGGCATGCCGTAGACCGCCGCCGACGAGGAGAACACCAGCCGGCCGACACCGCCCGCCGCCATCGCCTCCAGCAGCGTCTGGAGACCGTGCACGTTCTCGCGGTAGTAGAGCAGCGGCATCTCCACGGACTCGCCGACCTGCTTCTTCGCGGCCAGGTGCACGACGTCGGTGACGCCGTGCTCGGCGAGGGTCTCGTCGAGCAGCTTCCGGTTGAGGATCGAGCCGGTGACCAGCGGGACACCCTCCGGGATCCGGGCGGCCACGCCCGTCGTCAGATCGTCCAGCACGACGACCTGCTCGCCGGCCCCTCGCAGGGCCCGTACGACATGGGAGCCGATGTAACCGGCACCACCCGTGATCAAGTAAGACATGGTGTCAATCCTAGGCTGGGGGTCGGACAGTCGGACGGGTCGAGCCTCGCCGGCTCAGCGGCGCAGCCGCCGGGCGGCGATCCGCCAGACGCTGCGCAGCCCGGAGGCGACGCGCAGGGACAGCGCCCCGCCGGTCGTGGCGTACGGCTGCACCAGCAGCACCCCGTGCCGCCGGCTGGGCAGCACACGACGCCGCAGACCCGGCCCCGTGGCCCGCAGCGCGGCCCGGAAACCGGCGCCGTCTGCACAGCTGACCTGCGCCATCAGATCCCAGGGCTCGGGCTCCGCGGAGCCGTTGCCGCGTTCGGCCAGGGCCGCTATGTCCAGGACGACCTCGGCGGTCCAGCAGGCCTCCCCGCCGCCGGCGGCCCGTGCGGGGGTCAGTGCCGCGGTGTGGACCGGGCCGCGGCGGTCGTCGCGGCGGCGGCGCAGCTCGATGTCGATGCTCTCCGGTGCCGCCGCGGCCAGCCGCCCGTACAGGTCGTGCACGCGCAGCCGCAGCACGCTGCGGCCGGCGACCGCGGGCTCCGCGTCGATGGTCACCGGCAGCCGGTGCACCGGCTTGCTGTCGAGATCCTCCAGCTCGATCCCGGGCAGGTCGGCGGACCACACGGCCTGGCCGCCGGCCTCCGCGTACGGCGGCAGCAGCCGGCCGGGCCGGGCCGCCAGCTGGGTGAGCCGGTCCAGATCGCGGGGCGTGGCGGAGGCCAGCACGACCCGGGCCAGCCAGCGCGCCGGGGCCCGCGCCGCCCGCAGCGCAGCCTCGTCGAAACCCGCCAGATAGTCGCGGGTCAGCCGCCACCACTCGGCCCGGTAGTCGCCGCCGCGGGTGTGCAGCTCCCGGACGTACATCCGCAGATCGTGATCGAGGAACTTGGTGGCCGCCGCCTCCGCCAGCGCCTTCTGCCCGGCGTCCTGGAAGATCCGCACGCTGGTGCGGTGCGCCTCGATCCGCGCCCGCCAGTTGGCGACGTCCTTACGGTCCAGCGAGATCGACTGCTTCGCCGCCGAACGGCGCACATGCCAGATGTAGACGCTGTCGGGGATCGTCGCGATCCGGGGCGCGGCGGCCAGCACCCGGGCGGTGAAGACGAAGTCCTCGTAGGTGAAACGGCCCTCGGGAAAAGCGATGCCGTGCCCGTCCAGGAACGCCCGCTCGTAGAGCTTGTTGACGCAGAGGGTGTCGCGGACCAGCTGCGGGCTGGCCTCGGCCGACTCGTGCACCGCCGGTTCGCGGTAGAGGGCCGGCAGCCAGGGGATGTCGCGCCGCGCGGGCAGCTCCCTGCGCACACAGGCGCCGGCCGCGACCGGCGCGTCGTGCTCCAGCGCGGCGGACAGCAGCGCCCCCGCCGCACCCGGCGGCAGAACGTCATCGCTGTCGAGGAACATGACGAAGCGGCCGGTCGCGGCGCGCAGCCCGTCGTTGCGCGGAGTGCCGCAACCGCCGCTGTTCTCGCTGCGGTGGACGACCCGCAGCCGGGGTTCGGTGCGGGCGAGATCGTCCAGCGCGGCGCCGGTGCCGTCGGTGGAGGCGTCGTTCACCGCGATCACCTCGGTGACCGTCCCGCCCGGCATCTCCTGCGCAAGGGCGGAGCGCACCGCATCGCAGACGTGGCCGGCATCGTTGAAGGCGATGACGACGATGCTGACCTGCGCGGATGGCGTGATGGTGGGCCCTGGCAGTGGCTCAAGGGCTTCATTCACAGTCACTAAATCTACATTTCGTGTCGACAGCATCACTTGGCGCGAGCGGGATCCGAACCCATTTCCGATGGTTCAGAGGGCGAATCCCGCCGTGCGGTTGCACCCACTGCCCCCCGATTTCCGCCTTCTTGCCGTCTTGTTACCCGGCGGAAGCCGGGGCCGGGTGGATACGGACCCGTAAGAGCGCCCGTACATGCTGTAACGACGCGAGCGGCGTGCGATGCCGATCCGCGCACCATCACGTTGCGGCGGACCGGCCCGGTCACCGGTCACCGCCCCCTCCGCATCACCGCTCCATCAGATCCGCGACCCGCCCCGCCGCCCCGCCGTCATCGCGGTGGCAGAACGTCTCCCGGAAATCCGCGTAGGCATCCGCCGACGCCGCCGCCACCGCATCCAAGTCGCCCAGCGCATCGACCAGTTCACCCGTCGAGGAGAGCAGCGGACCCGGCACCCGGGCCTCGAAGTCCAGGGTGAAGCCACGCAGCGTGTCCCGGTAATGCGGCAGATCGGGCGTCAGGAACAGCATCGGACGGCCCGTGTTGGCGAAGTCGACGGCCAGCGACGAGTAGTCGGTGACCAGGACGTCCGCGGCCAGCAGCAGCTCGGTGGCATCGGGATGCCCGGAAACGTCCACGGCGAACGGGGCATGATGGGCCGGCAGCCGGTCGGCGACCAGCGGATGACCGCGCACCAGCAGCACATGGTCACCGGACAACTCCCGGTGCGCCAGCTCCAGATCCAGCGGCAGATGCAGCCGGTGATGGCGCGCGTCGTAGGCCAGATCGTCGCGCAGCGTCGGCGCGTACAACACCACCTTCCTGCCGGGCTCGATACCCAGCCGCTCCCGCACCGCCGCCGCCCGCACCTCACGGTCGGCGGCGAACAGCGCATCGGTACGCGGCAGCCCGGTCTCCAGCAGCCGCCCCGAGTAGCCCAGCGCCGAACGCAGCACCGGAGTGCTGTGCGCATTGGGCGACAGCAGCACACTCCACTGCCGGCCGACCCGCGGCCGCGGCGCCAGATGCGCCAGCCCCGCACACAGCGTGCCGGCCAGATCGGCGCCGATCCGCTTCAGCGGGGTGCCGTGCCAGGTCTGGATGATGCGCTGCCCACCGCGCCGGGTGAACCACCGCGGCAGATGGGTGTTGGTGACCACCCAGCGGCTGTGCGCCAGCGCCCCGTGCCACTCGGCGCTGCCCACCACCACCGCCCGCGCGGTCTCCGGCACCGCGGTCTGCGCATCACGCACCGCCCACAGATGCTCCACCTCCACCCCCCGCCGCACCAGCTCCTCATGCACCGCGCGCGGCGAGTCCCCGTACGCCCGGCCGCCGAAACTGCTGTAGAGCACGGTGTCGCGCAGCGGACGGGAACGGTGCAGCGCATAGTGCTGCTCCCGCAGCACCCGGCGGCGGTAGGGCCCACGATCGGTCGGCGGCACCGCGGGCCCCGCGGTCACCAGCGCCTCGTCGTGCCGCTGCCGGTCGAGGACCAACGGCTTGCCGCGGACCGTACGCGACGCCGGCAGCCCGTCCAACAGCGACGGCGCGATACGCACCGGGGCGTCCAACGGCGAGCCAGGCGCCCCCCGTTCCCGCAGATGCAGCGTCCAGCGGCCCTCACGCAGCGGCACCGGCCCCGCCAGCGACTCCAGCGCACCCAGCGACAGCGAGCCGTGGAACCGGCCCCCGTCGTGAGTGGTGGGGAACGCCAGCTCGACGGCGTGCGCGGCATGCTTCAGCACCAGCTCGGTGGCGTGCGGCGCGGCATCCGGCAGTGTGCCGGCCAGCAGCAGCGTGCCGTCACCGCGCCACAGCACCCGGTCCAGATACGGCTGCGGCACCCGGTCGTGCAGCACCAGCTCGCCGCCCGGCGTCGCCGCCACCACCAGCTCACGGCCGTGCGCGAGCGGATACCCGACCGGCGCGAGCCGCGGATCGCACGCCACCGGATCGGTGCCGCCGTCCGCCAGCACCAGCACCGGCACCCAGCTCTCGGTGTGCGCCGGGGGGATCGCCGAGGGCGCACCGTCGCGAGTGGGACGGGCCGCGGCCAGCGCGTCGGGACGGACCCGGACGGTGACCTCGCCCGTCTCCCCCGGCGCGGCCTCCACCGGGAACGACACCACCGTCCCCGTCCCCTGATGCGTCAGCCGCAGCGCCGTCGGCGCCGGCCCCGGCACCGCGACCGTCACCTCCAGCGCACCGCCCGCCACCGCACGGTGCCCCGTCAGCCGCCGGGTACGGCGGGCCACCGACAGCCGCAGCCGCCCCTCCTCGTACCAGGGCGTGATCCGCACCCCGTCCTCCGCGCCCTCCCCGGCGACCTCATGGGCGCACGGCCCGGCGCCCGACCCGGTCTCGCCCGCACCCAGCGCACCGGCCCGCACCACGCCCGCCGAAGCCAGCACAACCCCCACCGACCAGTCGCCCTCCTCCCAACGGCCACCCCGGCGCAGCCTGGCCGGATCCACCCGCAGCTCGAAACCCGACCAGTCGTAACAGTGCTGCTCCTGACCCGACTCCGCGGTCGCCCCCGGCATCATCAGCGGCCGCAGCGGCAACAGGATCCGCCGCCGCCCGCACGACAGCACCGCCGTCCGCAGATAGCTGTGCCGGTGCGCCGCGCCCAGATTGCGGAGGTACGCATAGCCCCGCACCACCAGCACCCCGTCCCGCCACACCGCCTCCACCACCTTCGCCCGCACGGGGAAGTCGGCCCGGTCCAGCCGCGTCACCCCCGGCGGCAGCTCCAGCTGCGGGGACAGCGGCAGCACCGCCCGCTTGCGCAACGGCGGCCCGGCGACGGCGAACGCGGCCGGATTACGCGCCTCGTGCCCGAGCAGCGTCAGCAGATCGGCCATCCGCCCGGTGCGGATCAGATACCAGCGCATCCGCAGCTCCACCGGGAGCGAGGGAAACAGCCGCGGATCCACACCCGACAGGAAGCCACGGGCACAGTCCAGGAACGCCGTCCTGGTCTCCGGCGCGGCCGCCGGCAGCCCCTCCACCAGATCGAGCAGCCCGTCGGTGAGCTGCGAACGGTCATAGTCCGCCAGATACGCGTTCAGCTGGACCCGGCCCGGATCACCCAGGAACCGCCGGATCCCGGCCACCGCCGCGAACCGGTCCCGTACGCCCTGCGCATCCGGACACCGGGGGCGTCCTGGACCTTCGGGCAGCCGCCAGTAACAGACATGCTCATGCAGCACATCGACCGCCCTGGCCAGGAAGTGCGCAGGCAGCGTCACCGCCGCGTCATGACACAACTCCCCCTCAGGAAAAGCGAGTTCATGCCGGTCCCAGAAGGTACGGCGGAAGACCTTGTTGCGCGCGAAATGGTCGGAGAGCAGCGAGAGATCTTCGGTGACATGGGTGCGCAGCGCGGTCCGGTGCGCGGCCGGATGGTGCGCCGACTGGGTGCGGCCGGCCGCCCCGAGCCGGTAGACATTGCCGGTCGCCAGGTCCGAACCCGACGCGTCCAGCAGGCCGACCAGATCCTCGTACGCGCGCGGCAGCAGCACATCGCCGGCGTCGAGGAAGGCCAGATAGCCGGTGTGCGGATAGGCGTGCCGGGCACCGGTGTTGCGCAGCGCACCACAGCCCGGCGCCGGACCGGCCCCCGGATGGCGGACGATCCGGAACCGCGGATCCCGCTCGGCGAACCGACGGGCCAGCGCGGCCGCCGGGCCCGGCGTGGCACCCCCCTCCCCGGCGCCCCCGGCCCCCTCCGAGGAGCCGGCCTCCACCAGCACCACATCCAGATCGGTCAGCGTCTGGGCCGCCACCGACTCCAGACACTCCTCCACATTCCGCTCGGACCCCTCGATGCGATGGACCGGGACGACGACGGTGAGTCGCGGCTTCATACGCGGACCAAGCCTTTCCGGACTGCCGATGCACAAGACCGGTCCCTTCAACTCACCCATCGGCGGCACGGTCACCACAGCTGCGCTGAAAGGGTGAGACACCTCGTGAGCAGCGCCGGCGCGTGATCGGGTGATGACGCTCAGTGTCTCGATGTCGGCGCGCCGTGCCGCCGGGCCGCATCCGATGCCGTAGACCCGTTGCACAGCGTTCTGGCGCCCCGCGCGCCGCGTCCCCAGGGAAGGTGACCGCGTCCCGATGCCCGGCCGTACCGACAGCTCCGCCACCACCGACAGCTCCGACGCCCGGCCGCCGGGCAGCGACCCCCGCACCCCCACGGCCCCCGTGCCGACGGGCACCGCACCCGCCGCCTCCACCGCCCGGCTGCCCGCCGAGCCGGCCGAGCGGGCCCGCGGCGGCCTCGCACGGCTGCTGCCCGCCCGCACCCCCTACCGCCGCCAGCTGCGGCGGATCGGCACCGGACGGGTGCTGGAGATCGGCTGCGGCGAGGGCGGCGTCCTCGCCGGCTGCGCCCCCGGAAGCGTCGGCATCGACCACGACCCGCAGTCCGTCGAGCACTGCCGCTCCCGCGGACTGACCGCCTACACCCCCGGCACCTTCCTCGCCGGCCCGCACGCCCGCCCCGGCGCCTTCGACGCCCTGCTCTCCGCGCACGTACTCCAGCACCTCGACGACGAACAGGTCGAAGACCTCCTACGGGCCTACGTCCACTACGTCCGGCCCGGCGGCGGGGTCGTACTGATCACCCCACAGGAGGCCGGCCACCGCGCCGCCCCGGACCCCGTCCGCTTCACCGACTTCACCCTGCTGCGCGCCTTCGCCGCCTCCGCCGGCCTCGCCGTACGGCGCACCTACTCCCACCCACTGCCACGGCCGGCCGGGATGCTGCTGCGCTCCAACGTCTTCGTACTGGTGGCACAGGTGCCGCGCTGACCTGCCCGGCAGCGGTGCGGGCCGGGACGTTCCTGACCTCCCCGGCCCGCACCCGCCCACCCGCTCGCCTCAGCGCGTACGCGCCCGCTGGCGGGCCCGGACGATCGCCCGCGTGACGATCGGCGGCAGCACATCGAGCGCCACCCTGCGCACCGTGCTGCGGGTCGGAACCGGCGGCCGCGGCGCCGGACGGGCCGCCGACGCCCCCGGGGCCTGCGCCGACGGGCGCGCGGGGCGGGCCGCGGGCACCGCCTTGTGGCGCGAGACCGGCTGCGCCGGCTCCTTGGCGCCCTTGGCGCTCAGCCGGACCAGCGGCGCGTCATTGACGTACTGCACCTCGTGCCAGACATCGCCACGCGCCTTGATCCACTCCAGCAGCGCCTTCTGGTACGGCTCCGGATCGCCCCAGGTCCCATAGAACTTGGTGCCGGTGATGCAGATGGGGCGCAGCCCCTCGTTCGCCACCGCCTGCCATGTCGCCGCGGCCACCCCCGGACAGTGCTCGGCGCGGTAGTCGTCCAGCACCACCACCCCGCCATCCGTGAGCAACTCCCGCACCGCCAGGATGTCGCCGTGCACATGCTCGTACAGATGCGAGGCATCGATATGGGCGAACCGCACCGAACCGGCCTCGACATGATCGCTGACCACCGAACTCAGACCCTGCACGATGGTCGGCAACTCCTCATGGAAAGCGAGGTAGTTGGCCTCGAAGGCACGGCGCGTCAGGGTCGCGTACGACTTCTTCATCTCCCGGGAGTTCGAGGCGTCCTCGGCGGGCGAGTCGAAGAGGTCGCACACCGTGAAGCGCTCACCGGCACGCATCCGGGCACCGAGAAAGATCGCACTCTTGCCCATGTACGCGCCCAGTTCGAGCAGATCACCCTGCTCGGAACGATCCTGCTGATGCGTCAGGAACCAGTCGAAGAGCAACTGGTCGGCGGTGAAGAACCAGCCTTTGACCTCGGACAGCCGGGTAGGGCGCGGGAGTTGTTCGGCACTCTGGTCTGCGGTGGGGGCAGTCATGTGCGGTCCGTCTCCAGACGGTCGGGAACGTAGGGCGGTAAGGCGGTGCAGGACAGCCGTTACAGGCACACGGACACGTGGGGGATGCCTGGGAAATATGCAAAATGTGCAGTTATGGAAGCGCCCGGCATACAGCCGCGGCACAGGGGCACGGCCCGCGCGGACCGGGGACCCTCGCCCGGACACCCGACACGGAAACGGGTCCTCGAGGACGCTCGAGCACCGCTGGGCAGTCTCCACGACGAAGCGCCGGCACACCATGCGTTTCACGGCAGTGACCCACATCGTAGGGGGAGAGACATGAACGGAAGATAACAACGGCACACCCCACCGCGGCAGGCCCCGCACCCCCTCACTTCACCGCGCCGGCCATCCCCCCGAGACGAACTGCCGCTGAAAGAAGCAGAAAACGATCAGCCCCACCACCAACGATCAGCAGCATCACCAATGATCAGCGGCACCACTACCGATCAGCGGCATCACCAACGATCAGCTGCACCACTACCGACCGGAACGCCACGCGCATCGACAGCAATGCCACCCGCATGCGACGGCGCTCGCTCCCGCCCCCGGCTACCCGGCTTGCCCCCCGGCTCGGGCCAAGGGCGGCCCGCTCAGGCCAAGGGCGACGCGCTCAGGCCAAGGGTGCTGCGCTCAGGCCAAGGGTGGCGCCGACGGGGCGCCCGAGGACTGTGCGGCCCGTTGCAGGGCGCTGGCCAGCAGGGCCAGGTCCGTCGGGCCGTTGCCCAGCTCGCGTAGCGGGCGCCGGGCCGGCGGATCGCCCATCCGCTGCCATTCAAGCGGTACGACCGTCGGGCGCAGCGTGGACGTACGGGGTATCCGGCCGGTCACCCGGCCCGCCTGGAACGGTGTCGAGGAGCCGTCCGCCGTGCGGCGCAGCCGGCCGCGGCCGGCCGGTACCGGCTCGGAGGGGTCGGAGCTCGCGCCCAACTCGATGCGCAGCCCGGCCCGTTCGCCGGTCGCGGTCTCGGCGGTGCGGTCCGGGTGGCCGGTCGCGGCTATCAGGTGGACCCCGAGCGCCGCCCCGTCCCGGGCCACCGCTTCCAGTGCGCGGACCACGGAGCCCGCGGCGGGGCGGCCGGGGCTGCCCAGTGCCGGGGCCACCAGTGCGTCGAAGTCGTCGACCAGGACGAACAGGCGCGGCATCGGCGCGGTCGGCTCCGTGCCGTGTCCGTGTGCTCCGTCCTCGGCGGGGGAGTTGGTGGGGGAGGGGCTGTGGGCGGGGGCGGGGGCTCCGTTGGCGGGGGTGGCGGGGTTGTGGGAGTTGTGGGAGGGGGTGCTGGGGGTGGGGGCGGGGTGGGTTCGGAGGCGCAGGGTGCCGGTGGTGGAGGGGTCCGCCGGGGTGCCGCCTGACTCCTCCTTGTTTCGGCAACGATTACGGAGAGTAATTGGTTCCTGCTCTCCGTCACTGGATTCGGAGGGGCGGCGGGGGGCGATGACGCGGGGGGCCGGCGGGTGGGTGGCGCGCCATTCGGCGAAGGGTGTACCGGCCAGTGTTTCGGCCCGGCGTTTGAGTTCCGAGGAGAGTGCCTGGGCGAACTCCCGCATGCGGACCGGGTCCGAGGCGGCGAGGTGGGTGGTGACATGCGGCAGGTCGGTGCACACCCGCAGGCCCTCGCCGCGCTCGCTGCCGGCGCCGTCGACGAGTACCAGCGAGAGCAGGTCCGGGCGGTCCGCTGCGGCGAGTGAGGCGGCGAGTGAGCGCAGGAGTTCTGTTTTGCCGGTGGCCGCTGCGCCCTCGATGAGCAGATGGGTGTCTTCGGCGGCGAGGTCGGCGTGCAGCGGGCCGTGCGGTCCGGCGCCGAGCACCGCGGGGGTGCTGGGCCGGTCGGTGTCGAGGGCGGCGGCCCAACGGGCCATCAGGGACGCGGGGGTGGCGCGGGCCAGCCCCAGTTCGTCGAGCAGCCGGGTGGCGTCGGGCAGCGGGACGGCGGCGCGCTGCACCGTGCGGCCGCCGGCCGGGGTGGTGGTGTCGGCCTCGCGCAGCGGTGCCAGTGCCCGGGCGAACCGCTCGGCCCATGCGCCGGAGACGGCGTCGACCGTGCCGACCGTGCCGTTCGGGCCGGAGCCCGGCTGGACCACGCGCAGGGCGGTGGCGACATCGCCGCTGAGTACGGCGACGGCCCCGCACTCCCCGAAGGCGGGGGACGCCGCGCGGGCCGCTTCGTACGTCGCGGCCAGCGGGAAGGAGGGCGAGGCGGCCGGGGTCTCGGCGAGGCAGAGGAGGTGGACGCCGGCGGCCTGGCCGCCCGAGGCGAGCCGGGCGGTGGTCTCGCGCAGCGCGGACGAGCCGGGGTCGCCGTCCACGATCAGCAGGGTGTACGGGCCCTGGTGGCGGGCGGCGGCCAGGGAGACCTCGGCGCGTTCGGCGCTGGCCCAGCCGGGGCCGAGGGGGCCGTCGTCGAGCCGCCGGACCAGTTCGGTCGTACGGGCGGTGGCCTGTTCCTGGTCGTAGGCGAGCAGCAGCCGGCAGTCCTGGCCGTGGGCCGGGCGGACGTGCGGCAGCCAGCCGAGCCAGGACCAGTCGGCGACCCGTTCCTCGGTGCTGCGTGCGCGGTCCGTGCTGATCAGCACGATGTCGAGGGTGCCGGGGGAGTGCAGGGCGGCGAGCTGGGCGAGGGTGGCGCGGGCCAGTGCGGTGAGCCGGGCGCGGGGTCCTGCCAGGCCCAGGGAGCCCGCGCGGCGCAGTTCGACGGTGACCGGTACGGCGTCCCGGCCGCCGCTGCGGCTGGCGGTTCCCAGCCGCACGGTCAGGGCGTCGGGGTGGTTCTGGCTGCGCTCCCAGAGGAGGGGGCCCGGGCCGAGGGCGGTGAGGAGGACCGTGGCGGCGTCCGGCCAGCGTTCGGGTCCGGCGGTGCCGGAGGGGGCGGTGGCCGCTTCCGCGCCGTCGGGGGTCGGGGAGTAGGGGGTGCGGGCCGGTTCGTAGCCGGGGGTGAGGGGGGTGTCGGGGCGTGGCACGGCGGCCCGGCCGCCGGTGAGCCGCCGTGCCCAGGCGCCGATTCCGCCCCGTCGTCCGCCCTTGCGGGGGGCCTCCGCGCCGTGGGCGTCGTCGGTGGGTGCCAGGAACTGTCCGCCGCCGTGTGTCGGGTCGGTCGCGCCGGCGGGGGCGCCGTAGGCCGGATGGGTGCGGACGCCGGGGCCGAGGCCGTGCCCGTGTCCGTAGCCGTGGGCGGTGGCGGCGGTGGGGGGTGCGGAGTCGTGGCCTCGGGGTGCTGCGGCGGGTGGGGTCCCGGGGTCCTGGACCGGGGTGCCGCGCAGGGGGGTGTCCCGTCGCGCCGTGCCGTCCGTTTCCTGTGCGGTGCGGGGCTGCGGTACGGGGGAGGCCGTGGCGCCTCGGGCCGGGGGTTGCGGGCCGGGGGTGGTCGCCGGGCCGGCCGGTGCGGCGGTGCCGTCGGCTCCTGGGGCGATGCGCAGTTGTCCTTCGCCGTCGGGGGTGGTGTGCAGGGCCGGGTCGGGGGCGCTGGGGGCGGACTGGAGGCGGAGGGTGGATTCGCCGATGCGCAGCAGGGCGCCGGGCCGGAGGGGGGTGGGCTGCTCACCGAGGTCGGTGCCGTCGATGGCGGTGCCGTTGGTGGAGCGGAGGTCCGCGACGTGGACCGAGCCGTCGGGTTCGACCGTTACGGCGCAGTGGAGGCGGGAGACGTCGGGGTCGTCGAGGGGGACGTCTGCGTCGGCGGAGCGGCCGATGCGGATCTGGCCGCCGTGCAGGAGGTGGACGCCGCCGGCGTCGGGGCCGGAGATGACGTGCAGTCGGGCGGAGCCGTGGGGGAGGCCGTGGGCGGGGGCCGGGCCGGGGCTCTGGAGGGAGAGCACGGCGCCGTCGATCAGCGGGGGCTCGCCGAGGGCGGCGCGCTGGGGGTCGAGCCGTTCGGAGCCGGCGTAGAGGACGACCGGGCCGCTGCCGCCGCCCGCGCTGCCGATGTCGGCGCCCGAGCCGGCCACGGAGGCCGCGAGCGAGCCGGCCACCGCGGCCAGGGCGGTGCCGGCGGGGGCCGTCACGAGCACGTCGCAGGCCCGTGTGGTGTGGCCGCTGCGCGGCCCGAGGACGGTCAGCCGGATCTGCATCGCCGTCAACGGTCCCTTCTGCCGGGGATCCGGCAGGGGGTCCGCTCGCTTCCCCCACCCACCCGAGCACGTCGGCACGTACAAGTCCCTGCGCACGTCGCGACAGAGACCGCGCGCCCCCACCGCATCGTGCTGGATGCATCCTTGCACCTGCCACTGACAACACGCCCGCCGACCGTCCATCAGTGATCTTGATTGGTCTTCCAAAGGCGGAAAAGTACCTGCTTGCGCGCGGTGGCAGGCCGGTTTCGGACCTGCGTGGCCGGCGCGGAGCGGTTCCGGTGCGGCCGGTGCGGCCGGTGTGCGCAGGTGGCGGGGCGGCCGGCGGGCGGGAGGGGAGGGGCAACCATCTGTCCGAAACGCACGTCTTCCCCACAAGCCCCGCCCGGGCTGCCGGACCGAAAAGCTTGTGCGAGCGCACTACAGTGGATCGGACGGGCCGCGAGCTGACCCAGCGGGCCAGGCAAGAGACCACACGACCAGGGAGCGCATGACGTGCGGCCGGTAGGCAGCAAGTACCTGCTCGAGGAGCCGCTGGGCCGCGGCGCCACGGGCACCGTCTGGCGTGCCCGCCAGCGGGAGACGGCGGGCGCCGAGGCCGCCGTGGCAGGAGAGCCCGGTGAGACGGTCGCGATCAAGGTCCTCAAGGAGGAGCTGGCGCACGACGCGGACGTGGTGATGCGCTTCCTGCGGGAGCGCTCCGTCCTGCTGCGGCTCACCCACCCCAACATCGTCCGCACCCGTGACCTGGTGGTCGAGGGTGATCTGCTGGCGCTGGTGATGGATCTGGTCGACGGCCCCGACCTGCACCGTTATCTGCGTGACAACGGTCCCTTCAGCCCGGTGGCCGCGGCGTTGCTCACCGCCCAGATCGCCGATGCGCTGGCGGCCAGCCACGCCGACGGGGTGGTGCACCGCGACCTCAAGCCCGCCAACGTGCTGCTCGCCGGCTCCGACGGCAGCGGCGAGATGCATCCGATGCTGACCGACTTCGGCATCGCCCGGCTCGCCGATTCGCCGGGGCTGACCCGTACGCATGAATTCGTCGGTACCCCCGCCTATGTGGCGCCGGAGTCCGCCGAGGGCCGTCCGCAGACCTCCGCGGTGGACATCTACGGTGCCGGAATCCTGCTGTACGAGCTGGTCACGGGGCGTCCGCCGTTCGCCGGGGCGACGGCGCTGGAGGTGCTGCACCGGCATCTGAGCGAGGAGGCGCGCCGTCCCAGCACACTGCCCGAGCCGCTGTGGACGGTGATCGAGCGGTGTCTGCGCAAGCGCCCCGAGGAGCGCCCCAGCGCCGAGAACCTCGCCCGTGCGCTGCGTACCGTCGCGGCGGGTGTCGGGGTGCATGCCAGTCCTGCCGAGGCGGAGGCGGCGCTCGGTGTGGCCGCGCTGCTGGCGCCGGATCCGGCGCCGGCGACGGTTCCCGGTACGGGGGCCGACGGCGGACCGGCCACCGGGGGCGACGCCGACCCCACGCAGGTTCTCCCGTCGGGTGCCGGGAGCTACGACCCGGCGGCGGCGACCAGCGTGCTGCCGTCCACGGGCGGGCCGGGCGGTGCCGGTGGGCGGGATGCCGATCCGACCCGTGCCATGCCGCCGATGCCCATGGGCGCACCGCCCGGTGGGCCGCAGGAGCCCGAGGGGCCCCATCCGTGGGAGTCCCAGATGCGGGCGGCGCGTGACCGTAACGAGCAGACGCAGGTGCAGTACCTGGATCCCAGCGAGGATCCGCTGCGCCGCCGTCCGCAGCGCCGTCCGGCCGCCCCGCAGCAGCCGCCGCAGCGCCCGCAGCAGCCCCCGTACCGTCAGCAGGCTGCGCCGGTGCCGTACGCGCAGCAGCCACAGGCGCCGCAGCGCCGTCCCGCCGCCCCGCAGCAGCCGCCGCCGCAGCGTTACGAGCCGCAGCGGCCGCCCGCCCCGGAGCCCCGGCCGCGGCGTGAGCCCCGGCCGCGCAGTGCCAACCCGATGAAGATCCCGGGCCTGGGGTGTCTCAAGGGCTGTCTGTTCACGCTGATACTGCTCTTCGTGGCGGCCTGGCTGATCTGGGAGCTCACTCCGCTCCAGGAGTGGATCGGTACCACGCGTGGCTTCTTCGCGCAGATCGGGCACGTGTACACCAGCGTCGAGCGCTTTGTGAACAAGATCAGCGGCTGACCGGAGCCGCCCCGGACCTCAGCGGTCCCGGGGCGGCTTCGTTGATTTGTCGACTTCCGCTTGGCTTCTGACGGGAAATTCGCCCACAGAAGTGAAGGTTGCCGCCGTCCGGGGCACTGAACCCCCTGGCATCCGCGTAGCTTTGACGCCAACCTCAGCCCCCGCAGGACGCTCGGGGGCCCGACACGTCGGAGCAGTCTTGGCACGGAAGATCGGCAGCCGGTACACCGCCCACCAGATCCTGGGGCGCGGCAGTGCCGGCACGGTATGGCTGGGCGAGGGCCCCGAAGGGGCCGTGGCCATCAAGCTGTTGCGTGAGGATCTCGCCTCCGACCAGGAGCTCGTCGGCCGCTTCGTGCAGGAGCGGGCGGCGCTGCTGGGCCTGGCGGACCCGCATGTCGTCGGTGTCCGCGACCTGGTCGTCGACGGCAACGACCTGGCGCTGGTCATGGATCTCGTACGGGGTACCGATCTGCGCACCCGTCTGGAGCGGGAGCGCCGGCTGGCACCCGAGGCCGCGGTCGCGATCGCCGCCGATGTCGCCGACGGGCTGGCCGCCGCGCACGCCGCGCGGATCGTGCACCGTGACGTCAAGCCGGAGAATGTGCTGCTGGACATGCAGGGGCCGCTCGGCCCCGGTGGCGCGCACCCCGCCCTGCTGACCGACTTCGGTATCGCCCGGCTCGTCGACTCCCCGCGCCGTGCCCTTCCCCAGCCTCCGGCCGGGGGGACCACCGTCCCGCTTCGCTCGACCAAGGTCATCGGCACCCCGGACTACCTCGCTCCGGAGATCATCGAGGGGCTGCCGCCGCGCGCCTCGGTGGACGTCTATGCGCTGGCGACCGTCCTGTACGAGCTGCTGGCGGGGTTCACGCCCTTCGGGGGCGGCCACCCCGGTGCGGTGCTGCGCCGTCATGTCACCGAGAGTGTGGCGCCGCTGCCCGGGATCCCCGACGAGCTGTGGCAGCTGCTGGTGCAGTGCCTGGCGAAGGCGCCCGCCTCGCGGCTGCGCGCCCCGGAGCTCGCCGCGCGGCTGCGGGAGCTGCTGCCCGCGCTGGCGGGTATGCCGCCGCTGGACATCGATGAGCCGGACGACGAGCCGGCGGACGACGAGCCGGACGGTGGGGCCCCGGGGGCCCGCGAGGAGGCGTTCTACCCGCCGGCGGCGGGGGAGGCCGCCCCGCCGCGCGGCGCGGTCCCGCTGGTGCAGGGCTCGGCGCCGGACTCCAACCGGGAGACGCACACCAGCATGCGGGTGCCCGGCCCGGACGAGCTGGCGGGCGGTGCGCACGGCACGGCGCGTGCTCCGCGGGCGGCCGGGGAGCGCCGGGCGGGCTCGGCCCGGCACCGTGCGTCGGCGGAGGCGGTGCGCCGCCGCCGGATCAAGCTCGGTGCCGCGGCGGCCGTGGTGGTCGTGGCGGCGGGCCTGGGCGGCTGGCTGGCCTCGGGGGACGACGATGCCGGGGATGCCCGGCCGGGCGTGCACCAGCCGGGGCCGGACGCTCCGTGACGGGCCGGTGACCGGGTTCCGGCAGGTTCGACCTGCCGGGGCCGGGTCACGCTGTCGGTGGTTGCCGTTAGGCTGGGTGCGTGGCAGTCGTCGATGTATCCGAAGAGCTGAAGTCCCTCTCCTCGACCATGGGGTCGATCGAGGCCGTCCTGGACCTCGACAAGATGAGGGCCGACATCGCCGTGCTTGAGGAGCAAGCGGCGGCGCCGTCCCTGTGGGACGACCCGGAGAGCGCCCAGAAGGTCACCAGCCAGCTGTCCTACCTCCAGGGCCAGCTGCGCCGGGCCGAGGAGCTGCGTGGCCGGGTCGACGACCTCGAAGTGCTCTTCGAGCTGGCCGAGGCCGAGGGCGACGAGGATGCCCGGGAGGAGGCCGAGGCCGAGCTGGCCGAGGTCCGCAAGGCCGTGGAGGAGCTGGAGGTCCGTACCCTCCTGTCCGGCGAGTACGACGCCCGTGAGGCGGTCGTCAACATCCGCGCCGAGGCCGGTGGCGTGGACGCCGCCGACTTCGCCGAGAAGCTCCAGCGGATGTATCTGCGCTGGGCCGAGCGGCACGGCTACAAGACCGAGCTCTACGAGACCTCGTACGCGGAAGAGGCCGGCATCAAGTCGACCACCTTCGCCGTCAACGTCCCGTACGCCTACGGCACGCTCTCCGTCGAGCAGGGCACGCACCGCCTGGTGCGCATCTCGCCGTTCGACAACCAGGGCCGCCGCCAGACCTCGTTCGCGGGTGTCGAGGTGCTGCCCGTCGTGGAGCAGACCGACCACATCGAGATCGACGAATCGGATCTGCGGGTGGATGTGTACCGGTCGTCCGGCCCCGGCGGCCAGGGCGTCAACACCACCGACTCCGCGGTCCGGCTGACGCACCTCCCCACCGGCATCGTGGTCTCCTGTCAGAACGAGCGTTCGCAGATCCAGAACAAGGCGACCGCGATGAACGTCCTCCAGGCCAAGCTCCTTGAGCGGCGCCGCCAGGAGGAGCAGGCCAAGATGGACGCGCTCAAGGGCGACGGCGGCAACTCCTGGGGCAACCAGATGCGTTCGTACGTGCTGCACCCGTACCAGATGGTCAAGGACCTGCGTACGGAGTTCGAGGTCGGTAACCCGCAGGCCGTGCTGGACGGTGACATCGACGGCTTCCTGGAGGCCGGCATCCGCTGGCGCAAGCAGCAGGAGAAGTAACGCGCGGCGCCTTTTCGCCGGCCGTTTCTGATACCGGAACAACTGTCTCCCTCGGGGAGGCAGTTGTTTTTGCTGTGGCGGTTTGGTCACAGTCGTATGTCCATGTACCGCCCAACTCTCAGTAATTCGGGCATCGCGACTTTATTCGACCTTGACGATGTTGGCCTGACTGGGAAGGCTGAGCGCGGCATGCGTATGTCTGGGGCGCGTGTATGAACGGGGAGATGAGCGGCCTTGCGCAGTGCGGGGCGGAAGCTCGCGTGCCCCTGTCGGCCCGTCGCCCCGTACAGCGGTGCTCCATTGACGAGTTCAGCTACTGGGGGTAGCAGTACATGACGAAGAAGACGCGGGTGCGCATTGCGCGCGTTGCGGCCGGTGCAGTGATCGCGGCGGGTGCGTCGCTCACTGCGGCCGGTGTGGCCTCCGCGGCTCCGGCCGACGGGTCGGGCGGCGAGAGCGGCGGGATCATCGGCGGCATCATCGGCGGGATCATCGGCGGCAGTGACTCCGGTGGCGAGACCACCGGCGCCACCGACGGCGGCGACTCCACCGGTCAGGTCGGCGGCGACACCACCGGTGGCGAGATCGGCGGTGACTCCTCCGGCGGTGAGATCGGCGGTGACTCCTCCGGTGGCGAGATCGGCGGCGACACCACCGGCGGCGAGACCACCGGCGGTGACACCACCACCGGCGGTGACACCACCACGGGTGGCGACACCACCACCGGCGGCGAGACCACCGGTGGGGAGACCACCGGCGGTGACACCACCACCGGCGGTCAGACCACGGGTGGCGACAGCACCGGTGGCCACAACAGCGGCGGCCAGACCACCGGTGGCGACAGCACCGGTGGCCACAACAGCGGTGGCCAGTCCACCGGCGGCCAGTCCACCGGTGGCGACTCCTCCACCGGCGGTGACTCCACCGGTACCGGCACCGACAACGAGGGCTCCAAGCCGATCGAGCAGCCCGGCGAGGGCAAGGAGCAGATCGCTGACACGCCCGGCCAGGCCAAGCAGCAGGCGAAGGGCGGCGAGCTGGCGGAGACCGGTTCCTCCGGCACCACCTTCCTGCTCATCGGCGCGGCCACGATGATCGCGGGCGGTGTGGGCTTCCGTATGCTGCCCCGTCTGATCAACAAGAACGGCGGCGGCGCGGCAGCGGCCTGACGCTGACGCGGCACCACCAGGGCCCGGGACGCAACCTGCGTCCCGGGCCCTCGGCGTTCACGCGTCCGCTACGGACGGTTCGGATGTGGTTGCGTCCCGTAAGGGCGTGCGGGCGCCTCGGCCTGCCTCAGGGTGTGGGGGACGGCGTTCAGGCGGCCTGATGGAGCAGCACGCCGAGCGCGATCAGCACGATCATCAAAGCCACCAGCATTGCGGGGCTGAGCTGGGCGAAGATACCGCCCGCCTGCTGCTGGAGCCGTTCCCTGTTCGCCCGGCACACGGGGCAGCGGCCCTCGCTCACAGGGGCCGCGCAGTTGGCGCACACCAGTCGGTCGTACGTCATGCGACCTCCTTCTCCACTGCACCAACGCACGGGAAGGCGCATTGGTTCCCCCTCCCACTCTGCCAGCTCCCCGGCGGAACGGCGCGCCCCGCGGAATTGTGCGGCTTTTTGTCCTATAGGTGCCGTGAATAAACGCACCAACCCCCCACGGCGACTGCACCGCCCCGCGAGGTTCGCGTATGGTCACGCACACCGACGGGAGCCGCAACTCGGCAACCCGTGCCGCTATCCAGGTCGACCGTGGTGCATCAGTGATCCGATTCGACAACGTCTCCAAGACCTACCCGAAGCAGAACCGTCCTGCACTCAGGGACGTCTCGCTCGAGATCGAGCGCGGCGAGTTCGTCTTCCTGGTGGGCTCCTCGGGCTCCGGAAAGTCCACCTTCCTGCGGCTGCTGCTGCGCGAGGAGCGGGCCAGCCACGGCCATGTGCACGTACTCGGCAAGGACCTCGGGAAGCTCTCCAACTGGAAGGTCCCGCAGATGCGGCGCCAGGTGGGGACGGTCTTCCAGGACTTCCGGCTGCTGCCCAACAAGACCGTCGGGCAGAACGTCGCCTTCGCCCTCGAGGTCATCGGCAAGCCGCGCGGCCAGATCCGCAAGACGGTCCCCGAGGTCCTCGAACTGGTCGGCCTCGGCGGCAAGGAGGACCGCATGCCGGGTGAACTCTCCGGTGGTGAGCAGCAGCGCGTCGCCATCGCGCGGGCCTTCGTCAACCGCCCCATGCTGCTCATCGCGGACGAGCCCACCGGCAACCTCGACCCGCAGACCTCGGTCGGCATCATGAAGCTGCTGGACCGGATCAACCGGACCGGTACGACGGTGGTCATGGCCACCCACGACCAGCAGATCGTCGACCAGATGCGCAAGCGGGTCATGGAACTCGAGAAGGGCCGGCTCGTACGCGACCAGTCGCGCGGCGTGTACGGCTACCAGCACTGAAAGGACGCCATGCGCGCCCAGTTCGTCCTGTCGGAGATCGGCGTCGGTCTCCGCCGAAACCTCACGATGACCTTCGCGGTCATCGTCTCCGTAGCCCTCTCGCTGGGCCTGTTCGGCGCCTCGCTGCTGATGCGCGACCAGGTCAGCACGATGAAGGGCTACTGGTACGACAAGGTCAACGTCTCCATCTTCTTCTGCAACAAGAACGACGCCGAGACCGGCGCCAACTGCGCCAAGGGCGCGGCCACCCAGCAGCAGAAGGACGACATCAAGGCCGAGCTGAACCGGCTTCCGCTCGTCCAGGACGTGACCTACGAGTCCAGCGACCAGGCCTACAAGCACTACAAGGAGCAGTTCGGCGACACGCCCGTGGCCGGTCTGGTGACGCCCGACCAGCTGCCGGAGTCCTTCCGCGTCAAGCTCAAGGACCCCACGAAGTTCACGGTCATCAAGTCGGCGTTCTCCGAGCGGCCCGGTGTCCAGGAGGTGCAGGACCAACGGGACACCGTGGAGCCGCTGTTCAACCTCCTCAACGGTATGAACATCGCCGCGCTGGTCGTGATGGGGCTGATGCTCGTCGTTGCGCTGATGCTGATCGTCAACACCGTGCGGGTGTCGGCGTTCAGCCGAAGGCGGGAGACCGGGATCATGCGGCTGGTGGGAGCGTCCAGCTTCTACATCCAGATGCCGTTCATCCTGGAGGCCGCCATCGCGGGCCTGCTGGGCGCCGCGTTCGCCTGTGTGCTGATCGTCGGCGGCAAGTACATCCTCGTCAACAACTGGCTGGCGAAGAAGATCCAGGTGATCAACTTCATCGGCTGGGACTCGGTGGTTGCGGTCCTCCCGCTGGTGCTGCTGATCGGACTGCTGATGCCCGCGCTCGCCGCGTTCTTCGCGCTGCGCAAGTACCTCAAGGTGTGAGCTTTGACAAGGGGCGCCGTACGGACAACGTGCCGTACGGCGCCCCTTTGTCGCCTAGACTCACCGCCATGTCGGGCCCGTGTTCGTACGACCGGCCCCGCCGCTTTCGCCGCGGGGCGGCCCTGACGTTGTTCCTCGCGGGTGTGCTCGCCACCGGCGCGGTGACCGGTACATGGAGCGATGCGGCGGAGGGCGCCGCCGGCCGCAACTCCCCGGACCGTACGGCGTTCCGGGCGCACACCCCCGACTCCGCGACCGCCGACCGCGCGGCCGTCGAGCGGGCCGCGCGCGAGGCCGCCGAGGACGGCAAGTCCGGTTCCCAGGCCGCCGCCGAGGTCGTCAGCCGCAGCGGCGACCGCTGGTCGACGATCTACACACCGGGCGAGTTCGAGGACTTCCAGGAGCAGTTGGACGGCGGGTACGTCGGCGTCGGGCTGTGGGTGCGGCAGAGCGCGGACGGCCGGACCGAGGTGTCCCGTGTCCAGTCCGGCAGTCCCGCCGCGCGGGCCGGTATCGCGGTCGGCGACCGGCTGAGGGCCGTCGACGGCCGGGCCACCCGGGGCCGGCCGGTCACCGAGGTTGTCGCCGGGCTGCGCGGCGCCGCTCCGCACGGCTCCCGGGCGCGGGCCGCCGGCGCCGGCAGCCCCGTACGGCTCGACCTCCAGCGCGGTGGCCGGCACTGGAGCGTGACCCTGCACCGGGTCCGGCTGCGGACCCGGAACGTCGTCACCGACCGGCCGGCCGGGCCGCACGGCCCGACCCGGGTCAAGATCGCCGCGTTCGCCAGGGGCACCGGCGACGCGGTCCGCCGGGCGGTGCGCCATGCCTCCACGCACGGCGGCCTGCTGCTCGACCTGCGGGGCAATACGGGCGGCCTGGTCACCGAGTCGGTCGCCACCGCCTCGGCCTTCCTGAACGGCGGCCTGGTCGCCACGTACGACGTCGACGGCCGTCAGCGCGCCCTGTACGCGAAGCGCGGCGGCAACACCCGCCTGCCACTCGTCGTCCTCGTCGACGGCGGCACGATGAGCGCCGCGGAGCTGCTGGCGGGCGCGCTCCAGGACCGGGGGCGGGCGATCGTGGTGGGCTCGCCGACGTTCGGCAAGGGGTCGGTGCAGATGCCCAGCCGGCTGGCGGACGGCTCGGTCGCCGAGCTGACCGTCGGCCACTACCGCACCCCGTCGGGGCGGACCGTCGACGAGCGCGGCATCACGCCCGACCTGGTGGTCGAGAACCACGCCGAGAAACGGGCCCGCACAGTATTGAGTGGCCTCGGCGCCGGTGCTTAGTGCGAAAATGGCGACACTATGAGCAAGCAGACCAAGGACAAGGACAAGACTCCCGGGCGCAAGCTCGTGGCGCAGCACAAGAAGGCGCGGCACGACTACCACATCCTGGACACCTACGAGTGCGGTCTGGTGCTGACCGGTACCGAGGTGAAGTCGCTGCGTCAGGGCCGGGCGTCGCTGGTGGACGGGTTCATCCAGATCGACGGCAACGAGGCCTGGCTGCACAACGTACACATCCCCGAGTACGCCCAGGGCACCTGGACGAACCATGCGGCCCGGCGCAAGCGGAAGCTGCTGATGCACCGTGCCGAGATCGACAAGCTGGAGGCCAAGAGCCAGGAGTCGGGGCACACGATCGTGCCGCTGGCGCTCTACTTCAAGGACGGCCGGGCCAAGGTCGAGATCGCGCTGGCGAAGGGCAAGAAGGAGTACGACAAGCGGCAGACGCTGCGCGAGCAGCAGGACCGCCGTGAGGCGGAGCGGGCGGTCTCGGCGGCCCGCCGGCGGCAGCGGGCCTGACCTGCGGGTGCGGCTCGGGGAATACGCTGGCAACGTTCCGCGTTGTTCACGTACGATGGCTGCGCACCCCACGGAGGGTGTGCGTCACACCACCCCTCGCGGGTGGCTTTGATAAATCAACATGGGGATGATCGGTTTCGACAGCGGATGTCGAAGCAGGGGAAGCGTGTCGAGGAAGCGGCAATGATCTCGTAAACCATATGCCGAAACCAATAATCGCCAACACCAAGCGCGATTCCTTCGCCCTCGCTGCCTAAGTAGCGACCTGCGAAGTGTCAGCCCGGGGATGATCCCGACCCGGTTCCTGGCATCAGCTAGGGGTCTTATCCACTGAGCCCGGTCACGGGGCGCGGTGGAGACAATAAACAGTGACTGAGCCCGTCGGAGACTTGTCCGCGTGATCTCCGGGGCCGAGAAAAGCGAAGCGGACTGCACACGGAGAAGCCCTGGTTCTGCACCGTTGGACGCGGGTTCGATTCCCGCCATCTCCACAATTCCCATGTGAGGCCCAGGCCCCGCCGTTCGAGAGGACGGACGGGGCCTGAGTCGTTTCGGGGCCCGAGTTGTTGATCCGGGATTCCCGCCCTGTGGGGGATTCGTTCCGGTATATGCGATTCATTCCGGGCGATGGCTGCATGCCTCAGACGTGTTTGACGAATCCCCGGCGCCAGGTGTGTCATGACCTGGAAAAGCCACGGTAATGGGGGAGTAATGGGTCAGGGCACCAACGTCGAGAGCGATGCGCTGCGTCGCTATGCCGATGCGGCGGAGAGCGCGGCGGAACGGATCGAGAAGATCCGCAAGCGTACGGCCGGCCTGGATCTGTCGGACGGAGTGTTCGGGCAGCTGCCCGAGGCGAACAGTCTGCGGGCCGACTACATCGATCAGAAGGACCGGTCGGGCACGGACCTCGACGACGCCGGAGAGATGCTGCGGTCCATCGCCGAGGCGGTCCGTGGCTCCGCGGACCATTACGACTCCAACGAAGAGGCGACCGCGAACAGCTTCGGGGGCGGTGCCTGATGGGGGCGGGGCAGGTCGCATCGAGCGCGCTGGACCGGATCAACTACACCCTGGACTGGAGCAATCCGCTCGCCTCGACCCTCGACGAGATCATCAAGGGCATCCTTGAACAGTTCGGCGTCGACGACTGGTTCGACTGGGTCACCGGCGACAGTGAGCAGTTGGAGAGCACCGCCGGGGAGTGGCGGAGCGGGGCGCGGGATCTGCGCGGTGTGGTCGAGGACCTGGTGGCGGAGCGCAAGGCCGTGCAGCACGCCTGGCAGGGCGAGGCCGCCGAGGGCTTCGGCAACACCATGACGGACTTCGAGCAGGCCCTGCTCGGTGAGGCCGACGACATGGACACCATCGCCGAACTCCTGGAGATGGCCGCCGCGGCCTGCGCCATCGCCGAACAGGCCATGACCGAA
Source organism: Streptomyces sp. NPDC034111 (assembly GCF_055575375.1). Taxonomy (NCBI): domain Bacteria; kingdom Bacillati; phylum Actinomycetota; class Actinomycetes; order Kitasatosporales; family Streptomycetaceae; genus Streptomyces; species Streptomyces sp. NPDC034111. The sequence goes on along the minus strand of NZ_JBVIST010000018.1, from coordinate 107,053 downwards.
CTGCTCGTGGAGATCGTCGAGGCGCTGATGGTCACCGCCGCCACCACGGCGATCCTCTCGCTGCTGACGGCCGGCGCCGCGGCGGCGATCGGGCCGCTGGCGGGCGCGGCGAACATCGCCTACCGGGCGGCGAAGGCCACCAGGATCGCCGCCAAGCTTGCCGACAAGCTCGCCGATATCGCCAAGCAGACCCGGGCGCTGGCGAAACTCTCCCGGCTCCGCCGGTATCTGCGCGGCCTGGACCGCGCGAAGATCAAGGAGTGGAAGGGCGCCAAGTGGAAGATCGCGGGAAGTCTGCGGCGCGGTGAGATGCCCGAGGCGGCCGATATCGCCCAGTACGTCGCCTGGAAACAGGGCAAGAAGCTGGCCAAGGGAATCCTCGGGGTCGATCCGGCTGGTGCGGTGACGGGCGCCGCGCAGGAGGGCGCCCCGGCACTCGCGGAAGAGGCGTACGAATACGGGCGGCGCCCGGATCCGAAGAGTTTCGACGAACGGATGGAACAATCGCCGGCGCAGGCGAAGCGGTCGGTGCGGGAGGCTTTCGGGTGAAGATCACCGACGTGGGCGACGCCCTCTGGTCCGGGGTCAAGAACTGGCTTTCCGGCCCGGACCCGCATGCGCTGGCCCGTGCGGCCAAGGAGCGTGCGGCGCCCGTGCTGCCGCCCGGGGAGCGGGTCGTCGCCGGCCATCCGGTCGAGGCGGGCGAACAGCTCCCCGAACCGCCCCGGAAGTTCCGGCAGCAGGCGTTCTCGGCACAGCGCACCACCGGCGACCGGCTCGTCGACGGCATGGGGCGGGCCGAAGAGCGACTGGACCGCCTCAACCCCGTCAATGCCGTGGTGGACGGGTGGGACGACCGCCACCGCACGCCTCAGTTGTCGGGCAGCTGGGAGAGTCCGGCCGGGCAGCTGGCGGCCGTGCTGCGGCCCCGCTGTTCGTTCCGGTACCTGTCGGTGCTGCTGGTGACCGACCACCATCTCCATGTGGTGCGGGTGCGGCTGGCCGGCAACGGGCGGGAGCCCATGGCCGGTGCGGATGCGGTGGAGTACGCCTGGCGGGTGGAGCGGCGGCAGGTCGCCTGGGTGCGGAACCGTACCGATGTGCGGCACGGCACGCACGAGCTCGGCTTCGTGGACGGTTCCTGGGTGACGTTCGCCTTCACGGTCGGGGGGTACGGCCCGGTCGTGGAGACCTTCCCCCGGCGGTTGCGGTACACGGACCCGATCAGCTGACGGGCGCCGGCGCGTGGCCCGGGCCCCGGCGTGCCGTGAGCAGGGTGACGGTCAGCGCCAGGGCGGCCGCCGCCGCGGGGACCGTGTACCCGAGGGCCGGGGCCGCCAGGTGGTCCACGGCCCAGCCGCCCGTCGCCGAACCGGCCGCGATGCCGCCCAGCAGGGCCGTCACCGCGAGCGTCATCCCTTCGTTCAACCGGTCCGCGGGGATGCGGGATTGGACCAGTCCCATGCCGGTGACCATGGTCGGCGCGGTGGCCATACCGGCCGCCAGGAGCCCGGCGGCCAGCGCCGGCGGGCTTCCGGTCGAGGCGGCGAGCAGCGGCAGCAGCATCAGGGCGGCCATCGCGCCGAGGCAGCACAGGAAGCGGTGCGCGGCACGGGCCGCCGGGCGCAGCAGCCCGTAGAGCAGCCCCGCCACCGCGGACCCGGCAGCCTGGAGGGCCAGCATGCCGCCCGCGGCGGAGCGGATGCCGTGGTCATCGGCGTAGGCGAGGGTCACCACCTCCAGTGAGCCGAAGATCGCGCCGGTGGCGAGGAAGGTGAGCAGCAGCGGCGGGATCCCGGGCAGCCGCAGCGGGCTGCGGGAGGCCGGGGCGTGGGCGGCGCCGCGCGGCGCCACCGGGGGCTCGGTGCGACGCTGGGCCGCGAAGAGCAGCACCCCGGTCAGCAGCAGCGCCGCGGCCACCGCCGTGCCCGCCTCAGGGAAGAGAGTGGTGCACAGCAGCGTCGCGAGCACCGGCCCGAGCATGAAGCACAGCTCGTCCGCGGCCTGTTCGAAGGAGTTGGCGGTGTGCCGGGCGGCCGGCTCGTCGCGGAAGAGGTGCGTCCAGCGGGCGCGGGACATCCCGCCGGTGTTGGGCGTGGTGGCGGTCGCGGCGTACGAGGCGAAGAGGGCCCAGTCGGGCGCTCCGTGGCGTACGCACAGCAGCAGCGAGAGCGAGCCGAGCACGGCGAGCACGGTGGCCGGGACCGCGATACGGGCCTGGCCGTGGCGGTCGACCAGCCGGGCGGTCCACGGCCCGGCCAGCGCCGTCGCCGCCAGCCCGGTCGCGGTGACCGCCCCGGCCAGCGCGTAGGAGCCGCGGGTTCCGGCGATCATCAGCACCGCGCTGACGCTGAACATCCCCATGGGCAGCCGCGCCACCAGGTTGGCGGCGGTGAAGGCACGCGTACCCGGGACGGCGAAGATCCGCCGGTAGGGGGCGAGCAGCCGGAAGCGGGGGCGGCGGCGCGGGGCGGGGCGTACGGGGGATGGGGGTCCCCCCGCTCGAGCGGAGCCGAGAGTGGGGGACGTCACGGGCCGGGCGGCGAGGAAGAGGATCATGCCTCTACGGTCGTGGTCGCCCCCCTCCGCGGTCCAACACCTGATGAGCGCCCATTCACGCGGCTGTGTTGTCAATCGGCGGCGAGGGCGGGGCTCTCGGGGAAAGGGGCGGGCGCGCCGCGGACCGGCACTGCCAGGATGGCCCGATGCCGTCCGATATCGATCCGCGTCTGCTCCGGGCCTTCACCGCCGTCGCCGAGGAGCTGCACTTCACCCGCGCCGCGGCCCGGCTGTACGTGGCCCAGCAGGCGCTCAGCCGCGATATACGGCGCCTGGAGCGGGAGTTGGGCGCCGCGCTGTTCGTACGGACCACCCGCCAGGTCGCCCTGACGGCGGACGGTGCGCGGCTGCTGCCGTACGCCCGGCGGGTGCTGAGCGCGCACGAGGAGCTGGCCGCGGCGTTCCGGCCGGCTCCCGAACGGCCGCTGCTGGTCGATGTCGGGGCCCCGGTCGGCACCGCCCACCGGGTGCTGGAGGAGGCCAGGGGCCGGGTGCCGGACAGCTGCGAGCTGGTGGCGCGCTTCCACAGCGGGCTGACGGGCGCGGCGGCCGAGCTGGTGGCCGGCCGGCTCGATGTCTCCTTCGGACGCTTCGCGGGGCTGCCGCCGGCCGTCCGGGCCGGCCTGGCCCACCAGCCGGTCCGGCTGGAGCCGATGGCGGTACTGCTGCGCGCGGACCATCCGCTGGCCGCGCGGTCCGTCGTGCGGCTGGCGGAGCTGGCCGGCGAGACGCTGTACGCGGCCGCCGGGAATCCGCGGACCGCGGAGTGGACGGAGCTGGCGGCGCGGCTCTTCGCGGGCCCCGGGATCGCGATGGCCGAGCCGTTCCCGGAGATCGAGGGCTCGGAGGAGTTCGTACGGGTGGTGCGCAAGCGGGGGTGGTCGGTGCTGGCGAGCGTGGAGTTCATCGAGGTGCCGGGGATGGTGCTGCGGCCGGTGGCCGATCCGGTACCGCTGTCGCCGGTCTCGATGGTGTGGCGGCGGGGGCTGCGGCACCCCGGCCTGGAGGCGCTGCGGACGGTGGCGCGCGAACGCGGCGGGCGGGAGGGGTGGCTGACCGTCCCGGACGGCGGCTGGCTGCCTCCGGAGGACGCCCGGGTGATGGGCGTGTCCGGTGGCGCAGGCCCGGGGACCGTGGCCCGGACGGCGCCGGTCGGGTGAGCGCCCGCCGGCCGGCGGCCAGGGGCGGCGGCAGAGCCGGGGCGGGGACGGCCGGTGCCGTGGTGCGCTCGGCGGCGAGCGCGCGCGGCCCGTACGCGGTGGCCGGCGTGGGACCAGGGCGCTCACGTAGCGGCCGCGCGCCCCGTGAGCGCAAGGTTTCGCGAAGGTCACCTACCGCCACGGCACGGAAACCCGCCGTCCCTAGCTTCGAGGGAGACGACCTGAATCCCTGGGAGGCGCGATGACGGCCGAGGCCGCGACAGGAACCGCCAGCGACAGTCCTGGCGAAAGCCGTACCGATGGCCGTGCGCGGCGCGGCGGGCGGTGGATCGAGCACTGGGAGCCGGAGAACGAGCAGTTCTGGCGGGAGACCGGTGAGCGGGTCGCCCGGCGGAACCTGTGGTTCTCCGTGCTCTCCGAGCACATCGGCTTCTCCATCTGGAGCCTGTGGTCGGTGATGGTGCTGTTCATGGGGCCGCAGTACGGGATCGACCCGGCCGGGAAGTTCTTCCTGGTGGCGATGCCGACGCTGGTGGGCGCGGTGCTGAGGGTGCCGTACACCTTCGCGGTGGCGCTGTTCGGCGGGCGCAACTGGACGGTGATCAGCGCGCTGCTGCTGCTGGTGCCGACCGCGGCGGCCGCGGTGGTGATGCACCCGGGCACCTCGTACACCACGTTCATGGTGGTCGCGATGCTCGCCGGCGTCGGCGGCGGGAACTTCGCCTCGTCGATGACGAACATCAACTCCTTCTTCCCGCTGCGCAAGAAGGGGTACGCGCTGGGGCTGAACGCCGGCGGCGGCAACATCGGGGTGCCGGTGATCCAGCTGCTGGGGCTGCTGGTCATCGGGACGGCGGGGGCCACCCAGCCGCGGATCGTGCTGGCCGTCTATGTGCCGCTGATCGTGCTGGCCGCGGTGCTCGCCGCGCGGTACATGGACAACCTCGCACCGGTGACCAACGACACCGGGGCGGCCCGCGACGCGGCCCGGCAGCCGCACACCTGGGTGATGTCGCTGCTGTACATCGGCACGTTCGGGTCGTTCATCGGCTACAGCTTCGCCTTCGGGCTGGTGCTCCAGAACCAGTTCGCCCGCACCCCCCTCCAGGCCGCGTCGCTGACCTTCATCGGACCGCTGCTGGGGTCGCTGATCCGGCCGGTCGGCGGGCGGCTGGCGGACCGCTTCGGCGGCGCCCGGATCACGCTGGGCAACTTCGCGGCGATGGGCCTGGCCACCGGAGTGGTGATCTACGCCTCGACGGAGAAGTCGCTGCCGGTCTTCCTCGTCGGGTTCATCGCGCTGTTCGTGCTCTCCGGGCTCGGCAACGGCTCCACGTACAAGATGATCCCCGGGATCTTCCAGGCCCAGGCGGTGCGGCGCGGGCTGGCCGGTGAGGCGGCCGCGGCCTACGGGCGGCGGCTGTCGGGCGCGGCGATGGGCCTGATCGGCGCGGTGGGCGCGCTCGGCGGGCTGGCCATCAACCTCGCCTTCCGCCAGTCGTTCATGACCACCGGCTCGGGCACCCCGGCCTTTGTCTCCTTCCTGGCCTGCTACGTGGTGTGCGGCGCGGTGACCTGGGCCGTATACCTGCGCCCGGTGGCGCGCGAGCGGCGGACCGCGCGGACGGGCGCGGCGCAGCCGGCCGCGGACGGGGAGCGGCGCCCGGTCTACGCGGAGGTGTGAGGCCGCAGGAAGCAGGTGGCGGCCCGGTCCGGACGGCTTCCGGGCCGCCCTTCCCGGCCCGGAGGCAGGGCCGAACGCGGGACGGTCGTACGGGCCGCCCCGCGCTCGGCCGTAACCGGGGGGAAATATGGGAGGACCGGGCTTGTCACGTGCCGTTGGCAGCCTGAGCACCTTGGCGCTCCGGGCCGCCCGAGCCGCGGCGGCCGGAGCGCACGATGCAGCACAACCACTCTGGGCGGAGCGGGACCATGCACGATCAGCAGCAGGAGCACGGCAAGCGGGGGACGCAGCACGCAACGGCACCGGCGGTACGGCCGCTGGACGGGTTCACCGTCGGGGTGACCGCGGCCCGGCGGGCGGAGGAACTGGGCGCGCTGCTGGAGCGGCGCGGCGCCCAGGTGCTGCATGCGCCGGCGTTGCGCATCGTTCCGCTGCCGGACGACACCGAGCTGCTGGCGGTGACCCGGGACCTGATCGAGCACGTCCCCGACGTCGTGGTGGCCACCACCGCCATCGGCTTCCGCGGCTGGATCGAGGCCGCGGAGGGCTGGGGGCTGGGCGAGGCGCTGCTGGACCGGCTGACCGGGGTGGAGCTGCTGGCCCGCGGCCCGAAGGTGCGCGGTGCGATCCGGGCGGCGGGGTTGACCGAGAAGTGGTCACCGGCCTCCGAGTCGATGGCCGAGGTGCTGGACCGGCTCCTGGAGGAGGGCGTCGACGGGCGCCGGGTCGCCGTGCAGCTGCACGGGGAGCTGCTGCCGGGGTTCGTCGAGGCGCTGCGGGACGGCGGTGCGGAGGTGGTGGGCGTTCCCGTCTACCGCTGGATGCCGCCGGAGGACATCGGTCCGGTCGACCGGCTGCTGGACGCCACGGTCGCGGGCGCCTTGGACGCGGTGACGTTCACCAGCGCGCCGGCCGCCGCCTCGCTGCTGCGCCGCGCCGAGGAGCGCGGTATCCGCGACCAGTTGCTGACGGCGCTGCGCACGGGGGTGCTGCCGGTGTGCGTGGGGCCGGTGACCGCGATGCCGCTGGAGGCGGAGGACGTCCCCACGCTCCAGCCGGAACGCTTCCGGCTCGGGCCGCTGGTGCAGCTGCTGTGCCGTGAACTCCCGGGCCGGGTACGGCCGTTGCCGGTGGCCGGGCGGCTGCTGGAGATCCGCGGGCACGCCGTCGTGGTGGACGGTGAGCTGCGCCCGGTGCCGCCGGCCGGGATGGCGCTGCTGGGCGCCCTGGCCCGCCGCCCCGGCTGGGTGGTCTCCCGGGCCGAGCTGCTGCGCGTCCTGCCGGGCGCGGGCCGGGACGAGCATGCGGTGGAGACCGCGATGGCCCGGCTACGGGTGGCGCTGGGCGCACCCAAGCTGATCCAGACCGTCGTCAAGCGGGGGTACCGGCTGTCGCTGGACGCGCACGCGGACACCGACAAGTACGGCGGTGCGGTGCGGTAGCGGGCATCAGGAGGCCTGCGCCGGGTTGGTGACCCGGATCTTGGACTGGCCGTGCGGGAGGGCCTCCCAGTCCTCCATGAAGCGCGCCTCCAGTCCGTGCCGCCGGGCCAGCCCGAGCAGGGTCTCGGTCCGGTAGTAGAAGTCCTCGCGCAGCACGTGGTGTTCGGCGCCCTCGGTGCGGTCGAAGGTGAAGTCGAAGAAGCCGCCGGGGGCCAGCACCCGCCCGACATGGGCGAGGCATTCGTCGATCACCTCGATCGGCGAGTGCGAGAAGACGCTGTGGGCGTGGACGATGTCGAAGTGGGCGGCCGGCAGGAAGTCCAGGGTCAGGTCCTGGGTGAGGGTCAGGTACGGCAGTTTGTCCTGGAGTTCGTACCTGGTCAGGGTCCGCTTGGCGGAGATCAGGATGTCCGGCGAGATGTCGATGCCGTAGTAGTGGCCGGCGTCCAGGTGGGCGATGAAGCGCCAGCCGGCCCGCAGATTGCCGCAGCCGATGTCCAGCATCCGGTGGCCCGGCTTCAGCCCGTGCCGGGCCAGGTAGTCGAACTGCATCTCGCCCAGCGCCAGCCACCGCTCATGGCTGCGGCTGCCGACCGCGGCCTCCGGGTCGCGAGCGGCGTCGGAGGCCATCACCGCCCGGTAGTACGCGACATGGCCGGGGTGCCTGAGGCGCAGCCAGGTGTCGCGGGCGGTGCGCTTGAGGTACGGGGCGATGCGGGCCGGGTTGCGGAGCGCGTAGCCGAGCTTGTGGGCCAGGCGGGCGCGGTTGGTGTGCAGGGGCGTGCGCGACATGGAGACCTTCGTCCTGGAGGGGGCACAAGGCGTACCGAGGCGGCGGACCGGTGCGCGGGGCAACCGGGCCGGCACGCCGGGGACTATACATCAGATGTATACGTCCAGTGTGTACGCGCCGTGTTCACGTGTCGTGACGCCCGCGCGACGGCCTGGAGTGGCCGCTTCCGGAGGGTTCCGGCCGGACCGCGCACCGGGCACTCTGGGGAGCACCCGCGCCCTAAGGAGTGACAGGCACATGGCAGCGCCTTCCGACCTGCGGTTCGACTGCGGCCGGATCTGCCTGGATCTGGTGGCCACCACCGGCGGTGCCCCCGCCGAACGCCTCACCGGACCCGAGCAGTTGGCGGCCTGGCTGGTCGGTGCGGGGCTGGTGCCGCGCGGCGCCCCGCTGGACGGCATAGACGGCCGCTGGGTCGCCCGCTTCCGGGCGCTGCGCGCACTGCTGCGCCGGGTGGTCGACGACGAACTGCGGGGCGGGGCGTCCGACGCCGATCTCGCCTCGCTCAACTCCGCCGCCGTGTCCGGGCAGCCGCCCGCGCTGTGTGCGGTGCGCGGCGCCGACGGAGCCCTGGCCCGTACGCTCCCCGCTCCGCCCGACTGCGCGGGCCTGCTGGCCGCGGTCGCCCGGGACGCGACCGGGATGCTGACCGACGCGGTGGCACGGGCGCAGCTGCGGCGGTGTGCCGGCGAGAACTGCTCGGTGGTCTATCTGGACAACTCCCGTGGCAGGCGCCGCCGTTGGTGCTCCAGCGAGGTGTGCGGCAACCGGGAGCGGGTGGCGCGGCACCGAAGACGCACGAGGGGGCGCCGGCAGAGCGGCGGCGACGGCCGGGTCGCCGCCCCGGCGGTCACTCCCGTCCCTGGGGCAAAAAATATTCCGGCCGGCCGCTGAACGGCCCGCCCGTCCCGTCCGTACTCCTCACCGCAAGTCCGATTCATGGCCAGGTCCCCGGCGATCTTGGGTGATCCGGGCTCTCGACCCGGGAGTTGGAGTGCGTAAGGATGCCGTCGTGGCAGACAGGACGACACCTGACGAGGAGCTCATGCGAGCCCTCTATGACGAGCACGCGGGCCCGCTCCTCGCCTTCGTCCTGCGACTGGTGGCGGGCGACCGGCACCGCGCGGAGGACGTGGTGCAGGAGACGCTGGTGCGCGCCTGGCGCAACGCCGAGCAGTTGCAGCGCGCCACCGGCTCGATCCGCCCCTGGCTGGTGACGGTCGCCCGGCGGATCGTGATCGACGGGCACCGCAGCCGCAAGGCCAGACCCCAAGAGGTCGATGCGACACCTCTGGAGACCATGCCCGCCGCCGATGTGATCGACCGGGCGCTGCGCATGATGACGATCTCCGAGGCGCTGAGCGATCTGAGCCAGGCCCACCGAGAGGCCCTCGTCGAGACGTACTTCAAGGAGCGTACGGTCAACGAGGCAGCGGAGGTGCTGCGCGTGCCGGCCGGAACCGTGCGGTCCCGGGTGTTCTACGCGCTGCGCTCCCTGAAGCTCTCGCTCGAGGAACGAGGAGTGACGGAGTGAACCCGCCCACGCAGCCGGACCGGCACACCGACGTCGGCGCCTATGCGCTGGGCGTCCTGGACGCCGCCGGCGCGGAACGGTTCGAGGCGCATCTGGCCGGCTGTGACTGGTGCGCGGCCGAGCTGGAGCAGCTGATGGGCCTGCACCCGGTGCTGGCCGAGTTCAAGGAATCCGCGCCCACCCCCGACACCATCGGCGCCGTTCCCGGGCCCGGCCTGCTGGACGGGCTGCTCGACGAGGTCGCCGCCACCCGCCGCGGCCGCGCCAGGCGCAGGCTGTTCCTGGTCGCCGCCGCCGTCGTACTGATCGTCGGCGGACCGCTCGCCGCCGTCTCCGTCAAGGGGGGAGCGGACCCGTCGCCCGAGCCGGTGCAGCCGCTCGCGAGCGCCGTCCGCGCCCAGTACGCCGAGGGCGAGAAGGTCAGCTCCGTCGACCCGGACACCAAGGTCTCGGCCGGAGTCTCCATGGCGCCCCGCCCCTGGGGCACCCAGGTCGTCCTCGAACTCGCCAACGTCAAGGGGCCGCTCAGCTGCGACCTGGTCGCGGTGGGCAAGGACGGCCGGCGGCAGACCGTCACCACCTGGGCGGTCCCCAAGGGCGGCTACGGCATCCCCGGCAGCGCGGCGAAGTGGAACCGCGAGCCCCTGTACGCGGCGGGCGGCGCGGCCCTCGACCGCGCCGACATCGACCACTTCGAGATCAACACACTGGAGGGCCGGCGACTGGCCACCGTGAAGGCCTGAGGCGCCCGAAGTACAGGCCTGAATCAACATCCGACCGATTCCGCCCGAATTTGTCCCTATCACCAGGTGCGCGCGGTGCCTGGTTCGCGTACGGTTGACGGCTGCCCTACGCACAGCAGAAGGGGGCCTGGGTGGCCGCGCACAATGCCACGCACGCACCGGACCACGCTTCGGATTCCGTTCGCGACCGCGAGATCGAGACCGAGCAGACGCATCTGGACCGCGTCTACCGGCGCCTCGAGGAGAAGATCCACGAGGCCGAGTTCCTGATGGACGACGCCGCCAAGCGCGGCCAGGTCGGCACGCCCGGTGCGCTCGCCGAGCGGGACGCCCAGGTCTTCCAGGCCGGTGTCCACCTCCACCGGCTCAATTCCGAGTACGAGGACTTCCTCTTCGGACGGATCGACCTGCTCCTCGGCAAGGACGGCAAGAAGGGCCCGGACGGCGCGTACACCTCCGTCGAGCCCGCCGAGGGCGCGATCGAGAACAACCGCGCCGCGATCGCCGAGACGCTGCACATCGGCCGCCTCGGCGTCCTCGACGCGGACTACTCCCCGCTGGTCATCGACTGGCGGGCGCCGGCCGCCGCGCCCTTCTACCGCGCCACCCCGGTCGCGCCCGGCCGGGTCGTGCGCCGGCGCGTGATCCGGTCCAAGGGCCGCAAGGTCCTCGGCGTCGAGGACGATCTGATGCGCCCGGAGATCACCGCGACGCTGAACGGCGAGGAGCTGCCGGCGATCGGTGACGGCGCGCTGATGGCGGCGCTCGGCCGGGCCCGCAGCCACACGATGCGGGACATCGTCGCCTCCATCCAGGCCGAGCAGGACATGGTGATCCGCGCCCCCGCCGCCTCCGTCACCGAGGTCGAGGGCGGCCCCGGCACCGGCAAGACCGCGGTCGCCCTGCACCGCGCCGCCTACCTCCTCTACCAGGACCGTCGCCGCTACGCGGGCGGCATCCTGATCGTCTCCCCGACCCCGCTGCTGGTCGCCTACACCGAGGGCGTACTGCCCTCGCTCGGCGAGGAGGGCCAGGTCGCCATCCGGGCGCTCGGCTCGCTGGTGGACGGCGCCGAGGCCACCGCCTACGACCCGCCGGCGGTCGCCCGGGTCAAGGGCTCCTCGCGCATGCAGAAGCTGCTGCGCAAGGCGGCCCGTGGGGCGCTGGAGCTGGCGGCGCCGGGGGCGGAGCCGGCGCACGACGCCGCGCCGGCGGCCGGCCAGGACGCCCAGCTGTCCCTGGACGGCCTCTTCGCGGCGGCCGGCGACGACACCGGCCGGGACGCGGCCCCCAACGGCGGCCGCAGACGCGCCAGAGCCCCGCTCCCCAAGAGCCCGACCACCCGCCTGCGGGTCGTCGCGTTCGGCGGCCGGATCGAACTGGACGCCGACGAACTGCGCGCCATCCGGCAGTCCGCGCTCGGCGGCACCGCCCCCGTCAACCTGCTGCGCCCGCGCGCCCGCCGGCTGATCCTGGACGCCCTGTGGACCAAGTCGGGCGCCGGCCGCCGCTACACGGACCCCGAGCTCGCCGCCGAGGCCCGTGAGGGCTTCGACGAGGACATCACCACCGAGCCCGACTTCCAGGAGTTCCTGGACGCCTGGTGGCCCGAGCTGACCCCGCGCAGGGTGCTGGCCGCCATGGCCGACGAGCGCCTGCTCGGCCGCTGGGCGCGCCGCCTCCTCAACCCGCGCGAGGTACGCCAACTGGCCCGCTCCCTCCAGCGGTTGGACCGCACCGGGCACGGGCCGCTGTCGGTGCACGACATCGCGCTGCTGGACGAGCTGCACATGGTCCTGGGCGCCCCGATGCGCCCGGCCCGCCCCCGCGAGGCCGACCCGCTCGACCACCTGACCGGCCTGGAGGAGCTGACGACCTACGCGGACCGCAACGGCGGCGGCCGCGGCCGGCGCGAACGGCTGGAGGAGGAGCGCACCGACTACGCCCATGTCATCGTCGACGAGGCACAGGACCTGACGCCGATGCAGTGGCGGATGGTCGGCCGCCGCGGCCGGCACGCCACCTGGACCGTCGTCGGCGACCCGGCGCAGTCCTCGTGGTCCGACCCGGACGAGGCCGCCCTCGCCCGTGACGAGGCGCTCGGCACCCGCCCGCGCCGCCGCTTCACCCTGACCGTGAACTACCGCAACCCCGCGGAGATCGCCGAGCTGGCCGCCAAGGTCCTGGCGCTGGCGATGCCCGGGATGCAGTCGCCCAAGGCGGTCCGCTCGACGGGCCTGGAGCCGCGCTTCGCCCTCGCCGAGGACGGCGCGGCCCCGGTCGGCGACGCGGCGCTGGAGAAGGCCACCGTGGCGGAGGCCGAGCGGCTGCTGGGCGAGGTGGACGGCACGGTCGGCGTCGTGGTGGCCATGAACCGCCGCGAGCAGGCCCGCCGTTGGCTGGCCCCTCTGGGGGACCGGGTGGTGGCGCTGGGCTCCCTGGAGGCCAAGGGGCTGGAGTACGACGCCACGCTGGTGGTCTCGCCGGCCGAGATCGCCGACGAGTCCCCGGCCGGTCTGCGGGTGCTCTACGTGGCGCTGACCCGCGCCACCCAGCAGCTGACCGTGCTCTCCGCCGGACGCGACGAGCCGGACCCGGAAGGGGTGCCGGACCTGCTGCGGGACTGAGTGCCGGGGCCCCGTGCCGGGAGCGGGCGCCGGGCGTGCGCGCCGGGGCCCGCACCTCCCGGGCCGACGTCCGTCCGAGGGGCCTGAAATACGCCCCCGCGACGGGATTCTCTTCCGGGGAGGGTTTGTTAGCCTTGGTGACGGCACCGGCTCGATCCAAGCCCCCGGGCCCAACCATCGTCGCTACGAGCGACCACTTGCCGCGAGGCGAGCATGGCGGGTCGGTGTCGTAAACCATGCGAGAGGCCCACGTCACCACATGACGTGGGCCTCTCGCTTTGGCCGACCACGTCTCGTATGGTGGAATCCGTTTTCCGCAATCGGCGCCCGCTGGTGAACACAACGTTCGCAATCCACGGCGGCTACCGCGTACTCAGGGGTAGGTGCGACGATCGGACGGCACAACTTAGCGACACGGTGAAAGCAGAGGAAGTCGGCCATGGCAACGGCGCCCAGCGTCTCCTACTCGATGACGGTCCGGCTGGAGGTGCCCGCGAGTGGAACCGCGGTATCCCAGCTCACGACGGCCGTCGAGTCCCACGGAGGCTCGGTGACCGGCCTCGACGTCACCGCGTCCGGACACGAAAAGCTCCGCATCGACGTCACCATCGCGGCCACCTCGACCGCGCACGCCGACGAGATCGTCCAGCAGCTGCGCGGCATCCAGGGCGTCACGCTCGGCAAGGTCTCCGACCGTACGTTCCTGATGCACCTCGGCGGCAAGATCGAGATGTCGTCGAAACACCCCATCCGCAACCGTGACGACCTCTCGATGGTCTACACGCCCGGCGTCGCCCGGGTCTGCCAGGCCATCGCCGACAACCCCGAGGACGCCCGCCGCCTCACCATCAAGCGCAACAGCGTCGCAGTCGTCACCGACGGCTCCGCGGTGCTCGGCCTGGGCAACATCGGCCCCAAGGCCGCGCTGCCCGTGATGGAGGGCAAGGCGGCCCTCTTCAAGCGCTTCGCCGGTATCGACGCCTGGCCGATCTGCCTGGACACCCAGGACAGCGACGCGATCGTGGAGATCGTCAAGGCCATCGCCCCGGGCTTCGCCGGTATCAACCTCGAGGACATCTCCGCCCCCCGCTGTTTCGAGATCGAGGCCCGGCTGCGCGAGGCCCTGGACATCCCGGTCTTCCACGACGACCAGCACGGCACCGCCATCGTCGTCCTCGCCGCCCTCACCAACGCCCTGCGGGTCGTCGGCAAGAAGATCGAGGACGTCCGGGTCGTGATGTCCGGCGCCGGCGCCGCCGGTACCGCCATCCTCAAGCTTCTGATCGCCGCCGGCGTCCGGCACGCGGTCGTCGCCGACATCCACGGTGTGGTGCACGCCGGCCGCAGCGACCTGGTCGACGCGGACCCGGACTCGGCGCTGCGCTGGATCGCCGACAACACCAACCCCGAGGGCGTCACCGGCACCCTCAAGGAGGCCGTGGTCGACGCGGACGTCTTCATCGGCGTCTCCGCGCCCAACGTCCTGGACGGCGACGACGTCGCGAAGATGGCCGCCGGCGCGATCGTGTTCGCCCTGGCCAACCCCGACCCGGAGGTCGACCCGGCCATCGCCCGGCAGACCGCCGCCGTCGTGGCCACCGGCCGCTCCGACTTCCCGAACCAGATCAACAACGTCCTGGTGTTCCCCGGTGTCTTCCGCGGCCTTCTGGACGCCCACTCCCGTACGGTGAACACCGAGATGATGCTGGCTGCGGCCCGCGCCCTCGCCGACGTCGTCCTGGAGGACGAGGTCAACCCGAACTACATCATTCCCAGCGTCTTCAACGAGAAGGTCGCGGGCGCGGTGGCCGGTGCCGTCCGCGAGGCGGCCAAGGCCAGCGATGCGGCTGTGATGACCGCCACGGCGCTCTGAGTACGGCGCGTCGCGGGACACGCCGTCATTGAGGCCCCCATAGGGTGGCGGACAGTAAGCGACCGCCGCCCTGTGGGGCCGGCCCGGAGCGGGAATGGCACGGAGCGTCACCACACGCACAGCAGTGGCGCTTTTCGTGTGACCCTCCTGGGTGCCGGATTGGCTTTACCGCCGCAGGTAGGGGCAGGATGCGTAATCGGGCGCGAGGGTCTGGCACCAGACCCGGGTCCGGGGACTGTCCGAGGACCCTGGCAGCATCGGCTTCGATCTCACGCCTCATTGGCAAGAAGAACACGGGAGTACAGACATGAACCGCAGTGAGCTGGTGGCCGCTCTGGCCGATCGCGCCGAGGTGACCCGCAAGGACGCCGACGCCGTTCTGGCCGCCCTCGCCGAGGTGACCGGCGAGGTCGTCGCCAAGGGCGACGAGAAGGTCACCATCCCCGGCTTCCTGACCTTCGAGCGCACCCACCGTGCCGCTCGCACCGCGCGCAACCCGCAGACCGGCGACCCGATCCAGATCCCGGCCGGCTACAGCGTGAAGGTCTCCGCGGGCTCCAAGCTCAAGGAAGCCGCCAAGGGTAAGTAAGACCCTCCGTACGGCCTGAGAAGGCGGTCACCCCTCCCAGGGGTGGCCGCCTTTTCGCGTACCACGGCGCCCCGGGGACGCCCCAGGCCCCTTCCGGGCCCGGCAAGGGCCGCCAGGGCCGTACGGGCCGTCAGAACGGCGTACAGGCCCGCCACGGCGGCGGTGGCGCGGTGGCACGCGTGGCCCGTTCCGCCCCACAACGGCGAGCGCCCCACAGCCCGCCCCGGAGGGGGACTGTGGGGCGCTCGGTCCGTCACGTCGTCAACCGGGCCCGCCTCGGGCCTCAGTTGCTCAGTGCCCCGTTCGGCAGCTCCACCCGGGCGCCGAGTTCCACCAGCTTCTCCATGAAGTTCTCGTAGCCGCGGTTGATCAGGTCGATCCCGTGCACCCGGGAGGTGCCCTGGGCCGCCAGGGCCGCGATCAGGTACGAGAAGCCGCCGCGCAGGTCGGGGATGACCAGGTCGGCGCCCTGAAGCTTGGTCGGTCCCGAGACGACCGCGGAGTGCAGGAAGTTGCGCTGGCCGAAGCGGCAGGCGGAGCCGCCCAGGCACTCGCGGTAGAGCTGGATGTGCGCGCCCATCTGGTTGAGCGCGGAGGTGAAGCCGAGCCGGGACTCGTAGACCGTCTCGTGGACGATGGACAGCCCGGAGGCCTGGGTCAGGGCCACCACCAGGGGCTGCTGCCAGTCGGTCTGGAAACCGGGGTGCACATCGGTCTCCAGCGCGATCGCGTTGAGCGAGCCGCCCGGGTGCCAGAAGCGGATGCCCTCGTCGCCGATCTCGAAGGCGCCGCCGACCTTCCGGAACGTGTTCAGGAAGGTCATCATCGACCGCTGGTGAGCCCCGCGGACGAAGATGTTGCCCTCGGTGGCCAGCGCCGCGGACGCCCAGGAGGCCGCCTCCAGGCGGTCCGGGAGCGCGCGGTGGGTGTAGCCGTCGAGTTTGTCGACACCGGTGATCCGGATCGTCCGGTCGGTGTCCATGGAGATGATCGCGCCCATCTTCTGCAGGACGCAGATCAGGTCCTCGATCTCCGGCTCCACGGCGGCGTTCGACAGCTCGGTCACGCCCTCGGCCAGTACGGCCGTCAGCAGCACCTGCTCGGTCGAGCCGACCGACGGGTACGGCAGCCGGATCTTGGTGCCGCGCAGCCGGTGCGGGGCCTCCAGGTACTGCCCGTCGGCGCGCTTCTCGATCTTCGCGCCGAACTGGCGCAGCACGTCGAAGTGGAAGTCCACCGGCCGGCCGCCGATGTCGCAGCCGCCCAGGCCCGGGATGAAGGCGTGGCCGAGGCGGTGCAGCAGCGGGCCGCAGAACAGGATCGGGATCCGCGAGGAGCCGGCGTGCGCGTCGATGTCCGCGACGTTGGCGCTCTCCACGTGGGAGGGGTCGAGGACCAGCTCGCCGGGCTCGTCGCCGGGCCGGACCGTGACGCCGTGCAGTTGCAGCAGTCCGCGCACCACGCGTACGTCGCGGATGTCGGGCACGTTGCGCAGGCGGCTGGGGCCGCTGCCGAGCAGGGCGGCGACCATGGCCTTGGGCACAAGGTTCTTCGCACCGCGAACCCGGATCTCGCCCTCCAGCGGGGTGCCGCCGTGGACAAGCAGTACGTCGTCAGTAGAGACGGTCATGGATCTCGCGTTCCTGGAGACGGGCAGGGGCCAAGCAGAAATGGTAAGGGCGGCCGAGGGGGTGTCCGTAGGCCCGTGCAGCCTCTGAGCATGTAATGGCTTTGTCACAACACACTCGGCTACGATCCGCCTTTGATCTGTAATCGCCTTATGGCTGAAACGCCCCTGAATGTCTTGAATGCACGGTCCGGTGTCGCGTACCGGACGGTGTCTCCGGATGTGTGCGCCGGGGGCTGCCGCCGTACGCCCTGCCCTGCTCTCGCAAGGGTCCGGGCGTTGACTCCCCGCTCCGGGCAGAAGTGCGGGATCATGTGGCCATGACCGAGGTGTCCTCGCTCACAGGCCGGCTGCTAGTCGCGACCCCCGCGCTCGCCGATCCGAACTTCGACCGCGCGGTGGTGCTGCTCCTCGACCATGACGAGGAGGGCTCCCTCGGCGTGGTCCTCAACCGCCCCACGCCGGTCGGCGTCGCGGACATCCTCGCGCCCTGGGCCGCGCTGGCCGGCGAGCCGGGAGTGGTCTTCCAGGGCGGTCCGGTCTCGCTGGACTCGGCGCTCGGGGTGGCCGTGGTGCCCGGCGGTCCCTCCGGTGAGGACAGCATTCCGTCCGTGGACGGCAGTACCCGGGCCGGGGACGGCGGTGCGGAGACGGCCGGCATACCGGCCGCGGACCGCGCGGATGTCCGTTCGGGTGACGAGCCGCTGGGCTGGCGCCGGGTCTACGGGGCGATCGGCCTGGTCGATCTGGAGGCCCCTCCGGAGCTCCTCTCCGCGGTCCTCGGCAGTCTGCGGATCTTCGCCGGCTACGCGGGCTGGGGGCCGGGCCAGCTGGAGGACGAGCTGGTCGAGGGCGCCTGGTACGTCGTCGAGTCCGAGCCCGGCGACGTCTCCTCGCCCGATCCCGAGCAGCTGTGGCGCGCGGTGCTGCGGCGGCAGCGCAACGAGCTGGCGATGGTGGCGACGTATCCGGACGACCCGTCGCTGAACTGAGGCCGTCCTGGGGGTCGTCCTGGGGCCGCGGTGAGGCCGCCCCGAAGGCGCCCGGATTTTGTTGAGCGCTGGATTATTGTGACGGCTTCGTCATGGGGAAATGTCAGTCCCCGTCGCTATGGTTCGAGATGACAGGGGACGGTGCGCGGTCGCGTCGGCGGGGCCGCGCCGGACAGCGGGGGAGAGTGCCATGCACAGGCCGAGTGTGCCCGGGGATCTGGACCACCCGGAGCGGGTGTGGGCCCGCGCCGCGACGCTCGCGGTGGTCGCGGCCGCCATGGACGACGGGGACGAATTCTCCTGGGGCAAGCACGGACTGGAGTGCTGGAACGGCGGCGGCAGCTACTGGTGGCGGCTGAAGCTGTTCGAGGGCGGCCGGGCGCTGCTGTGCGGCCAGGACTCGGACGGCAGTTACACCCACGACGGCGACCGGCAGATCGACTTCCTGGCCGGCGGCCCCGAGTGGCTGCCCTGGGAGCAGCTGCGCGACGACGCCAAGGGCAATCTCTTCGGGTTCGTCTACTGGTGGCAGGACGGCGCCTGGGCCCGAGCCCCGTACCCCGAGAAGCTGCCGGACGACGGCCTGGAGATGGCGATGAGCTGGGCCGCTCCCGGTGACGAGGCGGTCGAGCGGATCGCCGAGGACCTCGTGGCCCGTACGGAGACCGAGCTCGACGCCGCGGAGACGGTGCGCGCCTTCCTCGGCACGGCCGAGGCCCGCACGGTCGGTGCGCAGGAGATAGCCGCGCTGCTGGACGCGGTCTGCGACAAGGACTCCTGGTACGAGGTCCGCCCGGACGCCGCCCTGGCCTTCGCCGCGAAGCTGGGCCTGACGGCCGGCGCACGGGACGGAGCGACGGTGGCTTCCTAGCCGGGGGAGTGGGGCGCGGGGCCGGCGCTGTGCGCTGCGCCCTGGGTAGCCGCCGGCGTGGCGTCGGCGGGGCGTGCGCTCCACCTGGCAGCGGGCCGACGCTCCCGGGTTGCCGCGGGCGTGAGTACCCTTGGCATTTATGAGCACTCTTGAGCCCGAGCGCGGGGCAGGTACGGGGACCCTCGTAGAGCCGACACCGCAGGTGTCGCACGGCGACGGCGACCACGAGCGCTTCGCCCACTACGTCCAGAAGGACAAGATCATGGCGAGCGCGCTCGACGGTACCCCCGTCGTGGCGCTGTGCGGCAAGGTCTGGGTCCCGGGCCGCGACCCGAAGAAGTACCCGGTCTGCCCCATGTGCAAGGAGATCTTCGAGTCCATGGGCGCCGGTGGCGACAAGGACAAGGGCGGCAAGGACGGCGGCAAGAAGTAACCGCCGCGGAACCGGCACGCCCACAGCGGAACAGCAGCAGCCGCACGACGTCATGACGTAGCCGCGTCAGCCGTCGTGCGGTCGCCGTGCCCCGCCGTGGCCACGGGCCCGGGTCCCTCGCGGACCGGGGCCCTTCGTCGTATCGCGAACCGCCACTCCCCGCACGGCAGTTGTGCCGGCCGCCGTTCCTCCCGCCCGTTTCGCGCCGCTTCCCGCAGGACGCACCTCACCGGGCGGAAACCATGGCAGCATCGCCCGTGACCGACCACCCCGTACGGGTCTTCTCCGTACGCGTACAGCGCCGGCCGGCCAACGGGCCCGGCGGTGCGGTGAAGGACTGACGGCATGCCGGACACGGACCCCCACCCGGGACAGGAAGCCGGCCTGATCCCGGCGCCGCTGAGCATCGACGGGCCCCGCCGCGGCACGGTCCGCCTCGGCGAGGACACCACGCTGTCTGCCGGGCCCGGTACCGAGGACACCGCCCACTGGCTGCGCGCCACCCTCGGCGCGGCCTTCGGCCTCCCCCTGCCGCCCGGCCCCGCCGAGGCCCCCGACGCCCTCACGCTCACCCTCGACCCGGCCCTCCCCGCGGAGGACTACCGCCTGGAGGCCGACCGCCGTTGGGGCGTACGGATCACCGGCGGCAGCCCGGCCGGCGTCTTCTGGGGAGCGCAGACCCTGCGTCAGCTCCTCGGCCCGCGCGCCTTCCGCCGGGCCCCGCTCGCCCCGGGGCGCCCCGTCCTCCTGCCGGAGCAGACCATCGAGGACGGCCCCCGCTTCTCCTGGCGCGGCATGCTGCTCGACGTCGCACGGCACTTCCTGCCCAAGGACGGCGTGCTGCGCTACCTCGACCTGCTCGCCGCCCACAAGCTCAACGTCCTGCACCTCCACCTCACAGACGACCAGGGCTGGCGCATCGAGATCCGGCGCCATCCGAAGCTGACCGGGACCGGCGGCTGGCGTGCGCGCACCAAGCTCGGACACCGCGCCTCCCCCCTGTGGGACGAGCGCCCGCACGGCGGCTACTACACCCACGACGACATCCGCGAGATCGTCGCCTACGCCGCCCGGCGGCACATCACCGTCGTCCCCGAGATCGACATCCCCGGGCACTCCCAGGCCGCCATCGCCGCCTACCCCGAACTCGGCAACACCGACGTCATCGACACCACCTCCCTGAACGTCTGGGACACCTGGGGCGTCAACCCCAACGTACTGGCGCCCACCGACACCACCCTCCGGTTCTACGAGCAGGTGCTCGAAGAGGTCCTCGACCTCTTCCCCTCGCCGTTCGTGCACATCGGCGGCGATGAGTGCCCCAAGGACCAGTGGCGCGCGTCCCCCGCCGCGCAGGCCCGGATCGCCGCACTGTCGCTGGCCGGCGAGGACGAGTTGCAGAGCTGGTTCATCCGGCACTTCGACCGCTGGCTCGCCGACCGCGGCCGGCGTCTGATCGGCTGGGACGAGATCCTGGAGGGCGGCCTGGCCGAAGGAGCCGCGGTCTCCTCCTGGCGCGGCTACGCGGGCGGTATCGCCGCCGCGAAATCCGGCCATGACGTCGTCATGTGCCCCGAACAGCAGGTCTATCTGGACCACCGTCAGCACGCCTCCCCGGACGAACCGGTGCCCATCGGCTTCGTACGGACCCTGGAGGACGTCTACCGCTTCGAGCCGGTGCCGCCGGAGCTGACCGACGAGCAGGCCGCGCACATCCTGGGCACCCAGGCCAACGTCTGGACCGAGGCCATCGACAGCCCGGCGCGCCTCGACTACCAGGTCTTCCCCCGGCTGGCCGCGTTCGCCGAGGTCGCCTGGTCGCGGCTGCCGGCCCCGTCCGCCCGCGACTACCAGGACTTCGCCCGGCGGATGGCCGTCCACTACGCCCGCCTCGACGCCCTCGGGGTCGACTACCGCCCGCCCGACGGTCCCCGCCCGTGGCAGAAACGCCCCGGGGTGCTCGGACGCCCGATCGACGGGGCGCCCCCAAACGTGTGAGCCCCCGCCCAAGGAGGGCGCCCGCCCGGCCGGACCCTGGGACGGTGGTGCCGTACGGCGACCCCCGCTCCGCCGTACTGCTGTACGGGGCGTGGCCGTACCCAAGGGGGCGCCCTGCCGACGGGCCACCGCCGCACTGCGCAAACCCGCAGTGGAGGACGAAACGGGACCAACACCCTGTCCGGGGACGGAGTGTCGCTTCGTGGCCCCTCGCGCCGAGGGTCCGGGAAGATGTGCCAGAGTTGCCACGTCCGGGCTGTGAGCACGTACCGTACGGCGGAGCGGAACTGCCGGGACACCGGGGAAGGGGCAGCTGGCTTGACCACGCACGCACCGCACGCGTCGCACACGGTGACGTTGCCGGCCTCGCTCGACGAGGCGGTGGCGGCGCTCACCGCCATGCCCGCCGCCGTGCCCGTCGCGGGCGGCACGGATCTCATGGCGGCGGTCAACGCCGGACTCCTCAGACCCGCGGCCCTGGTGGGCCTCGGCCGGATCAGCGAGATCCGCGGCTGGCAATACCTGGACGGCCATGCGCTGCTCGGCGCCGGCCTGACCCTCGCCCGTATGGGACGCCCCGACTTCGCCGCCCTCATCCCGGGACTTGCCGCCGCCGCCCGCGCGGCCGGTCCGCCGCAGGTCCGCAACGCCGGCACCCTCGGCGGCAACATCGTGACCTCCGCCCCTACGGGCGACACCCTGCCGGTGCTCGCCGCCCTGGAAGCCACGGTGATCATCGCCGGCCCCGGAGGCGCCCGGCGCGAAATCCCCGTCAGCCACCTCCTGGCGGGCCGCGAGATGCTGCACCCCGGCGAACTCGTCGGCTACGTACGGGTGCCGCTGCTGCACGCCCCGCAGGCCTTCCTCAAGGCCACCGGACGCACCGGCCCCGGCCGCGCCACCGCCTCGGTGGCGCTCGTACTGGACCCCGCCAGACGCGGGGTGCGCTGCGCGGTCGGCGCGGTCGCCGCCATGCCGCTGCGCCCCCTGGAGGCCGAGCAGTGGGTGGCCTCGCTGATCGACTGGGACGGCGAACGCGGCCTGGTTCCCGAGGCGCTGACGGCCTTCGGTGACTATGTCGCGGCCGCCTGCATCCCGGACCCGGCGCCGCCGGAGGACGGCTCGGAACCGGCAACCCTGCCGCCGGCCGCACTGCACCTGCGCCGTACGGTGGCAGCCCTGGCCCGCCGCGCACTTGGGAGGGCGCTTTCGTGAGCGAGCACAGCGTGGGGGTCCCCCCGGCCGAAGTCCGGGGGAGGACCATGTGGAGGTGCGCGCCTCGCGCATGCGAGGCCGAGCGAAGTGAGGGCTCGGCATGAGCGACGCAGACAACCGCCATCCGCAGCACCGGTACCCCGACCAGGGCTGGCAGCCGCTGCCGCAGGGCGGCGAGTACGAGTCGGAGGCGACGGCCTTCGTGCAGCTCCCGGAGGGCTTCACCACCGGGGTCTACGGCGGCCGGACGCCCGGCTACACCCCGGGCGCCGACCCGCTCGCCGCACCCGGCCACGGCTACACCCCGCCGGCCTCCTTCACCCCGCACGCCGCCCCGCCGCCGGTCCCCGGCGCGGGCGCCGACCCGGCGGCCACCGGTCAGTGGACGATGCCGTTCGCCGACCCCTCGGCCGGATACGCCGACCCCTCCGCGGGCCACCCGGCCCAGGCGGGCGCCCCGGCTCACCACGAGCCGTCCGCGGCCTACCAGGGCGGCGCGCCCGAAGCGGCCCGCCCCTGGGGCGGCGACGCGGTGGACTGGCCCGTCGCGGGCAGCCCGGAGGCGGGCGGCACCGGCACCTGGTCGATCCCGGCGGCGGCCGACGACGGCCTGGAGGAGTCCGGCGAGTACCTGGTCGGCGACGAACGCCTGACGGGGCATACGGGACTTACCGGCGGCCATGCGGGCCTCCCCGGCCATTCAGGCCACCCGGGCCATCCAGGACACCCCGGCTATTCGGGGCATCCGGGGGCGGCAGGCCCTGAGGGCGCCGCCGCGTACCACGGAGGCGGTTACCCGGGCGCCGGCGCCTACGACGAAGCGCCGGGCACGGCGGACACCGGCGAGGCCGCCCGGACCGGCCACTGGAACTTCACCGCCGGGCTGAGCGCCACGAACGGTGCACAGGCGCCCTCCACGGAGGCGCAGGGGCCCGCGCAGGGCGGGGCGGGGCACAACCCGTTCGGCGGCCCTGCGGATGGCTCCTACGCCCAGCAGGGCGGTCTGCGGGGCGGCGCCACGGAGGCGGCTCCGCACCACGGCGCCGAGCCGGGCGCCCAACCGGCCCGCGACGGCGGTCTGTCGGGCGGTGACGGCCACGGCGCCGCCGACCCGTACGGCACGGGCGCGGGCGGCCCGGACGTCATGGGCGGCGGTGCGACCGGACACTGGTCGCTGCCGGCCGATGCGCTGGCCCAGTGGCCGCCGGCGGCCGGAACGGCACCGTCGCCGCACGACGGCGCTGCGGTGGCCGACCGGCATGACGGGGCGGCCGAGGTGCCCGCCCCGGCGGGTGCGGGTGGCTGGACGAGCCCGGGAGTCGAGGGCGAACAGCTGGCGGATTCCGCCGAGTTCGACAATTCGGGTCATTCTGCGGATTCCACTGGTTCCGCTGATTTCGCCAAGTCTGTCGGTTCCGGCGATTCTGTCGATTCTGCCGATTCCGGTGATTTCGGCGAGGCTGCCGGGTCCGAGGGTTTCGCCGAGTCTGCCGATTCCGCCGGCCCGGCTGAGCCCCGGGGCCCTGCCGAGCCCCACGGCTCCGCCGAGTCCGCCGAGTCCACCGAGTCCGCCGATGTTGTTGGGCCCGACAGGTCCGGCGAATCCGGTACATCCGAAGTATCCGATGAATCCGGCGAGTTCGGTGAGTCCGGCGCGGCGACCGGCCTCGACGGGCAGGCGGTCGGCACCGGAAACGCTGACGGTACGGACGGCACTCACGGCACCGAGGACGCCGAGGGGGTCGGGCGAGCAGAGGGAGCCGGGAGCGCCGCTGCCCCGGCCGAGCCGTCGACGGACTCGGGAGCCGGGGAAGAGCCCGCCCCCGCCGTGGACCTCGACGCGCACGACGAACACCCCGCCGCCTCCTACGTCCTGCGCGTCAACGGCATCGACCGGCCGGTCACCGATGCCTGGATCGGCGAATCGCTGCTCTACGTCCTGCGCGAGCGCCTCGGTCTGGCCGGCGCCAAGGACGGCTGCTCCCAGGGGGAGTGCGGGGCCTGTTCCGTCCAGGTGGACGGGCGGCTCGTCGCGTCCTGTCTGGTGCCCGCGGCCACCACGGCGGGCAGTGAGGTCCGTACGGTCGAGGGGCTGGCGCAGGACGGCGTGCCCTCCGATGTGCAGCGGGCGCTCGCGGAGTCCGGTGCGGTGCAGTGCGGCTTCTGCGTACCGGGCATGGCGATGACCGTGCACGACCTCCTGGAGGGCAACCACGCCCCCAGCGAGCTGGAGACCCGTAAGGCGCTGTGCGGCAACCTCTGCCGCTGCTCCGGCTACCGGGGCGTGCTGGAGGCCGTCGAGGAGGTCGTCAAGGCCCGTGCGGAGGCCGCGGAGGCGGCCTACGCCCCGGACGCGCCGGAAGACCCGGACGGGGCGGCACCGGCGGACACCGCCCGTATTCCCCACCAGGCAGGCCCTGCTGACCCCATGGGCCACGCCCCGCACGATCAGGATCCGCACACGGGAGGCTCCGCATGAGCGAGCGCAGCGAGCAAATCAAGAGGTGCGC
>NZ_JBVIST010000018.1:0-82304 GCF_055575375.1 Streptomyces sp. NPDC034111 | reverse complement strand
CGCTGAGCGAATGCGAGGCGGAGCGAAGCGAGGTTTCGGCATGAGCGAGCGCAGCGAGCAAATCAGCGAGAGGTGCGCGCTGAGCGAATGCGAGGCGGAGCGAAGCGAGGTTTCGGCATGAGCGAGCGCAGCGAGCGATTCAGCGAGAGGTGCGCGCTGAGCGAATGCGAGGCGGAGCGAAGCGAGGTTTCGGCATGAGCGGTATGTCCGACGGCGCAGGTGCCGTCACCGCGACCCCCGCGGCCGGCGTCCAGATCCCCGGCGAACCGCCGGCACACGGGCTGGGCGTCTCCCTGCCGTCCGCGGACGCACCGGCGAAGACGCAGGGCACGTTCCCGTACGCCGCCGACCTGTGGGCCGAGGGGCTGCTGTGGGCGGCGGTGCTGCGCTCACCGCACCCGCGCGCGCGGATCCTGTCCATCGACACCAAGCACGCGGTGGAGATGCCGGGCGTACGCGTCGTCGTCACGCACGAGGACGTCCCCGGCGACGCGGGGCACGGCCGGGGTACCGCGGACCGCCCCGTCTTCGCCAAGGACGAGGTCCGTCACCACGGCGAGGCGATCGCCGCGGTGGCCGCCGACCACCCCGACACGGCACGGCTGGCCGCGGCCGCCATCGCCGTCGAGTACGAGGTCCTGGAGCCGGTCACCGACCCCCAACTGGCCTTCGAGGCCGAGCCGCTGCACCCGGACGGCAACCTCATCCGGCACATCCCGCTCCGCTTCGGGGACGCCGACGTCGTGGGCGAGGTGATGGTCGAAGGGCTCTACCGGATCGGCCGCCAGGACCCGGCGCCCATCGGTGCCGAGGCCGGGCTCGCGGTGCCACGCCCCGATGGCGGCGTGGAGATCTACACCGCTTCCACGGACCCGCACACCGACCGCGATCTGGCCGCCGCCTCCTTCGGCCTGGACCCCGAGCAGGTCAAGGTCGTGGTGACCGGCGTCCCCGGCGCGACCGCCGACCGCGAGGACCCCGGCATCCAGCTTCCGCTCGGCCTGTTGGCGCTGCGGACCGGCTGCCCCGTCAAACTGGCCGCGACCCGCGAGGAGTCGTTCCTGGCGCACGCCCACCGCCACCCCACGCTGCTGCGCTACCGCCACCATGCGGATGCCGACGGCAAGCTGGTCAAGGTGGAGGCGCAGATCCTCATGGACGCCGGTGCCTACGCGGACACCTCCGCCGATGCGCTGGCCGCCGCGGTCTCCTTCTCCTGCGGCCCGTACGTCGTGCCCCATGCGGTCGTCGACGGCTGGGCGGTGCGCACCAACAACCCGCCCTCCGGCCACGTACGCGGTGAGGGCGCGATGCAGGTCTGCGCCGCCTACGAGGGCCAGATGGACAAACTGGCCGCCCGTCTGGGGCTGGAGCCCGACGAGATCCGGCTCCGCAACGTCATGGCCACCGGCGACCTGCTCCCCACGGGGCAGACGGTGACCTGTCCCGCCCCGGTGGCCGAACTCCTGCACGCCGTAAAGGAAGCGCCGCTGCCCGAGCTGCCCAAGGACACCCCCGAAGCGGAGTGGCTGCTGCCGGGCGGCCCCGAGGGGGCGGGTGAACCGGGCGCGGTGCGCCGCGGTGTCGGCTATGCGCTGGGCATGGTGCACATGCTGGGCGCGGAGGGCACCGACGAGGTCTCCACCGCCACCGTGAAGGTCAGCGGCTCGGTCGCCACCGTCATCTGCGCGGCGGTCGAGACCGGTTCGGGGTTCTCCACTCTGGCGCGGCAGATCGTGCAGGAGACCCTGGGCGTCGAGGAAGTGCATGTCGCCGCCGTCGACACCGACCAGCCGCCGGCCGGTGCCGCCTGCCACGGCCGGCACACCTGGGTATCGGGCGGCGCCGTCGAACGCGCCGCGAAGATGGTCCGTACCCAGCTCCTCCAGCCGCTGGCCCACAAGTTCGGCATGTCCACCGAACTCCTCCAGATCAGTGACGGCAAGATCACCTCGTACGACGGGGTTTTGAGCACCACCGTGGCCGAGGCCCTGGACGGCAAGGAACTCTGGGCCACCGCCCAGTGCCGCCCGCACCCCACCGAGCCGCTGGACGACGACGGTCAAGGTGACGCCTTCGTCGGCCTCGCCTTCTGCGCGATCCGCTGCGTGGCCGATGTCGACATCGAGCTGGGCACCATCCGGGTCGTCGAGATGACCGTCGCGCAGGACGTCGGCCGGGTCCTCAACCCGCGCCAGCTGCACGCGCGTATCGAGGCCGGCGTCACCCAGGGCCTGGGCGCCGCCCTGATGGAGAACCTCCGGACCACCCGCGGCCACGTCCGGCACCCCGACCTGACCGGCTACGTGCTGCCGACCGCGCTCGATGCCCCCGACATCCGCATCGTCAAGCTCATCGAGGAACGCGACGTGATCGCCCCCTTCGGCGCCAAACCCGCCAGCGCCGTCCCGGTGGTCACCTCACCCGCCGCCGTCGCCTCCGCAGTCCGCGCCGCCACCGGCCGCCCCATCGGCCGCCTCCCGATCCGCCCACAGGCGGCGGTGGCTCAGGTGATCCAGCAGTAGGTGGGGGCGGGGGCTTACCTGGCTTCCTTTGGTCCCCCGCTGGCGTTTGTTCCGCACCGGCCTTTGTGCCCCACAGGCCTTGTTCCCACCGGCCTTTTTCCCCGCCGCCCACCCCCCTTTGTTTTTTCCCCGCCGCCCACCCCCCTTCGGGGGGTGGGCGGGTGTATGTGCGCGGGTGCACGTATGCGGGGTGCGTGCGGGGTGCGTGCGGCGGTGTGCACGTGTGGGGGTGCGTGCGTGGGCGTGGGGGTGCTGCGTGGGGAGGCATGTGCGGCGATGCGGCGTGCGGCGTGCGGCGCGGGGGTGAGCGACGTGCGGCGTGGGGCCGAGCGGTGCCGGGTTCTGCTGGGTGTTTCTGCGTGGTGGGCGCGGGGGCCGGCGACCAGCGCTTTCACGGTCCGTCACGGGGATTGTCAGTGGGGTGACTTAGAGTGATTTCCACTGCGTGGGGCGGAGGCGAGCGGGGAGGGGGAAGCGGGTAATCGGGGCCAAAGTGCTTGCAGCGCAGGGGAATTGGAGGATCCTGGGGCCGCCGGAGTGAGTGCCGACCGGCCGTGAGGATCGTGAGGACCGTGGGGACGGGCGGGGAATCGCGAGGTCGAGGGGGAGCGGGATGCCGCAGGAATGGGCGGGGGAATCAGGGCGGGACCGTGCTGTGGAGCGGTACGTCCAGGAGTTGTTGGTACGAAGGCCGGGCAGCCGGCCGGAGTTACCTGCCACGTTGTTGCTCGGGCCGCGTGGCAGCGGGAAGACGACGGTGCTGCGGCATCTGGCGGACTGGGCCCGGCGGGCCCCGGTGGCCCGCCTCGATCTGGCCGCGCTGGGGCAGGAGGGCCGTAAGCCGCTCGATGTGCTGGCCGCGCTGGTCTTTCAGCTCAACGAGCGCAAGAAGGACTTCGCGCGCCTGCGGTTCCCGGCCTTCGGGCTGCTGACGATCGCCGTCGCGGCCCGGATGGAGGCCGCCGACCGGGACGCGGCCGTACGGCAGATGGAGGAGGCGCTGGTCGGGCCGCCCGGCAGCCGGACGGAGGTGATCAACCAGCTGGCGACATACGCCGCGACGGTGCTCGGCGCTCCGACGGCGGTGACCGCGGCGCTGCCCCTGCTGCCGGAGTGGCGGCGCCACTGGGCGCGGCTGCGGGTGCGCTGGCAGCTGGCGCGTATCCGGCAGCGCAGCCGGGGCGGCGGTTCCGTCGACGGGTTTCTGGTCGATCTGAACCAGCGTTACGGAGACCGCGAGGAGGCGGAGCGGCAGCGCGCGGAGGCGGTGCTGTTCGACGCCTTCCTGGACGATCTGCGGCGGGCGTACGGCTCACGGGGCGGCGACAAGCGGCGTACGACGCAGTGTCTGGTTCTGCTCGACAACGTCGACAGCCCGTTGGGGAACGACTTCCTCAAGGCGTTGCTGGATGCGCGGAGGAAGGGCGGGGCCCCCGATCCGTTGCTGGTGCTGGCCACGGCGGGGAGCTATCCGGCGGCGCTGGAGAGCTTTGCGTTCGGCGGCCCGCGGCGGCCTGGCGCGGTGCCCGGGCGGTGGCCCGCCGAGGAGGAGAAGTTCGTCCCGGAGCGGGTCGTCAAGGGGCTGGTGGTGGGCCGGCTGCGGGACCTGGCCCGTCATGAGGTCGAGCAGCAGGCCAAGGAGGTGCTGCGGTCGGCCGGCCGCCGGGCCCCGGCACCTGCTGCCGACAACGGCGTGCAGTGGCTGGGCTGGGTGGTGCACGAGCTCACCCGCGGGCATCCGGCGGGCACCGCACAGCTGCTGGCGTCCCTCCTGGAGTGCCCGGCGGACTCGGCGTGGGAGACCCGGCTGCGGCAGGTTCTGCGGCCCTCCTCGGAACTCGTAGACGCCCTGCTGGAGCGGCTGTTGCCGATCGACGCCAGCGGTGAACTGACCCAGGTGCTGGCCCGCGCCGCGGCCGCGGTCGACCTGGCCCAGACGCAGGCCGGGCGCGCGCTGTGGGACGAGTCGAGCGCCCGCGTCCAGGAGGAGTTCAACGACTTCTGTGCGGACGTGCTGGCCACCATGCACGTGGACAGTGGGGACGAGGCGGCGGACGGACGTGCCGAGACCCCGCACCCGTTGCTGCGCTTTCTGCTGCTGCGGCGACTCGCCGCGATTCCGGAGCCCGAGCCGGAGCCCGATCCCGAGGCCGGGCCGGGCGACGGAACTGCCGGCGGGCCGGCCGTTCGTGGGCGGCGGGCCGTGCACACCGCGCTGCGGGAGCGGGCGGCCGCCGCCGGGGACGAGGGCGTGGTGGCCTATCACGCGCTGGCGGGCGGCGATCTGCCCACGGCGGCCAGGTATCTGGACGAGCTCTTCGACCGGGTCGAGCCCGAGGAGTGGTGCACCGAGCTCTGCCGGCTGCGGCGCGCCCCGCTGGCCGAGGTGGGCGACGCCCTCGACCAGCCGCTGTGGGAGCGCTACGAGCGGCTGGTGGAACACCTCAACGACGGTGCGGTGGAGCAGCGGCTGCGGACCATCACCCGGCTGCTGGCCGCGGTCTGGATCGGGCCCGAGCCGCCCGACGACCCCCGTACGGACCGGGTCGGTGACCCCTATCGCGACCCCCTCGGCGATCCCGGCGCCGAGCTGTACGGCGAAATCCAGGCCCGCTTCCACACCCTCGCCGTGCATGCCGACAGCGTGCCCTGGACCTCGGCCCTGCTGCGGAAGGCGAAGCAGTACGGAAAGGAGCCGTGGCTATGAGCCCCCGGATCTTCGAACCGCCCAGACCGCCGCGGCGCTGGGGCCTGTGGATCGTCTCGGCGCTGGTGGTCGCCGCCGTCCTGGCCGGCCTCACGATGCGGATCGCCGATACCGCCGGACGGTGCGGGGAGGGCGTGTCCGAGGCGGCCGGCGGCGAATGTGTGGGCGTGACCGACGGCGCGTACACCTTCGAGAACATGCACGGTCTGAGCGACCGGATCCGCGCCGAGAACGACAAGGTCGCCGCGTCCGGCCGGCCGTCGGTCGCCATCGCCTATGTCGAGGCCATGGCGGGCGGGTCCGCCGACCGGGGGCCGGAGGCCACCCGGCAGGCCGTCAGCGGCGCCTACCTCGCCCAGCGGGAGCTGAACGCCGAGCGCTCGACGCTGCCCAAGATCCGCCTCCTGCTCGCCAACACCGGGCGGGGCGACCGGCATTGGCGCCAGGTCGTCGACCAGCTTCTCGCGATGAAGGACCGGGAGCACCTGGTCGCGGTGGCGGGCTTCGGGCAGAGCAACGACCGGACGGCCGGCGCCGTGAAGCGGCTGCGTGCGGCCGGGCTGCCGATGGTCGGCGCGACGGTGGCGGCCGACGGGCTGAGCTCCCGTACGGCGGGGTTCTACCGGGTCTCCTTCCCCAACCGCGACCAGACCGCGGCCGCCGCCGGTTACCTCAAGGAGCAGCAGCGCACCCACCCCGGCTACCGCGTCCAGGTGGTCAGGGACGGCAACGAGGAGGACGCCTACAACACCTCGCTCTACGAGGACTTCTCGGCGGCCGCGCGGCGTGCGGGGCTGGACGTGGAGGACGAGGTGATCCCGTTCCGCTCCGGGGAGGGCGAGGAGGCGACGGCGGGCAATGCGCTGTCCCTGGTCGCCGACAAGGTCTGTGACGACCCGAAGCCGCCGGACGTGGTGTTCTTCGCCGGCCGGGGCCGGGAGCTGCGCCGGTTCATCGAGGCGGCCGGCGCGGGCGGCAGACACTGCCGTACGACGGTGCTCTCCGGATCCAGCGCGCTGGGCGTCTACTTCGACACCGGCGGCGACCGGCACCGCGCCGAGCTCAGCACGCTCGCCAGGCGCTGGAAGTACAGCCACATGACGGTCTACTACACCGCCTTCACCCACCCGCAGATATCCAGGGAGGTCTACGGCAGGGCCGGGGGCGGCCCGTTCGCCGACTTCGAACGGGCCTACCGCGAGGAGGTCGGCGGGCCGAGCGCCGTCCTCGCCAGCGGCCAGGCGATGCTCGGCCACGATGCGACGTACACCATCGGCAAGGCCGCACGGAACGCCGTCGGCGTCTACGGCACGCGTCAGGTCACCGCCCGGATGGTCCTGGCCATGCTGGAGCAGACCAACGGCCGGACCCGGGTCCGTGGCGTCAGCGGCTACATAGCCTTCGACCCGGACACCGGCGAGCCGGTGGACCGTCCGCTGGCCCTGGTGGAACTCCGCCGCCCGACCGACACGGGCGAGGCCGGGGACATCTACCGCTTCGTGGCCCCGCTCCGCGTCGGCCGGTGAGGGGAGAGAGACGGATATGGGAGGTGCGTATAGAGGCCGTGGCGGGATTCGAACCCACGTAACTCGCTTTGCAGGCGAGCCCCTGAACCACTCGGGCACACGGCCGGGTTGCGGTGCGCTCATGACTCTAGGCCGCGGGGTGGAGGGCCCGGCAAGGGTGCCGGGCGGGCTGCCATGAAGCCGCAATGTGGAGCAATGCGAAGCCATATGGGGCAACACGGGGGCAACACGGGGCCGCGGGTGAGTGGGGCGATCGGTGCTGCTCAGGTTGCTCGGAGGAAGTCCTCCACCAGTGGGGCGAACAGCTCCGGTTCGTCCACCCACGGGTAGTGGCCCACCCCGTGCAGTGGCTGGACCCGCGCGTCGGGGAACGACGCGGCCACCAGCTCGCCCGCCCGCATACCGGACAGTGCATCCCGGTCGCCGGTCACCACCAGCACCGGACAGGTCACCTCCCGCAGGCCGGCCAGCAGTGCATGCCGCAGCTGCTCGTCCACGCCCTGCCAGAAACCGGCCCGCGGCACCGGCCCCAACTGTGCGCCCTCCGTGGCCGCATGGGCCTGCTGCGGTGCGTCCCACCGGCCGTAGGCGAGCGGGGCCGCGGCCAGCAGCAGCTCCCTGACCTCGCTCAGATCGGACGCCTCGGCCAGCTGCTGCACCGCCACCGAGGCGTCGGGCCACCACTCCTCGTGCGCCCGCGATGCGAAGATCTCCCGTGCGTCGTCGGGGAGTTCGCCCTGGAGCCGGGAGCCGGGGCAGACCAGCACCAGCCGGTTCAGCCGCTGCGGGCGGCCCGCCGCGTACGCCTGCGCGACCGCCGCGCCCGCGCCGTGTGCGAGCAGCGCGAACCGCTCCAGGCCCAGATGTGCGCGCAGCGCCTCCAGATCCTCGGCGAGCTGGGGAAAGGCGTAGCGGGACGGGTCGTCGGCGGCGGGGGAGGCGCCGGTGCCGCGGCTGTCCGGAACGATCAGTTGCCGGTGGGCGGCCAGACCGCCGAGGTCGCCCAGGTACGCGGCGTCCCGGCCGGGCCCGCCGGCCACGCACACCAGGGGCGGCCGGGGCGAGTCGGCCGGCCCGAGCACGCGGTAGTGGAGCTCGGCATCGTCGTACGTACGGAAATGCGGCATACGGACAGTTTCCCCGACGGGGCCGACGCAACGTCACGGCGTAGGACCGACGACCGATCCGATCCCCGCCTTCCGACAGGGGCACAACCGCCCTACGGCCCTTACTCTGGGGCGATGACCGCTGACCGCCCCGCCATACCCGCCCCGCCCCCGGAACGGCCCGCGCACGACCACCGCGACAGTGCGGAGGAGGACGGCCGGCGCACCCGGCACCACGGTGACGATGCCGACGACGGCCACCCCGCCGCCTCCGGGAGCGTGCTGTCCCCGCCCTACCGGGCCCTCACCCTCGGCATCGTCTCCGTCGTCTCCCTCGTCGCCTTCGAGGCCAGCGCCGTGAACACCGCGATGCCGGTCGCCGCCCACGCCCTGGACGGCATCGGCCTGTACGCCTTCGGGTTCTCCGCCTTCTTCACGGCGAGTCTGTTCGCGATGGCGCTCTCGGGTGTGTGGAGCGACCGCCGCGGGCCGCTCGCGCCGCTGTTCGCGGGGATCGCCGCGTTCGGGGCGGGACTGCTGATCTCGGGGGGCGCCCCGAGCATGGGGATGTTCATCGCGGGCCGCGGAGTGCAGGGCATCGGCGGCGGCCTGGTCGTGGTCTCGCTGTACGTCGTGGTCGGCCGCGCCTACCCCGAGCGGCTGCGCCCGTCGGTCATGGCGGCGTTCTCGGCGGCCTGGGTGGTCCCGGTGATCGTCGGTCCGCTGCTCGCCGGGTCGGTCACCGAACACCTCGGCTGGCGCTGGGTGTTCGTCGCCATCCCCGCCCTGATCCTGCTGCCGCTCGCGGTGATGCTGCCGGC
Source organism: Streptomyces sp. NPDC034111 (assembly GCF_055575375.1). NCBI lineage: Bacteria > Bacillati > Actinomycetota > Actinomycetes > Kitasatosporales > Streptomycetaceae > Streptomyces > Streptomyces sp. NPDC034111. The sequence continues at coordinate 73,619 of NZ_JBVIST010000018.1, read as the reverse complement.
GCTGCGCAAGCTGCCACGTAAGGAGCCGGGGCCGGGCAGCGGGGTGCGGCACGTACTGGGCGACCGGCGCTGTCTGCTCGCGCTGGCCGTTGCGGTGGGCGCCTGCCTGTTGCAGTACGCGGGCCAGCATCCGACGTGGTACGCCCTGCTGCCCGCGGGCGCCGGACTGGTTCTGCTGGTGCCGGGCCTCGTACGACTGCTGCCGCGCGGCACGTTCCGGGCGGCGCGCGGGCTGCCGACCGTGGTGCTGATGCGCGGGCTGGCCGCCGGGGCGCTGGTCGGGGCCGAGTCCTTCATCCCGCTGATGCTGGTCACCCAGCGCGGACTGTCCGCCACCCTCGCCGGTCTCTCCCTCACCGGCGGCGGACTGACCTGGGCGCTCGGCTCGTACGTACAGAGCCGCCCCCGCCTGGAACCGTACCGGGAGCGGCTGATGGGCCTGGGCATGGCACTTCTCGCGGTGGCGATCGTCATGGTGCCGTCGGCGCTGCTCGACGGGGTTCCGGCCTGGATCGTGGCGGTGGCCTGGACGGTCGGCGGCTTCGGCATGGGCCTGAACATCTCCAGCGGCGGCGTCCTCCTGCTGAAGCTGTCCCGCCCGGAGGACGCCGGCCGCAACTCCGCCTCCCTGCAAATGGCGGACGCGCTGGGCAATGTCACCTTCGTCGGGGTGAGCGGCGTGCTGTTCGTCGGCTTCGGCGGCGGCTCGGTCGCAACGACCACCCCCGCCGCGACCACCGCCACCTCGACGAGCCACCCCGCGGCGTTCGCGGCGGTGTTCGCGGCGATGGCGGTGGTGGCGGCGGCGGGCTCGCTGGTGGCCGCTCGGCTGAAGCCGTGACCCCCCACGTTGTCGGCTGCCCCGCCGTGTGGGTTTGTCGCCGTTGCGCCTGCGGCGGGCGTGGGTTTGTCGGGTGCGGTGACGGTCCTCCGGGGCAGGGTTTCCGGACTGCTTCGCTTTACGTCCGGAAACCCTGCCCCTCCGGCCCGTCCCCTCCCGTGGGTGGGTGGATGAAGGCCGGTGGGGTGTCCGTAAGTGGGCGGGTGCACGCTTGTGGATCCCGTCACAGCAACGGGAGATCAACGGCCCGCCCGCCACCGGCCTCTTCCACCCACTCACGGGAGGGGCCGCGCCGCAGGACGAAGTCCGGAGGAGCGGCACCGCACCCGACAAACCCACGCCCGCCGCCAGGCGCAACGGCGAACAACCCACACGGCGGGAAAGCCGACAACGTGGGAGGGCCCGCCAGGGGCGCAACGGCGAGACACCACCACGGCGGGAAAGCCGACAACGTGGGCCGAGGCAAAGCGCAGCGGAACGGCGGGAAAGCCGAACACGTGGGAAGCCCGCAAAGCGCAGCGGATAGGCTGACGCGGTTGCCGATCCCCGAGTTCAGCCGACGGAGACCGTGACTACCACCACCAGCGCCACCAACAACCATCACCTGTCCCCGGCCTTTCCGGGCCGGGCGCCCTGGGGTACCGCGAACAAGCTGCGGGCCTGGCAGCAGGCGGCCATGGACCGCTACATCCAGAGCCAGCCGAGAGACTTTCTCGCCGTGGCGACGCCCGGCGCCGGTAAGACCACGTTCGCGCTGACGCTCGCCTCGTGGCTGCTGCACCACCATGTCGTGCAGCAGGTGACGGTCGTCGCGCCGACCGAGCATCTGAAGAAGCAGTGGGCGGAGGCGGCGGCCCGGATAGGGATCAAGCTCGACCCGGAGTACAGCGCGGGGCCGCTGGGCCGTGAGTACCACGGTGTTGCGGTGACGTATGCGGGCGTCGGCGTACGGCCGATGCTGCACCGCAACCGGATCGAGCAGCGGAAGACCCTGGTGATCCTCGATGAGATTCATCACGCGGGGGACTCGAAGTCGTGGGGCGAGGCCTGTCTGGAGGCGTTCGAGCCGGCCACCCGGCGGCTGGCGCTGACCGGTACGCCCTTCCGGTCGGACACCAACCCGATCCCCTTCGTCACGTACGAGGAGGGGAACGACGGGATCCGGCGCTCGTCGGCGGACTACACGTACGGATACGGCAACGCGCTGGGCGACGGTGTGGTCCGGCCGGTCATCTTCCTCTCGTACAGCGGCAATATGCGCTGGCGGACCAAGGCGGGTGACGAGATCGCGGCCCGGCTCGGTGAGCCGATGACCAAGGACGCGGTCTCGCAGGCCTGGCGGACCGCGCTGGATCCGCGCGGCGAGTGGATGCCGAATGTGCTGCGGGCCGCCGACCAGCGGCTGACCGAGGTGCGGAAGTCCATCCCGGACGCCGGTGCGCTGGTCATCGCCTCGGACCAGGAGCAGGCGCGGGCGTACGCCAAGCTGATCCGGGAGATCACCGGTGAGGGCGCCACCCTGGTGCTGTCGGACGACTCCGGTGCCTCGCAGCGCATCGACGACTTCTCGCACTCGCAGGACCGCTGGATGGTGGCGGTGCGGATGGTGTCCGAGGGCGTGGACGTACCGCGGCTGGCGGTGGGGGTGTACGCCACGACGATTTCGACGCCGCTGTTCTTCGCGCAGGCCGTGGGGCGTTTCGTACGCTCCCGTAAGCGCGGTGAGACCGCCTCGGTCTTCCTGCCGACCGTCCCCTCGCTGCTCGGCTTCGCCAATGAGATGGAGGTCGAGCGCGATCATGTGCTCGACAAGCCGAAGAAGGACGGCGAGGAGGACCCGTACGCCGAATCCGAGAAGGAGATGGAGGAGGCGAACAAGGAGCAGGACGAGGACACCGGCGAACAGGAGCAGTTCTCGTTCGAGGCGCTGGAGTCGGAGGCGGTCTTCGACCGGGTGCTCTACGACGGTGCCGAGTTCGGTATGCAGGCGCATGCGGGCAGCGAGGAGGAGCAGGACTACCTCGGTATTCCCGGTCTGCTGGAGCCCGACCAGGTGCAGCTGCTGTTGCAGAAGCGGCAGGCCCGGCAGATCGCGCACAGCCGGAAGAGGCCGGATGCGGAGGCGGATCTGCTGGAGATCCCGGCCGAGCGGCGTCCGGTGGTCACGCACAAGGAGCTGCTGGAGCTGCGGAAGCAGCTGAACACGCTGGTGGGGGCGTATGTCCACCAGAGCGGTAAGCCGCACGGGGTGATCCACACGGAGCTGCGGCGGGTGTGCGGCGGGCCGCCGAGCGCGGAGGCAACCGCCGGGCAGCTCACCGAGCGGATCAAGAAGGTACGGGAGTGGGCCACGCGGATGCGGTGAGCCCGTCCGTTCGTCGTCAGGGTGGCGCCCCGGTCAACGGGGGCGCCACCCTTGCCGGTTCCATAACGTCCCGGTAACGCCGTAGCCCTCACTGAAACATCAGGCGCCCCTCTGGGCGGATCAATCGGGATTTTCCGGGCGGGAGAGACCGGATTCTGGACGGACTCTTCCGCTGACCGGACCGGCTCGCTACTGTCCCGCTCACGCACACGCCCCGTGGCAGCGCCGCCGCGGAGCGCAGCCGGTGCCAAGCGGCCGGCGGCCTCTAGCGCGCGCTGCTCCGGGACCCGCAGCGCGTCGCGCCCGAGCCGCCACTCACCCAGGAGGGGGCGTCGTGACCGCAGAGACCTCCCAGACACTCGACAGAGGACTGCGTGTCCTCAAACTTCTCGCCGATACCGACCACGGCCTGACCGTCACCGAGCTGTCCAACAAGCTCGGTGTCAACCGCACGGTCGTCTACCGCCTGCTGGCCACGCTGGAGCAGCACGCCCTGGTGCGCCGCGACATCGGCGGCCGGGCGCGGGTGGGCCTGGGCGTACTGCGCCTGGGCCGTCAGGTGCATCCACTGGTCAGGGAGGCGGCCCTGCCCGCGCTGCGGTCGCTCGCCGAGGACGTGGGGGCCACCGCGCATCTCACCCTCGTCGACGGCACCGAGGCGCTGGCCGTCGCCGTCGTCGAGCCGACCTGGACCGACTACCACGTGGCGTACCGGGCCGGTTTCCGTCATCCGCTGGACCGCGGGGCGGCCGGGCGGGCGATCCTCAAGGCCCGCCAGGGCCGGATCCAGGACGCCGGACTCGCCCTGACGCACGGGGAGTTGGAGGCCGGCGCGAGTGGTGCGGCGGCGCCGCTGCTCGGGGTGAGCGGGATCGAGGGGAGCGTGGGCGTGGTGATGCTCGCGGACACCGTCTCGGAGCGGGTCGGACCGCGGGTGGTCGACGCGGCCCGGGAGGTGTCCGAGGCGCTGCGGTGACGGCGCTGTGGTGAGGTGCTGCGGCGAGGGCTCTGTGGTGTGGACGCTGTGGCGTGGGCGCTGTGGTGCGGACTGTGCTGACGCGGTCGACGGGCCATGGGCGCGGCGGAGTGTGAAGGGCCGGTGGCCGTGTGGTGAGCCGGTAGCGCCGTAAGGGCCTGGTGGGGCGGGGGTCATTTAGGGTGGCGGGGTGTCCTCACGCGCTCGCGCCCTGGCGGTCTGCACCGTCCTCGTCCTCGGCCTCCTCGTCACCGCGGCCCTCGCCCCGCTGCCGTACGCGGTGGCGTATCCGGGCATGACGGCGAACGTCCTCGGCGACAACAAGGGCAAACCGGTGATCACGATCACCGGCGCCGGGACCCGGAAGACCACCGGCCAGCTGCGGATGACCTCGATCGTCGCCACCGGCCCGGACGCCTCGGTCCATCTGCCGGACATCGTCACGGGCTGGTTCCGCGAGGACGAGGCCGTGATGCCCAAGGAGGCGGTCTACCCGGTGGGCGAAAACACCGAGGAGATCTCCGAGCACAACGCCCGGCAGATGCAGGAGTCGCAGGACACCGCCACCGCGGCGGCGCTCGGCCGGCTGGGCAAGTCGACCGAGGACATCAAGGTCAGGCTGAGCCTCGCGGACGTCGGCGGGCCCAGCGCCGGGCTGATGTTCGCCCTCGGCATCGTCGACAAGCTCGACGGCGACGGCGCGGGCCACGACCTGACCGGCGGGCGGACGATCGCCGGGACGGGCACCATCACCGCGGGCGGGAAGGTCGGCGCGGTCGGCGGGGTCGCGCTGAAGACGCAGGCCGCGCACCGCGACGGCGCCTCGGTCTTCCTGGTGCCCCGCAAGGAGTGCGCGGATGCGCAGGCGGAGCTGCCGAAGGGGATGCGGCTGATCCCGGTGTCCACGCTGGACGGCGCGGTCGGCGCGCTGAAGGCGCTGCGGGCCGGGGGCAAGATCCCCAGCTGCTGAGCCCGGGGGCGGTCGGCCCGCAGCGCGTCGCAGGCCCACGGAGGTCGGGGAGACACTCCCTAGCCCTCCTTGATGAAGCCCTCCTTGATCAGCCAGTCCTTGGCGACCTGGTGCGGGTCCTGGCCCTCCACATCGACCTTGCGGTTCAGCTCCTGGGCGACGGTGTTGTTGAGCGCCCGGGTCACCGGGGCCAGGACCTCGGCCATCGCCGGGTACTTCTTCATCGACGCGGCGTTGATCTCGGGGGCGACGTTGTAGTTGGGGAAGAAGTGCTTGTCGTCGGCGAGGACCTGGAGATTCATCGCCTTGATCCGGCCGTCGGTGGTGTACACCTCGCCGAAGGTGCAGCTGCCGCCCTGCTTGACCTGGGTGTAGATGACTCCGGCGGCCATCCGCTGGGCCTGCCCGGGCGGGATCTTCATGCCGTACTTCTTGGTCATGCCGGGCAGCCCGTCGTTACGGGTGGCGAACTCGTTCTCCACGCACAGGGTGACCGCCCCCGGGTCCCTCTTCAGCAGCTCGCCCAGGTCCGAGAGCGTCTTCGTGCCGTACTTCTTCGCGTCGGCGGGGCTCAGCGCCAGCGCGTAGGTGTTGTTGAGCTTCGAGGCCGGCAGCCAGACGACGCCGTTCTTCCGGTCCTCGTCACGGACCATCCGCCACTGCTCGTACGGATCCACGACGGGCTTGGTGTGCCCGAGGTAGGTGATCCAGCCGGTGCCGGTGTACTCGTACGCGGCGTCCGCGGTGCCGGACCTGACGGCCTCCCGCGCGCCGATCGACCCCTGGATGCTGGTCTTGTCGATGACCTTGGCGCCGGCCGCCTTGAAGAGCAGGCCCATGATCTGGCCGAGGATGATCTGCTCGGTGAACTCCTTGGAGGTCACGGTCAGTTGCGCCCCGGAGAGCGGGCGGTCCGGATAGCCCGCCTTCGGGCCGGGGAGGACGTTGTCGGTCATCGCGCTGCCGCTGACCAGGCCGCAGCCGCCGAGGACGGGCCCGGCCAGCACGGCGAGCAGGGCGAGGACGGTGACCGGGCGGACGGCCCGGCGCCGGCGGGTGTTCCTGGGCCCGGTGGCCGGGCGGGCGGTGGGGCGGGAGCTCATGTGGCCACCTCCAGACCGCGCGGACGCAGCAGCAGTTCGGCGAGCGAGGCCAGCCATTCGACGAGCAGCGCGAGCGCCACGGTCAGCACCGAGCCCAGGACCAGTACGGGCATCCGCTGGGTGACGATGCCCGCCGAGATCAGATCGCCCAGCCCGCCGCCCCCGCCGAAGGTGGCCAGCGTCGCGGTGCCGACGTTCAGCACCAGCGCGGTGCGTACGCCCGCCAGGATCAGCGGTACCGCCAGGGGGAGTTCGACCTTGGTCAGCACGCCGGTGGGCGACATCCCGATACCGCGGGCGGCCTCGGTCAGCGTCGGGTCGATACCGCGCAGCCCGGCGATGGTGTTGGCCAGGACCGGCAGCACGGCGTAGAGGACCATGCCGACGATCGCCGAGCGGGCGCCGATGCCCAGCCAGATGACCAGCAGGACCAGCAGACCCAGGGCCGGCACCGCCTGGCCGAGGTTGGCGACGGCCATCGCGAGGGGCGTGGCGCGGCGCAGCCTGGCGCGGGTCAGCGCGATGCCCAGCGGGATCGCGATGATCAGTACGAAGAAGGTGGAGGCCGCGGTGAGCTGGATGTGCTGGCGCAGCGCGAGCCACACCTTGCCGTCGTCGACCGCCTGATGGGCGATGGAGTCCAGCCGCGCGCCGCTGAACCACAGCCAGGTGCCCAGCAGCGCGGCGAACAGAAAGGCCGGCATGAAGGTCCACTTCTGCCAGCTGATCCGGCGCCCGCCGCGGGCGGCGGAGGGGGTGGGCGCCTCACCGGCGGCCAGCTCCCGCTGTTCCATCTCGACGTTGTCGCGGAAGACGAGCGCTTCATGGTCGCTCGGCCGGTGTCCGCCCCGCCGCGGCCCGCCCGGCACGCCGGGCTCGTCGGGGCTGCTCATGCCGGGCCCCCTTCGCCGTCGGGGCCGCCCGCGCCGGCCGGGCCTTCGAGGCCTTCCTGTTCCCGCTGTGTCTGGCGGGTGCGCTGCTCCTGGAGGTCGTGCCGGTGCTCCACGGCGTCCAGACGGTCCGCCTCCAGCAGCTCATGGACGTTGTTCATCAGCGTCTCCATGTCGACCACGCCGATGTACTCGCCGCGCCGCCCGGTGACCGCGACCCGGCCCGCGTTGTCGGTCAGCACCGCCTCCAGGGCGTCGCGCAGTGTCGCGTCCCGGGTCACCGTGTCGGTCACCAGGGTGCCGGCCCGCGCCAGGGTCTCCTTGGCGCGGGCGAGATCGCCGCGGCGGAGCCATTTGTACGGGCGGCGGTTGCGGTCCAGCAGCAGCAGTTCGTTGTGGGCGCCGGAGCGCAGCTGGTCGAAGATCGACTCCAGTGGGTCGTCGAGCCCGGCGGTGGGGAAGTCGACCACGCCCACGTCCCGTACGCGGGTCAGGTTCAGCCGCTTGAGGGCCGCGCCCGCGCCCACGAAGCCGGAGACGAAGTCATCGGTGGGGTTGGTGAGGATGGCTTCGGGGGTGTCGAACTGGGCGATGTGCGAGTGCTCGCGGAGCACCGCGATGCGGTCGCCGAGCTTGATGGCCTCGTCGAAGTCGTGGGTGACGAAGCAGATGGTCTTGTGGAGTTCGTGCTGGAGCCGGATCAGCTCGTCCTGGAGGTGGTCGCGGGTGATCGGGTCGACGGCGCCGAACGGCTCGTCCATGAGGAGGACGGGCGGGTCGGCGGCGAGCGCGCGGGCCACCCCGACGCGCTGCTGCTGGCCGCCGGAGAGCTGGCGCGGATAGCGGTGGTGGAACTCGCCGGGGTCCAGGCCGACCAGGTCGAGCATCTCCTCGACCCGGTTGCTGACCTTCGTCCTGGACCAGCCGATCATCTTGGGGACCAGCGCGATGTTCTGGGCGACGGTCATGTGCGGGAAGAGGCCGGAGGCCTGGATGGCGTAGCCGACCTTGCGGCGCAGTCTGACCGGATCGATACCGGTGACGTCCTCGTCGCCGATCCGGATCCGCCCGGAGGTCGGCTCGATCAGGCGGTTGATCATCTTCAGGGTGGTGGACTTGCCGCAGCCGGAGGGCCCCACGAAGATCACGATCTCGCCGGCCTTGATCTCCATGTTGACGTTGTCCACGGCGGGGGAGGGGTTCCCCGGATAGATCTTCGTCAGGTTCTCCAGCTCGATCTTGGCGCCGGAGGGGGTGGTGGTCTCGGGCGTCTCAGGCACGGATCCCCCTGGAGATGGTCAGGCGTCCGATCAGGACGTACGCGGCGTCGAAGAGCAGGGCGAGGACGGCGATGCCGAGGGTGCCGGCGAGCACCTGGTTGAGCGCGTTGGCGCTGCCCAGGGAGGCGATGCCGCGGAAGATCTCATTGCCGAGGCCGGGGCCGGAGGCGAAGGCGGCGATGGCCGCGATGCCCATCAGCATCTGGGTGGCGACCCGGATGCCGGTGAGGATCGGCGGCCAGGCCAGCGGCAGTTCGACCCGGATGAGCCGGGCGGCCCGTGACATCCCGATGCCGGTGGCCGCGTCGACCAGCGCCGGGTCGACCCCGCGCAGCCCGACGATGGCGTTACGGACCACCGGCAGCAGCCCGTACAGGGTCAGCGCGATGACCGTGGGGGCGACGCCGAGGCCGACGATCGGGATCAGCAGACCGATCATGGCCAGCGAGGGGATGGTCAGGATGGTGGCGGTCGTCGTGGTGGCGAGGTTGCCCGCCCAGTCGCTGCGGTAGGTGACGACGCCGATGAAGACCCCCAGCAGGGTGGCGATCACCATGCACTGGAAGACCGCGCTGGCGTGCTGATACGTATCCGTCAGCAACTGGGCGTGCCGGGTGCTGACGTACTCCCAGAAGGTCACCGTCGCTCTCCTCGGTTCGGTCAGTCTCCCGATGCCTGCTTCACCAGCGGGATGATCCGCAACGGAACCGGATTTTCCATAACGATTGCCGTTGACGCCCGCACAATGCCATCAAAGCCCACAACTCGGTCGATCACTCGCTGCAGATCGGCGTTGGAGCGCGCAACGAGCCTGCAGAGCATGTCCCCATGTCCCGTCGTTGTATGCAGCTCCAGCACTTCGGGAACGGTCGTCAAGTGGGCTCGTACGTCATTACCTTGCCCTTGTTTGATCTCCAAGGTGGCAAAAGCGGTCACCGGATAGCCGAGCGCGGCCGGGTCCACCTCCGGTCCGAAGCCCCGGATCACTCCATTCGACTGAAGCCGGTCGAGCCTGGCCTGGACCGTGCCGCGGGCCACCCCCAGCCGCCGCGACGCCTCCAGCACGCCGATCCGCGGCTCCTGCGCCAGCAGCTCCAGCAGCGCCCCGTCCAAATGATCGATCGCCATCGCCCGCTCCTCCGATTTCGATGGTCATCATGTACAGATAGCCCGAGATGAGCGCCCTCTCGCTAGGCATAATGCCCAGCAGATTCACAAACTATTGCGCAGCTTGTGGATCGGGGGGACTCTGCGAACATGGCAGACACCACGATGCACACCCAGCCCACCACCCCCAGCTCGGCCCGGCAGGCGGACCCCTTCCCGGTCAAGGGGATGGACGCGGTCGTCTTCGCCGTCGGGAACGCCAAGCAGGCCGCGCACTACTACTCCACGGCTTTCGGCATGAAGCGCGTCGCCTACTCCGGTCCGGAGAACGGCAGCCGGGAGACCGCGAGCTATGTGCTCGAATCCGGCGGCGCCCGGTTCGTGTTCACCTCCGTCATCAAGCCCACCACCGCATGGGGCCACTTCCTCGCCGAGCATGTCGCGGCCCACGGTGACGGCGTCGTCGACCTCGCCATCGAGGTGCCCGACGTCCGCGCCGCCTACGAGTACGCCGTCGCCCACGGCGCCACCGGCCTGGAGGAGCCCTACGACCTCAAGGACGAGCACGGCACCGTCGTGCTGGCCGCCATCGCCACCTACGGGCAGACCCGGCACACCCTCGTCGAGCGCTCCGGCTACGACGGCCCCTACCTGCCCGGCTTCGTCGCCGCGACGCCCGTGGTCGAGCCGCCGAAGAAGCGCTTCTTCCAGGCCATCGACCACTGCGTCGGAAACGTCGAACTCGGCCGGATGAACGAGTGGGTGGCCTTCTACAACAACGTCATGGGCTTCACCAACATGAAGGAGTTCGTCGGCGACGACATCGCCACCGAGTACTCCGCCCTGATGTCCAAGGTCGTCGCGGACGGCACCAAGAAGGTCAAGTTCCCGATCAACGAGCCGGCGATCGCCAAGAAGAAGTCGCAGATCGACGAGTACCTGGAGTTCTACGGCGGCCCGGGCGTCCAGCACATCGCCCTGGCCACCAACGACATCGTCGCGACGGTCCGTCAGATGCGCGCCGCGGGCGTCGAGTTCCTCAATGTGCCCGACACGTACTACGACACCCTCGGCGAATGGGTCGGCGACACCCGCGTCCCCCTCGACGAGCTGCGCGAGCTGAAGATCCTCGCCGACCGCGACGAGGACGGCTATCTGCTCCAGATCTTCACCAAGCCGGTCCAGGACCGCCCGACCGTCTTCTTCGAGATGATCGAGCGGCACGGCTCCCTCGGCTTCGGCAAGGGCAACTTCAAGGCGCTCTTCGAGGCGATCGAGCGCGAGCAGGAGCGGCGCGGCAACCTCTGACCGCCGGCCGGGCACGCACCGGCCGCCGGCCGATCCCGTGGGCCGTACACGATCTTCCGTGTCCGGCCCACGGGTGCGAGGCTTAAGGGTATGGACCTCCTCGCACGGCTGCGCGCCGGACTCCCGGACGACGCGATCCTCACCGACCCCGATGTCACCGGCTCCTACGCCAACGACATGGCGAGCTTCTGCGCGGCGGGCACCCCCGCCGCCGTCGTCCTGCCCCGCACCGTCGAACAGGTCCAGCACGTCATGCGGACCGCCACCGAACTCCGCGTCCCGGTCGTTCCCCAGGGCGCGCGCACCGGCCTGTCCGGTGCCGCCAACGCCTCCGACGGCTGCCTGGTGCTCTCCCTGGTCAAGATGGACCGGATCCTCGAGATCAACCCGGTCGACCGGATCGCGGTGGTCGAGCCCGGCGTCATCAACGCCGTCCTCTCCCGCGCGGTGAACGAGCACGGCCTCTACTACCCGCCCGACCCCTCCAGTTGGGAGCAGTGCTCCATCGGCGGCAACATCGGCACCGCCTCCGGCGGCCTGTGCTGCGTCAAGTACGGCGTCACCGCCGAGTACGTCCTCGGCCTGGACGTGGTCCTCGCCGACGGACGGCTGCTGACGACCGGCCGGCGCACCGCCAAGGGCGTCGCCGGCTACGACCTCACCCGCCTCTTCGTCGGCTCCGAGGGCAGCCTCGGCATCGTCGTCCGCGCCGTCCTCGCCCTCAGGCCCGAGCCGCCCCAACAGCTCGCGCTGGCCGCCGAGTTCCCCTCCACCGCCGCCGCCTGCGAGGCGGTCTGCACCATCATGGCCCGCGGCCACGCCCCGTCCCTGCTGGAGCTGATGGACCGTACGTGCGTCCGCGCGGTCAACGACATGGCGCAGATGGGCCTGCCCGACACCACCGAGGCGCTGCTGCTGGCCGCGTTCGACACCCCCGAACCGGCCGCCGACCTCGCCGCGGTCGGCGCACTGTGCACCGCCGCCGGCGCCACCCAGGTGGTGCCCGCGGAGACCGCCGCCGAGTCCGACCTGCTGCTCCAGGCCCGACGGCTCACCCTGACCGCCCTGGAGAAGGTCAAGTCCGCCACGATGATCGACGATGTCTGCGTACCGCGCTCACGGCTCGCCGAGATGCTCGACGGCACCGCCGCCATCGCCGAGAAGCACGGCCTGACCATCGGCGTCTGCGCCCACGCCGGCGACGGCAACACCCACCCCACCGTCTGCTTCGACGCCGCCGACCCGGACGAGTCCCGCCGCGCCCGCGCGTCCTTCGACGACATCATGGCGCTCGGCCTCCGGCTGGGCGGCACGATCACCGGCGAACACGGCGTCGGCGTCCTGAAGAAGGAGTGGCTGGCCCGCGAACTGGGCCCGGTGGGCCTGGAGTTGCAACGCGGCATCAAGCAGGTCTTCGACCCCCTGGGCATCCTCAACCCCGGCAAGCTCTTCTGACGGACGGCGGAGCCTTTCTGACGCCCCGTGGGCACGCGCCCGCACCCGCCCGCCGCCTGTCGTGTCCATGGCCGCCCCCGCCCCCCGCGACCCGCCCCCTGACCTCGTAAGGTTTCCGCCATGGACTCCCTGCTTCCCGGAATAGCCCTCCTCGTGCTGGCCATCGCCATGGTGGCCTCGACCACCGACCGCCGCTCCAAGACCCTCGACCGCAGGCTCCAGCGGCTGGAGCGCAAGGTGGACCTGCTGCTGGCCCAGGCGGGCATCGCGGAGCCGGAGGACCCCCGGATGACCGAGATCGACGACCTGCTGGCGCAGGGCAAGAAGATCCAGGCGATCAAGGTGCACCGAGAGGTGACCGGCTCCGGCCTCGCCGAGGCCAAGGAAGCGGTCGAGCGCCGGATGCGCTGACGGCCCGCTGGGCAGAGGATGGCCAGAAGGACCCCGCCGGGGCCCGGACGGCCCCTCCCCGTAAGCCGCCGGGCCACCTCTGCCCACCCAGGGAGCGAGAGCCGATGGCAGCGACCGAAGTGACCAGAGCCGCTGATGAGGCCTACGACGTCATCGTGCTGGGAGCCGGGCCCACCGGCGAGAACCTCGCCGACCGGGCGCACGCCGCCGGCCTGAGCGCGGTGATCGTGGAGAGCGAGCTGGTCGGCGGCGAATGCTCGTACTGGGCCTGTATGCCCAGCAAGGCGTTGCTGCGCCCGGTCACCGCCCGCTCCGAGGCGCGCCGGGTGCCCGGCCTCAAGGACGCCTCGGACACCGCCCTGGACGCGTCCGCAGTACTCGCCCACCGGGACGCCTTCGCCTCCTACTGGAAGGACGACGGACAGGCCGGCTGGCTGGACTCGGCCGGCATCGACCTGGTCCGCGGCCAGGGCCGGCTGGCCGGGCCCCGCCGGGTCGCCGTCGACGGCCGGGTGCTCACCGCCCGCCATGCGGTCGCGGTGTGCACCGGCAGCCGCGCCGTGCTGCCCCCCATCCCGGGCCTCGCCGAGGCCCGGCCCTGGACCAGCCGCGAGGCCACCAGCGCCAAGGCCGTGCCGGGCCGCCTGGTGGTGGTCGGCGGCGGGGTGGTCGGCGTCGAGATGGCCACCGCCTGGCGGGCCCTGGGCGCCTCCGTGACGCTGCTGGTACGCGGCGACGGGCTGCTGCCCCGTATGGAGCCGTTCGCCGGGCACCTCGTCGCCGAATCGCTCGCCGAGGCGGGCGTATTGCTGCGCACCGGCGTCGAGGTGCGCGAGGTACGGCGGGAGGCCCCGGGCGGCCCCGTCACCGTCGTCCTGGACTCTTCCCCCGGGCCCGGCCCGGGAGGTGCCGCCAGCGACGAGATCATCGCCGATGAACTGCTGATCGCCACCGGCCGGGCCCCGCGCACCGAGGACGTGGGCCTGGAGAGCATCGGGCTCACCCCCGGCTCCTGGCTGGACGTCGACGACAGCTGCCGGGTGACGGGGGTGACCGGCGGCTGGCTCTACGGCGTCGGCGACGTCAACCGCCGCGCCCTGCTGACCCACCAGGGCAAGTACCAGGCCAGGATCGCCGGCGCCGCGATCGCCGCGCGCGCGAGGGGCGTACCGATCCTGGAGTCCGACCGCTGGGGCGCACACGCCGCCACCGCGGACACCCTCGCCGTCCCGCAGGTCGTCTTCAGCGACCCCGAGGCGGCCTCGGTGGGCCTGACCGCCGCCGCGGCAGAACGGGCCGGGTACCGCACCCGGGTGGTCGACCAGGACCTCGGGGCGGTGGCCGGCGCCTCCCTGTACGGGGACGGCTACCGCGGCCGCGCCCGGATGGTCGTCGATCTGGACCGCGAGGTGCTGCTCGGCGCGACGTTCGTCGGCCCCGGCGTCGGCGAGCTGCTGCACTCCGCGACCGTGGCCGTGGCCGGTGAGGTACCGGTGGAACGGCTGTGGCACGCGGTGCCGGCCTTCCCGACGATCAGCGAGGTATGGCTGCGGCTGCTGGAGGCTTACCGGGGCTAGCCGCTCCGCTGCGCTTGGCGGCCCTCCCACGTTTTCGGCTTTCCCGCCGTGGTGGTTTGCCGCCGTTGCTCCCCCACTGCCTGAACGGCGTGGGAGGTACCCCCACGCGGCGGGCGGGGCCGCTGCGCGGGGCTGTCGGGTGCGGTGACGGTCCTCCGGGGCAGGGTTTCCGGACTGCTTCGCTTTACGTCCGGAAACCCTGCCCCTCCGGCCCGTCCCCTCCCGTGGGTGGGTGGAAGAAGACCGTGGGGGTGTACGTAAGTGGGCGGGTGCACGCTGGGGACCTGGTAACCGGCCACTGGACACGCAACGCCCGCCCCCACCGGCCCCTTTCCCACCCACCCACGGGAGGGGCCGCGCCGCAGGACGAAGTCCGGAGGAGCGGCACCGCACCCGACAACCCACGCCCGCCGCGTGGGGGTACCTCCCACGCCGTTCAGGCAGTGGGGGAGCAACGGCGAGAGCACGCACGGCGGGATGGACAACAACGTGGGAGGGCCGCCAAGCGCAGCGGAGAGGCGCAACGGCGAGAGCACGCACGGCGGGATGGACAACAACGTGGGAGGGCCCCATTACGGCGTCTCGTCCGACGGTCGGCCCTCACCCGGCCACAGATCCTCCCGCGAGGCCATGGCCAGCAGCGCGCTCAGCCCCTTGTCGAGGCCCAAGTGCCCCTTCTCCGACCCCGGCGGGACCACCCGCAAGGTGCGCTCCAGCCATGCGGAGACCGCCGCGGCCGGGGCCTCCAGCAGGGCCTCCCCGTCCGGGGAGCTGAGCGCCATGCAGACCAGGCTGCGGCCGTCCAGCTTCGTCGGCCACACCCGCACATCGCCCTCGCCGCACATCCGGAACACGCCCTCGACGAGCAGTTCGCGGGCGAAGGTCCAGGTGACCGGCGTGTCCGAACCGATGTGAAAGGTGACATGGACGGCGTAGGGGTCATCCGTCCGGTATGCCAGCCGGGCCGGCACGGCAATGCTCCGCTCCGGTGACAGCACCAGGCCCAGTTCCAGCTCTCGTTCCACCACGGTGTACATCTCGGGTCCGCCTCTCAGGTTCGTCGGCGCGGACCTGCAAGCGGGCCCGCACCGACTGGAGAGGCGCCCGGCACCGGACTCTTACACAACTTCGTACAACTTTTTTCCCGGGCCTCTTCCAGGTGGTCGTAAGCGGGCAGGAGCACCGATGCGGCCCGGCGTCTGATAGATGTGGACGCCGCGTTGCGGCAGACTGCACCCCACATCCACCAGGCCGAGAACAGATACGGGACTTCGGACATGAGCGCCCCTACCTCAGGATCCGCCGGCGGTAGCCCCACGCCAGGCTTCTACCCGGACCCGTCCATCCCCGGCTACATCCGGTACTGGAACGGTGCCGCATGGGTGCCGGGCACCAGCCGGCCCGCCCCCGCGGAGGGCGAGGCGATGCCCGCGCCGCCGCCCGGCGCGGCCCCGCCGTCCCCCGCCGTACCCGCCGTCGAGGAGACCGGGCCGGTCTTCCTGGACGAGGAGGAGCCGGCCGGCGGCGCCGGGCTGCCCGCGGTGCGCCACAGCGGTGCGGTCGAGGCCCGGCAGGCGCCCGTGAGCTGGGACGACCCGTCCCGGCTGCACGGCAGCAGCCCGGAACCGGCCTCCGCCTGGCAGGCCGACGCCGCCCGGCAGAGCGGCTTCGCCGAGTCCGACCGCCGGGTCTCCTGGGGCTCGCCGGACCAGGCACCCGCGGGGACACCGTCGGGCGCCCCCTCCTGGGGCGCGGTGCCGCCGCAGCGCGACGACCGGGCCGGTGCCGCATCCGGCGATCTGTCCGCCACGTCCTCGCAGGCCACGCCCGCCCCGCACAGCCCCGAGGCCCCCAAGGACGGGACGGTCGCCATCCGCGCCGTCAATCCGGCGGCGCGCCGTGGCCCCCAGTCCGGCGACCATGGCACGACGGCGATCCGTGCGGTACGGCCGAACGCCGAGCAGCCCGCCGAGGCGGAGCAGCCCGCCACGCCCGCCAAGGCCAACGAGACCATGGCGTTCCGGGTTGCCGGCACCGGCCGGGCGCAGTCGGCCGCGCCCGCCGGCAGCAGCGCCCCGCAGTCGCTGCCGTCCGTCGGTGACCGGCCGCAGCCGGGCCGCCCGGCCGCGCAGAACCAGGCCCCGGCCCAGACTCCGGCCCAGACCCCGGCGCAGCAGCCCGCCGCTCAGCAGGCTCCCGCCCAGCAGGCTCCCGCCCAGCAGGCTCCCGCCCAGCAGGCCCCCTCTCAGCAGGCATCCGCCCCCGCGGCCGGTTTCCCGGCGCAGGGCGGTGCCGCGCCGGCTTCGGCCGCACCGCAGGGCGCCGCCGAGGGCGTCATCCCCTGGAAGCCGCCGAGCGCCGCGGACCCCTTCTTCGCGGCCGCGCAGGCCGCCCAGGGCCACCCGGCCGGGCTCGGCCGCAGACTGGCGGCCCGGCTGATCGACACCCTGGTGCTGGGCGCGGTCACCGCCGCGGCGGCCGTGCCGATGTGGAGCACCGTCACCGACCACCTCGACGACAAGGTCGAGGCGGCCAAGCAGTCCGGCCGCCAGGTGACGGTCTATCTGATCGACGGCACCACGGCCCCGGTCTTCGCCACCCTGCTGGCCGTCCTGCTGATCGGCGGCGCGCTCTACGAGGCGCTGCCGACCCTCAAGTGGGGCCGCACGCTCGGCAAGAAGCTGTGCGGCGTACGGGTCCTGGACATCGAGAGCCATGACACCCCGACGCTGGCCGCCGCTCTCAAGCGCTGGTTCCTCTACAGCGTGCTCGGTGTGCTGGCCGTCGGTGTGGTGAACGTGGTGTGGTGCCTCTTCGACCGGCCGTGGCGACAGTGCTGGCACGACAAGCTCGCGCGGACGTTCGTGGCGTCCGGCTGACCCACGGGGCGGCAGCCGGTACTCCGAACGGACGTCGCCGGATGCGCCGGGCCGTGACAGGCGGTCGACTCGGCCCATGAGTACCGAGCAGCCCGGCAACGGCTCCCGTCGTAACAACTCACCGCAGGGCGGCGCCCCGGGCGGTGGCGAAGGCGCGCCGCCCCCGGGAGGCACCCCGCCCGGAGGCACCCCGCCCCCTGGGGGCACGCCGCCACCCCCGCCGCCGTCCGGCGGGACGCCGCCGCCCTACGGAGGAAAGGAGCCGTACGGAGCCGGCCCGTATGCCGGCGATCCCTACGGCGGGCAGTACGGTGCGGCCGATCCGCTGGCCGGGATGCCGCCGCTGGCGAACCGCGGCCGGCGGCTGGTGGCACGCATCATCGACGCGATCCTCATCGGTGTGCCGGTGTCCGTGATCATGACCTTGATCGTCGGCGGGGTGGACTACTTCAGCACCAGCACCGTCGAGGCCGGCAAGCAGTCGACGGTCTCGGGCGTGACGATGCTGGCCTACCTGATCTACGAAGGGCTGATGCTCTCCAACCGCGGCCAGACCGTCGGCAAGATGGCGATGAAGATCCGGGTGGCGATGCTCGCCAACGGCTCGATCCCGACCGCCCAGTCCGCCTGGATCCGGGCCGCGGTCTACACCCTCCCGGAGATCGTGCCGTGCTGCGGCCCCATCTTCTGGCTGGTCAACGTCCTGTGGTGCACCTGGGACAAGCCGTATCAGCAGTGTCTGCACGACAAGGCGGCGAAGACCGTGGTGGTGTCCACGGAACTGGGACCTGTGGGGGCGTCCCCCTCAGCGTGAGTGCTCGCCGATCCGGGCCTCGGCGGCAGCGGCCCGCCCGGTGAGGCGGTGGTGCGGTATGCCGTCGTACGGCGAGGCCGGTGAGCGCGTGGCCGCCGGCGACGGCACGGCCCTCAACTCCGCAGGGACGACCGGCGACCTGCCCCCCGCCGCTTGCCGGCGGACCGCTCGTGAGACCCCCGGCATCGGGGCCGTCATGGCGACCAGCAGGCCGAGTCCGAGTCCGGCGAGGGCGATGACCGCGACCCCGATCCCGGTCTGCGTCTGCGAGAGCAGCAGCATCGCGAGGGTGGAGAGAAAGACGGTGGCCGAACCGTAGGCGAGCTGGGTGGCAGTCGGACGAGGCATGGCGGAATCCGTCCTCGGGGGGTCGGCAGGGGGGTGGTCAAGGGCGCGCCATCACACGAGCCTACGGTCCTTAGTGCCCGGGCGGAATGCCGGGTAAGCGTGACCTAACCCACGGGGTGGAGGCACGGGGGCGCACAACCTCGTTGCGCGTTCGAACGCGCGCTGCCGTCATGCCTGTTCGAGGCGGGGGCGCATGCCCGGCGGGCATATACGCCCGGTCCCTGCCGGTGGCCGAAAGCCCCTCCTTACCCACGTCCGACAGCTGCAAACCGCGGACCGAGCAACGTACTTCGCTGACGTGGCCAAGTCAAGATCTGTCTTTTCCCCCGTACTTCCGGTCGAATGCCCTCGAACAGTGACCGCGTTCGAAGGGGAGAAGCGCCAAGTGAGAGACCACAGACGCGTGTTCAGACCGGCCGCCCTGGCCACGGCGATCGCCGCGATCGGGGCGGCCGCTTTGTCTTCAGGGGTGGCGACCGCCGACCCCCAGGGACCGTCCCCGGTAGCCAAGCGCCAGGACCCGGCGCCTGAGCGGACCGTGGACCACGACCTCAAGGGGCCGTTCAGCGACCGGCAGGCGGCCGAGCGCAAGGAAGCGCTCCAGCAGGTCATCGCCGGCGACGCAGTGGCGACCGAGCGGGGGGGCTCGAAGGTCGTCAAGCTCGGCAAGAGCAAGTACGTCGAGCTGGCCCGGCAGAAGACCGACAAGATCTTCACCATCCTCGTGGACTTCGGCGACAAGGTCGACAACACCACGATGTTCGACCCGGACGGCGACGGGCCCAAGCCGCCGGTGAAGAAGTACGGGGGCGAGCCGGGCCCGGCGCACAACCAGATAGCCGAGCCGGACCGTGCCAAGGACAACAGCACGGCCTGGCAGAAGGACTTCAACCGGCAGCACTTCCAGGACCTCTACTTCTCGCACGACAAGAAGAAGCAGTCGCTCGCCAAGTACTACGAGAAGCAGTCCTCCGGCCGCTACTCGGTCGCCGGCGAGGTCTCCGACTGGGTCAAGGTCGACGCGAACGAGGCCCGCTACGGCTCCAACTACTGCGGCCAGCACAACTGCAACAACGTCTGGGACCTGATCCGCGACGGCGTCAACCAGTGGGCCAAGGACCAGAAGGCCAAGGGCCGCACCGACGCCCAGATCAAGGCCGACCTCGCCAAGTACGACCTGTGGGACCGCTACGACCACGACGGCGACGGCAACTTCAACGAGCCCGACGGCTACATCGACCACTTCCAGATCGTGCACGCCGGTGAGGACGAGTCCGCGGGCGGCGGCGTCCAGAAGACCGACGCCCTCTGGGCGCACCGCTGGTACGCGTACGGCACCGACGCCGGCAAGACCGGCCCCGGCAGCAACAAGGCCGGCGGCACCCAGATCGGTGACACCGGCATCTGGATCGGCGACTACACCATGCAGCCGGAGAACGGCGGACTCGGCGTCTTCGCCCACGAGTACGGCCACGACCTGGGGCTGCCGGACGAGTACGACACCTCCGGCACCGGCGAATCCTCGGTGGACTTCTGGTCGCTGATGTCGGGCGGATCCTGGCTCGGCAGGGGCAAGGACACCATCGGTGACCTGCCCGGCGACATGAGCGCCTGGGACAAGCTCCAGCTGGGCTGGCTCAACTACGGCAAGGCGAAGGCCGCGAAGAAGTCGACCCACAAGCTGGGCGTCGCCGAGTACAACACCAAGAACAAGCAGGCGGTGGTCGTCGAACTGCCCGCCAAGGCGGTCAAGACCGACATCGTCCAGCCCGCGGAAGGCTCCAAGCAGTGGTGGGGCGGCAGGGGCGACGACCTGAAGAACACCCTGTCCCGGCCGGTGGACCTCACCGGTAAGGCCAAGGCGTCGCTGGCGCTCAAGGGCTGGTGGGACATCGAGAAGGACTACGACTACCTCTACGCCGAGGTCTCCACCGACGGCGGCGCCAACTGGACGGCCCTGGACGGCACCGCGAACGGCAAGGCCATCCCGCGCGACGGCAGCGACAAGCCGGCCCTGACCGGCACCGTCGCCGCCTACCAGGACCTCGCCTACCCGCTGGACGCCTACGCGGGCAAGAAGATCGACCTGCGCTTCCGCTACCAGACCGACGGCGGCACCAACGGCAAGGGCTTCGCGGCCGACACCGTCAGCGTGACCGCCGACGGCAAGCCGCTGTTCAGCGACAACGCCGAGGGCGACGACAACGGCTGGACCAGCAAGGGCTTCTCGCGCATCGGTGCGTCCTTCACCAAGGACTACCCGCAGTACTACATCGCCGAGAACCGCCAGTACGTGTCGTACGACAAGACCCTCAAGGTCGGCCCGTACAACTTCGGCTGGACCACCGCCAAGCCGCAGTGGGTGGAGCACTTCCCGTACCAGAACGGCGTGCTGATCTGGCTGTGGGACACCTCGCAGCCGGACAACAACGTCGGCCTGCACCCGGGCCACGGGCAGATCCTCCCGGTCGACGCGCACCCCAAGGCCGAGCACTGGGCCGACGGCAAGCTGATGCGCAACCGCTTCCAGTCCTACGACTCGACCTTCACCCGCTTCCGGACCGACGCCCTCACGCTCCACCGGGACGGCAAGCCGGTGACGATCACGTCGAAGAAGGGCGTGACGCTCTTCGACGACCGGCACGGCGTCTACTACGACAAGACCAACCCGACCGGCGCTGTGATCGTTCCTGACACCAACACCCGGATCAAGATCACCAAGGAGGCCCGGGACGGCTCCACGGTGACGATCAAGGTCGGCCCCGCCGGTAAGTAAAAGATAAAGATCGCAGGTCAAACGCCGATCGGTCGTTGCCCACTAGCGGGCGGCGGCCGATTGGCGTTTAGATGCGTCTTGCAGTTCCTTGTTGACGCCAAGTCTCACGGGGGAGAAATGACCATGACCCGTGGCGGCTTCATCAGGCTTCCTGGCGGAAGCGTGGTGGTCGCCCTCTCGCTACCCAGACCGCCCCACGGCCCGCGGTCCGGCCCGTACGACTGCGGCTGCCGGGTCCGGATCCTGGTGCACGCCGTCAACCGCCAGCGCGCCCTGACCAGGCTGCGCAACCTCGGCCTGCGCTCCGTCTACCTCCGCGGCAACAGTGAGCCGCCCACCCCGGACGAGATCACCGCCGTCCTCCACCACCCGGACGGCCTGGTCTGGCGCGAGACCCCCGACGACGACACGGAGTCCTGGCACCCCATACGGGCGCTGTGGCGGCCACGTCCCGTCCATCCGGTCGGCCCGGTACCCGTGGACGAGCCGGTCCGCCCGGCCCTGACCGACGGGCCGGTCACCGGCGGCGAACGCGCCGCCTGACGCGCCCGTCAGCCGCTGGCAAGCACCGGCTTGCCGGTCAGCTCGGCCCCGGCCGCCCGCAGCTCCTCGAGCGCCCGCTCGGTGCTGCCGGCGGCCACCCCGGCCGTCAGGTCCAGCAGGACGTGGGTGCGCAGCCCCTCGGCGAGGGCATCGAGCGCGGTGGCCCGTACGCAGTGGTCGGTGGCGATGCCGACCACATCGACCTCGGTGACGCCGTGCTCGCGCAGCCACTCCGCGAGCGGGGTGCCGTTCTCGTCCGTACCCTCGAAACCGCTGTACGCGGCGGTGTAGGCGCCCTTGGAGAAGACCGCGTCGATCGCGCCGGAGGCGAGCGCGGGGGCGAAATTGGGGTGGAAGCTGCTGCCCTCCGTGCCGGCCACACAGTGCGCCGGCCAGGAGTCCCGGTAGTCCGGCGTGGCGGAGAAGTGCTCACCCGGGTCGACATGGTGGTCCCGGGTGGCCACGACATAGCGGTAGCCCCCGCCGGCCGCCTGCCCGATCAGATCGGTGATGGCCGCGGCGACATCCGCACCCCCCGCCACCGCGAGGCTGCCGCCCTCACAGAAGTCGTTCTGCACATCAACGACGATCAATGCCCGGTGCATGGTGCGTGCCTTCCGGCTGGGAACGGGAGAGGGGCGCGGAACGGTGGTCCGACGACTGCTGGTCCGACGAGTGCTGGTCTGGCAAGTGCTGGCGTGGCGAGTGCTGATCCGACGATTGCTGGTCTGACGAGTACTGGTGTGACCGAGGGTAGCCACTGGCGGAGCGCCGCGGGAGTGCTCCACCGCTCTCTCCACTCTCTCCACAGAGACTGCGGAGAGTGATAACCTCAAGGAACTTATCACTCTCCGTAATCGTTGCCGAAACATGAGGAACGCGGCCCGAGGCACCCCGGGGAGGCTCGGACGGCGCCCCGGAAGCGGGCCCGCAGCCGCCCCGCCGAACCCCACAGCCCGCTCCGCCCGGCGTAACCGCCCCGCCCGCCCCCGCGCCCCGCCGCCGCAGGCCTCAGACGTACTCGGTCGCCAGTACCGGCTCCCCGCGCGAGAGCTGGGTCGCCGACAGTGGCAGGCCGGCGCGCGCGGCGATGTGCCTCTCCCGTGCGGCGTCCAGCGGCTCCCGGGCCACGATCATGCCGGCGCTCACCAGCGGCACCTGGAGCTGCTGGTCGTCCAGCTCCGCCGGGACCGGACCGGTGCCGACGACCTCGGCCTCCGCGACGCCGTGCTCGTCGAGCCGGCGGGCGGCCCACTTGCGGCCGCCGGTCGAGGTCTTGGCGCCCATCGACTTCTTCGCGACCGGGTGTAGCGGCGCGCCCGGCCCGTCGCTGTCGGCCCGGGCGACCAGCTTGTAGACCATCGAGCAGGTGGGGTGCCCGCTGCCGGTCACCAGCTGGGTGCCGACCCCGTACGCGTCCACCGGCGCGGCGGCCAGTGAGGCGATGGCGTACTCGTCGAGATCGCTGGTCACCACGATCTTGGTCTTGGTGGCGCCCAGCTCGTCGAGCTGCTGGCGCACCCGGTGGGCGATCAGCAGCAGATCGCCGGAGTCGATCCGTACGGCACCCAGGCCCGGCCCGGCCACCTCGACCGCGGCGCGCACCGCTTCGGTGACGTCGAAGGTGTCCACGAGCAGGGTCGTACCGCTGCCGAGGGTGTCGACCTGGGCGGTGAAGGCGTCGCGTTCGCTGTCGTGCAGCAGGGTGAAGGCGTGCGCGCTGGTGCCGACGGTGGGGATGTTGTAGCGGAAGCCGGCGGCCAGGTCGGAGGTGGAGTGGAAGCCGCCGACGTACGCGGCGCGGGCCGCGGCGACCGCCGAGAGTTCGTGGGTGCGGCGGGCGCCCATCTCCATCAGGGGGCGCTCGCCCGCCGCCACCGCCATCCGGGAGGCGGCCGCGGCCACCGCCGAGTCGTGGTTGAGGATCGAGAGGATCACCGTCTCCAGCAGGACCGCCTCGGCGAAGGTGCCCTCGACCCGCATGACGGGTGAACCGGGGAAGTAGACCTCGCCCTCGGGGTAGCCCCAGATGTCGCCGCGGAAGCGGTAGTCGGCCAGCCAGTCGAGCGTCGACCCGTCGAGGATGCCGCGTTCACGCAGGAAGCCGAGGATCGTCTCGTCGAAGCGGAAGTTCTCCACCGCGTCCAGCACCCGGCCGGTGCCGGCCACCACGCCGTAGCGGCGGCCCTCGGGCAGCCGGCGGGTGAAGACCTCGAAGACCGAGCGCCGGTCCGCGGTGCCGGACCGCAACGCGGCCTGAAGCATGGTGAGTTCGTACTGGTCGGTGAAGAGCGCAGTCGACGGCACGGCCACCGGCAGCCCCAGGTCTGCTGTGTTCATGAGGAAGATGCTACCCCCGATACTCGTCACTTTGACGATAGTGGTCCACGGGGCCAGGGACCCCCTCGCGGGCGGAGTGCGCGGCGCGCCGACGCGGCCTGCGCGAGGGGCATTTGTGCACCTGCCGCCCCCGGGTGGCAGCATGGGGCGTGTGAGCGCCCATCCGTCACCCACCATCACGCTCCGGCCGTACCGCTGCACGCTCAGTGTCCCGGTCGAGATCGAGCGTCCCGAGTCGAGCGAGGCACCCTTCGAGGTCCCTGAACCCGACGTCCCGTGGGTCACGATCGTCCACAACGACCCCGTCAACCTGATGAGCTACGTCTCCTATGTCTTCCAGACGTACTTCGGTTACTCCAAGGACAAGGCGCACCAGCTGATGCTCGACGTCCATCACAAGGGCCGCGCGGTGGTATCCAGCGGCAGCCGCGAGGAAATGGAGCGGGACGTGCAGGCCATGCACGGCTACGGCCTCTGGGCGACCCTCCAGCAGGACCGCCGATGACCGGCCACTTCGAGCCGCTGCCCGACGGCGGCGCCGCGGTACCGCTCGACGAGGTCGAGATCTCCATCCTGCGCAGCCTCGCCGTCCAGCTGATGGAGCTGATGGGGCCGGGCGAGGAGGCCGGCGGGAAGGAGGGGGACGATCTGCTGGCGTCGGTCTTCAACGACGGCCCCAGCGAGCCGCCCGCCGATCCGGTCCTGGCCCGTCTCTTCCCCGACGCCTACGGCGGTCCCGACCTCGTCCCCGACGACGACGTGCGGGCCGCCTCCGCGGAGTTCCGCCGCTACACCGAGAACGATCTGCGTTCCCGTAAGCGTGAGGACGCGCTCGCGCTGATCCGTGCGCTGGATACCCTCTCGCCGGCCGGCGGGGACGCCGTACTGCGGCTGAACCCCGACGAGTGCCGCCAGTGGCTGGGTGCCCTCAACGACCTCAGGCTGGCCATCGGCACCCGTCTGGAGGTCACCGACGAGGACGACGGCGGTGAACTGCTGCGGCTGCCGGACAGCGATCCGCGCAAGCCGATGGTGATGGCCTACCTCTGGCTCGGCGGGCTCCAGGAGACCCTTGTCGAGTGCCTGATGGGCTGAATCCGGATATGTCCGGGCGATCTGTCCGGATTGACGGCATGGAATGTTCAGCCGGCGTTCGCTCAGCGGACGCTCAAATCCGGATAACGATCGCGTCACACCAACCCATGCATTGTGCTGATCTTTGAGGCCTTTGTCCTGATTTCCTGAGGGTGTGACCTACATCATTCCTAGGCGATCAAGGAACGGCCCGTGTTAAATGTTCAAGATCTGCCGTGAGTGACACCACCCCTGTCGCTGCGGGAGCGCTTAGCCGGCCGACCGTCGGCGTGCAGGACTCCATCCGGGGGGATCGGGACCCGATCCGGACAGACCGGGTCGGTATGGAGAAAGGCGCACCACACATGACCTCTGTGCAGGTCGACAAGCAGCACGACGGCAACGAGGCCGCTGGAACCGCCCCCGAAGAGGGCTACCAGCGGGGTCTGGGAAACCGCCAGATCCAGATGATCGCCATTGGTGGCGCCATCGGTACCGGCCTGTTCCTCGGGGCGGGGAAGGCCATCTCCATGGCCGGGCCGAGCATCATCCTGGCCTACGCCATCGTCGGTCTGGTCATCTTCTTCATCATGCGGGCCCTGGGCGAACTGCTCATGTACCGGCCCGTTTCCGGCTCCTTCTCGGAGTACGGCAGGGAATTCCTCGGCCCGTTCATCGGCTTTGTGACCGGCTGGACGTACTGGCTCTTCTGGGTCGTCACCGGTATCACCGAAGTGACGGCGGCGGCCACCTATGTCCAGTACTGGAACAAGGACATACCGCAATGGGCCTCGGCACTCGTCTTCACGTGTGCGCTCTTCGGTATCAACCTGATCTCCGTGAAGATCTTCGGTGAGCTGGAATTCTGGTTCTCGATGGTCAAGGTCACCGCGATCATCGGCATGATCCTGATCGGCCTCGGCGTGATCACCTTCGGCTTCTCCGACGCCGGTGACACCGCCTCCTTCACCAACCTGTGGTCCCACGGCGGTTTCTTCCCCAAGGGCATCGGCGGCACGCTGATGACGCTCCAGATCGTGATGTTCGCCTTCCTCGCCGTCGAGCTGGTCGGCGTCACCGCGGGCGAGGCGAACAACCCGAAGAAGGTCCTGCCCCAGGCGATCAACACCGTGCCGTGGCGGATCGGCCTCTTCTACATCGGCGCGCTCATCATCATCCTGTCCGTCGTCAGCTGGACGGTCTTCGAGCCGGGTGTGAGCCCCTTCGTCGCCGCCTTCCAGAAGATCGGCCTGCCGGCCGGCGCGGGCATCGTCAACTTCGTCGTGCTGACCGCCGCGCTCTCCTCGGCCAACTCCGGTATGTACTCCACCGGCCGGATGCTGCGCGACCTCGCGCTCAACGGCCAGGGCCCGAAGTTCTTCACCAAGCTCAGCAAGAACGGCCTGCCCACCTGGGGCACCGGCGTCTCGGTCGCGATGATGCTGTTCGGCGTCTACATCAACTACCAGTGGCCCGGCGAGGCGTTCAACTACGTCGTCTCCTTCGCCACCATCTCCGGTATGTGGGCCTGGATCGTCATCCTCGCCTCGCAGCTGCGCTACCGGGCCAAGGCCAACCGCGGTGAGCTGCCGCAGTCCGAGTTCAAGGCCCCCGGCGCCCCGTACACCTCGATCTTCGCGCTGGCCTTCATCGGCATGGTGATCGTGATGATGGGCGTCGACAAGGATGCCCGGATCTCGCTCTACGCGGCGCCCGTGTGGGCGCTCATCCTGGGCGTGGGCTACCTGTGCATCAAGCGGCGGGATGCGGCGAAGGTCCTGACGAAGCAGGACTGAGCCACCCACGCTGTCCAGCATGCGGGCCCGTCCGTACCACCTTTCGGTACGGACGGGCCCGCGCTGTCTGCCCACCCGTCGCCCGCCACCAACCCTCAACCGAGCGCTTCGCGCACCCCCTCTTATCCTTGGCGCCATGCTGACCCTCACCAAGGCCCTCTACGACCAGATCGTCGAGCACTCCCGCCAGGACCACCCCGACGAGGCCTGCGGCATGGTCGCGGGCCCGGCCGGCAGCGGCCGCCCCGAGCGGTTCATCCCGATGCTCAACGCCGCCCGCTCGCCCACGTTCTACGAATTCGACTCCCAGGACCTGCTCAAGCTCTACCGCGAGATGGACGACCGGGACGAGGAGCCGGTGATCATCTACCACTCGCACACCGCGACCGAGGCCTACCCCTCGCGCACCGACATCTCCTACGCGAACGAGCCCGGCGCCCACTACGTCCTGGTCTCCACCGCCGACACCGACGACGCCGGCCCCTTCCAGTTCCGCTCCTTCCGGATCGTCGACGGCCAGGTCACCGAGGAGGACGTCGAGGTCGTCGCGGAGTACTCCTGAGTCTCCTGAGGCACTTCCGGCGCACTTCCGAAGCCCTTCTGGCCCGCTCCTGGAAGGCCTCCGAAGATCGCGTCCCACCTGTCGTACACCGGGCGTCCGCATGATGGGACGAGGTTCCAATACCCGGACCGGGAATCGCTACGATGACCGCATGGTTGACCACGACGTGAGCGAGAGCCAGAAGGGACCGGGCATGCTGCTGCTCGCTCCGCTCGCCACGCGTCGCTCCGCATCTGCCCTGCTGGGCGCGTTCGGCTGCGGAGCCGCACGGCTGCACGTGGATCTGTGCCGCCTTTCCAGCGCCATCTGTCCGCGCTGCGCCGCCGCCTGACCGGCCCGCCCAGGCGCGCGCCGCAGGCCGCCGGCGCCCGCACCCTCCGCGTCACCCGACGCCCGCCCGGCACGCCGTAGCGCCGTGCCCCGGGACGCATCAGCCCCGCCACCGCACTCACCTCCGACAGGAGCACTCCCCATGGCCATCGAGGTCCGAATCCCGACCATCCTGCGCACGTACACCGACGGCCAGAAGGCCGTCGAGGGCAGCGGAGACACCCTCGCCGACCTCTTCACCGACCTGGACAGCCGGCACACCGGCATCCGCGAGCGCCTCGTCGACGGCGACCAGCTGCGCCGCTTCGTGAACGTCTACCTCAACGACGAGGACGTCCGCTTCCTGGAAGGCATCTCCACCAAGCTGGCCGACGGCGACAGCGTCACGATCCTCCCGGCCGTCGCCGGCGGAATGGCCTGAGACGTGCGTTACGACTCCCCGCTGGCGGCGGTCGGGAACACCCCCCTCGTCCGCCTCCCGCGCCTCTCGCCCTCCGACGACGTCCGCATCTGGGCGAAGCTGGAGGACCGTAACCCCACGGGCTCGGTCAAGGACCGTCCCGCGCTGCACATGATCGAACAGGCCGAGAAGGACGGCCGGCTCACCCCCGGCTGCACGATCCTCGAGCCGACCAGCGGCAACACCGGCATCTCGCTCGCCATGGCGGCCAAGCTCAAGGGCTACCGCATGGTGTGCGTCATGCCGGAGAACACCTCGTCCGAGCGGCGTGAGCTGCTGGCCATGTGGGGCGCGGAGATCATCTCCTCGCCCGCGGCCGGCGGCTCCAACACCGCCGTACGGGTCGCCAAGGAGTACGCCGCCGAGCACCCCGACTGGGTGATGCTCTACCAGTACGGGAACCCCGACAACGCCGGTGCGCACTACGCCACCACTGGCCCCGAGATCCTCGCCGACCTCCCGTCCGTCACCCACTTCGTGGCCGGTCTGGGCACCACCGGCACCCTGATGGGCGTCGGCCGCTATCTGCGCGAGCAGGTCCCCGGCGTGCAGATCGTCGCCGCCGAACCGCGCTACGACGACGTGGTCTACGGCCTGCGCAACCTCGACGAGGGCTTCATCCCCGAGCTCTACGACGAGTCCGTGCTCACCACCCGCTTCTCGGTCGGCTCCGAGGACGCGGTCCGCCGCACCCGCGAACTCCTCGCCGAGGAAGGCATCTTCGCGGGCATCTCCACCGGCGCGGCGCTGCACGCCGCGATCGGCGTGGGCAAGAAGGCGGTCAAGGCGGGGCAGAGCGCCGACATCGTCTTCATCGTCGCGGACGGTGGCTGGAAGTACCTCTCCACCGGCGTCTACACCGCCGAGTCGACGGAGGCCGCCATCGCCACCCTTCAGGGCCAGCTCTGGGCGTAGCCGCCGGTCGGCGGGTGGACCCGATGGGCCCGGGGGTGTCGCAGCGACTGCTGGGGCACCCCCGCAGTGCATTTCCGGGGCGATCGAAGTCAGCCACGACGGCGTGGGTGCGTCGGAATAAAGGACGGTGGCCCCCGCGTCGTACGGTCGTACGGGGCGTCAGCCCGGACTGGTGATTCCGCCCACAGCTCGCCCCGCCGGAGGAGCCACACGCCCTTTTGCGTCTTACGCTCGTGGGCACCGCACAGACGCCAAGGACCCGGTACCGACCCGGCAAGGCCCCGCCGGGAAGCCCGCATGGAGCCTTCCCCAAGCTCTCAGCCGGGTTCGAGCAGGGGAGATCCCCCGGCCCGCCGTCCCCGCCCACGGAGGTTCACGCCCGTATGAAGCTCACTGTCGTCGGTTGCTCGGGGTCGTTCCCCTCCGTGGAATCGGCCTGCTCGAGCTACCTCCTCGAGGCCGACGGCTTCAGGCTGCTCCTCGACATGGGCAATGGCGCCCTCGGTGAGCTACAGCGTCACTCCGGCCTCTATGACCTCGATGCCGTACTCCTGTCGCATCTGCACGCCGACCACTGCATCGACCTGTGCGGCTACTTCGTGGTGCGCTACTACCGCCCGGACGGCGGCCGCTGCGCACCGATGCCGGTCTACGGGCCGGCCGGCACCGAGCGCCGGCTGACCGTCGCGCACGCCGACCTGCCGCACGACGGCGCGATGAGCGAGGTCTTCGACTTCCGCACGCTGGAGCCGGGCACCTTCACCATCGGGCCGTTCACCATCCGTACGGAGCGGGTCAGCCACCCCGTCGAGGCCTTCGGCTTCCGGATCGAGCACAACGGCAGCTCGCTGACGTACTCCGGCGACACCGGCCCCTGCGAGGCGCTGCACACCCTGGCGGCCGGTACCGACTTCTTCCTGTGCGAGGCGTCCTTCACCTACGGCAAGGAGGACATCCCGGACCTCCACCTCAATGGCCGGGAGGCCGGTGAGCAGGCCCGCCGGGCCGGTGTCGGCCGTCTGGTGCTGACCCACATCCCGCCGTGGACCGACCCGGACATCAACATCCGCGACGCGCAGAAGGTCTACGACGGCCCGGTCGAGGTCGCCAAGGCGGGCGCGGTCTACGAGATCTGAGCCGGCCGCCGCACGGACGGCACAGGGCCCCGGAACCGGTGAGCGGTTCCGGGGCCCTGTGGCTGTCAGGGGCCGGGCGGTCAGGCCTTGGTGAGGTCCTCGATCTCCTCCTCGGGCTCCCGGCCCGGGGTGGTGAGGTTGAACTTGGAGATCGCGAAGCGGAACAGCGTGTAGTAGACCGCCGCGAAGGCCAGACCGATCGGGATGATCATCCAGGGCTTGGTGGCGAGGTTCCAGTTCAGCGCGTAGTCGATGAAGCCGGCCGAGAAGGTGAAGCCGTCGTGCACGCCGAGCGCCCAGGTCAGGGCCATCGAGACGGCGGTCAGCACCGCGTGGATCGCGTAGAGCACCGGCGCGATGAACATGAACGAGAACTCGATCGGCTCGGTGATTCCGCAGACGAACGAGGTCAGCGCGAGCGAGATCATCATGCCCAGGACGGCCTTGCGGCGCTCGGGGCGGGCGGCGTGCGCGATGGCCAGCGCGGCGGCCGGCAGGCCGAACATCATGATCGGGAAGAAGCCGGACATGAACTGTCCGGCGGAGGGGTCGCCGGCGAAGAAGCGGCCGATGTCGCCGTGCGCGACCTTGCCCGCGGCGTCGGTGAAGTCACCGAGCTGGAACCACGAGACGGTGTTGACGAACTGGTGCATACCGATGGGCAGCAGCGCGCGGTTGATCAGGCCGAACAGGCCGGATCCGACGGCGCCCAGGCCGGTCATCCACTCGCCGAAGCTGGAGATGGCTTCGCCGACAGGCTCCCAGATGAGCAGGAAGAGCACGCCGACGGCGGTGCCGACGAACGCCATGATGATCGGGACCAGCCGGCGGCCGTTGAAGAAGCCCAGCCAGTCGACCAGCTTCTTGCGGTGGTAGCGCTGCCACAGGACCGCGGAGAGCAGGCCCATGATGATGCCGCCGAGGACGCCGGGGTTGTTGAGGACCGGCTCGACCCACTTGCCGTCCTCGATGTGGCCCTCGGTGACCGGGAAGGCCTTGAGGACATTGCTGTAGACCAGGAAACCGACCAGCGCGGCGAGCGCCGTCGAGCCGTCGGACTTCTTCGCGAAGCCGATGGCGACGCCTATGCAGAACAGCAGCGGCAGATTGTCGAAGACCGCGCCGCCGGCCGCGGCGAAGACCTTGCTGACGTCGACCCAGCCCAGGCCCTTCTCACCGAAGACGTCCGGCTGGCCGAGGCGGTTGAGGATGCCCGCGGCGGGCAGTACGGCGATCGGCAGCTGGAGGCTGCGGCCGATCTTCTGCAGGCCCTGGAAAAGGCCGGAGCCCCGCTTTTTCGCGGGTGCCGCCTTTGTGGCGGTAGCCGAACTCATCGGATTCCTCCTGGTGAGGCGGGCGCTCGGAAGGGGGGACGGCCCGCTGGTTGGTCTACACCTTGGTCTACACCACTAGTGGTTTAGACCATTCTTAGCATGTAGTCCTGGCATAAAGGAATCCATTCTTCCAAGTGGTGTGGACCACATGGCGACCGGCCCCCGGGGCGCAGGACGCGCAGGCCGTCGTGCGCGGCACAAAAGGCCAGGTGGGGGCCGGTGAGAGGGGGCCGCGGGAGCCCTTCAGGAGGGCCTTTCCGAGGCCCCGCGTATCCGCCGGACTACTTCACGTTCTCCCGCTCCATCGCATCCCCCACCTCATCCGGCTCACGTCCGGGCGTCTGGAGATTGAATTTCGTGATGGCGAAACGGAAGACCGCGTAGTAGACCGCCGCGAAACACAGACCGATGGGAATGATCAGCCAGGGCTTCGTCGCCAGGCCCCAGTTGATGACGTAGTCGATCAGACCCGCCGAGAAGCTGAAGCTGTCGTGCACCCCCAGCGCCCAGCTCACCGTCATCGACACACCCGTCAGCAGCGCATGCAGGACGTACAGCAGCGGCGCGACGAACAGGAACGAATACTCGATGGGCTCGGTCACGCCGGTCACGAACGAGGTCAGGCCGACCGACAGCATCATGCCCGCGATCTCCTTGCGGCGATGCGGCCGGGCACAGTGCGCAATCGCCAGCGCCGCGGCCGGCAGCGCAAACATCATGATCGGGAAGAACCCGGTGGTGAACTGACCGGCATGCGGATCGCCCGCGAAGAACCGGGTGATGTCGCCATGGACGACCGTGCCGTCCGGCTTCGTGAAACTGCCGAACTGGAACCAGACGAACACGTTCAGGAACTGATGCAGCCCCACCACCAGCAGCGCACGGTTCGCCACCCCGAAAATCCCCGAACCCCACGCACCCAGCCCCGACAGCCACTCACTGAAACTCGTCAGCGCATCACCGATCGGCTGCCACACGAACAGACACACCACCGCGAAGGCCAGCCCGACGAACGCCATGATGATCGGCACGAGCCGGCGGCCGTTGAAGAACCCCAGCCAGTCCACCAGCTTCACCCGGTGAAAACGCTGCCAGAGCCAGGCGGAGAGAAAACCCATCACGATGCCGCCGAAAACCCCGGGATTCTGGAACAACGCCGGCGTCGCCGTCGCCGCCCTGTCCACACAGACCCCGCCCCACAGCCCCGCCTGGGTAAACGTCTGCCCCGGGCCGCAGCCCTCCGGGAACGCGTGCAGCACCGAGAAATAGACCAGAAATCCGGCCACCGCGGCCAGCGCCGTCGAACCGTCCGCCTTCTTCGCCATCCCGATCGCCACACCGATGCAGAACAGCAGCGGCAGCCCCAGCCCCGAATCCAGCAGCGCCCCGCCCGCCGCCGCGAACACCTTGGCCACCGCATCCCAGCCCAGCCCGTCCTTGCCGAACACATCCGGCTGGCCGAGACGGTTGAGAATCCCCGCAGCGGGCAGGACGGCAATCGGCAGCTGGAGACTGCGCCCCATCTTCTGCAACCGCTGGAAGAGATCCGACGCCCAGCTCTTCCTCGGTGCCGCCGCTGCGTCCGAACTCATCTGCGTCCTCCCGGCAGTCGGCCCGTCGACAGCCGACCCGATGCGTGCCGCATACTGGTGGTGTAGACCACTTGGTGCGCACCGGGCGCCCTTTCCGGCCGTCCGCTGCGCACCGCGGTGATCGCGCTCCTGGTGATCGCCATCCTTCGCCAGGCAGCGGACAAACGCCCACATAGTTGGGCTGAACGTGGGTTACGGTGTGAAAACCGCCCGGCTCAACCGCCGGCGGCCGAGACAAGCAGGAGTGGACATGGCCAGCAAGGCTGAGAAGATCGTCGCCGGGCTCGGCGGACTCGACAACATCGAAGAGGTCGAGGGCTGCATCACCCGCCTCCGCACCGAAGTCGCGGACGCCTCCCTGGTCGACGAGGCCGCCCTCAAGGCCGCCGGCGCCCACGGCGTCGTCAAGATGGGCACCGCGATCCAGGTCGTCATCGGCACCGACGCCGACCCCATCGCCGCCGAGATCGAAGACATGATGTGAGCAACTGAGCCCGACGAGCCGGCCACCGGCCGCTCACCGCTCACCCCGCGAAGGCCCCGCCCCGGACGATCCACCGCCCGGAGCGGGGCCCTCGCCGTTCGGCGATAGGGTCTACGCCATGTCTCGCATCGACGGCCGCACCCCCGAACAGCTCCGCCCGGTCACCATCGAACGCGGCTGGAGCAAGCACGCCGAAGGCTCCGTCCTCATCTCCTTCGGCGACACCAAAGTCTTCTGCACCGCCTCCGTCACCGAAGGCGTACCGCGCTGGCGCAAGGGCACCGGCGAAGGCTGGGTCACCGCCGAATACTCGATGCTGCCCCGCTCCACCAACACCCGCGGCGACCGCGAATCCGTACGCGGCAAGATCGGCGGCCGCACCCACGAAATCAGCCGCCTCATCGGCCGCTCACTGCGCGCCGTCATCGACTACAAGGCCCTCGGCGAGAACACCATCGTCCTCGACTGCGACGTCCTCCAGGCCGACGGCGGCACCCGCACCGCCGCCATCACCGGCGCCTACGTCGCCCTCGCCGACGCCATCACCTGGGCCAAGACCAAAAAGCTCATCCGCCACGGCCGCCAGCCCCTCACCGGCACCGTCTCCGCCATCAGCGTCGGCATCGTCGACGGCACCCCCCTCCTCGACCTCTGCTACGAGGAAGACGTCCGCGCCGAAACCGACATGAACGTCGTCTGCACCGGCGACGGCCGCTTCGTCGAGGTCCAGGGCACCGCCGAAGCCGAACCCTTCGCCCGCGACGAACTCAACGCCCTCCTCGACCTCGCCGTCGCCGGCTGCGCCGAACTCGACGAGGCCCAGCGAGCCGCACTCGCCCGCACCCTCTGAACACCCGCACCACCACAGGGGGAGAGCCGGGGAAACGGGACACCACACCGAGCCCGCCCCCCGCCTCCCCCTGTGACCCTTTTCTCAGAGCGCGGCCACCCCTGGAAAACCCAGCCCCCACCCGCGCACCGTGGACCCATGCCCACGACCACCGCCGCCACCGCACCCCGCACCCGCGCCCGCACCGGCGGGCCCCAGGACCCCTCCACCCTCCTGGAACACCTCGCCGGCTGGACCCTCGTCGTCCTCCTCGCCATGCTGCTCACCCAGACCGGCCTCCTCTGACCGCCCGTCCGGACAGCACCCACCCGCACCGCCACCGGACCGGCCTCCGCTCACCCCTGTCCGAACCCCGCCCGTGATCCCGCCCTCCGGGCAACCAAAACACCCCCACACCGCGTTTCTTCCTTTGCCCACGCATGACCCAACGGAAGGAACGCCCCCATGGCCCCCCGCACCCGCCTCACGCGCCGCCCCGCCGCCCCCGCACTCGCCGCGTTAGCCGTCGCCACCCTCGCCATACCCCTGCTCTCCGGCTGCGGAGCGGTCCAGAAGGCCATGGACTGCGCCAAGACCGCCACCTCCGTCGTCAACGCCGTCGACAAACTCCAGCAGGCCGCGGACAACGCCCTCATCGACCCGGAGAAGACCGAGGAAGCCCTCGACAACATCGACAGCAACCTCAAGAAGCTCAGCAGCGAGGCCAGCGACCCCGAACTGTCCAAGGCCATCGACAAGACCAACAACGGCCTCAAGGACGCCCGCAAGGCCATCAAGAACAACAAGGCCCCCGACATCCAGCCGATCGTCGACGGGGCCGGCGAGATGACCAAGATCTGCACACCCGGGTAGCCGGCCCACCCGGGATAATCACCTCCCATGCAGCCACAAACCGGCGGACGCCACGCAACCCCCCGCCGCCTCATCCTCGCCACCCGCAACGCCGGCAAGATCAGCGAACTCCGCGCCATCCTCGAAGCGGCCGGCCTCGACATCGACCTCGTCGGGGCCGACGCCTACCCCGACGTCCCCGACGTCAAGGAAACCGGCGTCACCTTCGCGGAGAACGCCCTCCTCAAGGCCCACGCCCTCGCCAAGGCCACCGGCCACCCCGCCGTCGCCGACGACTCCGGCCTCTGTGTCGACGTCCTCGGCGGCGCACCCGGCATCTTCTCCGCCCGCTGGGCCGGCACCCACGGCAACGACCAGGCCAACCTCACCCTCCTCCTGGCCCAGCTCGCCGACATCGCCGACGCCCACCGCACCGCCCATTTCACCTGCGCCGCCGCCCTCGCCCTCCCCGACGGCACCCAACGCGTCGTCGAAGGCACCCTCGAAGGCACCCTCCGCCACACCCCCACCGGCACCGGCGGCTTCGGCTACGACCCGATCCTCCAGCCCCTCGGCGACACCCGCACCTGCGCCGAACTCACCCCCGCCGAGAAGAACGCCATCAGCCACCGCGGCAAGGCGTTCCGGGCGCTGGCGCCGGTGCTGCGGGAGTTGCTGGGCTGAGCCGGCCCGCGCGCACAGAAACGGCCTGCGAACCGTAATCTTCGATTCGCAGGCCGTAAGCCTGTGCGGCCGGAGGGATTCGAACCCTCAAGGGATTTCTCCCACAGCATCCTAAGTGCTGCGCGTAGGCCAATTCCGCCACGGCCGCCAGCCACCAGTCATCGTACCGGCCCGGCGATCGTACGGTCGGGTATGGGCCGGCGGTCCTTGCGGTCGCGTCTGGGCCGGCGGCCGCCGCGACACCAAGTAGCTGTGATCGCATGACAGTTGGGGCACAGCAACCGGAGGTTGTCGCGTCGGTCGTTGTGCCAGTCCCCATTGATGTGGTCGACCTCAAGGGTCATGGGCTTCCCGAGCCATTCAGGACCGACACCGCACACGGCGCACTCCTCGGGTACGCCGACTTCGCGGAGTGCTCGACGGAGCAGACGGGTTCGCGTCCGGCACTTCCCGTCGTGCACGACCAAGATGTCCTCGGGGCGCTTGGCAGGAACTACGCCCGGCTTGCCACGCTGATGCGCCTGCCCCAGGAAATGGGAGATGTCGAGACCGTCCTGAGCCACCCATGTCCGGAACAGAGCGCGCAAGCGCCTGCTGTACGGTTCCTTCCCGAGCGCGCGGAGAGCGCCGGCGATGGATGTCGCCTCCTGTACCGCGCGGCGTAGCTCCTCGGCGGCCGGCTTGGCGGGTGCCCTGTTCGTCCGCCTGTGACGTGGAATGTGGGAGACGTCGATCCCGAAGTGCTCGAAGCGCCCGAACAGATAGCGCCGGAGCTCGCCGTGCGGCTGGGTGCCCAGGAACGCGATGACCTCGTCGATGTCGGAACACTGCGCGGCAGCTTCGCTCAACCGCTCGCGGGTGTACTGCACACCGCGCCTCATGCGACGCCACCCCTGGTGCGTCCCTTGCCTCGCCCGCGGTAAGTGTCCGTCGTCGAGTGGCAGTTGGGGCAGAGTAACCGCAGGTTGTCGATGCGATTGTCTCGCCAGTTGCCGTCGATGTGGTCGACCTCGAGCGGCAGCGGATGTCCTCGCCAGGCCGCATCCGTCCCGCAGCGTGCACATCGTTCAGGGATGCCCAAAGCCACCATTGCCCGCTTGAGGCGGTCGCTCGGGATGCGCCGGGCCTGCGCGGCCGGCTGCTCGACCAGCAGAGCCTCAGGTGTCAGGCGACGCCAGGGCTTGCCTCGCTGGGTAGGCAGCCGAAAGTGCGAGGTGTCGATCCCGTAAGTCCTGATGCGCCGCGCGATGTTGGTCTGGTGGCCACCTACGCAGTCGAGCCCGAGTCGGCGTACGACTTCGTTCACGCTCGTTGATACGGCGACCACCGGTTCAAGGATCTCCTTCGTCCATTTGGTCCCCTCTCGCTCGAAGTGCGACGTGTCCACCCCAAGCCTCTTCATCCGCTCCCGGAGGTAGTTCCGCCTCGCCCCCTTCGGCTCCACCCCCAGCTTCACCAACGCCTCCGACAGCGTCCGCGACGACGACGCCGCGGCCACCAGTCGCTCCCGCGTGTACGGACTCACCGGCATGCTCGCCTCCCCCAGCACCGGGACGGCCCCGGCACTCTCTCGAACGGAACAACGATCGAACGTGGGGGCGGTTACGCGGTGCGGGGCGAGGTCGGTCGGGGCGTGGCTCAGAAGCGGGGTTCCTGGGTTTGGGCGGTGATGAGTTCTACCGCTTCTTCCTTGGTGGCCACGGAGGGTGGGGAGCCTTCCAGGGGCTGTTGGGCGGTTTCCTTCATGCAGGCGACGGCGAGGACGCCGACGAGGGCGGCGCCCATCGTGTAGTAGGCGGGGACCATGACGTCCTTGTGGAAGGCGCCCATGAGGGCGGTGATCACCAGGGGGGTGGTGCCGCCGAAGAGGGAGACGGCGAGGTTGTAGCCGATGGAGAGGGAGCCGTAGCGGACGTTGGTGGGGAAGAGGGCGGGGAGGGCGGCGGACATGGTGCCCAGGAGGCAGACCAGGGAGAGGCCGAGGAGGGCCATGCCGGTGCAGACGGCGGGCAGGGAGCCCTGTTTGACGAGGAGGAAGGCGGGGATCGCGAGGAGGAAGAAGCCGAGCATGCCGGTCATCAGCAGGGGCTTGCGGCCGTAGCGGTCGTTGAGTCTGCCGACGGTGCTGAGGAGGCACATGAGCACGAACATGGTGCCGAGGAGGATCAGCAGGCCGTGGGACTCCTCGTAGTGGAGGGTGTCCGTCAGGTATGTCGGCATGTACGACAGCAGCATGTAGTCGGTGATGTTGTAGGCGCCGACCAGGGCGATGCAGAGGATGAGGGTGGGCCACTGCTGGGCGAAGATCTCGCTCAGTTTCTTCTTCGGGGCGTTCTCGGAGAGGTGGGAGAACTCTGCTTCGGACTCGACGACGGAGCCGGTGGCGCTGTGGGTGTGGGCGGCCTCGAACTTCTGGAAGGCGGGGGTCTCGTCGAGCTTGATCCGCAGGTAGAGGCCGACGAGGCCGAGGGGTCCTGCGATGAGGAAGGGGAGGCGCCAGCCCCAGGCCTCCATGGTGGTGTCGCCGAGGGCCGTGTTGAGGAGCAGGACGATGCCGGCGGCGCCCGTGTAGCCGATGAGGGTGCCCAGTTCGAGGAAGCTGCCGAAGAATCCGCGCTTCTTGTCGGGGGCGTATTCGGCGATGAAGGTCGAGGCGCCGCCGTATTCGCCGCCGGTGGAGAAGCCCTGGACGAGGCGGAAGGCGATGAGGAGGACGGGGGACCAGAAGCCGATGGCGGCGTAGGAGGGGATCAGGCCGATGCAGAAGGTGCCCAGCGCCATCAGGATCATGGTGAGGGCGAGGACCTTCTTGCGGCCGACGCGGTCGCCGAGGGGGCCGAAGTAGGCGCCGCCGAGGGGGCGTACGAGGAAGGCGACGGCGAAGGTGGCGAAGGAGGAGAGCAGGCTGGTGGTGTCGCTGCCGCCGGGGAAGAAGACGTTGCCGATGGTGACCGCGAGATAGCTGTAGATCCCGAAGTCGAACCATTCCATGGCGTTGCCGAGGGCCGCGGCCTTCACGGCGCGTTTGACGACGCGTTCGTCGGTGACGGTGATGTCGGTGCGGCGGAGTCGTGGGTTCTTGCGCCGGGCGACGGCACGGAAGAGCGCCCGGTGGCGCTTGAGCGCTTCGCGGTCCTGGTCAGGTGCGAGGTCGGCTTCGGTGCTGCCGTTCGGCACTGGGCGGTCCTCTCGGTCGGTCGGCGCGTGCTGCGCGGTGGGATACGACAGGTACGCCTGCGCGGTCGAGCGCGAACCAAACCAATCTGGCCGAATATCGCGGGGTACGTCATTTCCGGGTGCGCCGTACGGACCATGGCGGGGGGCGACCCGCCAGGGGTGGCGCAGGGCTTGTTACAGGACTGGTACACAGCCGCGCGGTCACCGCAGTACTCGGGCAATCAGCCTGTGTGGCAGGGGCGGGAGAGTGTCAGGGCCGGGCGTGGCATTCGTGTTTGCTGGGGGGTACGGGGTGTGGTCCCCGGGAGGAGATCGTGATGACCGACCGCGAATGGTCCCGCTGGGTTCGGGGCCGTACCGCGCTGGTGGCCTTCGTCGTGGTGACGGTGCTGGCGGCCGGCGGGGTGTGGTTCAGCCAGTCGTCGGACCGCGCGTCGGCGGTGGATGCGGCGCCCAAGACCTCGGCGGTGCAGGGCGTGAAGACCGGCGCCAAGCAGTCGGGGGGTCTGCCGGGGGTGCGGGACTGCGGGATCGGTGCGCCGGAGGTCAAGCCTCAGGTGATTACGCTGACCTGCGCCGATGCGGGGATGGTGGCGACCGCGATCACCTGGAAGAAGTATGGTGCGCGGGATGCGCTGGGGGTGGGTGTGGTGCAGGTGGAGAAGACCACGGCGGGGGTCGGGACGGATTCCGGGTTCCCGGCGACCTTCCGGCTCTACGGGCCGAAGCCCGTCGACGGTGGGCTGGCGTTCACCGGGCTCGAGGTGACGTACGAGGGCTCGACGCCGCTCGGGGACACGACGGAGATGTACAACCTCGCGTGATGGGCATTCGAGGCCGGATCGCCCTGGCCATTTCCTGTGTGACGGCGCTGGCCGTGGTGGTGCTCGGGTTTTCCGTGCACCACATAGCGAGTTCGGAGCGGGACCGTTCGGCCCGGGCGTACCAGGACGACCGGTTGAGTGCGGCGCTCCAGATCTACGAGCGGGACGGCACGCTGGCGCTGGGTGCGCAGCTGGACGATGCGGCGTTGCCGTTGCCGTTGCGCGAGGCGGTGTTCAAGAACCGCTCGGGGACGTATGTCAGCGGCGGTGACGATCCGCGGGTGTGGGCGGCGACCGGGGTCGGTGAAGGTGACGGGAGCGCTCCGACGCGGTCGTTGTCGGTGTCGGCGCCGTATCCGGACGATGATCCGACGCAGGGGGCGCTGGACCGGGCGCTGGTGATCGCCGGGTGCGGCACGGTGGCGCTGATGGCGGTGGTGTCGTGGTTCGTGGCGCAGCGGCTGTCGCGGCGGCTGCGGCTGAGTGCGGCGGCGGCGCGGCGGATCGCGGCGGGTGCGCCGCCGGACGCGGATGCGCTGGCGAGCAACGGCCGGGACGAGGTGGCCGAGTTGGGCCGCAGTGTGCATCACATGGCGACGTCGCTGGCGGCGCGGGTGGAGGCGGAGCGCGAGTTCACCGCCGATGTGGCGCATGAGCTGCGGACGCCGGTGGCCGGGCTGGTGGCGGCGGCGGAGCTGTTGCCGCAGCCGCGGGCGGTGGAGATGGTGCGGGACCGGGCGCAGGCGATGCGCCGGCTCGTGGAGGATCTGCTGGAGGTGTCGCGGCTGGACGCGGGTGTGGAGCGGGCGGATCTGGACGCGTGTGAGCTGCCGTCGCTGGTGCGCGGGATCGTGCAGCGGGCGGCGCGGCAGCGTGGGGTGGACGAGGTGTCCGTCTCCGTCGAGGGGGAGCCGCGGATCGTGGAGACGGACCGGCGCCGGGTGGAGCGGGTGCTGGTGAATCTGCTGGCGAACGCGGCCAAGCACGGTAAGCCGCCGATCGAGGTGGTGGTGGCCGGGTCGCGGATCGTGGTGCGCGATCACGGGCCGGGGTATCCGGCGGAGTTGTGCGCGGAGGGTCCGCGGCGGTTCCGTACGGCGGCGCCGGAGCGGGGTACCGGGCACGGTCTGGGGCTGACGATCGCGGCGGGCCAGGCGGAGGTGCTGGGGGCGCGGCTGGACTTCGGCGCCGCCGAGGGGGGCGGCGCCGAAGCGGTGCTGGAGCTGCCGGACCGGGCGCTGCCCGGTCTCGCGGCTACAGCCCCAGGTCCTTGATGATCTTGGCGACGTGGCCGGTGGCCTTGACGTTGTAGAGGGCGCGCTCGACCTTGCCGTCCTCGTCGACGATGACGGTGGAGCGGATGACGCCGGTGACGGTCTTGCCGTAGAGCTTCTTCTCGCCGAAGGCGCCGTAGGCCTCCAGGACCGTCTTGTCGGGGTCGCCGAGGAGGGTGACCTTGAGGTCTTCCTTCTCGCGGAACTTGGCGAGCTTCTCCGGCTTGTCGGGGGAGATGCCGATGACGTCGTAGCCGTGGCCGGCCAGGAAGTCGAGGTTGTCGGTGAAGTCGCAGGCCTGCTTGGTGCAGCCGGGGGTCAGGGCGGCGGGGTAGAAGTAGACGATGACCTTGCGGCCCTTGTGGTCGGCGAGCGAGACCTGCTTGCCGTCCGCGTCGGACAGGGTGAAGGCGGGGGCGGTCTCGCCGGGCTGCAGTCGCGCGCTCATGACTCTCCTCTACGTGGATCCGTACGCCCCCGACATTACGTGGGTCCGTACGTCCTCGGCATCGGCCGGACGGCCGCCGGACGGGGTCCGGGGGCACGTTGGTGCCGCGAAACGGGGGTGCTGTGGGGCACGTGGGGGTGTGAGCTGACAGACTGTCGTCACGAATGGCGCGAGACGACGGAGGCAGCGCGGTGGCGGAGGCCAGGACCCCGGCGCAGATCGAGGCGGACATCGCCCGCAGGCGGCAGGAGCTCGCCGTCACGCTCGACGAGATCGGGGTGCGGCTGCACCCGAAGACGATCATGGGCGAGGTGAAGGCGACGGCGGCGGCTGCCGTGGACCGTA
The DNA here is from genome assembly GCF_055575375.1 of Streptomyces sp. NPDC034111. Classification (NCBI taxonomy): domain Bacteria; kingdom Bacillati; phylum Actinomycetota; class Actinomycetes; order Kitasatosporales; family Streptomycetaceae; genus Streptomyces; species Streptomyces sp. NPDC034111. The sequence continues at coordinate 31,520 of NZ_JBVIST010000018.1, read as the reverse complement.
CGGCGGGGCGGGCGTATGTGGCCGCCAACCGTGCGGTCTCGGACGTCCGGGGGCAGTTGGTGGCGGAGGACGGTACACCGCGGCTGGAGCGGATCATTCCGGTGGCCATGATCGGTGTGGCCGTGGTCGGTCTGCTGACGCTGCGCACCCGGCGGCGCCGCTGACCGGCGCCGACCGCCCGTTTGCCGCCTGCCGCGGCGCCCGACCGGGCCCGTGGTGCGTGCCGGGTCCCGCGGGGCAGGTACGGTCGTGCCGTGAGCCCGAATAACACCAAGGACACCCACGACAAGCTGCCGATCCGGATGCTGCACGACCGTGTGCTGGTACGGACGGACATTCCCGAGGGCGAGCGGCGCTCGTCCGGTGGCATCGTCATCCCCGCGACCGCGGCCGTCGGCCGGCGCCTGGCCTGGGCCGAGGTGGTCGCGGTCGGGCAGAACGTGCGGACCGTCGAGGTGGGGGACCGGGTGCTGTACGACCCGGAGGACCGGGCCGAGGTCGAGGTGCGTGGTGTGGCGTATGTGCTGATGCGTGAGCGCGATCTGCATGCGGTGGCCGCGGAGCGGCTGGAGGGCGCGGAGGACGCGACGGGGCTGTATCTCTAGATCTCTGGGTCTGTAGCGGGCGGTGACGGGTGTCACCGCCCGTTTTGCTGCCCTTTGCTAGCCTCGGGAAGCACCCGACGAGACGCGCCGTACCGGGTCAGGACAAGACGACGCACCCCTGTGGAAGTTCGTGAGCTCGCGTTCGAGCTCGTGCCTGGAGGTGCTGTCATGGCGTGGATCCTGCTCGTGGTCGCCGGTCTGCTGGAGGTCGGCTGGTCGGTGGGGCTGAAGTTCACCGACGGCTTCACCCGGCTGTGGCCCAGCGTGTTCACTGGTGCGGGCATCGTCGCCAGCATGCTGCTGCTCTCGTACGCGGCCCGGAGCCTGCCCGTCGGTACCGCCTACGGGGTGTGGGTGGGCATAGGGGCGGCGGGTGCGGCGGTGGTGGGGATGCTGGTGCTCGGCGAGCCGGCCACGGCCGCCCGGATCTTCTTCGTCGGTCTGCTGCTGGTGGCGGTGGTCGGCCTCAAGGCGACGTCGGGGCACTGAGGACGCCGGCCCGGCGCCGCGTACATCTAGCCCCCGGCCATGGCCGTCCACCAGCGTGACCGCAAGCGCCGTTCCAGGTCGTCGCCGCCCGGGCCCACGGTCGGGAAGTCGTCCGTGGGCTCGGTGGTGGGCGGGGTCCGGGGCGGGAAGGTGGGGGTGGGCGGCTCGGTGGCGGGCGGGGTCGGGGCTCCGGTGGTCGGCGCGGGGCGGGTGGGGGAGCCGGAGGCGCCGGGGGAGGCGGAGTCCGAGGCGCTGGGGGAGGCCGACTCGCTGTCGGAGGGCTCCACGGAGGGTGAGGCGTCGGCGCCGTCGGCCAGTTGCAGATCGAAGTCGCGGACCGGGTGGCCGCGCAGCGCCGCCGCGGTGTAGTCGGCCCAGATCTCGGCGGGGAAGTCGCCGCCGTTGACCCGCGACAGGCCCGCCGCGCCGTACAGCGGCTCCTGTGCGGCGCTCTCCGGGTTCTGGCCCAGTACGGCGACGACGGTGGCGAGATCGGGCGTGTAGCCCGCGAACCATGCGGCCTTGTCCCGCTCGGCGGTGCCGGTCTTGCCCGCGGCGGGCCGTCCGGCGCCCTGGGCGGCGGTGCCGGTCCCGCCGTCGACGACGCTGCGCAGGATCGCGGTGGTGGTGTCGGCGGCCTCGCGCGGGACGGCGCGGGTGCGTTCGCGCTCGGGCAGCTCGATCTCCTCGTCGCTCTTGGTGACCTTGTCGACGAGGGTGTACGGGCGCCGGGTGCCGTGCTGGGCGAGGGTGGCGTAGACCTGCGTCATGTCCAGGACGCTGGGGGTGGCGGTGCCCAGGGAGACCGCGCCCCGGGAGGCGGCGAGGCTGGGGGTGCCGGCGGGGATGCCCAGGTCGACGGCGGTTTCCTTGACCTTGTCGGGGCCGACGTCGATGCCCATCTGGGCGTAGACGGCGTTGACGGACTTGTCGGTGGCCTCGGTGACGGTGATCGGCCCGTAGGAGCGGTCGTCCTCGTTGGCGGGCGCGAAGCCGGTGGCGTGGCCGTGGCTGACCGTCATCCGCTTGTTGGTGCCGTCGTAGAGGGTGTTGGGGGTGATCGGGGTGCCGTCCTGGGTGGTGGAGTGGTGCGTCACGGCGGCGGCGAAGACGATCGGCTTGAAGGTGGAGCCGACCTGGTAGTCGCTGCGGGTGGCGCCGTTGACGTACTGCCGGGCGTAGTCGATGCCGCCGTAGAGGGCGACCACCCGGCCGCTTCCGGGGTCGATGGAGGCGCCGCCGGCCCGGACGTAGCCGTCGACGGTGCGGGAGTCGTCGAGCCGGTCCATCAGGCGGGTGTTGACCGCGGTGACGAAGGCTTTCTGGCGTCGCTTGCTGATCGTTGTGGTGATGCGGTAGCCGCCGGTCCGCAGGGTGTTCTCGTCGAGGACCTTGTGGTCGGTGAGGTAGTCCTTGACGGCCTCGACGAGGTAGCCGCGCTGGCCGGTGAGGCCGGGGGAGGTCCTGGCGGGCCTGGGGGCGGGGAACTGCATGGCGGCCCGCTCGCCGGGGCTGAGCCACTTCTGCTTGACCATGCCGTCCAGTACGTAGTTCCAACGGGCCAGTACCCGCGGCCGGTTCCCGGGGTGTGCGGTGAGGTCGTAGGCGCTGGGGGCGTTGAGGAGGGCGGCGAGGTAGGCGCCCTGAGCGGTGGTCAGCTGCTCGGAGTCGCAGCCGTAGTAGGCCTGGGCGGCGGCCTGGATGCCGTAGGCGTTGCGGCCGTAGTAGCTGGAGTTGAGGTAGCCGAGCAGGATGTTGTCCTTGCTCACCTCGCGGTCCAGTTTGATGGCGATGAAGAACTCCTTGGCCTTGCGGGTGAGGGTCTGTTCCTGGCCGAGGTAGTAGTTCTTCACGTACTGCTGGGTGATGGTGGAGCCGGACTGCTTGCCCTTGCCGGTGACGGTGTTCCAGGCGGCCCGCAGCATCGCGGCGGGGTCGACCGCGGACTCCGAGTAGAAGTCGCGGTCCTCGGCGGCGAGTACGGCCTGCTGGACGTCCTTGGGGATCTGGCTGAGCCGCACGTTCTGCCGGTTGACCTCGCCGTCGCGGGCCAGCTCGGACCCGTCGGAGTAGAGGTAGACGTTGCTCTGGGCCCTGGCGGCGCTGTTGGCCGGCGGGATGTCCACGAGGAGGTAGCCGGCGATCAGTGCGCCGATGACGAGCAGCAGAAACAGCAGCACGGTGCCGAGCACCGTGCGCCAGCTGGGGAGGGCCCGGCGCCAGCCTGTGCGTGGTCCGCTCATGTCTGTATGGACTCCTCGGCCGCCGCCGAAGGTTGTACCACGGCGGGGGATTGGTGTCGTGTTGGGGGGTTCGCGCCGTACGCCGGGAAAAGCTACTGTCGCCCGTTGGGTAACTTTCGCATCATCCGCCCCGGTCGGACGGGGTGGCGCGCACCCAGGACCGCGGCCCGACCGGCTGAATGGCGCCCATGGCTCACCCGAAGCGGTGATAAATCGATGGTGCCCGCGGCCTCCGCGACTTAGGCTCCGGTGCTTTGCCGTCGGACGGGAACAGGCCGGGTGAGCGTGTGTGGTACGTGGCGGTGGCGGCCGGCAGCTTCCGGCGGTACGCCACCTATCGAGTGGCCACGGTGGCGGGCGTGTTCACCAACACCGTCTTCGGTTTCATCGTCGCCTACACCTATCGCGCCCTGTGGGACGCGCGGCCGCATCTGGGCGGCTACGACCAGGCGCAGGCGCTGACGTTCGTCTGGACCACGCAGGCGCTGTTGGCGGCCTCGTCGCTGATGGTCGGCGGGGGCATCGACGAGCTCCAGGAGCGGATCCGCACCGGCGATATCGCGGTCGACCTCTACCGGCCCGCGGATCTCCAGGTGTGGTGGCTCTCCGCGGATCTGGGGCGGGCGGTGCTGCAACTGATCGGCCGAGGGGTGGCGCCGATGGCGGTGGGCGCGCTGTGCTTCCCGCTGGCGCTGCCCGGCGATCCGCTGACCTGGGGCTGGTTCCTGCTGTCGGTGCTGCTCGGGGTGGTGGTGAGCTTCGCCCTGCGGTATCTGGTCGCGCTGGCCTCGTTCTGGCTGCTGGACGGCTCGGGGCTGGCCCTGGTCACCGGCCTGGCCTGTCTGTTCTTCTCGGGGATGCTGCTGCCGCTGCGGGCCTTCCCCGGCGGTTTCGGGGAGATCGCCCAGCTGCTGCCGTGGGCGGCGATCCTCCAGGTGCCGGCCGATGTGCTGGTGGGGGTGCGCGGCGGGGGTGCGCTGGTGCGCGGGCTGGTGTTCCAGGCGGCGTGGGGCGCGGCGCTGCTGGCGCTGGGCCGGCTGGTGCAGTCGGCGGCGACCCGCAAGGTGGTGGTGCAGGGTGGTTAGAGGGAAGGCGTACTCCAGGGCCGGGACCGGTGAAAGCCGGCTGGCCGTGGGGCTGTTTGCGTACGGGCTGATCGTCCGGATGTGGGTGCGTTCCACGCTCGCCTACCGGGCGTCGTTCGTGATGCTGACGGCCGGCAACTTCGCCGCCTGCCTGCTGGACTTCGTCACGATCATGCTGATGTTCTCGCAGATCGACGCCCTCGGCGGCTTCTCGCTGCCCGAAGTGGCCTTTCTCTACGCCACGTCGGGGACCGCGCTGGGCCTGGCGGATCTGCTGCTGGGCAGCATGGAGCGGCTGGGCCGGCGGGTCCGCGACGGCACCCTCGACACCCTGCTGCTGCGCCCCGTACCGGTCTTCGCGCAGGTTGCCGCGGACCGTTTCGCGCTGCGCCGGCTGGGCCGGATCACCCAGGCGCTGCTGGTCCTGGGCTGGTCGCTGCCCCGGCTCGACGTGGACTGGACGCCGGGCCGGGTGCTGATGGTGCCGCTGATGGTGCTGTGCGGTACGGCCATCTTCGCGGCGGTGTTCGCCCTCGGCGCCGCCTTCCAGTTCTGGGCGCAGGACGCGGCCGAGGTGCAGAACTCCTTCACGTACGGCGGCAATGCGCTGCTCCAGTACCCGCCGACGGTGTTCGCCAGGGACCTGGTGCGCGGGGTGACCTTCCTCGTCCCGCTCGCCTTCGTCAACTGGATGCCCGCACTGCGCCTGTTGGGCCGCGAGGATCCGCTGGGGCTGCCGGGGTGGGCGGACTTCCTGGGGCCCGCGGTGGCCGCGCTGATGTGTGCCGGGGCCGCGCTGGCCTGGCGCCTGGGACTGCGGGCGTACCGGAGCACGGGCAGCTGACGGGGCATCGATCGAGGCGGGTGGAGGGTGGAAGGTGGAAGGGGAAGCGCATGGTGAACGGTGACGGTGCCGCGACGGAGCCGCGGAGCGGGACGGCGCAGCGGACCGAGGTGGAACCCCGGACCGGGAGGGAGCCTTGGACCGGGGCGGAGCCACTGACCGGGGCGGAGCCGCTGATCGAGGTGGACGGCGTCGAGAAGGTCTTCTCGGTACGGCGCAAGGCGGGCCGGCTGCGGCGGATCCGCCAGGAGGTGCGGGCCGTGGACGGCCTCACCTTCCAGGTGCCGCGCGGCGAGATGGTCGGCTACATCGGCCCGAACGGCGCCGGGAAGTCCACCACCATCAAGATGCTCACCGGCATCCTCACGCCCAGCGGCGGCCGGCTGCGGGTCGCCGGGGCCGACCCCGCACGGGAGCGGACCCGGCTCGCCCGCCGGATCGGGGTGGTCTTCGGCCAGCGCACCACGCTGTGGTGGGACCTGCCGCTGCGGGACTCCTACGAGCTGGTGCGCCGGATGTACCGGGTCCCCGACGCCGTCTACCGCACCAACCTCGACCGCTGCGTGGAACTGCTGGACCTGGCCCCGCTGATGGCCGTACCCGTACGCCAGCTCTCCCTCGGGCAGCGGATGCGCGGCGATATCGCGGCGGCGCTGCTGCACGACCCCGAGGTGCTCTACCTCGACGAGCCGACCATCGGGCTCGACGTCATCAGCAAGGCGAAGGTCCGGCAGTTCCTGAGCGAGGTGAACGCCGAGCGCGGCACCACGGTCCTGCTGACCACCCACGACCTGACCGACATCGAGCAGCTGTGCCGCCGGGTGATGGTCATCGACCACGGGCACATGGTCTACGACGGCGGCCTCGCCGGCCTGCGGGCGGCCGGCGACGGTGAGCGGACGCTGGTGGTGGACCTGGAACGCGAACTCCCGCCCATCGAGGGGATCCCCGGCGCCCGTACGGTCAAGGTCGAAGGCCCCCGCCAGTGGCTGGCCTTCCCGGCGGCGCAGAGCGCGGCACCGCTGGTCACCGCGGTCGCCGAACGCTATCCGCTGGTGGACCTGTCGGTACGCGAGCCGGACATCGAGGGCGTGATCGCCCGGCTGTACGCGGGCGGAGGCCGGCCGGGTACAGCCGGGCCGGGCGGCGAGAAAGCCCTTTAGTCTGTCCGCATGACTGAAGACCTCCCTGAATTGCGGGCCTCCGACGCCGACCGTGAGCGGGTCGCGGAGGTCCTGCGGGACGCCCTCGCGGAGGGGCGGCTGGTGATGGAGGAGTTCGAGGAGCGCCTCGAAGCGGCCTACAAGGCGCGTACGTACGGGGAGTTGGAGCCACTGACCGCCGATCTGCCGACGGCCGCGACGGCGCCGGCGGCGTCCTCGCGGCTGTCGCTGCGCAAGGACAGCGGCGCGGTGGCGGCCTGGTCCGAGCGGATCGTCAGCGGTGTGGCGGGCTCCTCGGTAGGCGTCGGCATCATGGGCGGCTTCCAGCGCAAGGGCCGGTGGACCATCGGGCGGCGCTTCACGGCCGTCGGCGTCATGGGCGGCGGCGAGATCGACCTGCGCGAGGCGAACTTCGCCGGGCCCGAGATCACGGTCACCTGCTGGGCGCTCATGGGCGGGGTGAGCATCGTGGTCCCGCCGGGCGTCGAGGTCGACGTCCGCGGCCTGGGCATCATGGGCGGCTTCGACTCCCGCGAGGACGGCACCCCCGGCGAGCCCGGCGCCCCGCGCGTGATCGTCAAGGGCCTGGCCCTGATGGGCGGCGTCAGCGTCGAACGCAAACTCCCCGAGGCGGAGCGCCGCGCCCTGAGGGAGGAACAGCGCGACCAGCGCAAGGAACTGGGCTGAGGGGACGGCGGAGCGGCATCTCCGCTAGCCGGCCGGTTTCCCGGCAGGCGGTTCCCCGGACTCCGTCGTCCCGCCGGCCTCCCCTCGGCGCTTCCCGAGCAGAAAGGTGGCCCCGGCGACGGCCGGGGTCATCACCGCACCCAGCGCGGTGATCCAGTCCGGGGGGCCGCCCTTCTGCCCCAGATCCACGGCGATGTTGATCGGACCGACGGCAAGCGAGGGGCTGGGCGTCGGAGTGGGTGTCGGGCTGTCGCGGGGCGGTGAGGGTTTGCTCGGCTCGAAGGGATTCAGTCCACTCACCGAAGTCGACTCGGTGTACTCCTCGGACGGCTCGGGAGAGGACAGTACGAGCAACGGAACCGACAGCAGCGACCCCACGACCGTCACCAGAACCGCCAGCGCCGTCGTCACCCACCGCACGTCGCGCAGACGTACGGCGAGCCAGGACCCGGCCGATCGGTCACCCCGCTGCTGCTGTTTCTCCACCATGGCCCTCGAATATCAGGGCCGGTCCGGTCACCCGGGGCGGAACGCGCCCGCAGCGGGGCTCACTTCACGTAACCACCTGCGTGGAGCAGTGCACCGGACGCCGCGCTCTACAGCGACGCCGGTGCCGACTGCCTGAGGTGGTCGAGGTTGAGCGCGTTGGCCATGGCGCGGTAGCCCTCGTCGCTGGGGTGGAGGTGGTCACCGGAGTCGTAGACGGGGCGCAGCCGGACCGGGGCGGCGGGGTCGCGGAGGGCCATGTCGAAGTCGACGACCTCGTCGTAGACGGTGCCGGAGCGGATGATGCGGTTGACCCGTTCGCGGACCGAATTCAGCAGCGTGGAGTAGCCGCGGTGTCCGCCGAACGGCGTCAGCGTGGAGCCGGTGACGCGCAGACCGCGGGCGTGGGCCTCGCGGACGATCTGCCGCATGCCCGCGACGATCTTCTCCGGGTCGAGCTGGCGCGGCGTCTTGAAGAGGTCGTTGAGGCCGATCTCGACGACGACCGCCTTCACGCCCGTACGGGAGAGGGCGTCGCGGTCCAGGCGGGACAGGACGCTGGGGCCGTTGTTGGGGGAGAACCGGCTGCCGTTGACCAGCAGGCGGTTGCCGCTGATGCCCTGGTTGAGGACGCCGTAGCGGGGCGCGCCGGGCTCGTTGCGCAGCCGTGCCGCGAGGAAGTCCGTCCAGCGGTGGTTGGCGCCGGCGGTGGAGGTGATGCCGTCGGTGATCGAGTCGCCGATCGCGACGACCGTGCCGCGCGCCCGGGTGCTCCAGACGTCCACGCCGGTCAGATAGCGCCAGTACGGGCTCTGCTCGGTGTAGGCGGCGCCCGTGGCGTCCTCGGTGCGGTCGCCGCGCGCCAGGTAGGAGGTCTGCCGGGCGTACGGGTGGTAGGTGGCCGGGCCCGACGGGGAGGGGGAGTACGTGGTGACCAGGAGGTCCGCGTCGTCGGGGACCGTGAGCCGGGCCGGGTCGCTGGTGACCGCGCCGCCCGCCGGGATGGTCACCGCGGGCCGCCCGCCGAAGCTCAGCCGGCGCATCGTCCCTTCGGCCGCGGTGGGGTTGCTGGGCGCCGCGGCCAGCGCCACCGAGGCATGGCTGACCACCAGCGGGCGGGTGCCGTAGAGGTTGGAGAGCTGGATCCGGGCCCCGGAGCCACCGACGCTGGTGTGTACGACGTTGCGGATCGACATCCCGGCATACCCCTGGAGGGTTCCGGGTTCGGCCGCCGCCGCGGCCGCCGACCAGGTGCCGACCCACTGCCCGGAGACCGCGGGCGCCGCCGGGTCGCGCTGCTTGTGCGGGGAGCTGCCCGGACCGGCGTCCTCGCCGCCGAAGCCGACGAATATGGCGGTCGAGATCAGCACCACCACTGCCGCCAGGCCGGCGAGCAGCGCGAAACCCACACTTTTCTTCATGCGGGGGGCGTCTCCTGAGGAAGGCGGAGCTGCACGCTCCGGGCGGGCAAAGGGCAGCGGATGATCAGCGGCACCGTTGCGGTCCGATCGGTCCCTCATGATCCCACGGACCTCGGGAGCGCCGCCCGGCGCCCCGCTCGATCCCGCCATGGCCGGTACGCGGGGAACTCGTGGTTCGTTCCGGGAGTAGGTCACAGTGGGACTACGGCCGGACCGGTGGCCGGACGTGCGGCGCGGATTCGTCCGTACGGCTGACGGGGGCACGGTGGGAGCGGTGGAGCGGATGGAACGCACAAGAGCGGACATGGTGCCGAAGGGCGGAATGACCCCGATGGTGGGGATGGCCGCGCCGGGCGGCGGCTTCGCGTACGGCGTGACCGACGAGGAGCGCAGGCGCGGGGTACGCCGGATGAAGACGCTGGCCACCGGCCTGCTGCTGGCCGTCGCGCTGGTCTACGCGCTGGCGACCTGGGCCGGTCATGCCGGGGCGGGCGGCTGGACGGGGTTCGTCGCGGCGGCGGCGGAGGCCGGGATGGTCGGTGCGCTGGCCGACTGGTTCGCGGTCACCGCGCTGTTCAAGCGGCCGATGGGGCTGCCGATCCCGCACACCGCGATCATTCCGACGAAGAAGGACCAACTGGGGCAGAGCCTGGGCGATTTCGTCGGGGAGAACTTCCTGTCCGGCGAGGTCGTACGGCGCCGGCTGCGTTCGGTGGGCATCGGCCGGCGGCTCGGCGGCTGGCTCGCCGAGCCGAAGAACGCCGACCGGGTCACCGCCGAGGCGTCCACCGCGCTGCGCGGCGCGCTGACCGTACTGCGCGACTCCGATGTGCAGGCGGTGGTCGGTGAGGCGATCACCCGCCGCGCGGACGCCCAGGAGATCGCGCCCGGTCTCGGCACGCTGCTGGCGAAGGTCGTCGCCGAGGGCGGCCACCGGCGGGTGGTGGACCTGGTCGTCCACCGTGCCCACGACTGGCTGGTCGAGCACGGCGACTCCGTGATGGCGGCGGTCTCCGGCGGCGCCCCCGGATGGACCCCGCGGTTCGTCGACCGCAAGGTGGGCGACCGGGTCTACAAGGAGCTGCTGCGCTTCGTCACCGAGATGCGGGACATGCCCGAGCATCCGGCGCGCGGCGCCGTCGACCGCTTCCTGAAGGACTTCGCGGCAGATCTCCAGTCCGACCCGGACACCCGGGCCAGGGTCGAGCGGCTGAAGTCGGAGGTGCTGGGCCGCGCCGAGGTGCAGGATCTGATCGCCTCGGCCTGGGGTGCGGTCCGCGCGATGATCGTCGCCGCCGCCGAGGACGAGCGCAGCGAACTGCGGCTGCGGGTGCGGGCGGCGCTGCTGTCCCTGGGCCGGCGGCTGTCCGCCGAGGAGCGGTTGCAGGGCAAGGTGGACGGCTGGCTGGAGGGCGCGGCCGTCTATGTGGTGACGACGTACCAGAGCGAGATCACCGCCCTGATCACCGAGACCGTCGCCGGCTGGGACGCCGAGCACACCTCGAAGAAGATCGAGGCGCACATCGGCCGTGACCTCCAGTTCATCCGTATCAACGGCACGGTCGTCGGCGCGCTGGCCGGGCTGGCCATCTACACCGTTTCGCACGTCCTGGGCGGCTGATCCCGCACTGCCTCTGGTGGTTGCCGCCCCCGGCGCCTACGGTGCGGCCCGTGCGGAAGCGGATACCGGTGGTCGTACAGGGGCGGCGGCACACCCGTCGCTCCGCCGCCGCGCGGGCGCTGTGGACGGGCGCGGAGCTGGCCGTGACGCTCGGCGCGGTTCTGCTGCTGCTCGTCGTCCACCAGTTGTGGTGGACGAACCGTCAGGCGCAGTACGCGGCCCGGGACGAAGTGGCGCAGCTGGAGCGGCAGTGGCAGCACGGGGAGCACGGGGAGAACCCGGAGAACACGGAGAGCGGGGAGGACAGCGAGGGCGCGCCGTCGCCGTCCTCCGTCGTGTCCCCGGCGCCCGAGGACGGTACGGGCCGGGGCAACGGCGGTCCCCGCCGGCCGGGAGGGCGTACGGCCGCCCCGCCCGCGCCGGATCTGGCCTATGCCGTCCTCCGCATCCCCCGCCTCGGCGTCATCGCCCCCGTCGCCGAGGGCACCGGCCGGGCCGCGGTCCTCAACAAGGGCTATGTCGGGCACTATCCGCGCAGCGCACAGCCCGGTGAGGCCGGCAATGCGGCACTGGCCGGGCACCGCAACACCCACGGCGAGCCGGTTCCGCCACCTCGACCGGCTGCGCCCCGGCGACACCGTCCTCATCGACACCGCCGGGGCCCGCTACACCTACGTCGTCCGCCGCACCCTGCCGCGGACCACCCCGGGGGACGGCACCGTCCTCGCCGCCGTCCCCTACAGCAGCGTGCACCCCTCCTACCGGTTCACCGCGCCCGCCGCCTATCTGACGCTGACGACGTGTACGCCTGAATACACCTCCACCTACCGGCTGGTGGTCTGGGGCGTGCTGCGGTCGACGCAGGCGAGGTGAGACCGGGCCCCTCCCCGGCATGGTTCGTCTAGGCTCTCGCCACGTGCGAATTCAGTCTCCCGGGGGCCGGTCCCCGGGCTCCCGAAAGCGCCCCGCGCTGCTGTGGCTGCTGCTGCCGTATGTGCTGTTCCTGGCGGTGCTGCCGCTGGTGAACCGGGTGACCCCGACCGTGCTGGGCCTGCCCTTCCTGGTCTTCTGGATGCTGGTGGCGACGCTGGCCACCCCGCTGTCGGTGTGGCTGGCGCGCCGCGCCGACCGCAGGCGTGGCCTGGCGGGGGACCTGCCGGGGGAGCGGTCGTGAACGCCACCGTCGCCACCGCGATCTTCGGCGGCTTCATGGTGCTCACCGTCGTCCTCGGCCTGCTCGCGGTGCGGGGGAGGGGAGGCGCCAGAGGCCTCACCGAGTGGTCGGTGGGCGGCCGGAGTCTGGGCACCGTCTTCATCTGGGTGCTGATGGCCGGCGAGAGCTATACGAGCTTCAGCTACCTCGGCGCGGCCGGCTGGGGCTACAACTTCGGCGCCCCGGTGCTCTATGTGCTGGCCTATATGTCCTGCGGCTGTGCGCTCGGGTACGTCGTCGGGCCGATGCTGTGGGCCTACGCCCGCCGGCACGGCCTGGTGGGCATCACCGACATCGTCGCCCACCGCTACCGCCGGCCCTGGCTGGGCGCTGCCGTCGCGCTGCTCGCCACCGTCTGTCTGCTGCCGTACATCCAGTTGCAGATCACCGGTATGGGCGTCGTCGTCTCCACCGTCTCCTACGGCGCGATCAGCCTGAACTGGGCCTACTTCATAGCCTTCGCGGTCACCACCGCCTTCGTCGTCATCAGCGGACTGCGCGGCAGCGCCTGGGTCTCCGTCCTCAAGGACCTCCTCGTCATCGCCACCCTCGGCTTCCTCGTCATCTACGTGCCGCTGCACTACTTCGATGGTTACGGGCCCTTCCTGCACCGGCTCGTCGCCGAGAAGTCGCAGTGGCTGACTTTCCCCGGACATGCCTCGGGCGGTCTGGGCCAGGTCTGGTTCGTCACCACCACCGTCGTCAACTCCCTCACGGTGGTGATCTTTCCGACGACCGTGGCGGGCTACCTCGGGGCCCGCAACGCCGAGGTGCTGCGCCGCAACGCCCTGTACCTCCCGTTCTACAACGTGCTGTTGTTCGTGCCGATGCTGCTGGGCCTGGCGGCGCTGTTCGTGGTGCCGGGGCTGACCGGCGCGGACTCCAATCTCGCGCTGTTCAAGCTGGTGGTGGACTCCCTCCCGGCCTGGGCCGTGGCCGTGATCGGGGCGGCCGCCGCCCTCTCCTCCATCGTGCCGATGGCCGTGTTCATGCTGGTCATCGGCACGATGTGGGGGAGGAGCGTACTGGGCGCGATCCCGCGGCTGGCCGGCCGTCAGAAGTTGTGGTCGCAACTGGTCGTGGTGGTGGCCGGGACGGTGGCGCTGCTGCTGACCTACACCGTTCCCGACACCCTCGTGCGGCTGTCCTTGATTTCGTACGAGGGCATGGCGCAGCTGGTGCCGATGCTGCTGCTGGGGCTGGTGTGGCGGCGGCTGACGTGGTGCGCCGCGGTGAGCGGCCTCGTGGCGGGCTTCGCTCTGGTCTGTGTCCTGGTCTTCGGGGGACACGACCCGCTGTGGGGGATGAACGCGGGGCTCGTCGCGCTGGCCGTGAATGTGGCGGTGGCGCTGGCGGTCACCTGGCTCGGGCCGCGGGAGGCGGACGAGCGGCCGGACGCCGAAGTGCTGGCGCTGGACGACGAGTTCCCCCGGGGGGAGGCCCCGGCGGCGGAAGCGCCGGTCAGCCCGTCGGCGTCGACGTGATCTTCTTGCCGTCCTTGGAGACCGCGAACCACAGGCCCATCTTGCCCTGGCCGTTGATGTCACCGGGCTGCTTGTCGCCGGTGAAGGTGTAGACCGGCCAGCAGTCGACGGCGAGCTGACGCAGGCCGTCGGGGCGGGTGACGGTGGAGATGAGCTTGGCGGGGATGCCCTTCAGCTTCGAGCGGTCGGCGGGCTTGGCGGGCTTCCAGGTGTCCAGGCAGGCGTCGTTGCAGCCGAACTTCATCGGCCAGGCGCTGTCCTTGTTGAAGCGGTAGAGGGTCATACCGTTGCCGTCGACGAGGATCTCACCGAGCTCGGGCTGGTTGGCCACCGAGACGTCGGCCGGCTCCTGGGCGGTCGCCTTCTTGCCCTCGGCGGTCAGCGCGGCCCATGTGCCGCCGACGCCCTGGCCCTTGGTGTCCCCGGCCTTGGTGTCCTTGGCGTAGCGGTAGGCGGGCCAGCCACCGATGGTCAGCTGCTCGGTGCCGTCGGCGCGGGTGACCGAGCCCAGTGCGCTCTTGGGGATGCCCGCGGGGGCCGAGGCGCCGTCGGCCGGCACCGGCGGCCAGGCGGTGGCGCAGGAGCCCGAGCAGTTGGACTTGGGGGGCTTGGCGGTGTCCTTGTCGAAGCGGTAGAGGGTCATGCCCTTGGAGTCGGCGACGATGGGCCCGAGCTTGGCGTCCTGATGCAGCGCCAGCGTCCCGGCCCGCGGGCCGGTCTGTGCGGACTTGCCGCTGTCGCCACCGGCCTGGCCGCCGTCGCCCTGGCCGGAGCCGGAGGAGCCGTAGCCGTAGTCACTGGTGCCCTGGCCGGCCGGCTGGACGGTGTCGGTGGTCGGGGTGCCGGCTCCCTGGGTGGCGCTGTTGCCGCAGGCGGCGGTGAGCGCCAGGGTCGCGACCGCCGCGGCCGCGAGTCCCGCACGACGTCGAGTGATCATGGTGTCTCCAATGTCGATGGGCAGTGTCAGTGGGCGATGTCGATGGGTGGTGCCGTTGTGTGCCTGTCGGTTGTCGGCCGGGCTGCCGTCGCTGTGCCGGTCGGTGTGCCGTCGCCCGGGGATACGGCGTACGGGGGGCCGGGCGTTCAGGGCGCGCGGAAATTTTTCTCCGGCGGCCAAAAGCCGTGCGGCACCGGTCAGTTGCCGCCCTGCACCCGCAGCGCCAGCGCCGGGCAGCGGCGCACCGCGAGCTGCGCGCGGCGCCGCATCCGGGCCGGCAGCGGCATGCTGGCCCGCTCCGGGTAGCCGTCCGGGCCGAGTTTGACGATGCCCGGCACCACATCCGCGCACAGGCCGTGGCCGCGGCACAGCGTCCAGTCGACCAGCAGCCGCTCCTGCGGCGGAGCGGGCGCCGCCGTGGGAGCGGGGTCGGTGGGCGGTGGCGGCTGGTGCCCGGTGACCGGCAGCGCTCCGGTCACCGGGCGGCCGCACCCGAACCCCTGCGCATGGCGCTCGAACTCCTCGGGGAAGGCGGCGAGGGCCGAGGCGACAAAGCGCGCGGTGCCGTCCGGGTGGCTGCATGCGCCGCGCTTCTCCACGGCCCGCATCCGGGCCCGCACGGCGTCCAGGGCGCCCGCGCCGCCGCCCCGTACGGCGCGGGCGAGTTCATCGGCGAGGGCGGGCAGCCCCAGCACGCAGGGACCGCACTGGCCGGCCGACTCGGCGGCCATCCACTGCGCGACCCGTACCGTCTCCCCCGCCGGACAGGTGTCGTACGGCATCGGCAGTACCGCCCCGGCGCCGAGCACCGCCCCGTACGTCGCCAGGTCGTCCCGGGAGAGGGTCGCGTGCTGGGCGTCGGCCGGGGAGATGAACGTGCCGTGGTAGCCGCCGAGGAGCACGCCCAGCCCCGGATCGGACCCGCACAGGGCCAGCACCCGGGTGAGCTGCACCCCGTAGGGGACTTCCACGACCCGGCTGCCGCCGACGGTCAGCAGCAGGGTGCCGGGCTCCGTGGGCAGCCCCGCGTTCCGGTAGCCGAGCGCGCCGAGCCGGGCGGCGACGGCGAGTTGGGCGTAGGTCTCGGTGTTCGACAGCAGTGTCGGCACCCCGTTCAGCCCGCGCTCGCTGGAGCGGACCTTACGGCCCGACGGCAGCCCGGGGCCGCCGCCCAGCCCGTTCGTCATCGCGGTGCCCTCGCCGGTGACGAACCGTTCGGTGAGCAGGGTGACCCGTAAGGCCGGCCGGACCGGGCCGCGTTCACCGATGGCGCGCCGCACCGAGTCCTCGACGTCCTTACGGGTCACCCCGAGGGCGACCTCCTGTGCACCGAGCGCCTCGGCGGCCAGCAGCGCGCCGTCCAGCACCAGATGCGGCGCATGCAGCAGCAGCGCGGTGTCCTTGAGGCAACTGGGCTCACCCTCACTGCCGTTGACGACCACCGCGCCCTTGCCGTCGGACCGCTTCATCCCGTCCCGGACGGCGGTCAGCTTCCGTGCGAAGGGGAACCCGGCGCCGCCGCGGCCGCGCAGATCGGTGTCCTCGGCGAGCGCCACCAGCTCCTGGAGCGAGAGCTTGGGCAGGCTGCCGTGCCGGGCCAGATGGGCCACCCGGTCCATGCGCGGCACCTCGTCGAGCCCGGCCAGCAGTCTCGGCGGCCCGTAGGACGCCAGCGTCGGTACCGGCTCCGGCACGGACAGGGCCGGCAGCAGTTGGGTGGGGGCGGGGGCGGTCATGGGAGTTCTCCTGAGTTCCTGCGTGCGTCGCGCAGCCGCAGCGCCAGCCGTACGGCGACCGCGGCAAGGCATACGGCGTATCCGGCGATGGCCCAACCGGCCGCGGCGCGGCCCGACTTCAGGCCGTGGACCAGGGCGAAGCCCCAGGCGAGATACGCGCTCATGTGCAGCGCCCGCCACCAGCGGGCGCCGGTGGTGCCGGTGAAGGCACCGCGCACCGCGCCGGTCACCGCGACGGCGATGAACACATAGGCGGCCAGCGTGCCCAGGCCGATGAGCACGGGACGCGCGCCGTCGGTGAACGGCACCGCCATGGACACCGTCGTGGCATGGCCCTCGGCGACCTTCACCCAGATGTGCAGGCCCAGAAAGCCGAGTCCGGCGACGCCGGTTCCGCGGTGCACGGCCTGGGCGAGCAGCCGGTGGCCCGAGTGCAGCACCATCCGGTCGGTGGCGGCCAGGCCCCACAGCACGGTCACCGACAGCGAGACCAGTGCGAGCACCCCGGCGCCGTAGTCCAGAAAGCGCATCAGGGTGTCCATCGCGCCGGAGTGCAGGGTGACGGCGATGAAGAGCAGCAGTGCGGCCGGAAGTGCCGGGCGCAGTACGGCAGTTCCGGTGAAGCCGCCGGCCGCTCCGCGGCCCGGCGACCCGGGTTCGTTCGGCGGGCGGCGGGGCCGCGGCAGGAGCGGCGAGGGCCGGGCGCGGTGCGCCGCGCGGCGACTCTGGCGGCTCTGCAAACGTGGTGCGGACATCGGACCTCCGGTGTCGGAGCACGGGTGCGGGATGCGAATTTCGGTGAAATTTCCCGGCGGCGTTATTTGCCCGGGGCTTTTGTGCGGGTGACCCCCGGTAACACTGAACATTCCGTAACCGGGTGGATACGCAGGGCCGTAATCCGGATGTGCAAAAGCATCTACGAACGCGTTCAAGCTTTCGTAAGCTTTATCGCGCTGTGACAAATTCCTGCACCGGCGTCGCGATCGCGCGGGAGGACTCCGGATGATGCCGACTCAGGTGCACGGGGGCGCCGATCCCCTGTCCAAGCCGCATCCCCGCCAGGATCGAGGTTAGCGATGTGTGATCTCCTGAACCGCATCTGGTCGCGTCCCCGAGGCGAGTGGACCCGGGTAGTGAGAAATGAACTCCCGTCCCTCGCCGAGAAGGTGGTAGCGGAGTTGCAACGCGGATTTCCCGCATTGGCTGCGCTTCTCGGTGATACCCCCGTAGAAGAGGCAGAATGGGCACTGGAACAGGCCCTGCTGACAGTACTGGGTTACCAAAAAGAGTCGGAAAGTAAACGTCCGGCCGTGTCGTCCGTCGTCACACCGATGCCCGTCGCACGGGCCCGGCAGGACCTGTTCGAGGTGCTCGCCGGCCAACGCGAGGCACCGGACGGCGGGTTGGACGATCTGGCCCGCGCGGCCGGCTGGCCGATCCCCGACACGCTCCAGGCCGTCGTCCTCGCCACCCCCGCCGAGGCACCCCAACTCGCCGCAGCCCTGGGCCACGCCCTCATCGGCACCGTCGACGGCTACACCTGCCTCTTCGTGCCCGACCCGGCCACCCAGACCCGGGCCCGCCTGGAGGCCGCCCTCAAGGGCCGACCCGCAGCCGTCGGCCACGTCGTCCCCGCAACGGACACCGCCTCCTCCCTCCGCTGGGCCCGCTACCTGCTCACGCTGGCCCCGGGCCGGGTCGGCCCCGAGTCGCGCCCGGCCTTCGTCGACGACCATCTGTCCGCCCTGCTTCTCCTCCAGGACGAGTCCCTCGCCGACGCCCTGACGTCCCGTTGGCTCGGCCCGCTGGAAGAGCTGACCCCCCGCCAGAGCGAACGTCTGGAAGTGACCCTGCTCGCCTGGCTGGAGGGCGGCGGCGCCCCCGAAGCCGCCAAACTCCTGCATGTCCATCCGCAGACGGTGCGCTACCGCCTACGCCAGATAGAGAAACTCTTCGGCCCCGTCCTCCGCGACCCCCGTGCCCGCTTCGAACTGGAAATGGCCCTCCGCAGCCGCCGCCTCATGGCCCACGTCCGCTCCTACCGCGCCAGGGCCGGCCGCCGGGCGCGCGCCGTGGCGTCATCGATCCGGCCGCTGGGGGTGGCACGGGAGGCCCGGGTCAACGGCCTATGAGCCAGGGTCAGTCCTGCTGCCCACGAGCAGGCTGCTGACCACGGCCGCCCGAAACGACGCGCCAACCGAATCGATGCGCCGGCTGCTCTGACGTTCGCCACCCCAATGTCAGCCACCGGCCATCGGCACACGGCGGCCCCGAGCCCGGGAGATCCCGGACCGGGGCCGTCGTGCTGCGGGGTTGTGGGCTTTCGAGTTCGCACAGCTCGCTCTCTCACCTGGCCAACTGCGCAATCGATGTGGCAAGTTCGGTCGCTGTGGGTCGCGCGTCCGGCGCGTCCTGGAGACCCGCGCGCAGGACGTCCTGCAACTCCGGCCAGGGAGCGGCCGTGTCGAGGGGGACAGCGCGACCGGCGATCCAGGCACGGATCTCAGGGGGCGTGAGCTGCCGCGGATCGATGCCCGCCGCTGCGTAGTCCAGGGGCCAGCGGCCGGTGATGCAGGTCCAGAGGCTTCCGGCGAGTGCGTACACGTCCGCTGTCGTGGTGGGCGTGGCCGGAGGGATGCCGGCGTTGACGGCCGCGGCCAGCTCCGGCGCAACGAGGTGCGTGAGGCCGCCGCGGAATGCGCTGGGCGGCTCCGTACCTGCACGCCAGGACCACGAGCAGTCGATGAGCCGTACGCCATGGTCGGTGTGGATGCCGTGGGACGGCTGGAGGTCGGAGTGGACCCAGCCGGAGGCGTGCAGCTCGGCCACGGCTCGGCACAGCTCCACGGCCGCCGCTACTGCGGTGCCTCTTTCGGCTCCGGCGCCACCTCTGACGGAGGCGAAGGCCTGCCACGTCGAGGGGCCCGTGAACCAACGGGTCACCAGCCATACAGCGTTCGCGTCCTCGCCGGCAGCCAGCAGATAGTCAGGCCGGCCCATCGCTTCGAGGACCGCCCCCTCGCGCCGGGTGACGGCCGCGCCCTCGCCGCTGCCGGCCTTGACGGCGACCGCCCCGCGCGGTCCGGTCACCTTCCACACCGCCGCCCCACGCCGGTCGGTGATCTCCTTCCACTCGACCGGCGCACCGCAGGCTGCTTCGGCGGCGACGCGGGCCGCCGCGGGGCAACAAGGGAACTCGCCCATTCCTTGACCGCCTTCCACTCGTACGGGAGCCCGTGGGCCCGGAACAGCTCACATCCGTCATCTACGGCCGACGACAGGGCATGGGCAAGGTCTGGCGTATCCGGGGCTTCTCACGGCTGACGAGGCCGAAGCAGACGAGGGCGGAACGAAAGACGACGAGGCGCCCAGGTGTCTGACACCTGGGCGCCCCGTAGGGAAGTGACGGCGGCAAGGGCCGTCCGGTGGGACCGCGGGGGTCCGTTGCGGTCAGCCGCGGGGCTGGCCGGCGGTCTCCAGCTGCTTGTCCTCGGAGGTCACCTTCGCCGCGATGTGCGGGTTGCGGGCCTTGAGGACGGCCCAGCCGATCGCCAGGCACGCGGCCCAGCCGGCACCCACGTACAGCGATACGCGGCTGTCCGGGTCGAGGGCGATCAGCCCGGTCACCAGGAGCAGGAACGCCACCGAGATCCAGCTGCACACCGTGCCGCCGGGCGCCGGGAAGGACGAGGCGGGCAGGCGGCCCGCGACGACCGCGCGGCGGTAGAGGATGTGGCTGACGAGGATCATCAGCCAGGTCCAGATACCGGCCGCGGTGGCCACCGAGGTGACGTAGCCGAATGCCTTCTCCGGCACGACGTAGTTGAGGACCACGCCGATGCCCATCAGGGCGGCGGAGAGGGTGATGCCGATGGCCGGGGTCTTGGTGGAGCTCAGCTTGCCGAGCGCCTTCGGGGCCTCGCTGTTGGCGGCGAGGTCGCGGAGCATGCGCCCGGTGGAGTACATACCCGAGTTGCAGGACGACAGCGCGGCGGTCAGGACGACGAAGTTGACGATCGCCGCACCGGCCGGGATGCCGATCTTCGCGAAGGCGGCCACGAACGGGCTGACGCCGGGCTCGAACTCCGTCCACTTGACGACCATCAGGATCACGCTCAGCGCACCGACGTAGAAGACGATGATGCGCCACGGCAGCGTGTTGATGGCCTTGGGCAGGGTCTTCTCCGGGTTCTCGGACTCACCCGCGGTGACACCGACGAGCTCGACGGCGAGGTAGGCGAACATGACGCCCTGGAGGGTCATGAGGCTGGAGCCGACGCCCTTGGGGAAGATCCCGTCGTGGGCCCAGATGTTGGCGACCGCGGCGGTGTCTCCCGCCTGGCTGAAGCCGAGGGTGACGACACCGAGACCGATCACGATCATGCCGACGAGCGCGGTGACCTTGACCATCGAGAACCAGAACTCGATCTCACCGAAGATCTTCACCGAGATCAGGTTCGCCACGTACAGCACGACCAGGAAGACCAGCGCGGTGACCCATTGGGGTATCTGCGGGAACCAGAAGTTCACATAGATCGCGGCGGCCGTCAGCTCGGCCATGCCGGTGACGACCCACATGAGCCAGTACGTCCAGCCCGTTACGAACCCGAAGAACGGGCCGAGGAACTCGCGGGCGTACTCCGCGAACGAACCCGACACGGGGCGGTACAGGAGCAGCTCGCCGAGCGCTCGCATGATGAAGAAGACGATCACGCCGGCGAGGGCGTACATGAGGATGAGGCTGGGCCCGGCCTTCGCGATGTTCGCGCCCGCGCCCAGGAAGAGGCCGACGCCGATGGCGCCGCCGATGGCGATCATCTGGACTTGACGGCTGCCGAGACCCCGCTCGTAGCCCTCTTCCGGTGTGGCTCCTGAGGCCCCATTGCTGTCGCCGTGGTTCGTGCCGACCTGCGTTGAGGTCATGGTGTGGTGCGCCTTTCCGCTCCATGCCGATCCGCGCCTCGCTTGGCGACGGATCGGGTTTCGATCCCCCCGGATGCTGATGGAGTTGCATGCCGGCGATCAGCCGGCTCAAGCGCCCCCTATGCGGACATGGGTGACGTCCGTCAGGTGGTCGTGAAGGTGTACCACGGGCGAATTTCAGCCAGCGTGGCGCAGGTCACCGCGCAAACCTGCCAAAATGCCTCACAGTCGGGCAATTATCGGCCGTGGTGACTGAATCGTTATTCGGTCTGAGCAACCCGCTGAGCGGACGCTGACGCACCGCCGGTGATCCGTGTCGGTCGGTGAGCAGTTTTTGTGGATCAGGATGGGTGCGATGTTGCTCATTGTGGTCATGGTGTGGCGCAGTGTGACCCATGGGGTCCGGGTCGGCGGTCGTTGGGCGGGAGGGAGGGGAGCGGGGGTGGGTCCTCGGTGGCGAGATCTTGCTTCTGTCGAGATCTGGTGGCCGGGGCCGGACAGCACGACGCCGGCGCAGGGGCGCCGGCGTCGCAGTCGTCATGGGAGTGGGGCTGGGGCTAGGGAGCCGTCACCTGCACTCCTGTCCGTTGTTGATGCAGTCGACCGCCTTCCTCATCAGGTCGTCGGACATCACATTGATGAAGTCGCCGTGGTCGGTGACCGGCTTGTGGAGCTGCTCGGGGAAGCTGTCGACCGCGAAGCTGGCGCCCTGCGGTACGTCGTAGGTGACCCGCTCGACCAGCTGCGGGATGGGCCGGAAGTTGTTGGGGCAGTTGCCGTTCTGGTCGGAGAAGGCCACGTGATCACGGTGGTTGCCGCTGTCGATGTCCCGGCCGTCCCAGCAGTTCTGGAAGGCGAAGGTGCGCACGACCTGCGAACCGTTCGGGCAGATCGGGTACTTGTCCTTCAGCTGGCGGTCCTCGAAGCCGGTGCAGCTCCAGGAGGCGTTGGCGTTCTTCGTGCCGTTGGTGAACGCCTTGGCATCGCCGGTGATGATGCGCAGGAAGCGCGGCATGGCCTCAACCTGGCCGGCCTGGCTGCCGCGGTAGGTGAGGGTTACGGTGGCCGGGGTCAGCACCGAGCCGACGTTGGCGTCCTGTGCGGCGCCCGGCTTCTGCTCCGCGTTGCCGTCCAGCTTGCGCAGCACCGGCCAGTAGTACGTGGACTGATCGCCGTTGTTGCAGGTGGTGTCGGACGCGGCCAGCGACTCGTTGGTGGAGTTGCCGTCGGTGGTCTTGTTGCCGACGTAGTCGTGGGTGTGGTGGGCGCCGTTGCTGACGCCCGGGGTGACGATGACGTTGTCGGGGTTGAAGTGGCCTTCCTCGTTGCGGCCGCACTCGGTGGTGAAGGTGCCGGTCGTGGCGTTGCCGCCCCTGGGAGCGGCGAACGGCGGCGCGTCCGCGTTCGGCTGGACGTTGTTGATGTCGACGAAGTCGTCCGGCGAGGGACCACCGGCCTGGCCCTGCTGGCCGCCGTTCTGGTCCTGCCCGGGCAGCTGGTCCTGTTGCTGGTCCTGCTGTTGATCCTGCTGCTGGTTCTGCTGCTGGTCCTGTTGCGGGGTCTGGCCCTGGTACCAGCCGTCCGTCGTGGACTTCGTGGAGTCGAAACCACCGGTCCCGGCGCCCTCGTTGACGGGCTTGGTGGTGCAGCCGCTCATCTTCGTCAGGTAGTCGGGCCGTTTGGTCTGCTTGGCGATGGCGGAGACCATGACGCTGATGGTGTGGGAGCGCTGCCGCTTGAGCTTGACCAGGACGGTGCTGCTGCCGCTGCCGCCCATCATCGTGTGGTACGCGTCGTGCACCTGGCGGTCGAGCGTGGCGAGGCCCTTGGAGACCGTGAGCTGCGCACCGCGCGGCACCTGCCGCAGCCGTTCACCGACATCGGGGCACGAGATGGTGTTGGCCATGACGGTGTGCTGGTGGCCGTCGGACGGCGTGGGGTCTGAGTTGTTGCCGGCCAGGGCCGTGGTGGCCACCGCCGCCAGACCTCCGCCGCCCAGCAGGAGCGCGGTCGCGCCGATCAGCATTCTGTTGGTCAAGCGCGAGCGTTTATGGCCTTGCTGGCGTTGCCGTTGCCTCATGAGATCACTTCGCTTCGATGAGAGAGGTGAGGGGTGGGGGGTGCCGGTCGCCGGCGCGGTGCTCCGCGTCCGCCCGCCGGCTCAGCTGCTGTGCAGCGTGTTGAAGTCGACCTGGCCGGTCTTCTCCAGAACGGTGATGTGGTCCAGCACCGTGTCGTTGGCCTTGTTCGCCAGGGCGCGCACCATCGAGTTACGGGTCTGGTCGCGGACCATCGCCACGAGCCCGAAGACCTTGCCGTGCGCCCGGCGCAGCAGCTCGGCGAAGAGGCGGGGGTACTCGGCGTCCGAGGCGGAGTTCAACTGCCCGAGCCAGCCCTGCTGTTCGGGGGTGGGCTGGTTGGACAGGCCGATGCCCAGGGCCCGTCCGGCCTCCACCGACCGCCGGTCCAGCTCGGCGTGCCCGGCCACGAGATGGTCTCCCGCGGTACGCACCTCGGCGGTCTTGCCGCGCGCCTGGGCCTGCCGGCCCGCCGGCATCTCCCACAGCCCGGCCAGTCTGACCTTGCGTACGAAGTCCCGGTCCATCGCGGTCAGCGGTCCGTAGCGGGTGTCCACCGTGCCGCCGCCGTCGTCTTCGTACGAGACGGTGTTGGTCGCCGCGGATGCGGTCTCACCGAAGAGCTGTACGGGCAGCAGCAGTGCCGCGAGCGTGGCAACGAGCGCGGCGACGACCAGTCCGGTGGCGATGGTCCGCCCGGATGCTGCGGAGTTGCTGAGGATCGACCGCACACGGCCTCCCGGTTCGTCCCTACTGGAATGCCTCCGGACGCTAGGCGTCGTACCGGGCCTTCGGACGCGGGTTCTCACCCCTGGACAAATAACGGCCGGGCCCGCCGCGACACTGCTACGGTGCCGCGGGCGGGCCCGGTGCGGGCGGGTACGACGGGTGCGCCGTGCCCTGAGCGCTGTCGGCTGCCCGGCGCTCACACGAGGCTGTCCGCCGTCCGCCGTCGGTTGCGCCTGCGTAGGAGTCTGCTGCCGGCTGCCCGTGCGCCGAGCATGCCTGTCCGCTGTCCGGCTGTCGTGCGTACGGCGTGCGGACGCCGCTCAGCGTGCGTACAGCCCGGCCGCCGCCCACCGGCGGCGCTCGCTCCGGGTGTCGGGCGCCTCACGCTCGCCCTGCGCGTACAGGGCGTCGATCTCCGCCGCGTACGCCCGCACGATGACCGCTCTGCGCAGCTTCCGTGACGGCGTCAGCAGCCCGGACGCCTGGCTGAACTCGCCCGGCAGCACCCGGAACGCGCGGATCGACTCGGCCCGGGACACCGTTGCGTTCGCCCGCGCCACCGCCCGCCGCACCTCCGCCTGCAACTGCTCCTCCGGCGTCGGCCCCTCGCCGGCCTCGGCCGGTTCACCGCGCAGTTGCCGCCACTGCTCCAGGGCCTCCGGATCCAGGGTGATCAGCGCGGTCACATACGGCCGGTTGTCACCGACGACCACGCACTGCGAGATCAGCGGGTGGGCGCACAGCCGCGCCTCCAACACCTGAGGGGCGACGCTCTTGCCGCTGCTGGTGATGATGACGTCCTTCTTGCGGCCGGTGATGACCAGATAGCCCTGCTCGTCCAGGTGCCCGAGGTCACCGGTCGGCAGCCAGCCGTCGTAGAGCCCGCGGCCCCGGGCGTTGTCAGCACCGTCCTCGGCATCGAGGTAGCCGGCGAAGACCACCGGACCGCGTACCCACACCTCGCCGTCCAGCGCCAGATGGATCGCGCAGCCCGGCAGTGGGAGGCCCACCGTCCCGAAGCGCACCTTGCCGGGCGGCTGTGCGGTGATCGCGCCGCTGGTCTCGGTCATCCCGTAACCGTCGTAGATGGTGAGGCCCATGCCGGCGAAGAGCAGCCCCAGCTCCCGGAAGAGCGGCGAGCCGCCGGAGACCGCGGTGCGCACCCGGCCGCCCAGCAGCTCCCGGATGCGGGAGTACACCAGCCGGTCGTAGAGCGCATGGCGGGCCCGCAGGAAGGGGTCGGGGCCGCGCCCGGTGCCCGCCTCCTCCTCGGCCAGCGCCTCCGCGTAGCGCACCGCGACCGTCATCGCGGCATCGAACTGCCGCCGCCGCCCCGCCTGTTCGGCGGCCATCCGGGCCCGGGCGCAGATCTTCTCGAAGACGTACGGCACCGCGAACAGGAACGTCGGGCGGAACGAGGCGAGCGCCGGCAGCAGCCGGTCCGAGGACGCGTCGGGCTGATGCGCCAGCTTCACCCCACCGCGCAGACACGCCACCTGCACCATCAGCCCGTAGATGTGCGCGAACGGCAGAAAGGCCAGCAGCGAGGGGCGTTCGCCGGGCGCGGCCAGCAGCCCGCCCCAGCCCGCGTAGAGGGTGTCGCATTCGGCGGCGAGATTGGCATGGGTGATCACACAGCCGCGCGGACGCCCGACGGTGCCCGAGGTGTAGACGATCGCGGCGGGGGCGTCCGGGGTCACCGCATGCCGCAGCCGGTGCACATCCGCCTCGGGTATCCGGGTGCCCTCTTCCATCAGCCGCTGTATGCAGTCCAGGTCCAGCTGCCACAGCCGGCGCAGCCGGGTGTGCGCGTCGCAGGCCTCCGCCACGGTCATGGCGTGGGCCTCGTTCTCCACGACGATCGCGGTGATCTTCGCCCCGTTGAGCAGGGCGCGCAGCTGCTCGGCCGACGCGGTCGGATAGACCGGTACGAGCTGCCCGCCGATCGCCCACAGCGCATAGCTGAACAGCGTCCACTCGTAGCGCGTACGGGACATCAGCGCGACCCGGGCGCCGGGCCGTACCCCGTCGGCCAGCAGCCCCCTGGCCAGGGCCATGACCTCGTCGCGGAATTCCTTCGCGGACACCTCCTGCCATTCGCCGGCGGCCCGGTCGTCGCGGCGGGCGAGCTGAGCGAAGTCCGGCTGGTGAGCGGCGGTGTCGAAGACGGAGTCGGCGAGACCGCCGGTCCGCAGTGGAGCCGCCACGGCCGGAACGCTGATGTCGCGCACAGCACCTCCTAGGTGTTCCCCCTTTTTGATCCCCCCTGGTCCCGCCGTCCCGACGGCAGGGAGGGCAAGTTACCGGCCGGTCCCCCGGCTGCCCAGATCTATGGCTACTCTTGAGCGGAAGACGACAAGTCTTGGGACCGGGCCGTACGTGAGGAGGGCGCTGGATGTATCGCCTCGTCGACGCATGGCGCCTCTACACCTCCGCACTCTTCTTCCTCCTCGCCGGGCTGCTGCTCGCCCAGAGCGGGCTGACCACGGCTCTGACCGCCGCCGCGACCACGGCCGCGGTGCTGCTGCTGTGCAGTGCCTTCCTGGTCGCCGCCGCTGCGCCGCCCGTCCCACCGGGCCGGATCCGTACGGCGATCCGCGACCGCGAGCGGCGTACGGCATTCCTGCCACAGCGCGACCCCGACGCGGCCGGGCGGCCGCGACCCCGGGCACCTGGCCGTTCCCTCCCGACGGCCGCGTAGACGCCCGGGCAGCTCACTGCCGTTTCTCCGCCGCGTCCGCGCGGCTCGTCACGCCGAATTCCCGTTCCGGCACGACGAGACCCGTGGAGGGCTCACCCACTCATGTCCATTTTCGGATTCCTCGGCGATGCGCTGGCGCACGGCGCCGACGCGATCGAACCGCTCTTCGGCACCGCGGCCATGGCTGCCGCCATCGTCCTGTGCACCCTCGCGGTACGCGCCGCGCTGCACCCCCTCGCCCGCGCCGCGGCCCGGGGCGAGAAGGCCCGCACCGCGCTCGCTCCGCAACTCGCCGCGCTGCAGCGCAAACACAAGGGCAACCCCGAGCGGCTCCAGAAGGCGGTGGCCGATCTCTATGCGAAGACCGGCTCCTCTCCGCTGGCGGGCTGTCTGCCGACGCTCCTCCAACTGCCTGTCTTCTTCCTGATGTACCACCTCTTCTCCACCGGGGGCGGCGGCCTGCTGGACCACACGCTGCTCGGCGCGCCGCTCGGCGGTCACTGGAGCCAGGCGCTCGCCGACGGCGGGGTGTTCGGCCCCCAGGGCCGGGTCTACCTCGCGCTGTTCGTACTGATCGCGGCGGTCGCGACCTGGAACTACCGGCGTGCCAGGGCCGCGACGGCCAAGGCTCCGGCGCCGGCCGCGGGCGCCACCGCGCTGCCCGGGATGGCCTCCATGGGCAAGGTGCTGCCGCTGCTGTCCTTCGCCACGCTGATCACGGTGGCCGTGGTGCCGCTGGCCGCCGGGCTGTACATGGTGACGACGACGACGTGGACGGCGTGCGAACGGGCGCTGTTGCAGCGGGACAAGAAGAAGCCGGCGGCCGGCACGGAATCAGCGTCCGGGAAGCAGCAGGCAGCCGGGAAGAAGCCCGTCCCCGGGAACGCATCGGCTCCCGGCACGGCCTCGGCGACCGTCCCGGCCGACGGTACGGCCGGCGGCTCCGCACCGCGGCAGCGCACCCCGCAGCGGCGCGCGCCGAAGAGCCGCGCGGCCCGGCAGCGGGCGGCCCGGTCCAGGGCCACCGCGCAGGCCACCGCGCAGACAACCGCGCAGGACAACGCACGGGCCGGCGAGAGGCCGCCTCGCGCGACCGCCACCGGTCCCGTCGTCGAAGAGACCGCTCCTACCTCGCGGTAACGGTCCAGCCTGTGAACGGGGTCTTGCAGACTGGACCCCCTTCTTGGAGGATCAGCCAAATCGCTCGATGGCCGTCCCCCATCGG
The DNA here is from genome assembly GCF_055575375.1 of Streptomyces sp. NPDC034111. Lineage (NCBI taxonomy): Bacteria > Bacillati > Actinomycetota > Actinomycetes > Kitasatosporales > Streptomycetaceae > Streptomyces > Streptomyces sp. NPDC034111. The sequence continues at coordinate 3,850 of NZ_JBVIST010000018.1, read as the reverse complement.
CCGGCCCGGAAGACCTCTTCCGGGCCGACCCTTCGACCACGGGAGTTGAACCGATGAAGCTGCTGCGTGTCGGAACGGTGGGGGCCGAACGCCCGGCGCTGCTCGACGAGTCGGGCGTGCTGCGCGACCTGTCGGGCCTGGTACCGGACATCGACGGAGCGCTGCTGGCGGACGACGGGAAGCTGGCCGGACTCCGCGCCGCCGCCGCGTCCGGTGAGCTGCCCCGGCTCGACGCCGCCGGACTGCGCACCGGACCGCCGGTGGCCCGGATCGGAAAGATCGTGTGTATCGGGCTGAACTACCACGACCACGCCCGGGAGACCGGGGTCGCAACCCCCGACGAGCCGATCATCTTCATGAAGGCGCCGGACACCGTCGTCGGCCCCGAGGACCCCGTGCTGGTGCCGCGGGGCAGTGTGAAGACCGACTGGGAGGTGGAACTCGCCGTCGTCATCGGCCGGACCGCCCGCTACCTGGAGACCGATGCGCAGGCGCTGGCGGCGGTGGCCGGCTACGCGGTGGCGCACGACGTCTCCGAGCGTGCCTTCCAGACAGAACGCGGCGGCCAGTGGGACAAGGGCAAGAACTGCGAGACCTTCAACCCACTGGGCCCCTGGCTGGTGACCGCCGACGAGGTCCCCGACCCGCAGTCCCTCGGCATACGGCTGTGGGTCAACGGCGAGCTCAAGCAGAACGGCACCACCGCCGAGCAGATCTTCCCGGTCGCCGAAGTGGTCCGCTACGTAAGCCAGTTCATGACCCTCTACCCGGGCGACGTCATCAACACCGGCACCCCGGCCGGCGTCGCCATGGGCCGGCCGGAACCCAAACCGTATCTGCGGGCCGGGGATGTGGTTGAGCTGGAGATCGACGGGCTGGGGCGCCAGCGCCAGGCGCTGCGCTTGGCTTGACCCCCACGTACTTGGCTTTCCCGCCGTGGTGGTTTCTCGCCGTTGCGCCTGGCGGCGGGCGTGGGTTTGTCGGGTGCGGTGCCGCTCCTCCGGACTTCGTCCTGCGGCGCGGCCCCTCCCGTGGTGGGTGGGAGAACCTGAGTGGGGGCGGGCGTTGCGTGTCCGGTGGCCGGTTACTGGGTCCCCATAGCGTGCACCGGCCCACTTACGGGCACCCCCACCGGCCTTTTCTCTCCCCTCAACGGGAGGGGACGGGCCGGAGGGGCCTTGTTGGTGGACGTAAAGCGAAGCAGTCCACCAACAAGGCCCCGGAGGTCCGTCACCGCACCCGACAGCCCCGCGCAGCGGCACCGCCCGCCGCGTGGGGGTACCTCCCACGCCCTTCAGGCAGTGGGGGAGCAACGGCGACAAACCCACACGGCGGGAAAGCCGAAAACGTGGGAGGCCAGCCAAGCGCAGCGGAACGTTAGGCAAGCGCCACGGACCGACCCTCCGCCGCCGAAGTCTTCGCGGCCTCCAGCACCCGCAGGGCCGCCGCCGCCTCGGCGGCCGTTACCGGGGGAGCGCCGCCCTCGTGCAGGGCCCGTGCGATCGCGGCGTAGTACGCGGCGTAGTCGCCCGGCAGGGTCGGCACGGGCTCGCCGCCGCCGGCCCGGGGGGAGGCGCCGGCGCCCAGCCGGCCCCAGCAGGACTTCGGTTCGACGCCCCACTCCGTGCCCTCGTCGCCCGGGCGGCGGCCCTCGCGCAGGGCGGCCTCCTGTGGGTCCAGGCCGTGCTTCACATAGCCTGCCTTGTTGCCCAGTACCCGGAAGCGCGGTCCCAGCATGGGGGCGGTGGCGCTCACCCACAGATGTGAGCGGACGCCGTTGGTGTGCGTGAGGGCGATAAAGGTGTCGTCGTCGGCCTCGGCGCCGGGGCGGCGGATGTCGGACTCGGCGTAGACGGAGGCGGCCGGGCCGAAGAGGGACAGCGCCTGATCGACGAGGTGGCTGCCGAGGTCGTAGAGCAGCCCGCCGACCTCCAGCGGGTCACCGGACTCGCGCCAGCCGCCCTTGGGCTGCGGCCGCCAGCGCTCGAAGCGGGACTCGAAGCGCTGCACCTCGCCGAGTGCGCCGTCCTCGATGAGCTTGCGGACCGTGCGGAAGTCGTTGTCCCAGCGGCGGTTCTGGAAGACGGAGAGCAGCAGCCCGCGGTCCGCGGCGAGCGCGGCCAGCTTCTCGGCCTCGGCGGCGGTCGCGGCCAGCGGCTTGTCGACGACCACCGGCAGGCCGGCCTCCAAAGCGGCGGTGGCGAGCGGTACATGGGTCTTGTTGGGCGTCGCCAGCACGATCAGATCCAGCTCCGCGGCGCGGTCGAGCACCGCCTCCGCGGTGCTGACCGTACGGACCTGCGGATGCTCGGCGCGAGCCTGCGCCTGCCGCTCGGGTTGGGCGGTGGAGACGGTGTCGAGCAGCAGGCCGTCGGTGGCCGCGATCAGCGGGGCGTGGAAGACCGAGCCGGCCAGGCCGTAGCCGAGCAGGCCGACGCGGAGCGGGCCGTCAGGGGCGGGGCCGCCGCTGGAGTCGCCGCTCGTCCGGTCCGCCCGGCTGTTCTCGCTCGTCTCGCTCATGGGTCCACTTAAGCAACGCTGTTGCCAAAGTGCAAGCCCCTGCCGACAATGGCTGGGTGAGCAGCAACGACCTCTCCTCCCTCGGCGGCTTCGCCGGCAGTCCCGGCGCCAACCTCCCCGCGCTGCGCGGCCATAACGCCGCGCTGGTGCTCGGGCTGCTGCGCACGGCCGGGGAAGAGGGGGTCAGCCGGCTGGAGCTCGCCGCGCAGACGGGGCTGACCCCGCAGGCCGTCAGCAAGATCACCGCACGGCTGCGGGACGACGGGCTGGCCGCCGAGGCGGGCCGCCGGGCCTCGACGGGCGGTAAGCCGGCCACCGTCCTGCGGCTGGTCCCGGGCGCCCGTCATGCGATAGGGCTGCACCTGGACCGCGATGAGCTCATCGCCGTGCTCGCCGACCTGGCCGGCCGTGCGGTCGCCGTCCGGCGCGCCCCGCTCGCCTTCGAGGCGGACGCGTACCAGGTGCTCACCACCGTCGAACGCGAGGTCGCGGCGCTGCTCGCGGACGCCGGGGGACCGCCGGTCCTGGGAGCCGGGGTCGCCTGCCCGGGCCCGCTGGACCACACCACCGGGGTGCTGCACCGCGTCACCGGAGCCCCGCAGTGGGACGGCTTCCCGCTGCGGGACGCGCTCGCGAGACGGCTCGGCGTGCCCGTGGTCCTCGACAAGGACACCAACGCCGCGGCGCTCGGCCTGGCGCAGGCACGGCCCGCGGGCGCCGGCTCGTTCGGCTATCTGCATCTGGGCACCGGGCTCGGCGCCGGGCTCGTGCTGGACGGCGGCCTCTACCGGGGGCCACGCACCGGCGCCGGGGAATTCGGCCACCAGATCGTCCAGTTGGACGGTCCACGCTGCGGCTGTGGTCAGCGCGGCTGCATAGAGGCGCTGTGTCTGGCGGCGGTGGCCGGCGGCGATCTGCCGGGCGCGGCCCGGACGCTGGGCGTGGGCGCCGCCAACCTCGTGGAGCTGCTGGACATCGACCAGGTGCTGCTCGGCGGGCGCACCGTGCTGGACCACCCCGAGGCGTTCCTGAGCGGTGTGGCCCATGCGCTGGCCGACCGGGCCCGCACCCGCGGCAGCGGCCGGGCCGGGGCCCGGCCCGCGGTGTCGGTGGCGCTCGCCCGCGGCGGTGCACGGGCGGTCGCCGACGGCGCGGCGGAACTGGTGCTCGCCCCGCTCTTCGGCGGCGGCCGGCCCGTACGCCGGCCGCTTTAGGGCCTTTCCGATGGGTCAGGACCTAGGGGGTGTCCGCAAAGTCCCGTCTGGCCCGCGACGCCTGGCACGGCGCCTCGCTGCGTTGTCGGGATCGTCCACGTAGACCCACTACGAGG